>JAAESX010000094.1 GCA_024228935.1 Pseudomonadota bacterium
CCTCCGACCGGTCAAGAACCTCGAGAAGCTCCTGGGCGAGACCTACGAGTTCAAGATCATCAAGTTCAAGAAGCGCGGCAACATCGTGCTCTCCCGTCGCGTCCTCCTCGAGAAGGACCGCGAGAGCCGTCGCCGCGAGACCGTGAAGAAGCTGCAGGTCGGCGTGATCATGCAGGGCGTGATCAAGAACATCACCGACTACGGTGCCTTCGTGGACCTGGGGGGCATCGATGGCCTCCTTCACATCACGGACATGAGCTACGGCCGCATCAACCACCCCTCGGAGATGTTCGAGGTCAGTGCGACGATCGAGGTCAAGGTCCTCAAGTTCGACCAGGACAGCCAGCGCGTCAGCCTCGGCTACAAGCAGATGCGTCCGGATCCGTGGGAGGAGGTCGACTACAAGTACCCGGTCGGCTCCATCGTCCGCGGAAAGGTCGTCTCCATCCCCGACTACGGTGCGTTCATCGAGCTCGAGGACGGCATCGAGGGCCTGGTGCACATCAGCGAGATGAGCTGGAACAAGCGCATCAAGCACCCGAGCAAGCTGGTCAACATCGGCGACTTCGTCGAGGCCAAGGTGCTCGGCATCGACATGGAGAACAAGCGCATCTCCATGGGCATGCGTCAGCTCGAGGCCAACCCCTGGGACAAGGTCGAAGAGCAGTACCCGGTCGGCACGATTGTGAAGGGCAACGTCCGGAACATCACCGACTTCGGAATCTTCGTCGGCATCGAGGAAGGCATCGACGGACTCGTCCACATCAGCGACCTCTCCTGGGGCCAGCGGATGCGTCACCCCTCGGACAAGTTCCAGAAGGGTGATGAGGTCGAGGCTCGCGTGCTCAACATCGACCGCGACAACGAGCGCTTCAGCCTCGGCATCAAGCAGCTCTCCGAGGACCCGTGGCTGTCCGTCTCCGGCCGGTACTTCCTCGGTCAGGTCACGCAGGGCCCCGTCGTCCACATGGCGGACTTCGGTGTCTTCGTCGAGCTCGAGGACGGCGTCGAAGGCCTCGTCCACGTGAGCGAGCTGAAGAGCAGCTCGGGTGACTGGCAGTCGGCCTACGCCCCGGGCACCGCGATTACGGTCTGCATCCTCAACATCGATCCCCACGACCGCAAGATCTCCCTCTCGGAGACCGGCGCGGACGACCAGATCGGCGAGGACGTGGCCCCGCAGGACTACATGGCCAACCAGGGCACGCCGGGCGCTCGCCTGGGCGACCTGATGGGCGACATCGCCGCTCAGCTGTCCGACGACACCTGAGCGCGCGGTAAGGTCCAGCTGTGAACGCAAAGACCTTCAAGTGGATCGCCGGCCTGCTCCTTCTGGGGGCGGTCGGCGTTCTTCTTTACGCGTTCGTGGTCCAGAACTCGACCCCCGTCCACGTCTCGTGGAACCTCGGCGTGACGAAGCTGTCGACGCCCGAGCCCTGGCCGGTCGCCTGGATCATCGGGCTGTCCGGTGGCATCGGGCTGATCCTGGGTCGCTTCTGGGGCTGGGTCGCCGGTGTCCGCAAGGCACGAGCCGCCCGGCAGATCGAGCGCGACCACGCGCTGACCGGAGCCGCGGCCGACGACGACTGGGTCTGAGATGACCTGGCTCTTCGTTGTCCTCGGGTGCGACCGCCCCGAGCCGGAACCGGTGACCGCCGCGCCGAGCGACGAGACGAGGCTCGTCACGGTGCAGCAGGAGATCCGTCGTCCGGATGGGCGCCGGTACATCCAGGTGTCGCGCCACGTGGAGCTGCCTGTCGACGGCTACGCCGAGTTGCCGGACGAGCAGCGTGACGTCGCTTTCCAGGTGCTGAACACCGTCACGGGCCCCTGTGCGCCGTGCATGGACGAGGGCATCACCCTGGCGGACTGCTTCCTCGAGCCGCCCGCCGACTGCGAGACCGTGGCCCAGGTCGCCCAGCGCGTCGTTCGCAAAGCCGGCGAGGGGAGCGACAAGGTCGAGGTGCTCGAGGCCGTCGAGTACGCCGACGGCTGGTACCCCGTCGCCCAGGAGAGCCAGGGTCTGGACTTCGCTGTCTGGATCGATGACTCGGACATGGGTGTCCAGGCCGAGGCCCGCTTCGCCGAGCTCGAGGCCGCGTGCCCCGGAGTCCTGACGCGCCGCGACCTGGAGTCCGCCGGCGAGCACGTCCGGGCGGTGCCCACGGTCTTCATCAACGGCTACCGGCTCCGAGGGCTACAGAGCCTGGACGCCTACGTCCGGCTCGTCGACATGGAGCTCGCGGACCAGGGAGCGTCATGCCCACGCTGAGCCCGGCACGCCTCTGCGCGGCCCGCACACTGATGGAGGTCCAAGAGGGCCGCCACGCGGAGTACGGGCTCACCGAGTGGGCTCCGGCCTCGCCCGAGGACCGGGGGCTCGCGCGCCACCTGGTGCTCGGAGTCCTACGGCGTCGCGGCCAGCTGGATGCCGTGGTCCGGTCCCACGCGCGGAAGCGGGTCGGCCGAGAGTCCCGGATGGCTCTCCACATCGGGCTGTTCGAGCTCCACTTCTCACGCACCCCGGCGCACGCGGCCGTCGACCAGGCGGTCCAGCTGACCAAGGTGCTCGGTCGGGGCCAGCAGGCGGGCTTCGTGAACGCCGTGCTGCGAAGGGCCCAGGGCCAGCGCCTGCCGGACGTGCCGAACCACGCCCCCTGGATCGTCGAGCGCTGGCGCTCCCGGTACCCCGATGCGGACGCCTGGCTCGCCCGCCTGGACACCGAGGCGCCCCTTGCCATCGCGACCAAGGACGACGTGTGCCCGTTCCCCGAGGCTCGCCCGGCCGAGGCGGGAGGGAAGGTTGTTCCGCGGAGCTGGCACCTGGACCGAGCCGGCCGGGTCGAGGCGCTCCCGGGCTACGACGACGGCTCCTGGTGGATCATGGACCCCGCCGCGGCGATGGCCTGCGACCTGCTGGACGTCCAGCCGGGCGAGCGGGTGCTCGATGCCTGTGCGGCGCCCGGTGGCAAGACGATGCGCATGGCCGCGGCCGGAGCGGTCGTCACGGCCTGTGACAAGAGCTCGGGTCGGCTCACGCGGCTCGAGGAGAACCTGGAGCGCACGAACCTCGACGCGGCCACCAAGAAGCAGGACTGGTCGAAGCGCGGCTGGGAGGGCGAGCCCTTCGGAGCGGTGCTTCTCGACGCGCCCTGCACCTCGCTCGGGACCACGCGGCGCCACCCGGAGGTGCGCTGGAACCGCAAGGAGACCGACCCCTTCGCGATGGCGGTCCTCCAGGACAAGGTCGTCGAGGGCGTCCTCACCGCGCTCGCTCCCGGTGGACGCCTGGTCTACGCCGTGTGCAGTCCAGAGCCGGAAGAGGGGCCCGAGCGGGTCCAGGCTGCGCTCGAGCGGCACCCGGACCTGACCCTGGAGACCGAGATCTGCACGGCGCCGCCCCAGGGAGACGAAGACGCGTTCTACGCGGCGCTGCTGAGGCGGTCGTGAGCGACTGGCGCCGGGCGCCGAGCACCCCGATGTTCGTCCAGTACGTGACGCTGAAGGAGCAGGAGCCCGACAGCATCCTGTTCTTCCGCATGGGCGACTTCTACGAGGTCTTCTTCGAGGACGCGCGCATCGCGTCCGAGGTCTGCGAGCTCACGCTCACCTCGCGGAACAAGGGCGACGTCGAGCCCATCCCCATGGCCGGGGTGCCCCATCACGCCGCCAAGGGCTACGTCCAGACGCTCGTCGAGGCCGGCTACAAGGTCGCCATCGCCGACCAGGTTGAGGACGCCAAGCTGGCCAAGGGCCTCGTCCGGCGCGAGATCACGCGGATCGTCAGCCCTGGACTCGCGCTGCACCCCGAGGATCTGGCCCCCCGCGAGGCCTGCTGGCTCGTCGCCATCGTGCTCGACGGGGAGCGGTGGGGGCTGGCCTCGCTGGATGTGAGCACCGGAGATCTGCGGGTGACCGAGCCCGACAACCAGGTCGCGCTGGAGGACGAGCTCGGTCGCATCCATCCGCGCGAGGTCCTGCTCCCGGACGATCTGCCTGAGCTCACGTGTCTCGCGGGCCCAGGAGGTCCGCGCATCGAGCCGGTTGTCGCCCACGACGTCGACGAGTCCAGCGCGCGGGCACGCCTGCACCGGCTGTTCGAGGTGAGCGACCTGGGCGGGTTCGGCGCCCAGGGGCTGGGTCCGTCGCTGAGCGCTGCCGCCCTGCTCGTGGACTACGCCGCAGCCAGCCTGAAGAGCGATCTGCCCCAGGTCACGACGCTGCGTCCGTACGCGACGAGCGGCTTCATGGTCCTCGACGGGCCCACGCGCCGGAACCTGGAGCTGACGCGCCCCCTGTTCGGGACGGGCCGGAAGGGCACGCTGCTCGGGCTTCTGGACCGCACGGCGACGGCCATGGGCGGGCGCCTGCTGCGCGAGCACCTGTCCTACCCGCTGCTCGATCTGGCCCGGATCAAGGAGCGTCAGGACGCCGTCCAAGCGCTCGTCGAGGACAGCGCGCTGCGACGCCGGCTGCGTGAGCTGCTCAAGGAGGTCGCGGACCTCGAGCGGCTCGGCTCCAAGCTCGCGCAGCGCACGGCGAACGCGCGAGATCTGGTGGCGCTCGGACGCTCGCTCGTGCAGCTTCCTGAGCTGTTCCAGGCGGTTGGGCAGGTTCGGGCGCTCCAGGCCATCGTCCCCGAGGACCTGGGGCAGGACCTTGCCCAGCACATCACGGCCACCCTGGTCGAGGACCCGCCGGCGACCATCTCGGATGGCGGGCTGTTCCGGACGGGCTTCCACGACGAGCTCGACGAGCTCATCGTGCTCGCCCGAGAAGGCAAGGGCGTCATCGCCGGCATGGAGCGCACCGAGCGCGAGGCCACGGACATCCCCTCGCTCAAGGTCAAGTACAACAAGGTCTTCGGGTACTTCCTCGAGGTCACCCGCGCGAACGTGCACAAGGTGCCCGACCGGTACATCCGCAAGCAGACGCTGACGAACGCCGAGCGCTACATCACGCCCGAGCTGAAGGAGCTCGAGGAGAAGGTCCTGGGCGCGGACGAGCGACGCAAGCAGCTGGAACTGCAGCTGTTCACGGACCTTCGCGAGTCGCTGGCGACCCATGTGTCGCGGCTCACGGCGC
Organism: Pseudomonadota bacterium; assembly: GCA_024228935.1. Classification (GTDB taxonomy): domain Bacteria; phylum Myxococcota_A; class UBA796; order UBA796; family CAJQPC01; genus JAAESX01. Next base: position 5,086 of record JAAESX010000094.1, read on the forward strand.
TGGCGGGGCGGGTGGCGGCGCTGGACGTGCACGCCGCGTTGGCCCACGTCGCCATGGACAACCGGTACGTCCGACCCGTCGTCGACGAGAGCCTGGACATCGAGATCGTCGCCGGCCGTCATCCGGTCGTCGAGCAGCAGGACCTGGGCGAGCGGTTCGTGCCGAACGACCTGACCCTGGAGCCTCGGGGCCGACGCCTGGTCATCGTCACCGGCCCGAACATGAGCGGTAAGTCCACGGTCATGCGGCAGACCGCGCTCATCGCGCTGATGGCCCAGATCGGGAGCTTCGTCCCCGCGGACGCCGCACGCATCGGTCTGTGTGATCGCGTCTTCACTCGAGTCGGAGCCAGCGACGACCTGGCGACCGGCCGGTCCACGTTCATGGTCGAGATGAGCGAGACCGCGAACATCCTCCACCACGCCACCGAGCGCAGTCTGGTCCTGCTCGACGAGATCGGACGGGGGACCTCGACCTACGACGGCCTGGCCATCGCCTGGTCCGTCGCCGAGGCGCTGCACGACCGGATTCGGGCCAGGACGCTGTTCGCGACGCACTACCATGAGCTCGTGGAGCTCGCGGACAGTCGACCCGGCGTGGCCAATGTGTCCGTCGCCATCTCGCTCTGGGGTGAGCGCATCCTCTTCCTTCGCCGGCTGAAGGAAGGCGGAGCCTCGCGCAGCTACGGCATCCAGTGTGCGCGGCTGGCGGGCATGCCTCGGGGTGTGGTCGAGCGGGCCAAGACGCTCCTGACCCAGCTCGAGAAGCACGCGGCGACCAACCCGACGCCGCAGCTGGCGCTCTTCGGGGCCCGTCCCCCGGAGCCCGAAGCAGAAGCCGGCGACGGCCTGCGCGAGCTGCTGGCGGAGATCGACCCGGACGCGATGAGCCCTCGTGAGGCGCTGCAGGCGCTCTACCGGCTGAAGGAGCACGAGTGATCTGGCTCCTTGCCGGACTCGCCCAGGCGGCCGACCTGGAGCAGGTCCGCATCTTCATCGGGGACGACCACGCCCGAGTGCTGCTGCTGACCGACGCGCCCGTGAACGGTGCGAGCGCTCGCACGACGCCGGCCAAGAACGGCGTGCCGGCCCGAGGCACGGTGCTCCTGCCGGAGACCACGCTCGACAACGCGCTGATGCAGGCGTACGCGCGGGACGGCGACCGGTTCACCATCCCCGTCGGCGACGGTGGGGTCGAGCGGGTGGTGCTCGCGGATCTGGAAGGCAACGTGCAGGTCGGCGTGGAGATGACTGCCTCGCGCGAGCTCACGGTCACACCGGTCGGCAGCTCGGGGCTGCTGCTGGACCTGAAGGCTCCGGGCGCCATCCCGGACTCCTCGCTGCCCGACGCCGAGATGTTGGAGGCGTGGATCGATGGGGTCTCGCTGGCTCGAAAGGGCGAGGGGGTCAGCAAGGAGCGCCGCATCGTCGTCATCGACGCCGGGCACGGTGGACACGACCCCGGCGCGTCGGGGTGCACGGGCACACACGAGGCCGACATCGCGCTCCAGCTCAGCAAGAAGGTCGCCAAGGAGCTCGAGAAGCGGCTGGACGTCGAGGTCGTCCTCACGCGGGACACCGACGTCTTCATCCCGCTCGGCGACCGCGCCGCCATCGCGAACGCCGTCGATGCGGACCTGTTCGTGTCGATCCACGCCAACGCCGCGCCTGGGCCGACGGCGTGGGGCATCACGACCTTCTACATGGACACCGCCAGCGACAGCGGGGCCGCGCGCGTCGCCCGTCGTGAGAACGCGCTGGTCGCCGAGTCCGAGATGCCCATGGACGCGCTCATCGCCGAGCTGTCGGTGGCGGGCACGAACCGCTTGTCCGGGGACCTGGCCGCCCTGGTGCAGACGAACGTCATCACCGAGCTGCAGGGCGTCTACGGCGAAGAGCAGATCCGGGACCTGGGCGTCCAGACCGCGCTGTTCTACGTGCTCGTGTCGACCCGCATGCCGGCCATCCTGTACGAGGCCAGCTTCCTGACCCATCCCGAGGACGAGATGCGACTTCGGCAGCCGCTGTTCCAGGAGATGAGCGCGACCGGAATCGTCGACGGCATCGAGGCGTACTTCCAGGCGCAGGACCAGGGAGGCTGATGGACAGCGCGATCGAGGGCTACCTGGCTCACGCTCGCGTCGAGCGTCGGCTCTCGGCCAACACGCTGGCGTCCTACGCTCGGGATCTGGCGGCGCTCCAGGCCTACCTGGCCGACGAGCACGACGTCGACGAGCCCGGCGGGGTGAAGCGGCAGATGCTGACCGAGTACATGGGCCACCTGCTGGACACCGGCCGAGGGCTGCGCAGCGCGGCACGGCACCGGTCAGCGTTCCGTCAGCTCTTCCAGTTCCTGGTGCGCGAGCGGATCCTGGCCGAGGATCCCTCGCTCCTGATCGACACCCCCCGCTTCACGACGAAGCTCCCGGACGTGCTGAGCGAGGAACAGGTCGACGCGCTCCTGGCGGCCCCGGACCGCAGCTTGGCCATCGGTCAGCGGGACGCGGCGATGCTCGAGCTCCTGTACTCGGCGGGCCTGCGCGTGTCCGAGCTCCTGAACCTCCAGCTCGAGCAGCTGTCGGACCGGGGATGGATCGTGGTCACCGGCAAGGGCGGCAAGTCGCGGATCGTGCCGATGGGGGACCGCGCCGCGCTGAGCGTGAAGGCCTGGGTGAACGGGCATCGCAAGGACCTCGACCCCGAACTCGAGAAGCCCTGGATCTTCCTGTCTCCTCGCGGCAAGGCGCTCTCCCGCAGCGCATTCTGGTACCGCATCAAGCACTACGCGACGCTGGCGCACATCCCGCATCGCCAGGTGTCACCGCACAAGCTGCGCCACAGCTTCGCGACCCATCTGCTCGAGCACGGCGCCGACCTGCGTGCCGTTCAGCTCATGCTCGGACACGCGGACATCTCGACCACGCAGATCTACACCCACGTGGCGCGCGAGCGGCTGAAGCGCATCCACGCGGCGAGTCACCCGCGCGGTTAGGCGGAGATCGACATGTCTCGCATCCCCGTCGCCATCCTCGGCGCGACCGGCATGGTCGGCCAGCGCCTCGTCCAGCTCCTGCTGAACCACCCCTGGTTCGAGATCGGGGCGCTCTGCGCGTCCGAGCGGTCTGCGGGCAAGCGCTATGGCGACGCCTGCACCTGGCGGCTCGAAGGCGACGAGCCCCCGGCCTGGGTGTTCGACCTGCCGGTGGTCTCGACCGCGCCCGAGGCGGTGCCCGACGGCATCCGGGTCGCCCTGTCCGCGCTCCCGGGCAGCACCGCCAAGACGGCCGAGCCGGCGTTCCGAGCGGCCGGGTACGGCGTCGTGAGCAACGCGTCGAGCTTCCGGATGGATCCGGACGTTCCCTTGATCATTCCCGAGGTGAACCCAAGCGATCTCAGCTGGTTGGACCGTCAGCCGGGTACTGGCTTCATCCTGACGAACCCCAACTGCTGCGCCGTCCCGCTCGGCATCGCGCTGGCGCCGCTGCACGAGAAGTGGCCTGTCGAGGCGGTCTGCATCTCGAGCTGGCAGGCCGTCAGCGGAGCTGGCTACCCGGGCGAGTCGGCCTGGGACATTGTCGGCAACGTGCACCCGCACCCCGGCGACGAGGAGGAGAAGCTCACCGAGGAGCCCCAGAAGATCCTGGGCGCCTCGTTCCCCAGCAGCGCGCGGTGCGTGCGGGTCGGTGTCGCGGACGGCCACCTGATGAGCGTGCAGGCGCGCCTCGCGGGCGACCCGTCGGTCGAGGAGGTCCTCGAGGCGCTGCGGGGCTTCACCTCGCGCGCTCCCGAGCTGCCGTCCTCGCCGACCCCGCTCATCCACGTGGACACCCGCCGAGACCGTCCGCAGCCTCGCCTGGACGCGATGCGCGGCAACGGCATGGCCGTCAGCGTGGGCCGGGTCGAGGCCTGCCCCGTGATGGGAATCAAGTTCTACTGCCTCGCCCACAACACGTTCCGAGGGGCCGCCGGCGCGGCGATCCTGAACCTCGAGCTGTTGCACGCGACGGGACGGCTCCCCGCCGCATGAAGCGATGGCCGCTGGCGTGGGCGGCTCTGTTGGCCGTGGTCGTGTTCGCGTATCGCTGGCAGCTGGATCTCGGCTTCACCGACACGGACGCCTGGGCGGACGTCGTCGCGGCGAACCAGCCGTTCAGCTACCAGCTGACGATGCCGCTGACCGATGGCGTCGGCGGTCGGAACGCCAACTTCTTCCGCCCGGTCGTGAACCTGCACTTCTGGGGAATGCGCGCAGTCCTGGGTACTTCCGCCGCTCTGTGGCAGGCGTGGGACCTGTCTCTTCATCTCGTCTGCGTGCTCGGGCTCGGCGCGGTCGTGCGAGCAGCCGGTGGGCGACAGAGCGTCGCGCTCGCGGCGGGGGCACTCTTCGGACTCCACCCCATCGCCGTCGAGGTCGTGCCGGCGGTGGCCCGGAGCATCGACGTGCTGATGGCGGTGTTCGTCCTGCTGGGGACCTGGGCGCTGCTCACGCGGCGGCTCGCGGTCGCCGTGGTCGCGGCGTTGCTCGCGATGGGCACGAAGGAGTCGGCGCTCGCTGTCATCCCGGCGCTCCCCATCGGCGCGGCGTTCCTGTACGGGCGTCGAGCCGCCTTCCGAACGGGGGCCCCGCTGGTCGTCGGCTTGCTCGTCTTTCTGGTGATGCGCGGCTGGGTGCTGGACGGCGCCGGCGGCTACTCGGACTCGGTCTTGAACCTGTACGGGCTCGAGTGGGTCCTGCGAACGACCGCGCTGGAGCTGCTGGCTCCAGGCTTCGGGCATCACTTCGTCGACTGGAGCTGGGGGCCGCAACTGGCGCTCGGGATCCTGGCGACCACGGGCGTCGCAGCGGCCGCGTACAGCGTTCGTGACCAGCGCGGCGCGCTCGTCGGCCTGGTCTGGCTCGTGCTCCCGCTGCTGCTGTTCGGGGTGCTCGGCGTCTACGGTCGCCGGCACCTTTACCTGCCGCTCCTGGGCTGGTGCACGGTGTTCGCGTTCGTCCTCCACCATCGGTACGCGCGGTGGGCAGCGCTCTGCGCGGTCGGCTTCATCGTGCCGCACACGCCGCTCGTCCACCCCGACGAGGACTGGGGGCTCAACGACGACGTCACCGGCTCGGTGCTCGCCATCGAGGACGACATCCGGGCGCTGCCCGAGGGCGCCAACGTGTGGGTCGTCGACCGGTGCATCCGCCTCAACAACGACCCGGCGCGCGTCGTCTGGTTCCAGGAGGGCGAGAGCCAGAACAACTGCATCGCCAGCTACAGCCTGCAGGCCTGGGTCGACGAGGTGCACGGCGGCGTGAACCTCAGCCGGCTGTCCGCGACGTACCCGGACGGGCCGCTCGAGCAGGCCGATGTCTCGGTCGAGGACGACGTGCTCGTGGTGCGACGGGGCGAGAACCGACGCTTCTTCTACAAGGCCGCGCGGGAGGCGGGCTGGGAGTTCAGCGGGGAGGGGGATACCTTCCGGCTCCACATGCTCGAGCCTGACAACGACTGGATCCTCGTGCTCGGTGGAGCGGAAGCCTCGCTGGTCGCCGTCCCGTGAAGCGCCTCGCCATCGGTGGCGTCGTCGGGCTCGGGCTGGTCGGCGGAGCCCTCGCCACGCAGCTCGAGTCGGGCCCCACATACGAGCCGTGGATCGACCCGCTGCCCGAGTACGCGGTGAGCGCGGGGTACTGGGACTTCCGCGACACCGAGGGCGGGCTGGCGATCCCGTGGTGGCCGGACACCTGGTTCGGCTGGGACCCGCCGCGCGGCGACGGGCCCCTGTTGATCGACCGGCGGCACGCGACCAAGCAGCTCGAGACCGACTCGCTGACGATCGACGCCTACAGCTACGACAGCCAGCACGGGCTCCATCGGGCGTTCGAGCCGGCGCGAGTCAGCGGCGTTCGACTGCAGCCGGTCTGGGAGCCCTGGACCCCCGGCGCGCTCGGCGGAGCCAGCGCGGTGTTCATCAACCTGGTCAGCGGGGACAACCCGGGCTTTCGCCACAGCGAGGTCCTGGCGCTCGAGTCGTTCGTGCGGCACGGCGGCGGGCTGGTCCTGATCACCGACCACACGAACTGCTACTTCCACGCGGAGATGCTCCAGGAGCTCTCGGACGCCTTCGGCTTCGACATCTGGCCCAACACGGCCTCGGACCGAGGGGATGGCAATCGGCTGTCGCCGCGCTCTGTGGCCTGGATCCGGGTCCGGCCGAGCGAAGTCGAGCACCCCGTGACGCGCGACGTGGACATCGCCGGCTGGATGAACGGCGGCGTCGTGAAGCCCCACGACGACAGCGAACTCGACGGGCTGATGCAGAACTCGGCCGAGGGCTGGGCGGACTTGCTGGATCCCTACAAGAAGGCCGAGTCGTCCGGGTTCACCGGGAACCTGAAGTGGGACGACGACGAGCTCGCCGGGCCGCACTCGGTGGTCCTCGCGGGCCGGCACGGGCAGGGCCGCGTCGTGGTCCTGGCCGACCAGAACGCGTGGGGCTCGACGCTCGTCGGGTACGAGGACAACAGCCGGCTGTTCGCGAACGCGCTGGGCTGGGCGATGGGCACGGACCTGGATCTCGAGGTGAGGGGACCCCGCTCGGTCACGGTGGTCGGAGGGAACCGGTCGCTGTGCACGTCCGCGGCCGACTACGGCTTCCGCACCATGTCGGTCCAGGTCCAGCGCCTGTCCGAGGAGCGCAGCTACCCCGAGTTCTGCACAGCGGACGCGGCGACCGACAGCCAGGGCGTCCTGCTGTTGCCCGAGGCCGAGCGCGCCGATCTGGTCGAGCTCCTGGATCGGGACCACGTCCTGGCGGTCATCGACCCCGAGCACGCGGGCAGCCTGGCGGTGCTCGAGCAGCTGGGGCTCTCGTGGGAGGCCGGCGAGCCGGTCAGTGGGCTCACCTGGCACGAGCCGCACCCCGAGCTTCGGAACCCCGTGTTCGACGAGGTCCCGGCCGAGGAGCCCGTCACGCTCTCGCCGATCCGGCTGGATCGAGCTGGCACCGTCATCGCATCCGCCCAGGGTGTCCCGGTCGTCGTGGAGATCGACGGTGTGCGCCTGCTGCTCGCGCCCGAGCTCCTGGCCAACGCGGCGATGGGCGGAGAGCGGGAGCGACCCTGGCAGGAGTCTCCCGAGCGTGCGACGGCCCACCGGGCGGCATTCCACCTGCTCGACGGGCTGTTTCCGGCACCCTGACGCCCTGACGAGGGCCTGACACGACGGCCCCTTCAAAGTGTTTGATTTCGCCGACACCATGGAGACGACGTGATCCACCTGCTGACGACGCTGGCCTTCGCCCAGGACGCCAAGATCATCAACGGCGAGCCCGCGAGCTGGGACGACTACCCGATGACCGGCGCGACCATCCTCGACGCCTACCTGGACATGGGCTCCTGGGGCGCCGGTCCGGTCCGAACGCTGAGCTGCAGCAGCACCCTCATCGCTCCGGACGTCGTCCTCCTGGCCGCGCACTGCGTGGACCCGGACTCGTACACGTACGGCTACGGCACGCTCGAGGACATCGACATCCGGTGGAGCCGCAGCCCGGACCTGACCGCCCACACGACGGGGGCCAAGGCGCAGTGGCCGAACGACGCCATCGCCGCCTGGGACTGGACGATGCACCCCGAGTGGGACCTGTTCTCGATGGATGTCGGGATCGCCGAGAACTACGACATCGCGCTGTTGTTCCTCGACGAGCCCAGCGATGCGCCGTTCGCGTACCTGCCGACCGCCGACGAGGCGCTCCAGCTGGAGGAGGGCTCCGAGGTCGCGGTCGTCGGCTGGGGACAGCAGGAGCAGGACGGCGAGGTGTCCGGCGAGAAGATGATGGGCTTCACGCACATCGCCGAGCTCGGGGACGCCGAGATGCAGATCGGTGCGGAGAAGAACGACGTCCGGAAGTGTCACGGCGACTCGGGCGGTCCGAGCTTCTTCTGGGCCGAGACCGAGTCGCTCGAGACGATGCGGCTCGTCGGCGTGACCTCGCATGCGTATGACGACACGGACTGCAAGAAGAAGGGGGGCGTCGACACCCGCGTCGACGCCTACCTGGAGTGGATCGACGCCGAGCTGACGGCTCGGTGCGAGGACGGCTCGCGGAGCTGGTGCGAGGAGTACGGCATCCCCGAGCTCCCGATGCCCGAGCCCGAGCCCGAGCCGGTCGACGAGGAAGAGAAGCCCGGCCTGTTCGGGTGTGCTTCGGGTGAGCTGCCGGTGGCGCCGCTGGGGCTCGTGCTCCTGGCTGGACTGGCGATTCGCCGGCGGGACTGAGGGCTTTGCTGCTTCCGACGGCTGGTTGCTCGCTGCCTCGAGTTCGTCTTCGAAGTTGCTGTGGCCACGACCTGCCCGCGCGGTCTCGACGGCCGCTTGAACTCGGTACCTCGAATCGGTCTCTGACGGTGCGCTCGGCTCCGTTGCGCTTCGCGCTGCGGCCGCGCACCGCTCGCAGGCTCGCTGCGGCCTCGACGGGTGCCTCAGCTCGTTCCTCGCTTCGACCCCCTGAGCAAGGGAGGAACTGCGTTCCCCCCTTTGCATACCCCCTTGCCCTGGAGCAGATTCGCGGGGTTCGTCTCCGGAACAACGAGCCCGGAGGGCGAGCCGGCCCAAAGGGCCGAAGAAGCCCGTCGCCGGGCCACGCGGAAGCTGGAGCGAGGCACGAGCCCGGCTGAGCATGGCCACTCGGCGGCGCGGTACCGAGCGCCAGCGAGGTGCCGAGGGCTTCCCCGGGAGTGCGGGCCGATAGCCGACGAAGTCGGCCGGCCCACAGCACGAGCGGTAAGACAGTCCGTGGCTGGAGCACCTCCAGAGACGAACTCGAGGTAGCGAGAGCCTGAGCCGTGAAAGGCACGATGCCCATCGACTTCAGAACCCGAACAGCTTCTTCCGCCTCTTCCGCCGCTTCTCCTTGAGCTCCTCGAGCGCCTCGTCGCCCTCGGTCGACACGGGCCCCCCGAAGGGCAGCAGGTCCATCAAGTCGGTCACGATGGGCGGCGCGCAGCCCAGCTCGGGCGCCTCGCCCTTCGTGTAGAGCTCCGGGGAGCACTCGAGGCAGGTCAGGCCCTCGTACCCACCGACACAGGTGTCGGCTTCGACCACATCGCCGGGGACGGTGAAGCTCCCGCGCGTCGTGCCCGTGCCCGAGACGAACCGGGCCCAGGTGGGGATCGCCGCCGTCGCACCCGACAGTTCGACGCTCCTGCCCTGGTCGAACCCGACCCACACGGCGACGGACAGCTCGGGGGTCACGCCCACGAACCACGCGTCGCGGAAGTCGTCGGTCGTTCCGGTCTTGCCCGCCACGGCGCCCGTCCCGCCGAACGTCGTCACGCGCGTGCCCGTCCCCTCGGCGATGACGGTCTCCATCACACTGGTCGCCATGTACGCGGCGCGCGCGCTGGCCTCGCGTCGGACGTACGGCTCGTCGTTGATCAGCAAGGAACCGTCGGCGTCCGTGGCCGAGCGGACCAGTCGCGGCGTCGCCACCTTGCCCTGGCCGGGGAAGACCGTGTAGGCCCCCGCCAGCTCGAGCGGCGTGGCCTCGAATGCACCCAGGGCGGCGCTCGGAAGCCGCGTGGCGCCCTCGAGCCCCAGCCCCTGGTACATCCGCTGCAGGTCGCCCATTCCGACCTCCTCGGCCAGCAGCACCGCCGGGATGTTCCGGCTCGAGGCGATGGCGTCGCGGATCGTGATCTCGCCGACGAACTGCCCGTCGTAGTTCGTCGGCGTCCACGTCGTTCCGTCGCTCGTACGGGTGATGGACTCGTCGAGCAGGAACGTCCCGGGAGACAGCGCGGGGTCCTCGTCCAGCGCGGCGAGCAGCGTCAGCGGCTTCACGGTCGAGCCTGCCTGTCGCTCGGCCCGGAGAGCGCGGTTGTACTGGCTCCCGCTGTAGTCCCGGCCGCCGACCATCGCGACGACCGCGCCGTCCGAAGCCCGGACGGCCACGAGCGCGACCTGTGCACCCTTGGCCTCGGGGAAGGCGGCGTCGAGCTTGTCCATCGACAGCGCGACCATGCGCTCGGCGTGCCGCTGCAGCGCTGGGTTGATCTCGGTGTAGATGTCGAGGCCGCGCTCGGCGACCGCCCCGCGACCGAGAGAGGCCTCGACCGCGTCCACGGCCGCGTCCACGACGTAGGGCGCGCGCCGGGGCCCGATGGCGGGATCGACCTCGAGTGGCTTCTCCACCTCGGCTGCCGCGATGTCCTCGTCGAGGAAGCCCTCGAGCACCATGCGCTTCAGCGCCAGGTTCCGTCGCTCCAGGGCCCGCTCGGGGTGACGGAGAGGGGAGTACCCGTTGGGTGAGCTGATGATGCCGGCGAGCGTCGCGGACTCGCCGAGGTCCAGCTTGTCGGCGGGCTTGCCGAAGTAGGCGCGAGCGGCCTCGTCGGCACCGCAGATGGCGACGCCGGCGGTCTGGCCCCAGTAGATCTCGTTCAGGTAGAGCGCGAGGATCTGGTCCTTGCCGAGCTCCTGCTCCAGCGCGAAGGCGAGCAGCATCTCCTGGCTCTTCCGCGAGAGCGTGCGCTCCTGGGACAGGAACAGGTTCTTGGCGAGCTGCTGGGTCAGGGTGCTGCCGCCCTGGACCGTCTCGCCCTCGATGGCGTTCACGAGGATGGCTCGCACGATGCCGAAGGCCGAGATGCCGGGGTGCTCGTAGAAGTGCGCGTCCTCCATCGCCAGCACGGCGTCGCGCAGGTGCTGGGGAAAGTCCTCGAGCTCGCGGGGGCGGCGGCTCTCGTTGTCGGCCCCTCGAACGCTCGCCAGCTCGGTCGGCGGGAACGTCGCCGGGTCCGACGGGCTGGTCGAGCTGACCTTGCCGTCGCGGAAGGTGACGAATACCTCGCCCTCGGGCACGGTCCACCCCGGCCCACGGTCCGGGGCGTTGTAGACCATCACGGCGTTGTTGGTGACCCGGTACTCGCCGGGCTCGTCGGCCTGGTCGTCCCGCGCGTAGCCGGCGCCGGACAGATCCCGGGCCAGCTCGGTCGGGGTCAGCGCCATGCCGGGCCAGACCTGGACAGGGCCGCTCCAGACGCGCCCGGGAAGCGCCCAGACCTCGCCGGTGGTGCCGTTCCGGACCTGCTCGACGGCGTCCCGGTACAGCGCCAGCCCGACCAGGCTCACGCCGATGCCCGCAGCGAGCGTCGACGCGATGGTCAGCCGCTTCACCGTCCGCGCCAACCGCGTGAGGAACCCGCCCTTGGCGGACTTCTTCTTCGCGGGCCTCCTCTTTGGGGCGGCCTTGCGCTTCCTGACGGTGGTCTTCTTCTTCTTCATGAACCGGGGCTTTGACGAGTCAACAGTATATCGATCACCGTCCGGGATAGAGGGACGAATGCTCGAACCCGACGTGATCAGCGAGACCCTCGAAGCCCTGTCCGATGGCGACACCGCCAAGCGGCGGAGCAAGCACCTGAAGCCGTTCCGAGGCCTCCGAGGCACGCCGGTCGGCGAGATCGCGCGGGTCTGCGCGGACTCGTGGGCCGAGAACCGGACCCGGCTCCCGCGCGACTCGGATGGGCTGCACGAGCTCTTCCTGGCCGCCCACGAGGACGGCCTCGTCGCGATCGGACTCACCGCAGCCGCCGTCCCGGATGCACCTCACGAGGCCCTGGATCTCGTGGACCGCTGGCTCCTGATCATCGACGACCTCGAGTCCGCCGACGCCTTGGGCTGGCTGGTGCTGGGTCCCGCACTCCTGGCGGGACGCGAGCCGTTCGCCCAGGCCCTCTGTGAGCATGCTCGCCACCCGAAGTCCGTCGTGCGACGCATCTCGGTGATGGCCTGTCTCGCGGCCCTGCCGATCCCGATCGAGGGACCGTCCGCCGCCGCCCTGCGGGCCCGGCTCGGCCAGAAGCGCGTGGCGTTCGTGGACGCCCCCCAGGTCGACGCGGTCCTTCGCGTGTTGCGGGCCTACGTCCGCGATCAGGACCCGCATGTCCGCAAGGCGCTCGGCCGTGTCGGACGCACCCTGGCCGAGCAGGCCCCCGAGCGGCTCGACGAGCTGATGGGCAGCATCCAGGGCGGCCTGCCCAAGTCGCTGAAGCTCGAGTGGCTGAAGGGCGTGAAGAAGGGCCGCCGGCTCGCGAAGCAGGATTCGCCTGGGAGAAATGGCACGATTCCGTCGCGGAAAGACCCAGCGACCGGGTGAGCCCCCCCAGTTAGATCGAGCTCCACCCGGAGAGCATCATGTACGCCGCCAAGAAGATCCTCGTCCCCGTCGATTTCTCCGACGTCTCCCGCGCGGCCATCAGCGCCGCCCTCCAGATGGCCGCCGTGGGTGGCGGTGAGGTCTGGCTGCTGCACGTGGAGGCTGGCCTCGACGACGAGATCCAGGACAAGATCCAGACGGCGCCCGAAGGCACGAGCGTCGAGGACGCGATCGACTTCGACGAGGCGTCGCTCATGGAGGCCGCGAAGCTCGAGGCGTCCCGCTGCGACGACGCCGGTCGTCCGCTGCCCTTCGTCCCCGTCCACGTCCGCGTGACGGGTGGAAACTGGATCGAGGTCGCCCTCCAGATGGTCGACGAGCTGCAGCTCGACCTCATCGTGACGGGCACGCACGGCCGCAAGGGTGTGCGCGGCTTCTTCATGGGCTCGGTCAGCGAGCGCCTGGTGGCCAAGTCCCCGTGCTCGGTGTTCGTGGTGAAGCCCCAGGGTTTCCCCTACCTCCGCGATTAGGACACGGCCTGGCACCCCTGCAGGCCGGACTCGAGCGGCTGTACCGGGACTGCGACTTCGCAGCCCGGCTGGCCACGGATCCCGTCCGGTTCCCGCGCCGCTACACCGACCCGCTGGACCAGGAACTCGCGGGCTTCCTGGCCGGCGGTTTCGCGTTCGGGCGCGTCGATCTCTTCGGCCCGGTGCTCGAGCGGCTGTGCGACCACATGGACGTCGCCGGAGGCCCCCGCGCCTTCGTCGAGGGCTTCGAGGCCCAGGACCTGACGTCCTTCCAGTACCGGTGGATCAAGGGGCCGGCACTGAACGCCCTGTTCGCGAACCTGCGGCAGGTCCTCGACGAGCGAGGGAGCCTGGGCGCCATCGCCGAGGAGGCGTTCGACGGCTCGCTGGCCTCGTCGATCGAGGCGCTGGCCGAAGCGATCGACGTCCCGGGAGCGGGCAGGGGAGTCCACACCTTCGCCTCGCGTCCGTCCAAGGGCTCGGCGTGCAAGCGCTGGTGCATGGTCGTGCGATGGATGGTCCGGCCGGACACCGAGGGCATCGACCTCGGCATCTGGGACCTGCCGGCCTCGGCGCTCGTGGTCCCGCTGGACACCCACGTCGCCCGCATCGGTCGGCTCATCGGCCTGACGACCCGCTCGACCAACGGCTGGCGGACGGCCCAGGACATGACGGCCTCGCTCGCGGCCTGCGATGCGGACGATCCGGTGCGCTACGACTTCGCGCTCGCCCACCTGGGCATCGCCGGGCTGTGCGTGGGCGAGAAGCACCCGGTGCTCTGCCCGGCCTGCTCGCTACGGAGCGTCTGTACGGTCCAGTGACAGGACGTACTCGGCGAGCAGCGGCGCGTAGCCCTCGCCGATCTCGGGACCCCAGGCGATCATCGTCGTCCCGGGAACGCCGGCGGCGATGGTGACCGCGACGTCGGTCTCGGTCGAGCCGTGCAGCCACTCGTCGTCGATCAGGCTGACACCGCGCTCGGTGCCCTGGCCGCCGAAGCCGTGGCAGCTCGCGCAGTGGGTGGAGTAGAGCGCCTCGCCAGCGGGCACGTTGGAGATGAGCTCGACCTCGGGGCCCTGCTCCAGCACGAAGACCGTGGAGACACCGATGCCCACGCCGATCACGCTCAAGACGCCGACCAGGGCTCTCGGAGCGCCGCGGTCCGAGAGGAACCGCAGCACCAGCGACAACAGCGCCGCGACCTTGCCCACCCCGAGCGCGACGGCGGCGCTCGAGGACAGCTCGAACCAGCCAAAGCTGGGCGCGGCGTCGACCAGCGAGAGCACGACGAGCGCCCCCGCCCCGAGCACGTACGGCCAGGGGTTCAGGCGGCTCACGTGTGGTTCCGGAGCTCCTCGGGGTCGGTGGTCTTGAAGAAGACCTCGCGACAGACGCGGCAGCGGTACGACAGCGACTTCGGGGGCGCGGTGACCCCCATGAAGAAGACGACGAAGGTCTGCCAGCCGGAGTATTCGGGCTCCGGCGAGACCATGACGTGGCCCCGGCCGTGGCCGCACGAACAGCGTGGCTCGGCCGGGGACTCGCCCATGATCTGACCTACTTCTTGAAGGTCTTCAGGTACTCGACCAGGGCGGCGATCTCGTCGTCGTTCCACTGGGCGCCGTAGCCGGCCATCAGCGGCGAGAGGCCGTTGGCAGCGCCACCGTCCTTGATGACCGAGGCCACCTTCTCGTCCGAGACGCTGTCCCACCAGGCCGCGTCCGTGAAGTCACGAGCGGGCGGGGTGAGCGCGGCGCCGGCGGGACCTTGGCCATCGCCTTCGGCACCGTGACAGGCAGCGCACATGCCGTACGCGCCGGCGGCGTCGAAGTCGCTGGCAGCAGGGGCAGCCTCACCGGCGTCGGCGACAGCTTCCTCGTCCGCGACCACAGCGGCGGCCTCGGGCGCGGGTGCCTCGTGGCCAGCGTCGGCAGCGCCCGCTTCGGGCATGAGCGCCAGGGCGGCGTCCATGCGAGCAACGTCGTGACCCTGGATGGCCAGGATGCTGTCACGGCTGCCCAGATCGAAGCAGGTGAAGATGAAGAAGAGACCCGCGAACCAGATCGCCGACCCGAAGGCCAGGACATTGAACTTGGTGTCGTACTTCAGGTGCATGAACCAGGCCGCGACGAGGAAGGCCTTCACCGAGGCGACGGCCATCGCGACGATGATCGACGTCGTCGGCTCGAGGCCCAACCGGCTGACCACGACGGTCAGGATGGTCAGGACGAGCAGGCCCCCGAAGACCTTGAAGTAGGTCGCGAGCGGCGTGATGTGGACGTGGTGTTCCTGGACGGCCATGTCACTTCACCAGGTAGAGGAGGGGGAACAGGAAGATCCAGATGAGGTCGACGAGGTGCCAGTACAGGCCCACGTTCTCGACTGGAGCGAAGTTGTCCTTGTTGAAGTCGCCGCGCTGGGCTCGGATGAGCAGCCAGACGAGAACGCCGATTCCGATGAGGACGTGGAGTCCGTGCGTCCCGGTCATCATGAAGTAGACCGAGAAGTACAGCTGGGGCGCGTCGTGGACGGCCGCGACCGGGTCCAGCTCGTGATGGCTGAACCACTTGCCGGGCAGGAGCCCGTCATGGATCTTGTGGCTGTACTCGATGTACTTGATGATCAGGAACCCGAAGGCGCACGCGATGGTCACCGCGAGCATCTTCACCGTCATCGCCTTGTCGTCGGTCTGCGCAGCGCGGACCGCGAGCGCCATCGTCAGGGACGACCCGAGCAGGATGACCGTGTTCAGGGCGCCGAGCTTCCAGTCCAGGAAGTCCGCCGTGACCGTGAACGTCTCCGGGTACAGGTACCGCATGGAGATGTAGGCCATGAACAGGCCGGCGAAGAAGAGGATTTCCTGCACGAGGAACAGCCACATGCCGAACTTGATCGCGGCGTCCTGCTGGTCCTTCGTGTGGAAGTGATGCGCCAGGTAGGGCACATCCTCGTGCTGAGTGTCAGAACTCATCGTTGTCTCCGTCCCCGGCCTAGTTGGCCATGCTGGGATCGATCTCGTCGAAGTCGTACGGGCCCTTCCGGCAGACGGGCTGCTCCAGGAAGTTGTGCTCGATGGGCGGGGTCGCCGTCTCGAACTCCAGGCTGACGCCACCCCACGGGTTGTGGGGGGCCTTCTCGCCCTTGATGATCGAGTGGATGAGGTAGCCCAGCATCATGAACAGGCCGATGGCGAACAGGTAGCTCCCGATGGTGGAGAGCTGCATGTAGATCTCGAACTGCTCGACGTACTGGTGGTACCGGCGAGGCATGCCCTGCGAGCCCGCTACGAACTGCGGGAAGAAGGTCAGGTTGTACCCGATGAAGACCACCACGAAGGTGATCATCGCGAAGCCCTCGTGGAACATCACGCCGGTCATCTTGTGCCACCAGTGGTGGATGGCGCAGATGAGCGCGAAGAGCACACCGCCCATCATCACGTAGTGGAAGTGCGCGACGACGAAGTACGTGTCGTGCAGGTGGATGTCCGTCGCCAGGGTCGACAGGAAGAGTCCGGTCAGGCCGCCGATGACGAAGATCCAGATGAACCCGAGCGTGTAGAACATCGTGGTGTTGTAGCGAATCGACCCCTTCCAGAGGGTGGCGATCCAGCTGCAGACCTTGATGGCCGTCGGGATGGCGATGGCGAACGTGATGAAGCTGAAGATCGAGCCCGAGAGCTCGCTCTGGCCGCTCATGAACAGGTGGTGACCCCAGACCAGGAAGCCGACGCCAGCGACGGCGACCGAGCTACCGGCGATGGCCATGTACCCGAAGATGTGCTTGCGGCTGTGCACCGTCACCGTCTCGCTGATGACGCCGAAGGCCGGCAGGACCATCACGTAGACGACGGGGTGGCTGTAGAACCAGAAGAAGTGCTGGAAGAGGACGGGGTCGCCGCCCAGCGCCGGGTCGAAGATACCGATTCCGACGGTCCGCTCGAAGATGAGCAGGAACAGCGTGATGGCGACGACCGGGGTCGCGAGGACCTGGATGAGCGACGTGGCGTAGATGGCCCAGACGAACAGGGGCATCTTCTTCCAGGTCATGCCCGGCGCACGCATCTTGTGGATGGTGACGATGAAGTTCAGTCCCGTCAGGATCGAGCTGAACCCGAGGATGAACGCACCGGTCAGCGCCGAGATGACCGAGCCGTCGGAGTGGCCGGCCGAGTACGGCGTGTAGAAGGTCCAGCCCGTGTCCACACCACCGGCGATCAGCGTGTACGTCATGAACAACGCGCCGAACAGGTAGATGTAGTAGCTGGCGAGGTTCAGCTTCGGGAACGCGACGTCCTTGGCGCCCAGCTGCAGCGGCATGATGAAGTTGCCGATGCTCGCCGGGATGGCCGGGACGAGCACCAGGAACACCATGACGGCGCCGTGGAGCGTGAAGAGACGGTTGTACGTGGCCGCGCTGAAGATGTCGCCTTCAGGCGTGTACAGCTCGGTCCGCACCGCGAGAGCCAGAAGGCCTCCGATGAGGAAGAACGTCAGGATGGACCCGAGGTACATCACGCCGATCCGCTTGTGATCGACGGTGGTCAGCCATGACCAGATGCCCTTGGTGGCGTTGAGGTAGGTCGACCCGTCATGGTCGTGCCCGTGGTCGTGGGAGGGTGCTGCAGTGCTCATGACCTACTCGAGGCTCTTGATGTAGTCGATGAGGCCGTTGACCTCTTCGTCGGTCAGCTGTCCCTGGAAGGGCGTCATCACCGGGGCGTAGCCCTTGACGATCTTGGCGCCCGGCGCGAACAGGGACTCGCGGATGTAGTTGTCGTCGACGAGCGCCGTGGAGCCATCCTCCATCGTCTCGTTCTTGCCGTAGATGCCGTTCAGCGGCGGCCCGATCTGCGGCGTGCCGTCGGTGCTGTGGCAGCTCCCGCAGGCCTTCTTCGTGAAGAGGTCCTCGCCGAGCGCGGCGCCGACGAGCGGCCCCTTGTTCTTCTCGCTGGCGACCCAGGCGTCGAACGCGGCGGGCTCGATGACCTCGACCTCGCTCTGCATGACGGAGTGGCCGTCTCCGCAGAACTCGGTGCAGTAGATGATGTGGTCACCCGGCTCCGGCGCGTTGAACCACAGGACCGTGTAGCGGTTCGGGACCACGTCCTTCTTGACCCGGAAGTCCGGCACGAAGAAGGAGTGGAGGACGTCCTTGCTGCTCATGGTCAAGCGGACGTTGGTGTCCGCCGGGACGATGAGCGTCTCGCTGCCGACACCGTGCTCTGGGTACTCGTAGTACCAGGACCACTTCTGGGCGATGACACGGACATCCATCGAGTCTGCGGGCGGAATCGAGCTGTCGATGTACACCTTGAAGCCCGTCACGAACATCGCGATGGCCAGGAGCGTCGGGATGACGGCCCAGATGAACTCGAGGCTGTGACTGCCCTTCGTCGGATGCGTCCGGTCGTGCGCGCTTCGCTGACGGTACTGGACCGTGAAGAGCGCCGTCGCACCGATGAGCACGACGAAGAAGAAGACGTTCACCCAGTAGATGAAGTAGAAGACCCAGTCCAGATCAGGGGCCAGGGTGGATGCCTGCGGAGGCATCCAGAAGGTCGCGCCCTTGGCCGCATGTGCTGCGGTCAGGAGCGCCAGAAGCACACTCATCGCTTGCTCCGGCTCAGCCAGGACTTTTCCCGGCGAAACAACATGAAAGTCAGGCTTCCGATACCGAACACCGACAAGGCGCCGGCGACACGCATGACACCGAAGGCGGCGGGCGAGTACTCGCCGTCCACGTGGTCGTACTGGAAGCAGGAGAGGACGATGCGGTCGACGGGCGACCCCACGCGTCCCTCGGCAGCCTCGATCAGGGCGAAGCGCAGGTCGCGCTCCGGGACCTGGAGGCCGTAGAGGTATCGGGCGACCTTGCCGTCGCCCGAGAGGAACATGTACGCCGCAGGATGGGCGAACTGATCGGTAGCGGCGTCGTACTTGAAGCCGAAACCGACCGAATCGGCGAGCGCCTTGATCGACGTCGAGTCGCCGGTCAGGAAGTCCCACTCCACGTCGTCACCGCGGCCGTACTGCTCGAGGTAGGCCTCGCGCTTGCCGCCGGCGACGTCCGAGCCCTCGCGCGGGTCGATCGACACCGTGACGATGCGGAACTCCTCGCCGGCCGTCCAGTCGAGGTCCTGCAGACCGGCCATCAGCGCGTTCAGCTGGATGCTGCAGAGCGTCTCGCACCGGTAGTAGTTCAGCGTCAGGAGGACGGGGGTCTCGCCGTCCAGGTAGTCGCCCAGCTCGACCGTCTGGCCGTCCTGGTCGACGAACTGGAGCGTCGGATCGATGTGGTCGCCCAGCTTCTCCACGACGTCAGAGCCCTGCAGCTCGGGCGGAATCTCTTCCGCCGCGAACACGGGTGACATCATGAGGGAGGTGGCCAGGGCGAACATCGCTACTGGAACTCTCCGCGGGGGACCTGCTCGGTGACGTCGTAGCCCTTGGCCTGGAGCTCCTCGGCCACGGTCTTCTTGAAGTACCAGTAGGTGAACCCGACCATCAGCACGACGGAGACCGTCAGCGCGATGGTGGTCTTGAACAGGAAGTCGACCGGGACGTCGTCCGGCTCGAAGCCGATCTTCGCCAGGTCGTCTGTCTCGGCGGTTTCAGGGGTGTGTTCGCTCACGCGAAGACCTCGTCATCAGAGGGGAACAGTCGGCGGAATGTCCAAGCGAGGACATGCAGGCGCCGTCTAACGGGGAAGGGGAGGGTCAGACGACCACCACATCGACGATCATCGCGCCGAAAAGAGCCAGAAGGTACACGTTGGAGACCATGAAGAACTTCCGGTCCTGCCGGACGTCCTGGGCGCGCAGCACGCCGATGTTCTTCCACGTGAACCAGGCACCGAGCAGGAGCGCCGAGGCGCCGTAGAACCAGCCCATGTAGTCGATGGCCACGGGCGCCATCGTGATGGGGACGAGCAGCAGCGTGTAGGCCAGCATCCGCCAGCGGGTGGGCTGGTCGCCGACCACGTTCGGCATCATCGGGATGCCGGCGGCCGCGTAGTCGTCCTTGCGGAAGAGCGCGATGGCCCAGAAGTGCGGCGGCGTCCAGAAGAAGATGATGAGGAACAGCATCGTGCTGCCCAGGCCGATCGAGCCGTTCATCGCGGCGTCGGCGATGAGCGGTGTGGTGGCCCCGGCGGCGCCGCCGATGACGATGTTCTGGGGGGTGCGCGGCTTCAGCCACATCGTGTAGACGAAGACGTAGAAGAGGATGCTTCCGAGGCCCACGGCGGCGGCGACGAGGCCACCGGAGAGCCAGAGCGAGGCGGTCGAAGCGAGCGTCAGGAAGACGCCGTACCCAAGCGCGTGCTCGGGGGCGACGCTGGCGACGGGGAGGGGGCGCTTCTGGGTCCTCGCCATCATCGCGTCGGTGTCCCGCTCGACGTACGCGTTGAGCACGCTGCAGGCGGCTCCGGCGAGCGCCGTGCCGAACAGCACGTGCAGCGTCACCCAGAGGGAAGGCCAGCCGGCCTGCTGCATCGCGAACACCGGGAGACCGGTGAAGAGCACGAGCGCAAGGACGCGAGGGCGGGTCATCGCCCAGTACAGACGAAGGACATCGCCGACGGAGCGCCGCTGGGCTGCGGGGTGGGCCACGTTCATGGAACTACGCGGCCTCCTCAATCTGGGTGGGAACAGGGATGACGGCCGCGGTGGGGCGGCCGCGGAGGAAGAGGTCGTACGCCATCAGGCCGGTCGTCATGCACAACAGCGCTGCGACCAGCGAGTGTCCGGCCGACACCTCGGCGGGGAGACGGAGGAGCACGTTGGCGACACCGAGGGCCACCTGGGCGAAGACGAGCACGAGGCCCACGACGCTGAGGTGGGCGAGGCGGTCGTGGCCGCGAGCCAGCCAGGCGACCGCGATGAAGGCGGCGACCAGCGAGTACGCCGTGAGGCGGTGCGTGACGTGCAGCCCGACCGGGCCGGCGAACGTCGGGAACCAGTCGGTGCCAACGCAGGCGGGCCACTCGACGCAAGCGAGGCCGGCGAAGTTCGAGGCGACGAGGCCGCCCAGCGCCATCTGGGCGACGAGGAGGACTGCGGTCGCTCCGATGGCGACCCGAAGCGGCGTCGAAGCGGGGGCGCGCTCGGTCACCGAGCCGGTGTCGAACAGCCTCAGCGAGATGACAGCCAGGATGAGCGCGAAGGCGTTTCCGCAAAGGAGGTGGCTCGTGACGGTCCAGCTCGCCAGGAGCTGGAGCACGGTCAGTCCGCCGAGCACGATCTGGACGACGAGGACGACCCAGGCGACGACGACGAGCTTGCCGATGCGCTCCCGGGCGCCATCGACCATCCACATGGCACCGGTCAGGGCGACCAGGCCGAGGCTCACGGCGCTGGCGACGTACCGGTGACCGACCTCGAAGAGGACGCCGAACTCCATGCTCGGGACCAGCTCGCCGTAGCAGAGCGGCCAGTCGGGGCACGACAGGCCAGCTCCCTTCAGACGGACGACCGCGCCAAAGACGACGAGCACGTAGGTCAACACGGTCAACGCCGCGAAGCTCCACGCTAGTCTCTTGGTTGCGGTCAAGGTGCCCTCTTCCTTGAAGGCCCGCGTTCTACTGCGTCCGATGGCACATAGCAAGGGCCCCAGACACTCGTATCTTGTCCGTTTCACACAGGTGCAAGCGCGCAGCCTGGGCATTCTGCTCAGAATGCCTGTGCGTTCGCGCACCAACGATGGCCGAAGTGACCCCGGGCCGGGTCAGAGTCCACGCCAGGACGAGGCCCGAGACGGTCGTCCCGTGCTCCTTGGCCAGCGGCTGGAGCGTCTGGAGCGCCTGCTTGACCCTTGCCCGGTTGGCTCGCGAGAAGCTGTCCAGTGTCCGCCGACGGTCCCCGACCGGGAACTCGCGCTCGGGGTCCACCTTGCCCGTCAGGAGCCCGTGCTCGAGCGGTGAGTAGACCAGCGCGCGGACCCCATTCTGTCGGCACCAGGGCAGTATGTCTCGCTCGATACCACGGTCCAACGCCGAGAATCGCGGCTGTGTCGAGTACAGTCGACCCCCGAGGGCCGAGCGTGTCTCCTCGAGCAGCTCGACCGGGAAGTTCGAGACGCCGATGGCCCCGATGTGGCCCTCGTCCACCAGGCGGACCAGGGTGTCCATCGTCTCGTCGAGGGGGGTGTGCTCGTCGGGCCAGTGGCACTGGTAGAGATCGATGTGCTCGACGCCCAGACGCCGCAGGCTGTCCTCGCACTCCTGACGAATCGACGCGGCCGACAGGTCGCGGCGGACTCCGGGATCCCGCCCGCGAGTCGGCGAGGGGTCCTCCCAGCGGAGCCCGCACTTCGTGGCGATGTGGAGGTGCTGTGCTATCTCCCCCACGATCTTCTCGGACAGTCCGAAGCCATAGATCGGGGCGGTGTCGACCCAGGTCATGCCGCCGTCGACCCAGGCCCGAAGTGCCGCTCGGCTGGCGTCCAGATCCTCGTCGGCCCAGAACCAGCCGCCGATGCTCCAGGCTCCGAAGAGGAGTCGCTCGGGCGCCGTTCCTCCGGTCACTGCTCGAGCTCGTCGAGCATCCGCATCATCTCCTCGGCCGAGGGCCCCTCGGCCCCCGGGAAGACCGGCGGCTGTGGAGCTGCGCCCAGGCCGAGCATCGCGAACAGGTCCTTCGGCTGCATGCCGAGGACGCCCATGCTCTCGACCAGGGACTCGGCGAGCTCGTCGCCGAGCAGGAGCTGCAGGGCCTTTCGTCCTTCGGGGTCGAGCTCGAAGTCCTCGTCTCCGTTGGCCTCCTCCAGCCAGCGCCTTCCTTCCTTCGAGGCGCCGATGGATGCGGTCCATGTGGCGGCGTCGACCGTGCCCCAGGCGTGTTCTCGGACGGCCTTGGCGAGCGCGGCGTCCACGGCGTCCCGGCCCTGCGCGTCCTCGAGGGCCACGTACAGGTAGGGCGCCTTCCCGTAGACGAGGCCGGCGTACTCGAGCGTGGAGGAGAACTCGTGGGTGGGTCGGTCGGCGGGCGCGTCGACGCCGTCCACGAGGCGGAACAGCGCGAAGTTGGCCAGGACCAGGCGGTCCCGAACGTCCGGCTCGACCAGGGTGCCGGCCAGGTACTGGGCCAGCGGCTCGTCGACGGCGGGGTCGTTCCGGGCGTCGCTGCCGACCAGCCCGGGGAACCACTGGTGAGCGACCTCGTGAGCGACGACGAAGTTGCGCTGCTCGGCGACGATGCCGGACAGGTCGGGCATCCCCATGCCACCGGACATCCCGCCGAGCTGCTGCATCATCTGGAAGTTCGGGTCCTGGCTCGAACTCGGGTCCCGGTACAGGAAGCCGGCCACCAGGAGGAGCGAGGAGAACTCGACCCCGCCGGCGCCACCGGTGAGGGTGGCCTCGACCACGTCCAGCTCGGTGAAGGGGTAGGGCGCGATGCGGCGGTCCAGCTCGCGGACGGCGTGGACCGCGCTCGCCAGCGCGGCCTCGTTCGCCGCCGCGTCCCGCTTCAGGGCCCAGCTCCGGATGGTGATGTCGTCGACCCGGGCCGTCTTCACGTCGAACTCGCGCGAGGCCACCAGGACGAAGTCCCGCACGCCGGCCCCCTCGCCACGGGTCAGGGTCGCGTCGCCGAGCGGCTCGGTGGTGTCCACGAGGTTGGTCACGACGTCGAGGCCCTTGGGCGTGACGACGCGGACCTCGAAGACCATCGGCTCGTTCCAGGCCAGATCCCCGATGCCGCTGGGGGCCCGTGTGTCGAAGGCCTGGCCAGTCCACGGGGCGACCATCGGATACGCCGAGGACGCCGTCAGCAGCCCGTCCCCCTGCCCGAGCAGTCCGTAGTCCGCCGCCTCGAACTGTCCCCCCGACATGCCCATCTGAGACCAGACGTCGTTGCTCTCGGGCTTCAGGACCTGCATGGCGCCGTGGAACGTGAACCCGAACTCCACGACGTCGCCCGGAGCCGCCGGCGTGTCGAGCGTCACCATCACGAGCGACTCGCGCAGGGCCTTCTGCGTGCCGCCTTCGACGGTCAAGAGGTCCAGCCGGGCCATCGTCGCCGCTCCGAGCTCATCGGGCTCGTTGGGGTGCAGAAGCAGGGGCAGCTCGGCGACGGTGGTGCCGGTCCGGTTCGTCCACGTGAGGGTGCCGCGGCCCTCGTACCGGTTCTCCACGTCGCTGATGGAGAGGTCCAGCGTGTAGCGGGGCCGCGACTCCAGGTCGGGCAGTCCGGCCGGGTCGCGAAGGAGGGCCGTTCCGGGCACCGGCGGCAGCTCGACCACGACCACGGGCTCGGGCTCGGGCTCGGGCGCCGAGGCGGCGGGAGGCGGGGGCGTCGTACAGGCGAGCAGCCAGAGCATGCCCGGACGCTACATCAGCAGCAGGGCTTCCCTGTCGCGCAGATCGACCTGCACGTGCCGGCCGTCCTGCCGGAGGCGCCCCTCGACCGCCATCTTGAGCACCATCGGGTACAGGCGGTGCTCGACGGCCAGGATGCGCTCCTGCAGGGCGTCGCGGTCGTCGGTCGGCAGGACCGGCACGGCTCCCTGGGCGATGATCGCGCCGGTGTCGGTGCCCGCGTCGACGAAGTGCACCGTGCAGCCGGCGATGCGGACTCCGTACGCGTGAGCCTGAGCCTGGCCGTCCACGCCGGGGAAGGCGGGCAACAGCGCCGGGTGGATGTTCAGCACCCGCCCGGTCCAGGCGTCCAGGAACACCGGGGTCAACAGCCGCATGAAGCCGGCGCAGGCGACCCAGTCGACGCTGTGCTCCCTCAAGCAGTCCGTCAGCGCCTGGTCAAACTGCTCGCGCGTGTCGAACTGCCGGTGGCCGATGTGGACCGCCGGGATGCCCGCAGCGCGCGCCCGGTCGAGGCCCCCGGCCTTGCGCCGGTTGCTGATGACGACCGCGATGTCGGCTGGGACGTCGCCCGAGGCACACGCGTCGATCAGGGCCTGCGCGTTGGTGCCGCCCCCGCTGAGGAGGATGCCGACCTTCATGTGAGCGTGACGCCTTCGTCGCTCGTCACGTGGCCGATGACCGTCGCGTCGGCGGGAGCATCGGCCGGTGCCATGACGGCGATCATGCCGATGCCCATGTTGAAGGTCCGGTACAGGTCACGCTCGGACAGGTCGCCTTCGCGCGCCAGCAGGTCGAAGATGCCGGGGACCTCCCACGAGCCCTTCTCGACCGTGACGCCGAGTCCGTCGGGGAGGATGCGGGGGATGTTCTCGTAGAACCCGCCGCCCGTGACGTGCACGAAGCCCTTGGCCGCCAGCTCGCGCATGGCCTTGACGTAGATGACGGTCGGCTCGAGCAGGACCTCGGACAGGGGGCGACCCAGGCCGTGCTCCTGGTCCCAGTCGAGCCCGTCGACGATGTGCCGGACCAGCGAGTAGCCGTTGCTGTGCACCCCGCTGCTCGCGAGGCCCACCAGGACGTCGCCGGGGGTGATGGTCGAGCCGTCGATCAGCTCGTCCCGCTCGACGATGCCGACGCTGAAGCCCGCCAGGTCGTAGTGGCCGGGGCTGTACATGCCCGGCATCTCGGCCGTCTCGCCGCCGATGAGCGCGCAGCCCGCCTGCCGGCAGCCATCGGCGATGCCCTCGACGACCTGGACCGTCACGTCGGGGGTGAGCTTGCCGGTGGCGAAGTAGTCGAGGAAGAACAGGGGCTCGGCGCCGCAGACCGCGATGTCGTTCACGCACATCGCGACCAGGTCGATGCCGATGGTGCGGTGGTGTCCGATGCGCTGCGCGACGAGCAGCTTGGTGCCGACGCCGTCCGTCCCGCTCACCAGGATGGGGTCCCGGTACTTGGAGCCGAGCGCGAAGAGCCCGCCGAAGCCACCCAGGCCGCCCACGACCTCGGGCCGCGTCGTGCTGGCGACGGCCCCCTTGATCCCGCGGACCACGTCCTCGCCGGCGTCGATGTCGACTCCGGCGGCTTTGTAGGCGTCGCTCATGGGGGGCCTCCTGCGGTCTTACTCGGCGCCCCCGTCATCACCCGTCTCGGTCGGGGTGAAGCCCGTTGCCACACCAACGTTGCTGACCTCGTTCTCGCTGTCGGTGATCCGGACGGCGAAGTCCATCTGCGTGTCGTAGGGGATGCCGCCGCCGACCTGCAGGTACAGGCCGACCGTCTCGGCCGTCTGGGCGCAGGGGCTCGCGTCGCTGTTCGGCACGAAGCTGCTGGAGCCTTGGGGGTCGCCGCTGCTGTCGACGGCGCCGTCCGGCTCCTCGTCCCACCACAGGTCCATGGTGACGAAGTCCAGGTTGCCGTCCTCGTCCGCGACGTCGGCCCAGATCAGGACCGTGGGGAACAGCTCGCCCTCGAAGTCCTGGTTGCCGCCGTTCTCGGTCGTCACGTTGCTGACCACGGGGTCGCTGCCGAAGCACTCGACCGCGTCCGAGTCGCTGCCGGTGAGCGGGATGCCGCCGGAGTCTTCGCCGGTCGTCTTGGTGCACGCGAGTGCCAGAAGCAGGGTCATGTCGTCTCCTCGATGTGTCCGGAAGCTACGGCGTGCAGCCGTGCCGTGCCAAGAAATCCTCGATGGTCGCGGCGTACTCGGCGAATCCGGTCTCCGGCACGCCGACGTTCGAGATGCCGTGGTGGGCGCCCTCGAACACCTCGAACTCGGCCGGGCCGCCGGCATTGTCGACGAACGCGCGCTCGGTCTCGACGGGGAACTTGTCGTCCAGTTCGCCGACCAGGACGAGCAGGGGCCCCTCGTAGTCGCGGATCTTCTCGGTGTTCTCGTACTCGCCGGTCGTGAAGAGCGAGGCCGGCAGCTCGAGCCCGGTCGCGTCTGAGCCGGTGGGCGTGATCCCGGGGAAGGGAACCTCGAGCACGGTCGCGCAGCCGGGGCGCAGCAGGGACTGCTCGACCGCGGGGATGGCGCCCAGCGAGTTGGCGTAGATCACGAGCTCGGCCGGGTCTGTGTCCAGCTCGCCGATGGTGAAGTCCAGGACCTCGGAGGCATCCGCCAGGAAGGTCGGGCCGTCGGGCGCCGAGGGAGGCTCGCTCCGGCCGTAGCCCCGGTAGTCCCAGGCGACGACGCGGTAGCCCGCCTCGTGGAGCATGCGGATGCGCGGCGCATAGTGCTCGATCCCGGCGTAGTTGCCGTGGTTGTAGAGCAGCGTCAGGCCGGCGGTGGCGGGGTTCTCGCCGTGGCTCTCCAGCACGACGATGTCCAACTCGCCGATGCCGTCGCTGGTGACCAGCACGTGGTCGGACCAGTCGGCGACGGGGCGGATCGACTCGCCCTCGGCCAGCGTCTGGTCCATCCACTCGTACTCGCGCTGCCAGTCGTACTCCTCGGAGCAGGGCAGGCAGACCTTGTCCCAGGACGACTCGACGTCCTGGCAGGTCGACTCGCCGACGACGGTGCAGTGCCGCGGGTTGTGGACCAGCGTGTCCAGCGTCATGCAGGCGGAGAGAAGCCAGATCACTCGTCACCCCCGAAGCGGTAGGAGAAGCCCAGCGTCGGCTGGATCGCCCCCCGTCCGTCGGGCATCCACGGGATGGCGTCCGAGATGCGGGGCTGGTTCACGGCGAGCCAGCGGACCTCGAGCTGGACCCCCAGGCGTCGGCGCCGCAGCTCGGCCCCCGCGAACGGCGACAACAGCAGGCCGGGATTCCGTACGTCGAGGTACTCGGCCGCACCGACGTAGAGCAGGCTCTCGCCGAGCTTCCAGCTGGCGGTCAGCTCGAGCTGGTCGATGAGCAGCCAGGACCGGTCGTCCTTCGTCGTGTCCATGTGGTTGCTGTAGACGTACAGCCGGTCGGCCACGGACAGCGCCGGCCACGGCCCGGACTCGGGGTCCAGGAGCAGCCACCCGGCGCCGACGTGCAGCCCGGCCTGGCCGAACGCGATGGCGGTCAGGTTGACGCCGTAGTTCACGTCCAGCGGCCGGTCGGCGAGCGTCGTCACGCCGGATCGGCCCTCGACGACCGCGCTCGGGACCGGGATCGGTGCGCCCATGTCGAGCAGGGCTCCCCCGACGGTCAGGCCGGCGGCGTGCTCTCCAGGCGACAGGGGCCGGGCGGTGTTCATGGTGCCGCAGCCGACCAGACTGAGGAAGGCGTGTGTCAGGACGAGGAGGCTCACACCGCGGGTGTTAGCAGGCGACATGTCCGATCGCCCAGGAAATGTGACCCGGATGTACCGCTATCTTCGCGGTCAGCTCGGGAGCGTCCGGCGGGTCTACGTGAAGGGAAACGAGATCGTTCGCCGCGGTGACCTCGGCACGCGCGAGCAGACGGTGCTGCTCCTGCACGGCTTCATGCAGACCCGCGCCGTGTGGTCGGTGATGGAGGACCGCCTCCGCTACGACGGGTACGGCGTGTTCAGCTTCGACCTGGGCGGGCTGTTCTACCGGTTCAACACCAAGCCGATCGGCGAGCTCGGCGAGCAGATCGCGGAGAAGATCGAGCGCATCTGCACCCGGTACGGCCTGGAGAGCTTTCACGTCATCGGTCACAGCAAGGGCGGGATCATCGCCCGGCACTATGTGCAGCACCACGGTGGCGCTCGGCGCGTCCGATCGCTCACGACGCTCGGCACCCCGCATCACGGCACGCCCACGGCGCTCCTCGGCGTGGCGATGTTCGGTGGCGGGCTGCTGTCGAAGAGCCCGCTCGAGATGCTTCCGCGCAGCAAGTTCCTGAAGGACCTGGCCCAGGACACGTTCCCGGCGCACATCCCGATGACGAGCATCTACAGCAAGGGCGACCTCGTCTGTCCGCACTTCTGCTCGGTCCTGCGCCCACGACAGGGCGAGACCAGCATGCGGAACGTGCACGTCCCGGGCATCGGACACACCGCGCTCTGCCACGACCCGGCCGTGTACCTCGAGGTGCGACAGTCGCTGGCCGACGCCTCCGCCTTGTGGCGTGAGCGGCGTCGGTAGGAGCGCTACTCGGTCTCTTCGCCTTCCGGAGCGGGCGCGGGGGCGGGCTCGGAGCCGGCCGAGTCGATCGACTGGCAGCAGCGGAAGGTGAGGGTGCTCTCGGCGTAGTCGGCGGCCTCGTCCACGGAGAAGGCGCATCGGGCGCCACGCTCGGGGTTGCCGCGCTGGCCACCCTTCACGATGAGTCGCGAGCCGCTGCCCTTGGTCGTCCCGGTCCACTCGCGGAAGCCACCGCTCATGTCGATGACGCCGTAGCCGCTGACGCACTGCTCGCGGCCGCCGAGCTTGTAGGGCTCGTCCATGGCGCCACCACACATGGTCGCGTCCCAGGTGTCGCCGTAGCTGTAGATGTAGTTTCCGGGACCCTTGCAGGCCTTCTCCCACTCGGCCGAGGTGCAGAGGCGCTTGCCCTGGTCCTCGCACGCCTGGGCGGCGTCCTTCTGGCTGACCTTGCCCGCGGGGAGCTGGCCGGGGCGGTTCGGGAACTCGTACCGGTCGATGTAGAAGTCTTCGACGTCCGTGACGCGGGCGAGCGCCTCGCTCGGCGAGGCCATCGAGCCGTCCTCAGAGTGCAGGCGACCGCTGACGTAGGTGCCGCCGGGGATCCAGACCATGTCCGGCCGTGCGGCGATCATCGTCTGGACGATGGCGTCCGAGGGGAGGGGGTTCTCGGCCAGGACCTGCTTGCGGACGAGCTCGTCCTGCTCGACCTTGCCCAGCGTCGCGTCGACCGGATCGCGGCCGGCGATGTACAGACCGGCGAGCGCGATGACCGCCGTTCCGATGCCGATGCCGATCAGGATGTTGGTCAGGTTCGTCTTCCGCGGCGCTTCCTGCATCTCCAGGTTGAACGACCGCTGGATGTCGAAGACCATGTCCTTCGCAGTCGGGTACCGGTCGCCCTGGTCCGGCGAGAGGCCGAGCTCGACGAGGTGGTCGACGTGGTTCGGCAGATCCTCCCGGACCTGGGTCGGCGAGAGGAACGTGCCGCGCGGGACCTGGCCGCACAGCAGCTCGTAGAGGATGGTCCCCACCGAGTAGATGTCCGCCTGGGGCGAGCCCTCGGAGCCGTAGCCCGAGAGTTCGGGCGCCAGGTAGGGCGAGTCCATGTCCGAGCTGTACCGGTCGCCGATGTTCTCGGGGTCGAACATGTCGACCAGACCGAGGTCCGTGATCTTGATGGTCCGGACCACCTTCGAGCCGCCGGGGCCCGAACGCTGGGTGTGGACCAGGATGTTCTCGGGCTTCAGGTTCCGATGGATGAGGCCGGCGTCGTGGCCGACCTGCAGTGCCTCGAGCACCTTGATCACGATCTGGCAGGCATCCTGCAGCGTGAAGGCCTGCTCGCTGCCCAGGTACTCGTCCATCACCTGTCGCAGGGACTGGGACTTGAAGTACTCCTGGACCAGGTAGGTCAGGCCGTTGTGCTCGTTGATCTCGCCATAGCGGACGAGGCCCGTGTGGCGGACCTTCTTGCCGTTCTGGAACGCCTTCTTGAGCTTGTCCCCCGCACCGTCGCCTTC
Source organism: Pseudomonadota bacterium (assembly GCA_024228935.1). Classification (GTDB taxonomy): domain Bacteria; phylum Myxococcota_A; class UBA796; order UBA796; family CAJQPC01; genus JAAESX01. Next base: position 35,148 of record JAAESX010000094.1, read on the forward strand.
CAGCAGGTGCGGCATGACGAACTTCAGCGCGACGTGCTTTCCGCTCGCGATGTGCCTGGCGAGGTACGTCTTGCCAAAGACGCCGTCCCCCAGGTGGTTCTCGATTTCGTATTTACGGGAGACGACATCGCCTCGCCCAAAGGTCAGCCTCGAATCGTCAGCCACGTTCAGCTACTCCGTCCGGCCGGTGCGTCCACCGGGGTGCATGCAGCACATCGATCGGAAACTATCACAGCTGCGTCAAGACCTACTGCCAGCGAAGAAACGCACCACGGCGGCGAGTCGACGGCGCCACGCCTCCGGGCGGAGCTGGTTGCCGAGCAGGATGTGGGTGACCAGTCCGACCCACATCGCCACGGCCACGCCGAGGGCGATGACTCCGGCCACGAACGTCAGCGGCACGTCGAGCGGGCGAGGGTCCCAGGTCGTGACCAGGACGGAGCCCGAGACCAGGAGCGCCATAGCGCACAGGGCCAAGGACATTCGGAGCGCAGCGTTCCGGATCTCCTCACGAAGGAGGTCCGACTCCGGGTCCTGGGTGATGAAGCGCAGCTGGCCGCGGTCGATGTCCAGCAACAGCTGGTTGAGCTGGGTTGGTAGCTGCTTGAACCCGCCCTGGGCCTGCACCAGCATCTTCATCATCTCGGCGCTGACCCGCTCGGGTGCCATGCGCTCGGTCATCAGTCGCTTCGCGTGCGGACGGATGAGCTCGACCGGATCACTGTCGGGCGCCCGGCTGCGCAGGATGCCGTCGACGATCGAGCTGGCGCGTGCGAGCAGGGCGTACTCGGGCACGAGCTTGATCTGGAACGCCGAGGCGACCTGGATGAACTCGACGAGGCTCGCCTGGGTCGAGAGGTCCCGCAGGCTGGCCCCGTGGTACTTCATCATCATCCGCTCGATCTCGCCGCGGAAGGCCTTCAGGTCGACCCGGCCTTCGAGCCCACCTGCGTGGTAGATGCAGAGCGCGAGCGTCTCGGCGTCCTGGAACACCAGCGAGACGATGACGGTGACGAGCGTGTCCCGCATGTCCGCCGTGAGCGAGCCACACAGGCCGAAGTCCAGGAACGCGAGCTTCCCGTCCTCGGTCAGCAGCAGGTTCCCCGGATGGGGGTCCGCGTGGAAGAAGCCGTGCTCGAAGATCTGGGCGACGGTGGCGTCGACCAGGTGGTGGAGCGTGGGCCGTAGGCGGCCGTCGTCGTCCGCCACCTGGGACAGCGGCACGCCGACGATGCGCTCCATGACCAGCAGCCGACTGGAGGTCCAGCGGGCGTGGATGCGGGGCACGACGACCCAGTCGTCCTGGGCGAAGCACTCGCGGAACCGGGCGGCGTTGCGGGCCTCCTGCTGGAAGTCGAGCTCCTGCAGGATGGCGCGCTCGAGCTCGCGCACGATGGCCACCGGGGTGTAGACGCCGGGGAGAGTGAGCCGGCCGTCGAGCAGCGTGGCCAGCGAGTGCAGGATGTGCAGGTCGGACCGGATGGTCTGCTGGATGCCGGGTCGCTGGATCTTGATGGCGACCTGCTCGCCGCCGACGAGTCGCGCCAGGTGGACCTGGGCGATGCTGGCGCTGGCGACCGAGGTCTCCTCGACCTCCTCGAAGACCTGGTCGAGCGGACACCCGAGCTCACTGAGCAGGACCTCCTGAGCCTCGTCCCAGCCGACCGGTGGGACATCGTCCTGGAGCTTCTGGAGCTCGGTGATCAGGGCCTGCGGAACCATGTCCGGGCGCACCGACAGCGTCTGCCCGAGCTTGACGAAGGTGGGGCCCAGCTCGACCAGGACCTCGCGCGTTCGAACGGCCCAGCTCCCGTCATCGTCGATCTCGGCGACATCCGCGTACTGATCCCAGCCGGCTGCCTGGAGCAGGCCACCGAAGCCATGCCGGGTCAACACGCCGGCGATCTCGCGGACGCGTCCCAGGTCGCGGACGTCGATGTGGGCCATGGGGAGACCCTACCAACCCTGGACAACTCCGGCTGGCGCCCGGGTAGGGTGCACGCTCAACCGAGAGAGCCACGTGCCCCTGTTCCTCCTCCTCGGATGTCCACCCTCGGATGGGCCCTGCAGCACGTGCGAGCTGACCGACGCGAACAACTACAGCTACACGTCGGAGCTGTCCCTCGAGGTGGTCCCGATGGCCGCGGTCACCGACGTGGTCGTGGACTGGTCGGGGCTGACGGTCGACCTGAACGGGCTCCCGGTGGACCCCACCGAGCTGAACGAGGCCAAGCTCATCGTCTTCCAGGCGCTCGACTACGAGGGCCTCATCGCCGGCCTGGAGGAGGACACGCTCGTGCAGTCCGAGGCCACCGTGTTCGCGACCTGCGAGACCACGGCCGCGTCGTGCTCGCTGTCCGAGTTCACGCTGTTCGGCCAGATCCTGAACCTGGATGACGAGTTCGCCGCCGAGTCCGGGTTGTGGCTGGTGGTCCTCGGTCGACAGGGCGAGCAGGGCATGGCCGCCGGCATCATCCTCGAGCCGCTGACGGGCGAGACGGAGACCGAGGCGTTGGTCCTGGACGGGAGCGGCAGCCTGGTCGCCGACATCGATCTGGGCTCGCTGGACCCCCTGGTCGCGGCGCCGGACGCCGAGATCTCCTGGGCCGAGGTGGAGCACGACGTCCTGGGGCGCGAGCTGCGCGTCCAGACGCTCGATGTCGCGCGCGTCGGCCGGTACGACCTGTCGGTGGGCGAGCTGGAGCCCCGGTTCGCCGAGCTGCGCGATCTGTCCGCCGAGGAGTGGCGTGTGCCGTTCACGGGGACCACGTCGCTCGACCTGGCCGAGCTCGAGGGCTTCCCGGGGCTCGACACCGAGAGCGTGTGGCTGCTGGCGCTGGAGTGCTCGCAGTGCACCCACCCGGCGCCTCCGGTGCTGACCGTGCTGACGACGGAGTGATCCTCCTCGCGCTCGCCTGCACCGGTGAGACCGACGAGGTCACCTCGGACTCGGGCCCTGCACAGGTCGATTGCCCAGGCGTCTTCTTGGAGGTCGAGCTCGTCGAGCCGGGAACGGTCGCTCTCGTTCGGGTCGAGTCCGACGAGCCGGTGTCCGTCACGGTGGAGCGGGTCGAGCGGGTCGAGTCCGGCGAGCCGTTCACGGACCTGCCGCCCGTGTCCGCCGAGGCCACCGAGCACGTCGTCACGGTGCGCGGGTTGCCGCTGGCGGCGACGGTCGAGCTGGACATCGTCGCGGGGGAGTGTGCTCGCACCGAGATCATCGAGACGGACGCTGCGGACTGGACCTTCCCGTACGTGACCGACGTGCTGGACACCGGCGCGGTCGGAGATGGGGGCTGGTTCCCCCTGACGCTCTTCACGGAGACCGGCCAGTACGCCGTCATCCTGGGCTCGGACGGCACGCCGGTGTGGTGGACCACGCCAGCCCAGCTCCCCACCCGCACGGCGGTCGCTCACGACCGGCTCGGGGTGCTGAGCAACGGCATCGCTTCCTCCGTGGTGACGGACGGCTTCGTGCAGCGGCACTCGTGGACCGGCGAGGTCACCGAGCACGTGGTCCCGCGACACCACACCGACTTCACCGAGCGGCCCGACGGCACACTGGGGGTCCTGGTGTACGAGGTCCAGGAGATCGAGGGCCGCTCGTTCCTGGCCAGCGGCATCGTCGAGGTCTCACCCGATGGAGAGCAGCGAGAGCTGTGGAGCGCGTTCGACGCCGACGAGCCGAAGACGTGGCTCCACTACGCCGGGCCCATCGTGGATGCGGGAGGCATCGAGGACCTCGAGGAGTGGATGCACATCAACAGCATCTCGTGGTCCGAGGACCAGCGCGCCTACGTCGTGACCGAGGGCAACGAGGGGCGTCTCTTCCGCATCGCCGAGGACGGGACGACCGACTGGGTTGTCGGGTGGGACGACGACGAGGTCGTGCCGGAGAGTCGCGAGCTCGTCCGCGGACCGCACAGCGCCGAGCTGCAGGCCGACGGAACGGTCCTGGTCTTCAACCGCGGCACCCGCGAGGACCTGCCGGAGCAGTGCGCCTACGTCACCCACCTCGAGATCGACACCGACGCCGGCGTCGCCCGCCAGCTCGACCGCTACGCCGTCGACGACTGCTTCACGGTCACGTTCTTCGGTGAGGCGCGAGCGCGTGCCGACGGGATGTTCGTGAACTACTCGTCGGCCGGCCTCGTGGACCTCGTGGACGCTAATGGACAGGTCGCTCACCGTCTCCAGACAGACCTCGGCGCAGCCTTCGGGTATGGAGATCACATCGGCTCGCTCTACCCCTGACGGCCGCGTGTATGGTGCGCCCGCTTCCCCGGAGACTCATGACCGCCTGGCTGCTGCTGCTGGCCTGCAACAAAGACGGTCCGACGGAGGGTGACTCTGGCTCGGTCGTCCAGACCTGTGAGGCGTTCTCCGAGGTCGAAGCCGACGTGCTGCCGCTCGGCACGGTCGTCGTGCTTCGGACGGAGACGGACACGGCTGGCCCCGTCTCCGTGGACCGCATCCAGGTGGGAGACGCCGTCTACACCGACCGTCCCTCGGACACCGAGTCCGGAACGGCGCATGAGATCACCGTGTACGGACTGCCGGCGCTGACGGAGATCCAGGTCGATCTCGCGCTGGACGACTGCGTCCAGACGGTGATCTTCGAGACCGGCTCCCCCAGTGAGACGTTCCCGTTCATCACCGACGCGCTCGAGACGGGCGAGCTCGGATCGGGGGGCTGGTTCCCGATGACGGTGTTCACCGAGGACGTCCAGTACTCGGCCATCCTCGCCTCGGACGGGACCCCGGTCTGGTGGCGCGGCCACGACCTGGTGCTCACGCGGACGGCGCTCTCTGTGGACCGGGAGACCATCCTCTTCAACACCATCGCCGGCGGCTACCAGGGTCAGGGGTTCATCACGCGACTCGAGCTGGGTGGCGGCGAGCGGGCGGTGTATGAGGTCCCGGGCCACCACACCGACTTCGTCGAGAGACCCGACGGCACCGTCGCGGCGCTGGTCTACGACATCGAGGAGGTCGATGGGAGCTGGTATCAGGCCAGCGCGGTCGTCGAGATCGCCCCTGATGGCACCCAGACGATGCTGTTCCGGCTGTTCGACCAGGCCGTGCTCGACACCGGCATCGGGTACCCGGAGTCCACCGTCCACGCGGACGGCGTGGACGTGATGTACGAGTGGATGCACCTGAACAGCATCAGCTGGTCGGAGTCCGAGCAGGCGTACCTGCTGACCGAGGGCAACGCCGCCCGCGTGATGCAGGTCTCTGCCGATGGCGAGCTGGACTGGATCGTCGGTCACCACGTCGGCGAGATCCACACCGAGCTCGAGGACTCGGTCCAAGCGCCTCACAAGGCCGTTCGGATCGATGGTGGCGGCGTCGTGGTCTTCAACCGCGGTGACCGGGACTCGGGCGCCGAACAGTGCGCGTTCGTCACGACGCTCGAAGTGGACGGCGTGGGCGCCACAGAGACGAACCGGGTCACGCCGGAGGACTGCCTGAAGGTCACGTTCCTCGGCGAGGCGCAGAACCTGGCCGACGACAAGCTGTTCGTGAACTACTCGTCCGCCGGGGTGCTGGAGCTGCTGGGCGAGGACCTCGAGCCCGAGCTGCGGCTCACCACGAACCTGGGCGCCGCGTTCGGGTTCGGCGAGTACGCGGAGAGCCTGTACCGCTAGTCTCGGTCGCTAGCGCTCCCTGAGGGGGAACCCCTGCAGGTTCCCCCGGTCGACTTCGTCGAGCGCCCCCTACGGCAGCTCGCTTCGCTTCGCCTCGCTCGCAGGCTCGCGTCGACTCGCGGGCTCGGCGGCCACTCTCCGCTCGCAAGCTCGCTTCGAGGTCCGCCTCGCGGGGCTTCTTCTAGTAAGCGCGGGCGAAGATTGCGATGCGGTTCGCGGGCTTGCCGCTGTAGAAGCAGGTCTTGCCCTCGACGTCCTGGTCCCCGATGGGGAAGCACCGGATGGTCGCCTTGGTCTCGTCCTTGATGCGGGCCTCGGCCTCGCCGTCGTCGAACCAGGCCACGCGGTACCAGCCGCCATTGGCCTTGAGCTCGGACTTGAAGGTCTCGTAGTCGGCCACGTCGTGCGTGTTCTCGACGCGCAGCGCGGTGGCGTTCGCCAGCAGCTCGGCCTGGATGTCGGTCAGGATCTGGACGACCGCTGGGCCGGCCCCTTCACGGGCCACGCTGAACTTGTCGCCGCCCGTCCGCTTCTTGCAGAAGGCGCTCTCGCCCTTCACGTCGCGGGGACCGACCTCCATGCGCAGGCAGACGCCCTTGCGCTCCCACTCGTAGTACTTCGCTCCGGGCTTCATCTTTGTCCGGTCGTCGACGTGCACGCGGACGCCGCTGGCCAGGAGCTCGGACTTCAAGCCGCCGACGAACTCCATGACCGTCTCCCGCTCGTGGTCCTTGCGCGCGATGGGGATGATGACGACCTGGATGGGGGCGACCTTGGGGGGCAGGACGAGTCCGGTGTCGTCGCTGTGGGTCATGATCACAGCGCCGACCAGGCGGGTGGAGACGCCCCAGGACGTGGCCCAGACCAGCTCGCGCTCGCCCTCGGTGTTCTGGAAGGTGACGTCGAACGCCTTGGCGAAGTTCTGGCCCAGGAAGTGGCTCGTTCCGGCCTGGAGGGCCCAGGTGTTCTGCATCATCGCTTCGATGCAGTAGGTGTCCTCGGCTCCGGCGAAGCGCTCGGCCGAGCTCTTGGAGCCGGTGATGACGGGGATGGCCAGCGTCTCGTGGCAGAAGTCCGCGTAGACCTGCAGCATGCGCTCGGCCTCCTCGACGGCCTCGACCTCGGTGGCGTGGGCGGTGTGGCCCTCCTGCCAGAGGAACTCGGCGGTCCGCAGGAAGGGGCGGGTCTTCATCTCCCAGCGGACGACGTTGGCCCACTGGTTGATGAGGAGGGGCAGGTCGCGCCAGGAGTCGATCCAGCGGCCGTACATGTGCCAGATGATGGTCTCGCTCGTGGGGCGGACGATCAGGGGCTCTTCGAGCTTGGCGGCGGGATCGGGCTCGACGCCCACCTTGCCGTTGGCGTCCGTGACGCTGCGGAGCCGGTGGTGCGTGACGACCGCGCACTCCTTGGCGAAGCCCTCGACGTGCTGGGCCTCGCGGGAGAGGAACTCCATGGGGATGAAGAGGGGGAAGTACGCGTTGACGTGCCCCGTCTCCTTGAAGCGACGGTCGAGGTCGTTCTTGATGTTGTCCCACACGCCGAAGCCGTGGGGACGCAAGACCATGCAGCCCTTGACGGGGCTGTAGTCGGCGAGCTGGGCCTCGCGGATCACGTCGAGGTACCAGGCGCTGTAGTCCTGCTCTCGCGTCTTGATGCTGTTGTCCTGGGCCATCTGCTTCTCCTCCGAGCGCGGGCGGGTAACCCGGTGCCCTGCGGCGGACCTTTAGACACACGACGGACACCGACCAAGGTTCGGATTGTCGGTTAGATCGCGCGCCCGCTCAGGAGACGCCGTGGACCTCGCTCGGAAGACCGTCAACACCATCAAGGGCCTCTCGATGGACGCAGTCCAGAAGGCGAACTCGGGGCACCCCGGGATGCCGATGGGCTGTGCGGACATGGCCTATGTCCTGTGGTCCCGCTTCCTGAAGCACGACCCGGCGGATCCCACCTGGGCCGATCGCGACCGCTTCATCCTGTCGGCCGGCCACGGCTCGATGCTCCTGTACTCGCTGCTCCACCTCTGGGATTACCGGGACGAGAGCGGCGAGGCGGCGGTCTCGCTGGACGACATCAAGGACTTCCGCCAGTGGGGGAGCAAGACCCCGGGCCATCCCGAGTACGGCCACACCGCCGGCGTCGAGACGACCACGGGTCCGCTGGGCCAGGGCTTCGCGATGGGCGTCGGCATGGCGCTGGCCGAGCGCTACCTCCGCAATCGGTTCGGCGCGGACGTCTGCGACCACAACGTCTACGCCATCGTCAGCGACGGCGACCTGATGGAGGGCGTGGCCGCCGAGGCCGCCTCGCTGGCCGGCACGCTCAAGCTCGGCAAGATCGTCTACCTGTACGACGACAACAGCATCACGATCGACGGCTCGACCGACCTGTCGTTCACCGAGGATCGCTCGGCCCGCTTCGAGTCCTACGGCTGGCACACGCAGATCGTCGACGGCCACGACCACGCCCAGATCGCCGCGGCGATCGAGGCGGCTCGGGCCGAGACCGACAAGCCCTCGCTGATCTGCTGCCGCACCCGCATCGGCGACGGCTCGCCCAACAAGGAAGGCAAGTCGGCCTCGCACGGCGCCCCCCTGGGCGTCGACGAGATCGTCCTGACGAAGACCCGGCTGGGCATGGACCCGGAGAAGAGCTTCGACGTGCCGGCCGACGTGCTCGCCCACGTCCGCGAGGTCGCCGCGGCCCGCACCGAGCTGCGCGAGGCCTGGGAGACCAACCTCTCCCTGCACCCCAAGCGCGGCCACTGGGAGCTGTGGCACGCGGATCCCGACGTCGACGGCGTCGAGTGGCCGGAGTTCGAGGTGGGCGGCAAGATCGCCACCCGCAAGGCCTCGCACGCGGCGCTGAACGCGGCGGCGCTGGGAGTGCCCCAGCTGCTGGGCGGCTCGGCCGACCTGGCCGGAAGCAACGGCTCGATGCTGAAGGGGGTCGACGGCATCTCGGGCGACGACTTCAGCGGTCGCAACCTGTTCTTCGGTGTGCGCGAGCACGCGATGGCCGCGATGTGCAACGGCATGGTCCTGCACGGCGGCATGCGTCCGTACTGTGCGACCTTCCTCGTGTTCCACGACTACATGCGTCCGTCGGTCCGTCTCTCGGCGCTGATGAACCAGCCGGTCGTGTACGTCTACACGCACGACAGCATCTACCTGGGCGAGGACGGCCCCACGCACCAGCCGGTCGAGACCCTCATGGCGATGCGCACCGTCCCGAACCTGGTGACCATCCGCCCGTGCGATGGCAAGGAGACCGTTGGCGCCTGGAAGGCCGCGCTCCGTCGGAACGATGGTCCCACGGCGCTGTCGCTGACCCGTCAGGGCCTGCCGACGCTCGAGGGCTCGTCGATCGAGGGTGTCGAGAAGGGCGCCTACGTCCTGGCCGAGGCCACCGGTGACCACGCCGTGACCCTGCTGGCGACGGGCTCCGAGGTCGAGCTCGCCATGCGGAGCCGCGAGGCCCTGCAGGCCGACGGCATCGGCACCCGCGTTGTCAGCTTCCCGAGCTGGGAGCTCTTCGAGGCCCAGGACGCCGACTACAAGGCCAGCGTCATGGGGACCGCGCCGCGCGTCTCGATCGAGGCGGGCCGCACGTTCGGCTGGAAGCAGTACGCGCAGGTCTGCGTCGGGCACGATGACTTCGGCGCCTCGGCCCCGGCCAGCGTCCTGATGGAGAAGTTCGGCTTCACCGTCGACAACGTCGTCGCCCAGGCGCGGTCGCTCCTGTAGTGCGGCTCTCGTAGTGGAGCTGCCGGGCGTCACCCCGGAAGAGGCCGCCCGCCGGCTGAGTCGCGTCACCGCGGCCGGCGTCGGCGTGTTCCGCCGCAAGGGTCTGCAGCTGAGCGGGTTCGTCACGGACACCGGCTTCACGGTCGCGCTGCCCGGCTTCGGCTACCCCGGCCTGCGCGCCGAGGGCACCATCGAGGAGACCGCGGACGGGTGTCGGGTCGAGCTGGCCGTCGGGGTACCGGCGATGACCCGTCGCATCTGGCGCATCACCCTCGGAATGGCCGGCCTTGCCGTCATGGGCGGCGCGCTCGTCATCGGGGGACCCTGGCCGATGGTCGGCATGTGGCTCGGGGTCTCGGTCCCGCTCTTCATCGGCTACGGGGCGCTCCAGAGCTGGCTCCTGGGTCGTGCCCGCAAGAAGACGCCCGAGCTCGCGGCGCTCGTCTTCGAGCTGCTCGGAGGCTAGGCTCTCGCATGCCCAAGAAGACCCAGCTCGAGCTCGACCTCCCCGGCCTGACGCCGGCCGAGGCGGCTGAGCGGCTCAAGAAGGACACGAAGCCCTCGCTCTTCCCATCGTTCAGCTCGCCGCTGCGCGGTCGGGGCGAGGAGACCATGGCGGGGCGCGTCACCGAGGACGGCTTCGTCGTCTCGCCCAACGACTTCGGCGTGCGGCGGGTCGTGGCCACGGCCCGTGGCAGGTTCGAGGAGACCCCGACGGGGACGAAGGTGAAGGTCGACATCTCGATCCCGCCCGGAATCATCTGGCTCTTGCGGGCCAGCTACCTGATGAGCATCGGGGCCATCGGCTTCGTCGGCTACGAGGTGATCACCGCGGGCGAGGGGGTGATGGTCGCCGGCTTCCTGGCGCTCTTCATGGTGATGGCGACGGCCGCGACCGGCTGGAATGTGAGCTCGGCCGAGGAGAGTATTCCGCTGCTCGCGGCCAACGTCGCGAAGGCGCTGACGGGCCCTGTGCGTGAGCCCGAGCCCCAGTCGGAGTCGGCGCCCGAGTCGGACGCCGAGGCGGACCTCGAGAGGCTGCGACGAGCGCGGGCTGCGGCGAAGCAGAAGATCTAGATCACCTCGGCGATGGCCCCCAGACACAGCGCCACGTTCTCCTCGGTGCACGCCGAGCCCATCAGGCCGATTCGCCAGCGCTTGCCGGCGAAGGCCCCCAGGCCACCGCCGATCTCCAGGCCGTGCTCGGTGAGCAGACGGCTCCGCGCGGCCCTGTCGTCCACGCCCTCGGGGACCTCGACGACGGCGAGCTGAGGCAGTCGCAGCGCCTCGGGTACGGGCAGCGACAGGCCCAGCTCGGCCAGGCCGGACGTCAGCTTCGCGCCCAGCCGACGATGGCGCTCGGCGCGGGCGTCCAGCCCTTCCTCGAGCGCGATTCGGCAGGCCTCGTGCAGCGCGTAGATGTTGTTGATCGGCGCCGTGTGGTGGTAGCTCCGCCCCCCGCCCGAGTCGGTCCAGTACTTGTTGATGAGCGACAGGTCGAGGTACCAGTTCGAGACGCTCTCCCGGCGGGCCAGGACGGCGTCGAAGGCTCGCGAGGACAGGCTGATCGGGGCCAGGCCCGGAGGCGCCGACAGGCACTTCTGGGTGCCCGAGTACGCCGCGTCCACGCCGTGCCGGTCGAGCTCCACCGGCAGGCCACCGAGCGAGGTCACGCAGTCGATGGCCAGCAGCGCATCGAGCCGGTCGGCGACGCCACGCAGGCCGTCCAGTGGCTGCAGCACCCCGGTCGAGGTCTCCGCGTGCACGACCGCCAGGAGCTTGATGGGGCCCTGCACGTGGGCGAAGTCGTCTGGAGTGAAGGCCTCGCCCCAGGGCTTCTCGACGCGCTCGACCCAGGCGCCGTAGCGGGTGGCCACCTCGGCCATACGCAGGCCGAAGACGCCGTTCACGCCGACGACCACGCGGTCGCCGCGCTCGACCAGGTTGGCGAAGAGCGTCTCCATGCCGGCCGAGCCGGTGCCGCTCATGGGCATCGTCAGGTCGTTCTCGGTCCCGAGCAGGGCCCGCAGCATCGACTTGACCTCGTCCATGATCCGGATGAACTCGGGGTCCAGGTGCCCGATGGTCGGCAGCGCCATGGCGGCCAGGACGCGGGGGTCGACGTCCGACGGTCCGGGGCCCATCAGGACGCGGCGCGGCGGGGAGAGCGGGGAAGGGGTCGTCATTCGGTCACCAGGACGGCGCGGACGGGCGAGGCGTCACAGTCCGCGAGCTTGAGGGGGAGTGCGATGAGCGTGTAGGTGCCGGGCTGGACGTGGGTCAGGACCACGCCCTCCAACACGCTGAGATCGTTGTCGAAGATGGCGTTGTGGGACTCGAGCGACTTGCTGGAGAACGGGTCGACCGACGGCGTGTCGATGCCCACCAGCACCACGCCCTGGGCCGCGAGCATCGCGACCAGCTCGGGCGAGAGCGCGGCGAAGTCCTCGTTGTAGTCGTCGGGGTCCGGGAACGTGCCGGTCTTGAACAGGACGCGCGGCGCGGTCACCGGCACCTGGACGTGCTCGGGCCGGATGCGCTGGCCGCGACCGACGTCCACCGCGATGACCTGGCAGGGTCCGTAGTAGGGCTCAAGCGAGCGCTCGGCGATCCCGACGCCGTCGGGGTGGTAGTGGCTGGGCGCGTCGGCGTGTGCCCCGACGTGCACCGTGGTGCGGATCGAGGACAGGTCCAGGTTCGCGCCGTCCTCGAACGAGCAGGCCATGGTCCGGCGGAACGTGACGTCCCCTGGCCAGACCGCGATGCCGGCGTGCAGGGTCGGTGAGATGTCGAGCAGAGCCATCGAGTCTCCGGCTAACGTCCCGTCAGCAGGGAAGAAGAGCAGTCACCATGTTGTGGTGGATCCCGGCGGCGCTGGCCGTCGATGTCGTCCCGTCAGCCGCGATCGAGTCCGGAATGCAGACCTCGGTGACCGAGGATGCCCTGGTCAGTGCGTACACGCGTGGCGTTGGGCGCCTGGACCTGAGGGACGATCAGGGCGACGGCACCTGGCTCCTGGACGCCCAGGTCTCGAGCACCCCGCGCTGGTACGCCGGCGAGTTGGAGAGCCGCGAGCAGGCGACCGTGCTCCTGGGGGGCTCGCTCGACACGGGCTCTTGGACCCACTCGGGACGGCTCTGGGGCGAGGTCGACGACCGCCAGCGCTTCGGCCTCGTCGACTCGCCCGAGGTGCTCGGCGAGGCCCAGGGCGGCCTCCACGGCGAGTCGGCCCGGTCCATCGGCCGGTTCCTGGTCGCCGTCGAAGGCGGGGCTCGGACGATGCGGGTCTGGGAGCCGACCCTGCGGTCTCCCATCGCGTCGCTCGACGTGACCCAGCTGGGAGGGACGGCGGCGTGGAGCCCGTACGGGGACCTGCGCGTCGGCGTCCGTGGGCACGGCGCCTGGGGCTGGCGCGAGGCCGCCCCGTGGTTCGACCTGGTCGAGACCGAGCACGTGCGGTTCGATCGCGTCCAGGCCGGGATGTCCGGGCACCTGACGCCGGCGTGGGAGGTCGGCGGCTGGACCGGTCAGGACCGGTCGCTCCAGGACCAGATCGTGAGCTGGGAGTTCACGAACCGTCTGGACTTCGGAGACATCTGGTTCGACCACCGCGTCCGCCACGGGCTGGAGCCGGATCCGCTCGTCAGCCAGCGGTTCGTGCTGTGGGGAAGCAGCCGCGAGGTGCACGCCGAGTCCGACTTCGGCGGCTTCCTCGACCTGGCGAGCGGCCTGGAGTTCTTCGACACCGACGAGGTCGGCGGCGGCACCAAGGTCCATGCGGGCGGGGCCCTGGGCTACGGCCAGGACCGGTGGCGCGCGAGCGTCGAGGGGCGCATCGACCAGCAGCTCACCAGCGGCTTCACGTTCGGTGCAGCCGAAGCGAACGAGTTCTCGCGCTCCTGGGTCGGCGTCCGGCTGGACGTCGGCGAGGTCCTGACTCGGCCTACGCCCTGGCGATCACCTTGAGCTCGACCGCGATGGGCGTCGGCAGCGCCCGGATCGCGACCGTCGTGCGCGTCGCCCCGATCGACGTGAAGTACTCGGCGTAGACGGCGTTGTAGCCCTGGAAGTCCCGGTCCATGTCGACCAGGAAGACCGTGACGTCGAGCACCTTGTCCAGGCTGCTGCCGCTCGCCTCGAGGATGCGCTTCACGTTCTCGATGACCGCGCGCGTCTGGGCGGCGATGTCGTACTCGAGCGGGTTGCCGTCCGCGTCCCGGATCGGACCGCCGGGGATGGCGTCCGTCCGAGGCTGCCGGGGGCCGACGCCCGAGAGGTAGAGCAGGTCCCCGACGCGACGCGCGTGCGGGTAGGCCCCGACGGGAGCCGGAGCCTGGTCCAGGTCGGCATCGATACGGTCGGGCGAAGTCGACGCAGCGGGGGCCCGTCCGGCCGCGCCGAGGACTCCCCGCTCCGCCCCCTGCAGCACGTTCCGGTCACCCTGGAACACGTCGACGTCGTCCTCGTCGAACTCCTTGTCTCCGACGCCGGCCGCGCGCGGCGTGAGCTGGACCACGGCGGCACCGGTGCCGTACAGGGCCTCGTAGGCGAGCACCTCGCCGGTGTACCGGTTGTGCTGGCCCATGCAGGCCGAGAGCCACCACATCGGCTTGAAGTTCACGACCTTGTGGACGCGAATCTGCCGCTGGATGGCGCGCGAGAGCTGCGCGACGTCCTCGAGCCGTCCGTCCCCCAGGAACTCCAGGAGCTTCTGGTTCCACTCGACGTCCTTGGGCGAGTGGACGTGGTCGTCCTTCGGGTCGATGAAGTCGGTGAAGAGTCGGTTGCTGAGCGTCATCACGACGCCCACGGCCCACTTCTCGCCGCTGGCCTCGATGGCGTCGCGGACGGCCTTGCCCCAGACGATGGTCTCGGCGCGGTCGCTGTACACGTTCGAGCTCAACACACTCGACGGCAGGTCGTTGTCGGGATTCAGGAGCTTCAGCGCCGTGACCGAGCCGGTGTCGATCGGGAAGCCGTCGTAGGCGACCTGACGCACGGCCAGTCCACGCGCCGTTCCAGCCCGCTCGACGTCGGCGGCGAACGCCGTATCCATTTGGAACCGGTAGGGAATTGAGCCAAGATCGTGGAAGAGCTCGTCGACGTGGACCCACTCGGGGTTGGGGTGGGCCTGGACCTGGTGGCCGATGATCGACGGCCACATCGTGCTGTAGAGCAACAGCCGGGTGGCGCCGGACTCTCGAATCTGGCGGGCCAGCTGTGCGAAGGCCTTGTTCAGGTTCATCCAGCCGTCGTTCTTCTCGGGACAGAGCAGCGGATGGGGGATGCCGGGGCAGATGAAGCCGGTGACGATGGAGCCGCGATCAGCCATTGGCGGCCTCCCCGAGCCAGGCGGCGACGACGTTCCCGGTGCCGATGACCGTTCCGTAGCCGTACACCTCGGCGCCCGCGGTCGGGAAGTCCATGGCCGACAGCATCCACGTGAACGCACCGGCGTCGGTCTCGGTGATGGCCTGGGTGGTGAACTCCGGCATGATGTCGACGATCTCCCGGGTCCGGCCCTGCTTCATCATCTCGATGACGCGCATGTCCCACAGGTACTGGCCGTGATGCGTGATGTGCTCCTTGGACATGTCCTCGGGCACGGCGGACTCGGTCACGAAGTGCCGATGCGACAGGCTGTTGCTCGCCAGCAGCAGGACCTTCTTGCCGCTCTCGAGGATGGCCTTGCGCGTCGCCTGGCCGAGCGCGATGGCCTGCTCCTGCATGACCTCGACGCTGTAGAACGCCGTCGAGCGACACGAGCTGATGCTGACGATGGGGATGTCCCACGTCGGGTTGACCAGGTGGCAGCTGACGATGGTGCCGTAGTCCACCCGGAAGTCCGGGTTCTCCATCATCTTCGTCACCAGGCCGGCCTCGGCGCCCGCCTGGCAGATTCCGCGGGCCAGTTCGACGTCGACGTCCAGCTCGTAGCTGTAGCGGAACAGGTTCGGGAAGATGGGGTCGACCGACTTGCTGGCGAAGTGCGGAACGCCGAGCATGTGCCAGCCGATGTACGTCTGCCAGTGCGGCGATAGCACGACGATCGCGTCGATCTCGTGCTGGGCCAGGTCGCGGCGGAGTCGCTCATAGCCCCAGCGCAGCGTCTCCCAGCCGCACTCGGCGGTGGGCTCGTTCTGCGGTGGGTTCTCCGCGTAGATGAGATGGGGAGGGTGCGGAGCCAGCGCTCCGCCCACGATCTGTCCGCTCATCGTCTGTCTCCGAGCTTCACGCAGATGTTCTTGTTCTCGCTGTAGAACGCCATCGACCAGCGGCCGCCTTCACGCCCGACGCCCGAGTTCTTCACGCCGCCGAACGGGACCCGCAGGTCGCGGTGCAGCCAGGTGTTGACCCAGACCATGCCGACGTCGAGCGCCTCGCCGACCCGATGCGCGCAGCCCAGGTCCGAGGTCCACACGCTGGCGGCCAGGCCGTACTCGGTCCCGTTGGCGATGGCGATGGCCTGGTCTTCGTCGTCGAAGGGATGCACGGTGACGACCGGGCCGAAGATCTCCTCGGTCGCGGTCCGACACGTCGGCTCGAGGCCTGTGACGACCGCCGGGTTCAGGAAGGCGCCGGGGCCGGGGGAGCGCTCGCCGCCGACGACCGTCCCGCCCTCGTCACGAGCGAGCGACAGGTAGCCCTCGACCTTGTCCCGGTGGGCCAGGGAGTTCAGCGCCCCGATGTCCGTGTCCGGATGGGCGGGGTCACCGACCTTCAGCGCCTGGACGCCGGCGGTGAACGCCTCGACGAAGCGGTCGTAGATGCTTCGCTGGACCAGCAACCGACTGCCACACAGGCAGATCTCGCCCTGGTTGGCGAAGCCGGCTCGGACGGCGCCAGCGACGGCCTGGTCGAAGTCCGCATCGGCGAAGACCAGGGTCGAGTTCTTGCCGCCGAGCTCCAGGCTGAGCTTCTTGAACATGGGCGCGGCGGTGGCGGCCACGCGACGGCCCGTCGCGGTTCCACCGGTGAAGCTGATGGCCTTGATCTCGGGGTGCTCGACAATGGCCTGTCCGCACTCGGGGCCGAGCCCATGGACGAGGTTGAACACGCCCGCGGGCAGGATGTCTGCGCAGATCCCGGCCAGGGCATCGGCCGTGAGCGGCGTCAGCTCGGAGGGCTTGGCGACGATGGCGTTCCCCATCGCCAGGGCCGGCGCGACCTTCCAGCTCAGGAGGTAGAGAGGCAGGTTCCAGGGCGTGATGAGCCCGACGATGCCGATGGGCTTGCGCGCCTCGTAGTTGATGGCGTCGGCCATCCGTGTGCTGGCGAGGGTCTCCTGCTCTAGCGCGCTCGCGAAGAAGCGGAAGTTCGCGATGGCCCGCGGGATGTCGACCTTTCGAGCGAGCGAGACCGGCTTGCCCTGGTCCTGGGACTCCAGCGCCGCCAGCTCGTCGAGTCGCGCCTCGAGCGCGTCAGCGATGCGGCGCAGGGCGATGGCCCGCTCGGAGGCGGGGGTCCGGGACCAGACCCGGGCGCCCTCTCGGGCGGCGACGACCGCGGCGTGCACGTCGCTGGCCTGCGAGCGGGGGATGCGCGCGATGACCTGGCTCGTGGCCGGGTTCGTGTCGTCGAGGTGATCGCTCGTCGGCGCCTGGACCCCGCTGATCCAGTTGTGGACGACCCTCATGGTGTGGCCCAGTCCTTCTTGTACGGCGACCAGTCGTAGAGCCACCGGTCGCTGTCCGGGTCCCACTCGTCCCACGTCGGGATCGTCTCCAGCGTCTCGAGGTACTTCGGCGGCACCACACCCGGGACGATGTACGCCTTCTGCCGGTCCAGCGGGTAGGGGTTCCGCAGCTCGAAGCCGAGCACGCCGAGGATCGAGCGCGCGATGTACCAGGTCGCCTGGCTGTTCCAGCCGTGGGCGATCTTGATGACGATGCCCAGGCCGTCCGGGTAGTCGGGGTGCTCGACCGCGAGCCCGAGCAGGCCGTCCGCGCCTTCCTTGGCCACGACCTTGCCGTCACAGGCCTTGATGATGGTGCTGTCGAGACGGTTGAAGCCACCGACCAGATCGGGGTTCCGGGTGATGGCCTCCCAGATCCAGTCGTCGTCCTTCTGTCGGACCAGCGCCGCGTACAGAAGGCCCAGCTCGTTGACCGTGTTGCTGACCGTGGGCAGGCCACAGCCGTCCCGCGCGACCCGCAGCGGGTCCCAGTCGGCGCCCAGGGTCTTGCGCAGCTCGTCGACGAAGGCCTCGAAGAACGGGTGCATGGGCAGCGTGTACCCAGCCCGGTTCCAGCCCTTCTTGCGAGCGCCGCGAAGGATGGCGGCGTGCTCGCCGGAACAGCAGTGATACCAGCGCCTTGCGCGCCGGACCTGGCGCCCGAACTGGACCAGCGGCACGTCGAGCGGCGTCTGCATGAGGCCCCACTCGTTCTCGCTGAGGATGGACTGCGCGGCGGCCACGTGCTCGGTGTCGCCGTTGTGCGAGGCGCAGCTGATGGCCTTCTGGCGCCAGTCCAGGTCGGCGAGCTCGTCGACGAACACCTTCATCGTGATGGGCTTCATCATCGACCGGCCGTAGCAGAGCACGTTGCCGCCGAAGCTGTGGATGATCTCCGAGCCGTGGGCCCAGGCGACAGCCCCATGGATGGTCGTCTCGCTCACGCCGTTCCGGCGGTAGTCGACGAGCGGCTCCCACTCGACCTCCCGGCCTGTGGGGATGCCCTCCTCGGACTCGCCGAGCGGGCTGCGTGGGTAGACGCCGCTTCCGGGGCGACCGGGGGTGACCGAGGAGCTCATTCGCCCGTCTCCAGCAGCGGCCGGACGCGCTCCATGAACATGCGCATGTTCCGGATGACGCGGTCGCTGTCGTGGTTGAAGAAGTCGAACCACAGCATCAGTCGGTCATCGGAGTGGAACCGCTCGCGGATCTGCTGCGCGACCTGGACGCTGTCGCCGATGAGCGCGTTGTCCGCGGCGTTGGCGATCTTGTTCGGGTCGATGGTCCCCTGGAGCGCCTTCCAGTAGGCGGACAGCGCCTTCTCGGCTTCCTTGCGAGCTTCGATGCGCCGCTCCTCGGGGGACAGCCCGGGCTCCTCGTTCAGGAACACGAACGTCGTGCGCGGCATGTGCCCGCGCTCCCATCCGCCCCCGTCCGGGTGGTAGGCGGTCTGCATGTGGGCGTGCGTGTCCTCGATCTTCTGCGGGTCGGTGATCGACAGGTTGAAGACCTGGACAGGAAGCAGCGTATTGATGTGCTCCTGCAGCTTCGGGTCGTGGCTGCCCACGATGAGCTGGAGAAGTGAACGGTTCCAGTCCCTTGGCACGAGCTCGAGCGGCTCGAACACCCAGCGATTCGGGATGATGATCTCGTCGACCTGCGAGCCGTGGGCCGCCAGGACCTGCTGCCAATGCTCCTCGGTCCAGAAGGACTCGCGGGTCAGGACCGTCGCCGGGATGTCCTCGCTGCTGAACACATCGCCGCGCAGGGCTCGAAGGAAGATCTCGCAGGACTCACCGAACACCTTGCCGCGCAGGGCGGGCCAGGCGACGCGCTCGACCTCGTTCCGCCAGATGATGCCGCTGGCCTCGTTCATGAACTGGAAGCGACCCGCCGAGAACCCGACGTGGAGCCGGCGCTCGTCCTGCAGCCCGTGCAGGGCCAGGTAGCTGGCGATGCGCTCGGCGTGGGCGATGGGCCCGCCCATGCAGACGATGTTCATCACCGCGCTGCCGAACTCCAGGCGCTTCGTCCTCTGGAAGCCGAAGTTCGCGAGCTGGAGGAAGTTCGAGTTGAGGCCGACCTCCCCCTCCCAGTGAGGGATGACCGGGCGCGCGTTGTGCTTCTGCACCTCGCTGGAGAGGTGGCTCTCTGCAATCCAGGCGACACCGAAGCCCAGATCGTCCGCGGCCTCCATCTGGGCGAAAGCGTTGCGGAACATCGTCGCCTCGTCGGGCGTGACGCCATCGACGGGGGTCTGGCTGATCGAGAAGAAGATGTCGTAGGTCATGTGCTGCGGAGCCTCCCGCCGTCGACCGGCAGGCTGACGCCGCGGATGTACGCCCCGGCGTCGCTGCACAGGAACGCGACCACCCCTGCGGTCTCTTCGGGACGAGCGAGCCGTCCTTCGGGAACCTGGGAGAGCCAGGCGGCGTGGACCTTGTCGGGGTCGACGCCTTCCCGCGCGGCGCGGCCGGACTTGAGCTGGCCGAGCCGCTCGGTGTCCGTGAAGCCGGGGAGCACGTTGTTGATGGTGATGCCGGGGTCCAGCTCGCGGGAGAGCGTCTTGGCCCAGCCCGCCATCGCCGCCCGGATGGTGTTCGACACGCCCAGGTTCGGGATCGGCTCGCGCACGCTCGTCGACAGCACGTTCACGATGCGGCCGAAGCCGGCCGCCCGCATGTGGGGCAGGGCGATGCCCGTCAGGAGGTGGGCCGCCAGGACGTGGCGATGGAAGGCCGCGCGCAGCTCGTCGACGTGGGCCTCGGTCAGCTTTCCGCCCTTGGGGCCGCCCGTGTTGTTGATGAGGAGCTGGAACGGTTCCAGGGCCTTGACGGACTGGACCAGCGCGTCGTGGTCGTCGAGGTCCCCGACGAGCACGTCACAGCCGATCTCCGAAGCCAAGGCCTCGAGCCGGTCCTTCCGTCGGGCGAGGGCCGTGACACGCACGCCTTGTGCTGCGAGCGCGATGGCCGTCTCGCGACCGATGCCGCTGCTGGCTCCACAGACGAGTGCGTGCCTCATCCTTCCTCCTCGTCCAGGTTCTTGGTGATGACCGCCATGCCGTCATCGTGGGCACCGCCTCGCTCGGTCGAGCCCTGGGTGCGTCGACCGGTCACGAAGATGGCGCCATCACGCTCGTCGACGTGCCAGCAGCCGACGTGCCGGTCGGAGTGCGAGAGGCACTCCCCGGTGCTCAGGTCGAAGCGCCAGTCGTGGTACGGGCACGTGACCACGTCACCGCTCAGGCTGCCCTCACCGAGCGGTCCGTCCTCGTGCGTACAGGCGTTGTCCACCGCCAGCAGGCCGCGCTCGGTGCGGAAAATGGCGACCCCGACGCCGTCGACGACGACCTCGCGGGAGCGCCCGACCTTCAGGGCGTCCGAGAAGGCCACCGCGCCCGTGGGCAGCGTTCCGCTGGACTTCTTGGCCCCAGCGGCACCCTCGTCCCGGCCCAGCGCCTTCTTCACCGCCTTCTTCAGGAAGCTGCGGATCGCCATCAGGACTCCTTGAAGCCGTAGAACTCACGGCTGGCCAGCGTGGGCAGTGCCTCGCGCGGGGACAACAGCGAGCGTACGGCCCAGAGCTCGGTGAACACGCGGTACTTCGTGGTGCGGTCGAGGTAGTCGACGCCCGAGCTGCCGCCGGTGCCGACGCGACGGCCGATCAGCCGCTCGACCATACGGGCGTGGCGGCTGCGCCAGATGACGAGCTGCTCCTCGAGCTCGACGACCGTGTCGAGCAGCAGGCGAGGCCAGGCCAGGAGCGGTAGCTCGCGGTAGCTCTCGATGAAGAGCGCCGCCGCGCGGATGCGGCGCACCCGGTCCGTGTCCTCGACGTCCGTCGCCATCAGCCAGGTGCGGGCCGCGGCCTCGGTGGCCTCGAACCGCTCGCGCAGCGCGTCGGGCTTGCCCGCGCCGACCTCGATCAGGCGGTCGAGCTGGATCTTGCGTCGGGCCTGGCCACGCTCCAGGTAGGTGTCCAGGAAGCGGCGGACCGCCGCGTCGTCACCGGCGTCCCCGGGCGAGGAGCCCTGGATCGGGGTGCGGTAGAGCCACTCGTGGAGCGCCGCGCGCAGCGTCGTCTCCTCGCGGGCTCGCGAGATGTGTGCCCAGGCCTTGGCGCCACCCGGGCTGGACTCGGCCAGCTTCTTGATGTGGTTCAGCGGCTGGATCTTCCCGTACGTGATCCGCTGGCTCTCCTCGAGGCCGAGGAGGATCTCCAGCTCGCGCATCTGGAAGCTCTGGAAGCCCGAGCTCGGGATCAGCTTGTCGCGGAAGTCCAGGAAGTCGAGCGGCGTGAGCGTCTCCATGACGCGGAACTGGTCCACGCCCAGGCGGATGATCTCGATGACGCGCCGCAGGTGGTGCACGACGTGGGGGACGACCTGCTCGTCGACCATCGGCCGGGCCAGGTGGTCCCGGGCGAGCCGGAGCTCGCGAATCGCCAGCTTGAACCAGAGCTCGTAGGCCTGGTGGACGATGATGAAGTGGAGCTCGTCGCTCTCGAGCGCCCCCTCATCTCCCTCGAGTCCGCCTTGCAGGTCCAGCAACTGGGGCAGTCGGAGGTAGTCCCAGTAGGTGGGGGTGTCGGACGTCGTGGGGTCGGACATGAGCTCTCCAGATGGCTTTGTCTACGAGGTGCACCTGTATCGCGATATGGGTCGCGGGACGGAGGTCACGTGCGCGAGGCGTTGGACATCGCGGTCGGCTACGGCGCGGCCCTCTCGACGGTCTGCTCGGGGGACGACCGGGTGAGCCAGGAAGGCGAAGGCGGAGGTCTCTCGGACTCCGTCGATCGGCGCGGCGTCGAGCCGCTGGCCGGGATCCTGTGGAAGGAAGCGGGCATCGACCGCATCGAGCTGGCGGACAGCGACGTCATCCTGACGCTCGAGCGGAACGGCGTGGGCGCGAGCCTGACCGTGAGCTGGGCGAGCGGAGAGTCGTTCACCGAGCAGGTCGAGCTGGCTCCCCATGCGGGCGTCGAGGACAACCGCCCCGGCTTCCTGCCGGACGCCGGCGGGCGCATCCACGATCTGGTCGAGGCCGTGCACGGCGACGGACCGGTCTACGTGGTCGACGGGGGCGAGGGGCTGCGGGCGTACAGCTCGGGGCGGTTCTCGGATGCGACCGGCTCGATGCCGCTCGTCGGGAGCGTCCCGGCGACCGCGCAGCTCGGTCCCGCGAGCTTCCGGACTCTCCATGGTGTCCGCGCGAACTACGTGGCCGGGGCCATGGCCGGCGGCATCTCGTCGGTCGCGCTCGTCCAGGCGATGGGACACGCGGGACTCCTGGCGTTCTACGGCGCCGGTGGCCTCCCGCTCTCGGCGGCCGAGGACGCCATCAGCAAGCTGTCGCGCTCGATGGGGGACCGTCCGTTCGGCGCGAACCTGCTGCACAACCCGGTCGAGCCAGCCATGGAGCAGAAGACGGTCGACCTCTTCCTGCTGTACGGCGTGCGCTACGTCAGCGCATCGGCGTTCATGGGGCTCACCCCGGCGGTCGCGCACTACCGGTACAAGGGCATCCACCAGGTCGACGGCCGGACGGTCTGCCCGAACCGGCTGTTCGCCAAGGTCTCCAGGCCCGAGGTCGCCGAGCACTTCCTGCGTCCGGCTCCGGCCAAGCTCCTGGCCGAGCTCGTGGGGGAGGGGAAGCTGACCGAGGCCGAGGCCGAGCTGGCGGTCCACCACCCGATGGCCGACGCCGTCACCGCCGAGGCGGACAGCGGTGGGCACACGGACCGACGGGCGCTCCCTGTGCTGCTGCCCATCCTCCGGCGTCAGCGCGACCGCATCGCGCTGGAGCTGGCGTACGGCGAGCGAGGCATCCACGTGGCGCTGGGCGCTGCGGGCGGCATCGGGACCCCCGAGTCGATCCTCGCGGCCTACGCGATGGGCGCCGACTACGTGCTCACCGGCTCGGTGAACCAGTGCACGCCCGAGGCCGGCACCTCGGACGTCGCCAAGGAGATGCTGCTGGCCGCCGGGATGGCCGACGTGGCCAGCGGACCAGCGCCCGACATGTTCGAGCTGGGCGCGCACGTCCAGGTGCTGTCGCGCGGGACCATGTACGCCAAGCGCGGCGACCAGCTGTACGCGGTCTACAAGGGCTACGACGACTGGTACTCGGTGCCTGAGAAGACGCGGGCCAAGATCGAGAAGCAGATGCTCGGGCGGAAGTTCGACGAGGTCTGGTCCGACTGCGTGGACTACTGGTCCGAGCGCGACATCGGCGTGATCGAGCGGGCCGACACGGACGGCCGCCACAAGATGGCGCTGGTCTTCCGCTGGTACCTCGGCATGTCGAGCCGGTGGGCCCGTATGGGCGACACCAAGCGCAAGCGGGACTTCCAGATCTGGTGCGGTCCCTCGATGGGCTCGTTCAACGACTGGGTCGCGGGCACGGACCTCGAGCCGCTCCAGGCGCGCGGTGTCGTGGCGGTCGCGGATGCCCTCCTGGGTGGCGCTGCGTCACTGGAACGGGTGCGACGACTGGCTGCACAGGGCGTCGAGCTGCCGCTGGATGCGTGGCGGGTCTCGCCCTGAGCCTGTCGCTGGCCCTCGCCCTGGGCTGCGGTGAGCCGGTCTCGGACACGGAGATCCACAGCGCGCTGCTCGCGGCGCCGCTGGACGACGTGCACATCGCGGCGTGCGGCCCGATACGCGACGACGCGCTGCGCGGGGACTGCCAGCTCTACGCTGCCCAGATCATGGGACGGGACGCCAGCTACGGCGCGTACTGCGAGCAGGTCGACGAGGGCGTCTGGCGGGACGAGTGCTTCTTCCTGGCGGCCGAGCACGACCGTCGGACCGGAGTCGACCCCCACGAGACAGCCAAGACCTGCGCCAGGTCCGGTCGGTTCGCCGACGACTGCGGCCAGCACCTGTGGCAGACGGGGCTGAAGCGGACCGTCGACCAGAACCTGGGCGACCTGCCGCGGGCGTTCGGCAAGACCGGCGAGCTGTACTGCTACTGGGACCCGTACCTGGGCGGCGCGACGGACTTCCGCCAGCGCTTCTGGCAGAAGGGCTTCGGGGGCTGGTTCGAGCGACGTGACCTGCTGGATCCGGCTGTCTGCGGTGAGCTCGATGCGGTCGCCCAGCGCCACTGCGAGGCCGCCGCCACCGGGCTCTACCTGCGGCGGCTGCACATGCTCGGCGCCCATGACCCGCAGGCGCTCTGTGCGCTCGAGTCCCCGACGGTGGAGGCCCTCTCGGGCCACCCAAACATGGCGGCCGAGCCGTTCGAGGGGTTCCAGGAGGTGCTCGACCTCCAGCACGCCTGGGCCTGTGAGCAGGGCAAGGGCGGGCTCGCTCCCGAGGCCGACGCGATCCTGACCGTCGAGGAGCCGGTGCCGTTCGAGTGCATCTGAGGGCTCAAGTTCGGGAGGCCCCGTCCGAGACGGGGCATGCTCCTGCCACACTCGCCTGCGCTCCGCCCGTCGCCACCCACACGACGGTCCTGTACGTCAGCATCCCGGGCGAGGCCGTCGAGGACGAGATCCCGTGCGAGGTCTCGGACGACGTCGAGCTCGACATCCAGTCCGAGGAGCACTGGGCCGGGCTCCGCTGGCTCGCTCTCCGAAGCGCGAGCGAGACGCTCGACACAGCCGACCGGTCGGTCATCTGGGACCTGCAGGTGGCTCGCATCGAGGCGCTCAACCAGCTGGGGTGGGAGCTGTCGCTCGAGACCTGGGACATCGGGACCGCCGACGGTGCGCGGGACGCACTCGCCGACTTCACCGCCGAGCTCGACCTGCTCGACGCCGAGCTCGACCTGGTCGAGACCTGTGGCGCCCGGCTCGATGCCGATGCCATCGCGCTGGACGCGGTGGGCATCAACGTCGCCGAGGGGCAGGCCGTGACCGAGGCCGGACTCGAGGCCTCGGGGCAGGTGGACGCTTTGCTCGAGCGGATCCGTCAGCTGGCCGTCGAGTCGTCGAGCGAGACCCTGGACGACGACGAGCGCGCCTACCTGCAGGACGAGTTCCTGGCGCTCGCGTCGGAGATCGACCGCACGGCGGCTCGGCTCGAGGTCAACGGGGTCGGCCTGGGTGACGGCACGAACACCCTCATCGAGGTCCAGACGGGAGGGGCGGCGGACGAGCTGAGCCGGGTGCAGGTGACCCTCGGTGACCTGCGCACGACCGTCCTCGGCATCGACACTGGCTCGCTCGACATCTCCAGCGCGAGTGGCGCGCAGTCGGGCATCACGACGGTGGACACGGCGCTCGACAGCCTGGGCTCCATCACCTCGCGCTACGAGGCGGCCGACGTGGTGCTCGAGTCCGAGGCGACGCGCATCGCCGACGCGCTGGACTAAGCGACGTCCAGGGCCAGCAGACCGAGCCCCTCCAGCGCTGCACGTCCGGCCACGCGATCGGCCTCGTCCGCGAACACCGCGACCAGACTCCTGTCGCCGCCTGCTCCGCTGAACTTCGCTCCCAGCGCGCCGGCCTCGCGGACGGTCTGGCACGCCGCCGAGAGGCCCGGAGCGGCGAGCGCCGGGTGAGGCAGCGCCTCGTAGATCTCCTGGGCCTGGTCGAGCTCCCGTCCGAGCGCCACCAGGTCGCCGGCCTCCAGCGCTTCGGTCGCCCGTCGGGCGCCACGACCCCATGCCGCGATGGCGTCCCGGGGCACGTCGTCGCCCAGCGCGGCCAGGATCGGCGCAGCGGACACGAGCTCGGGAAAGGCGGCCACGAGCATCGGCGCGCTGCCCTGGACGGCTCGCCGCTCGCCGGTCGTCCAGTCGATGAACAGGGGGCCGGGGGCCGCGCAGGCCAGGGGGTCCATCGCGCCGCAGTTCACGCCCAGATCGTCGCGCTCGGCGCGGTAGGCCACGTCGGCGGCGGCTTCCCAGGACAGCTCGAAGCGACCGTGGCGGGCCAGCGCACGCGCGGTCGCGACCGACACCGCCGCGCTGGAGCTGAAGCCTCGCCCGGCGGGCAGGTCCGAGCGCACGACGACTCGGCCCGGGGGCAGGGGATGTCCGTCGGCGAGCAGGGTCCGCGCGACCGCGACGACGTACCGGTTGGGGTCGCCGGTGAGGCAGCGCAGGTCGTCCCCGAGGCGCGTCACGCCGAACGCGGAGTGGATGACCAGGCCCCAGTCGGCGCGCCGGACGGTGGCCAGGACACCCGCCGACAAGGGGGCGACCAGACAGGCCGCGTCGGGCCCACCGGCCCAGTCGCCGTGCTCGCCGACGACACAGACTCGACCGTGGGCGAAGCCGCTCATGGAGAGAGCCTACCTGTCGTTCGGCTCGAGCGCCTGGAACGTACAGCTGGTCTCGTCGCCCTCGGTCTCCAGGACGCCCTCGCTGTCGCCCTGGAAGGTCAGCGCACCGTTGTCGCTCCAGCACTGGGTGAACACCAGCCCGGGGTAGGGCGTGTCGCCGCCGTCGATCAGCGCATCCACTCGGCCGAACCCGACGGCGTCCCATTGGGTGAGCGCCTCGACCAGCTCGTCGCGCGGTCGGCCTTCGCCGGGGTTCGTGTCGAAGGCGAAGTGGAACTCGTACGTGCCGCTGGCGTCTTCGGCCACGTCGAGCCAGGCCTCGCTGGACTGGCTCTCGCCGCCGTCGAAGACGAGCCGGTCTGCTCGCATCGAGACCGACGTGGTCTCGCCCAGCACGTAGTCGACGTCGTAGGTGCCCGAGCCGCCGACCTCGATCGCCTCGTCGAGCTCGGACTGGTCCCAGCTGAGCGTGCCGCTCTCGACGCCGTCCTCGTCGTACCAGGTGGTCCCGGCCACGAACCCGGTCCACGGGCCGTCCGGGAACTCGCTGGCCTGGAACTCGTAGACGTACAGGTCGTGTGTGGTCGTTCGGCTGACCTCGAGCCGCAGATAGGTGCCCGGGTAGACGTCCCAGGCGCCCGGCCCCCAGACGCGAGCGTCGTCGGCGCGCAGGGTGGGCGCGACGAGGCGGGCCGTGTCGGCCACCGAGGTGAACAGCTGGGTGTATTGGGCGAAGCCGTCGAGCGAGTCTGCAGCGATGCCGTAGTACAGCGCCTCGTCCCCCGTCCGGTCCTCGGCGCCCGGGTAGGCCAGCGCGAGCTCCTCGTAGGTCGGCATCGCGCCCAGGAACGCGGCGTCCTCGTAGAAGATCTGGTTGCTGAGCGAGCCTGAACAGCCCAGCAGTCCCGGCACCAGGAGCAGGCTCACCAGCGCATCCCGACCGTCAGAAGGACCTGTCGGGTGCCGAACGCGTTCCGGCCCTCCTCGAGCTTGTAGGGGACCAGCGAGCTGTGCCACTCCAGGTCCAGGAGGAACCGACCGGGGTGCCAGCCAGCGCTCCAGACACCGCCCGGAGCGACCGTCACCAGGGACTGGTCGGGCGCCATGCTGTCGCCGGGGAAGCTGCGCTGGATGACCAGGAACTCGGCCCGCACGCCGCCGCTCCACTGCAGGTTGTGCCACTCGGGGCTCTGGTAGCCGGCGCTCAGTCCGGCGCTGGTCCAGTAGGTGTTGACCTGGACCGGGACCAGCGAGGCGCCCGGCACCGCGATCTGTCCGGGACCGCCGCCAGCCAGGACATCGACGCCCCAGAACCCGCGACGGCCGCTGCCCTTGTAGGCGACGCCGGCGAGCGGGACGGGAGGCAGGAACTCGGTCATCACCGGGATGGACGTCGGCGCCGCGACGCCGGCCATCAGGCGGACCGAGGTGTCCGGACGGCGAGCCTTGCGGATCTTCTTCTCGACCGCGCCCTTCGCCGTGTCCTCCTCGTATTCGACCGGCTCGAACGTGGCGTGGGCCAGGTTGATAGTGCCGTCCTTGGGGACCTTGACCTCGGCGACGTACAGGTGGGTCGGGCGACGGACCTGGACCAGGTAGCGGCCGGGTCGAACGGCCAGCTTCCGGTCGGCGCCGCCGGCGGTGACCTCGCCGACGAACGTGCTGCGACCGACGTCGAACACGGCGAAGGTCCCGGTGAGCTGGGTCGGGAACACGAGCGCGGACTGCGCCGGCTCGAGGTCGGCCAGGACGACGTCACCCTCGCCGGACAGGTCCCACTCGAACGTCGGGTGCTGCGTCCCGATGGCGCTCGCGGCCGTGCCGATGATGGTCTGGATGTAGACGTAGTCGTAGACCTCGGACAGCGTCACCCGCTGGTCGAAGTCCTCGTCGGCCGAGCCCGCCAGCCCGCTCACCAGGTAGTGGGTGAAGTAGCTGCCGCCGATCTCGTCGGACTCCTGGCTGGCCTCGTCGCTCGAGCTCGAGGTGACGATGACGGTGCCCTCGGTGGCCAGGTGCTCGGTGACGTCGAACACGAAGGACGGAGCCATCGTGCCGCCCTTGCGGCGGGTCGCGGTCCCGGACTGGCAGGCGTCCAGGAAGGCGAGCCGCACGTCGGCGCCGCTGTTCTCCAGAAGGGACTCGAGCTGCTCGTACCCCAACACGGTCTGGGCGAGCTGGAGCCCAGCCTCGTCCGCGTGCCCCGAGTAGTAGAAGAACAGCACCACGTCGTCGCCCGCGGCCTTTGCGTCCGCGATGTCGTCGCGCAGGTCGCCGAACTCGGCGAGCATGTCGGACTTGCGGGCGTCCAGGACGAGGTGGACGTCCTGGGGCTCGTACCCGGCCACGTCGACGAGCACGTCACCGACCTTGATGGCGTCGTCCTCGGCGAAGTAGAGCGGCGCGGCATTGCTGGCGCCCTCGTTGTTCGCCACGAGGAAGGCCATGCGCTGCACGGCGGCCTCCGAGGGCGTCGACAGCGCGGCGAGGAGGCCGAGCATCACTCGCTCTTCTCGATGCGCAGGGAGTCCACGCCGGGCAGGTCGCCCAGCGCCTCGACCGCGTCGTGGTCGCCATCGCCGTAGGCGGTCCGCACGAGCTCGCGCGCCTCGTCGACGCTCCCGGCTCCGAACACGGCGACGAACACCTCGGGCCCAGGGGCGCCGTCGAGCTCGATGGAGCCCTCGAGGAAGTGACGCTCGCCCGGGATGATGTCGAGCGGCTGGTCGCCGTCCTGGGGGTAGAACACCGACAGCGTGCCGGCGCCGTCGACGCTGACCAGGACCACATCCGACAGCCCGGTGGTCCGGTAGCTGAACTGCAGTCGGTCGCCCTGGTGGAAGACCGCGGTCTCGTCGCCCGGCTGGACGGTGCCGTCCCGCATCACCATGAAGTCGATTTCAGCTTCGCCCTTGGCGCCCCGGTAGGGGTCGTCGGGGATCACGACCACGACCAGCATGAGCGCGGCGACCAGTGCGGGGACCAGCCACCAGCGTCGCCACCAGGGGGTGGGGGCCTCTTCGAGGTCGGGCAGACGCTCGGTCGTGCGCTCCTCGTCCGCATCCAGGCGGTTCGCGGCCTTTCCGAGGATCTCCCAGTCGAACGCGGCCAGTCCGGGGGCAGCCGCCTCGACCTCGGC
Source organism: Pseudomonadota bacterium (assembly GCA_024228935.1). Lineage (GTDB taxonomy): Bacteria > Myxococcota_A > UBA796 > UBA796 > CAJQPC01 > JAAESX01. The sequence continues at coordinate 64,600 of JAAESX010000094.1, forward strand.
CAGGAGAGCCGCCTCGGCGGGGTCGTCGGTCCGATCGAGCTCCCCGGTCAGGCGACGGGCCAGCTCGACCCGGTCCGGGCGCGAGCCGTCGTTCAGCCCCTCTTCGGTGTAGGGGAAGCGGGTCACTTGAGCACCGCCACGAGCAGCAGGAGAGCGCCGATGGGGAAGGTGCCCGCCTCGGCGCGCTTGCGAGCCCGCGCCAGGAAAGCGTTCAGGCGCTTGCGCAGGGTCGGCACGCTGATGCCCACGACGATGGCGGCCTTCTCCTTCGGCATGTCGTCGAAGTAGAGCAGCACGACGATCTGTCGGGTCTCCTCGTCGCACTCGGCCAGGAGCCCTCGGACCATGTCCGCGTTCTCCCACCGCGACGCATCCGGGCGCGTGAAGCCCTCGCCGACGATGGCGTCTTTGTGCTGCTCGCGCTTCTCTTCACGGCCGGAGCGGTTCCGGATGTGGTTGAGGCACAGGTTGGTGGCGATTCGGTACATCCACGTCAGCGGCGAAGATTGGTGGCGGAAATCGCCCCAGTTCTTGATCACACGAGCAAACGTGTCCTGGACCGCATCGTTGGCGTCCTCGTCGTTCTTCACGATGCTTCGGCATCGGTGGAACAGCATGGGGCCGTAGCGCACGTAGAGCGCGCGGATGTCGGCTTCGGTCGGCTGCGCCGTGGTCTCCGTCATGGGGTTCGCTCACTTGGACCCAGGACTCTCCCGAAGTCGAAACACCCGGCCGAAAAATGCTGGGAGTCCAGTCTAGCCGGTGCGCGAGAACGCGGGGGCCGTGTAGCCCTCGAACGCGCTTTCATCGCCGGCTTCGAAGCGAACCAGGCGCTCGAAGTACGCCTCGACATGCTCGATGGCCACAGGCAGCTCCTGGCTGTGCAGGACGAGCTGACGCAGGACCCGGCCCTCGTGGAGTTGGCGCAGCGCGAAGTACTTGGTCAGCATCTTGAAGCGGCCCAGGACCGCGCGGTCGAGCTTCCGGGTGTCCGGGAACGTCCGGGACATCCGCGCGCGCAGCTCCTCGACGTACTGGAGCATCGCGCGGCGCTTCTCGGCCCCGTCGACGGTGGGCTGCGGCTGCCCGGTCATCCAGGCCTCGATCCGCCGGAAGATCCAGGGGTCGCGGATGGCCCCGCGCCCGATGAGCAGGCCGTCGCAGTCGGTGTCCCGGTACATCGCGGCCGCGCTCTCGACGTCGACGACGTCCCCGTTGGCGAGGACCGGGATGGACAGCTTCGCCTTGGTCTCCGCGATCTTGTCCACCGCGCGGGTCCCGCTGTACTTGTCCTCGCGGGTCCTCCAGTGGATGGCGACCGCGGCGGCGCCTTCCTCCTGGCAGGCCCAGGCCAGCTCGGGGGCGTTCCGACGACCGGCGTCGAACCCGCTGCGCATCTTTACGGTGACCGGGATGTCGACCGCGGCCACGACCGCTCGCACGATTGCGGTGGCGGTCTCGACGTCCTTCATCAGCGCGGACCCGCCCGAGCTCTTGCAGACCTTCTTGCTGGGGCAGCCCATGTTGATGTCGCAGAACGTGGCGCCCATGTCCTGGATGACCTTGGCGCCCTCGGCCATGGCCCGTGGGTCCTTGCCGTACAGCTGCACGCTGACGGGCCACTCGTCGGTGTCGAACTCGACGAGCTGCATCATCTTCTTGTCGCCACGCGCGACCGCGGCGCCTGGCACGAACTCGGTCACGGTCAGCCCGACGCCGCCGATCTGGCGGACCAGGCGGCGGAAGGTCAGGTCGGTGACGCCCTCCATCGGAGACAGCACGAGTCCGGGCGCGATGACGTGCTCACCGATCCGGAACGAGGTGGACCGGGGAGGTCCTGACAAGACGCTGCTCACGCGAAGGATTAACCCGCCGGCATGTGGCTCATCCTCTCGCTCGGTTGTCCTCCGAAGACCCCTCCCGAGGGCAGCGTCCCGATGGAGCCGCCGATGGAACGGCCGATGGTCGAGATGCCGAACGTGGCTGGGAACCCCCTCCCGTTCGGGACCGCGTACCCGTTCGACGCGCCCGCCACCGACACCCAGCAGGCGCTCGTTCGCGCTGACGAGCTGCTGGCCGGCATGAAGGCCTGGCCGATGTCGGACAGCGCCGCCGGCATGAAGAAGCGGGCGGTCGACATCGGGCTGGAAGGGGAGAGGGCGCTCGGCGAGCTCGAGGTGGTCGGAAGCGACGCCAACCTGGCGGGGATCGGCCTGTGTCGGGCTGGAGACGCCTGGCGACTGATGGCCGAGGCGATGGCGGACGTGCCGCCGCCGGTGCCGGGGGCGATGGGCTACCAGACCGAGCTGGATGCCGCGACCGCCCCGATCTGGGGCCACTCCCGCGCCGCCTACTTGATGGCGCTCGAGATCGAGGGCCTGGACGACCGGTGGAACTCCCACGCGCTGTGGGGCCTCGGCAAGATCGAGGAGCTCCGAGCAGAATGACCGCGTCCCCGAAGTGCATCTCCGTGAACGAGGCCGGCGAGCCCGATGGGTGGCTGCCGGTCCCCGGCTTCAAGTGCGAGGTCAGCCCGGATGGTCTGACTCGGCTGGGCATCTCGGTGCCCCCGGACCAGCTGGCCGAGGTCCACAAGGCCCTGGCCGGGGCGCTCCAGAACCCCGTCGGCGTCATGTACGTGCAGATGGTCGACCGCCGGGCCGGCAAGCAGCTGGACACCCCGCGTCGCTTCGTGGGCGTCGAGAAGACCAAGAGCCAGGTGCTGGGCGCGCTCAACCGGTGCGGCACCCTGTTCTACGGGGACGGCCGGCACCAGCTGTGGCTGCGCGGCGGGTTCAACGAGCAGCTGGTGCTCGACGAGCTCGGCATGCTGTGGGTCTACCCCGATGACCTCTCGTTCCGGGACGTACTGGACGCGCTGGGGATCCCCGAGAGCGACGCGCAGTCGATGGACGGCCGGGACTACGTCAAGGTCGACTTCAAGGCCGAAGCGGACGCCGACGAGGCCTGGTTGTTCGCGTCGCTTGGATTGAAGGAGCGCTGACCCGGGCGCGGGCGTGCGATACGCCATGAAGCATGGGCGGAGCGCGCGATCCCTGGGTCGGACAGGTCCTCGAAGGCCGCTACGAGCTGATCGCGCCGCTGGGGCAGGGTGGCGCCGCTCGTATCTACCGCGCGATCCAGCAGCCCATGGGGCGCGAGGTCGCGGTGAAGCTCGTCCGGCCGGACCACGACGGAGCGACGCGCGAGGAGTTCGAGGAGCGCTTCCTGCGCGAGGCCGCCGCCGCCGGAAGGTTCGCTCATCCCGCCATCGTCCGGGTCTACGACTACGGACGGACCGAGGAGGGGGACTGCTTCATCGTGATGGAGCTTCTGCGCGGGCGGACCCTGTCGAGGGTCATCAGCGGCGGCGAGCCGATGGACGAGGACGAGGCCGCGCGCATCACCGCGGTGCTGGCCCGAGGCCTCCGACACGCACACTCCCGCGGGATCGTGCACCGGGACGTGAAGCCCGGGAACGTCCTGTTGGTGCTGGACGACGAGGGGGTCGAGCAGCCGAAGCTCCTGGACTTCAGGCTGGTCAAGGTCGCGGACGCGGACGCGGTCACCGCGCAGGGCCAGTTCATGGGCACGCCGCACTACATCGCGCCGGAGCAGGCCGCGGGGACCGCCGTGGACGGGCGAGCGGACCAGTACGCGCTCGGCGTGGTGCTCTACCGGCTCCTCACCGGGGTCCTGCCGTTCGCGGCCGAGCACCCGATGGGCATCGCGCTGGCGCACATGAAGGACCCGTACCCGTCGATGGCCTCACGAGCGCCCGAGGTCCACGTCGACCCGGACCTCGAGGCCATCGTGCGCCGCATGATGGAGAAGGAGCCGGACGACCGGTTCGCCGACGGGCGGTCGCTGGCCAAGGCGCTCGAGGAGTGGCGAGGGCAGGGGCCCGTGCTGACCGAGGAGTCCACCATCGCGCCGGTCGCGATGCCGACGGCGCCGGCGTCTTCACGCGGTCCATTGGCAGCGGGGCTCTTGGGTCTGACGCTGCTCGTCTCCGGTGGTGGCGCCTTGTGGGTCGCCGGCCAGGACGAGGTCGAGGACGTGCCCGATGCGCGGCTCGAGGTGGCGCCGCTGGAGGCCGCCGTCGAGCCGGTGGTCGAGGAGCCGGTCGTCGAGGAGCCGGTGGAGCCCGCGGTGGTCGAGGAACCGGTGGAGCCCGTCGTGGTCGAGGAGCCGGTCGAGCCGGTGCTCGTCGAGCCCGTCGAGCCAAAGCCTCGCCCGAAGCCGGTCGAGCCCGTCGAGACTGTCCAGGAGGCCGCATCGCTCCAGTACGACGGCGTCTGGATGACCCCGTCCCAGGCGGCGGCGACCCTGGCGTTCGTGAACACCGCCGACGAGGCTGGCCTCAAGGAAGCGGGCGTCTACGGACGCGGTGTCGGACTCATCCTGGAGAACCGGCCGTTCGCGTCGATGGATGAGTTCGCGGACACCGCCTACATCGGCGATAAGACCGTCGCGGCGGCGCTACAGGAGTGAGCGCCGCCGGGTGAGCGCCAGCCCGAGCAGCAGGGCCGCGAAGCCCGCCAGGGCGGGAGCCGGGGTCGACGAGCAGCCCGCACACGCTGCGCTGCCCTGGCAGTCCGCGTCCGTCGCGTCGCCCGCGCCATCACAGTCGTTGTCGACGCCGTCGTCGCACTGCTCGACCGCGCCTCGGTAGACCCACGGCGAGGTGTCGTCGCAGTCGCCCTGCGCCGGGGCCATTCCGTCGCCGTCGTTGTCGTCCCACCAGCCGGGGATGCCCGTGTCGGTGGGCGAGGTGCCCGTGTCCGTGTCGGAGTCCGTGTCGCCGGAGTCCCCGGTGTTGCCGCCGGTCCCGTCGACGCCGTCGCAGTCCTGGTCGATGCCGTCGCCCTCGGGGTCGTCCGCGCCCGGGTGGACGCTGGAGTCCGAGTCGTCGCAGTCCGTCTCGCTGGCTGGGTCGCCGCCGCGCTCCTCGCGGTAGCCGTCGCCGTCCTTGTCGTAGTCGTCCCGTCCGTCGCAGTCGCTGTCGACGCCGTCGTACCAGGCGTCGTCGGCGCCGGGGTAGACGCTGTCGTCGTCGTTGTCGCAGTCGCCGTCGCTGGGCTTGTAGCCGTCGCCGTCGTCGTCCTCGTCGCTGGCCGAGGGACCGCCGAAGCTGCCCATGTCCGAGCGGCTGCCATCGCCGTCGCTCAGGTTCGGGTCGCCGGCGTCGCGGCAGGGCGACGTCGAGCCCAGGTAGAGCACGTCGTTGCTGGCGTTCCCGTCGTCGCTCCAGCCCGTGTACTCGGGGTCGACCGCGATGTTGCCGTCGGTGCCCTCGAGGTCGCTCACGCCCTGACCCCAGTCGGTGCCGTTCCCGTAGGCGTCGCTGTAGGTGTACGTGCCGCCGCTGGTCGAGTAGAGCCGGAACCCGTCCGAGCCATTGTGGGCCGAGATGGTGTTCAGGACGGCCGCGCCGCTGCCGAACTCGACGTTGACGCCGTGCTCGCTGTTTCCGACGGCGTCGCAGTTGGCGACCTCGACGTCGGCGCCCGACGAGCTGACCGTCAGGCCCGTCCCGACGTTGCCGACGAACGTGCTGACGACGATGTCGTGCTTGCTGAGATCGAAGTAGTACGCGCCGCCTTCGCCGTTCCCCAGGAACTTCGTCAGCTGGGTCGTGCCGTTCTTGCAGGACGTCGCCTTGAGGCCCTCCTCGGCGTTGTCCGAGTAGGTGTCTCCGTTGATGTTCAGCGTGTTCGCGCCGGTGATGGCCGCGCCTTCGGGGCTGTTGTCGGAGTAGGTGTTGCTGCTCGAGGTCCACTGCTTCGGGGCATCCGCTGCGACACCGCCGCCGCTGCTCGTCGCGACGTTCCGGTCGAAGGTGTTCTTGCTGAGGACGCCGTTGGCTCCGCTCGCGTCGCCGGCGTGGTGGAAGACCGCGCCCCCGGTCGCCGAGGTGTTGGTCAGGAACACCGACCGCTTCACCGTCATCGCGTCCTTGTAGACGTTGACCGCGCCTCCCTGGACGTCGGCGTTGTTGGCGGTGAACGTGCTGTCGTAGACCTCGAGCTCGGCCTCCTCGACGTAGATGGCGCCGCCCGCCGTGCTCGCCGAGTTGTTCGTGAAGTCCGAGGTGTTGACCTCGACCAGCGCGTCCGACCAGATGGCGCCGCCTTCCTCGCTGGTGTTGTCCTCGAACGTCGAGCTGTCGACGAGCAGGTCCTCGCCGTTGCCGCCGTTGCTGATGTAGACCGCGCCCTTGGTCGAGGTGTGGCCGCTCACGAGCACGTCCTGGAGCGTGAGTTTGGCGCCGCCGCCCCAGAAGATGCCGGTGCCGTAGACCGTCGTGGCGGTGGAGACGTTGTCGCTGACGGTGCCCCGGACCTCGAGCTTCGTGTCCCACGCGTACAGCGCCGCGCCCTCTGAGGTGTTGTCGTCCAGCTCGGCGTTCGCGCCCTTGAACCACGAGCCGCTCGAGCTCTCCGAGCCGGTCAGGAACACGCCTCCACCCGCGCCCGGCGAGGTGTTGTCGGTGATCACGCAGTTCTGGCACTGGATGTCCGAGTCGCGGGCGTCGATGCCGCCGCCGTCGTCGCCGGCCACGTTCCCGTCGATGGTGACTCGGGTCATCGCGACGGTCGAGCCCTCGCGGATGCGCATACCGCCGCCGTGCCACTCGGCCGAGTTGCTCGAGATGGTCACGTCGGTAAGCGTGACGTCGCTGTCGAAGATGTAGAAGCCGGCGCCCTGGTACGCCTCGTTCCCGCTGACCGTGCAGTTGCTGGCGGTGAGCGTGGACTCGTAGACGAAGAAGCCACCGCCGTACTGGTTGCTGCCCAGCGAGACGTTCTTCACGTTGCAGTCGCTGATCGTCAGATCGCCGCCGTCTGCGACCAGGTACCCGCCGCCCGCGGACTCGCCGGTGACGTCCTTCACCTTGATGTTCGACGCGGTCACGGTCGAGCCACGCACCTCGAGGCCCTGGTCGGAGCCGGTGAGGGTGAAGCCCGAGACCGTGACGGTCTCGCCCGAGTCCACGACGATCGCGTGCGTCTCGCCCGTGGCGTCGATCTCGGTGGTCGAGGCGCCCGCACCCTGGATGGTGAGGTTCTTGCCCTTGGTGTCGACGTCCTCTTCGTAGGTGCCGGCCGCCACGACGATCTTGTCGCCGTTGCTGGCGTTGTTCACCGCCGACTGGATGGTCGAGTAGTCGCTCGGGACGTTGATCGTGGCTGCCAGCGAGGGGCTGACGAGGAACAGCAGCATGTGGACTCGGGGACGGTGTCTGAGGCGTCAGTCTGCCATCAGCTCCAGGTCCTCGCGCTTACCGGTCTCATCCACGCAGGAGACGCGTCCTTCCTTGGCGGAGCGACAGGTCCAGCTCGCGGGGCCGTCGATGTCGACCCATGAGGACGCGGTGCTGCGGCCGACGACCTTGACCGCGAGCTCGTACGCGCCGGTGGGCACCGTTCCTTGCAGGCCGTCGGTGTCGCCACCGACCAGCCGCTCGCCGCCATCCAGGAGGCGGACCCACTGGATCATGTCGTCGTCGATCACGACCTCGACCTCGTGGCCCGCTTCGGGGATCATCTCGGGCTCAGGGGCGGGCCGGAGCATCGCCCAGGCCGCCACGCTGCCGACGACCAGGACGCCCAGGAACGCGACGACGCCCGCCAGGCCGATGAGGAGCCAGGGGGGCTTCTTCTCCGGCGCACTCGCCGGGGGGCGAGGGGGAGGGGGAGGGGGGCCTGGACGCGGCGCGGCGACCGCCACCGGAACCGGCTGGGCTGGGCGCGGGGGTGCGCTGCGTCGCGGCCGGGAGGGCGAAGGAGTGAGAGGCGGCAGCGGCGGTGGAGCTGCGGGCTGCGGGCGTTGCGGCGGAGGCGGCGGTGGTGCCGGGCGTTGCGGCTGTGCGGGACGGGGCGGCGCGGCCGCCGGCCGGTCCCCGGAAACGTCCGCGCTCTGTCGGAGCTGGATCTCCAGCTCCTGCCCGGCCAGCGCGCCACTGGGCTGATCGACCTCGGGAAAGGCGCTCGCCAGGACCCCTCCGACGACATCGGCGGCGAAGTCCTCGAGTGCGAGCCCCGCTGCGCGGTCTGAGAACGCGCGCATCAAGCGCACGGCCTGCTGTCCCGTGGGCCGCTCCTCGACGCTCTGCGCGGTCATCTGGCCGAGGACCTTGCGTACCGCCGCCTCCCAGTCCTCTCCATCCATGCCGGTGTCGAGCTCGTCGAGCAGCTCGTCGACCTTGGAGTCGTGGCGCCGACCCTCGGGCAGGAGCGGCATCCACTTGCCCGCCAGGAGCTCCATGAGCACCAGGCCCAGGCCGTAGATGTCGCCGGCGTGCTGGCCGCGGTCCCCATCGCGCCGCTCGGGGCTCATGTACTTGAGCGAGCCGAACCGAAGCGCCTGGGTGTGGGCCTCGCGGTCGTCGAACAGGCCGCGCGCGGTCCCGAAGTCCAGCACCTTGACCTCGCCTTCGGCCGTCAGCATCACGTTGCTCGGCTTGATGTCGCGGTGGACCACCTCGATGGGGCGGCTGTGGCCTCGTGGTGTCTTGCGGTAGGCGGCGTCGAGGGCCGAGGCGACCTTGGCGACGATCTGGAACGCGGCTCGGGGCGGGATGCGCTCGCCGCGCTTGCCCAGGATCTCGACGAGCTGCTTCAGGTCCACCCCGTCGACGAACTCCATGATGATGGCGAGGCGCCCATCGAGCTGGGTCATCTCCTCGACGCGCACGATGTTCGGATGGCGCAGGCGGGCGAGCATCCGCGCCTCGTCCTGCGTGCGGACGACGAACTCCCCGCCGTCGTTCCACTTCTCCCTCAGGACCTTCACCGCGACGAGGCGGGAGAGGCCTCCTTGGCCGGTCGCGCGGGCCAGGTACACCTGCGCGAACGTGCCCGAGCTGCGTTCCTGCAGCAGCGTGATCCGTTGGCGTCCGGGGGACGAGGGGGCCATCGACGCATGGTACCGAGCGCAAGGTCAGCGGGTTCGAAACGCGAGGGGCTCCGCGCAGGTATCCGAACCACGGGAATCCCCAGACGCGGTTCTCGGTTATCATCACGGCCGCTTTTCACTGTGTTTGGAGCCTGAATGTCCCTCCCCGTGCTGCTGAGCCTGTCGGGATGCTTCGTCCTCGACATGATCGGCGGAGACGACAGCGAAGCGTTGTCGGCCGCCGACTCGAAGCTCGGATCGGGCGACGTCGTAGGTGCGGTCGCCGACTACAACGCGTTGTACGCCGCGAACCCCGCGAGCGTCGACGCTGCGGTGGGCGCGGCCTACGGCGACTACGTGGCTGGTGATCTGGCCGCTGCCGACGCCAAACTGGCCGGCACCGAAGAGGGCGCGGGTGAGCGCCTGGCCGAGGTGAAGATGCGCCGCGCGCTGGTCGCGCTGGCGTCTGGCGACACCGACGCGCTCCGTGCGCACGCCACGGCCTCGGGCACGGCTGCGGGCAAGGTCCTGGTGGCCGAGGTCGCGCTGGCCGACGGTGAGCGCGACGAGGCCATGGGCCTGCTCGACGAGGCCTCGGGTGCCGGCGGATCCGTCGGCGCTGCAGCGCAGGGCTACCTGGCGCTCCTCGAGAGCGACGACCCGGCCGTCCAGGGCCTGGCCGAGAACTACGCCCTCTGGGCGCTCGGCGAGCGCGCTGTGGCCGTGAAGTCGGTCGAAGAGGTCGTGAAGTCCATGCCGGACGACGACCGGAAGTCCGAGGAGCTCCTCCTCTGGGCCGGGCGTGCTGCGAGCGAGGGCGAGCCCCTCGTGGCGTCGAGCCTGCTCGAGAGCATCAGCTTCCCTCCGGCCGGGCAGGCGTGGCGCGTCCACGCGACCCGCGCGATCATCCTCTGTGCCGACGGCGAGACCGACGCCTGCATCGAGTCCTTCGATGCCCTGGACGCCGCCGCTCCCGCGGACGGACTCCTCCACGCCCGCGCCACCGCGGCGATGCTCGTGGACGACGCCGGCGCGGTCGAAGCCCTTCTCCCGGACCACCCGAACGCCGCCTCGGCGCTCGCGGCTTCGCTGTCCGGCAACGACTCCCTGGCTCGTGAGCTGGCCCCGTCCGGCCTGCTCAGCGAGCACCTGGGCGCGAGGTAGCCATGCTCCGCACGCTTCTCACTCTCCTCACCATCGCCGTCCTGGCGGTCGTCCCGACGGACGCCTTCGCGAAGAAGGGAGCCGACTCGATCGGCACCCGCGTCTACGTGCAGGTCCTCGACGAGGCCGACGAGCCCATCCGGACCGCGGTCATCCGTCATCCGGAAGAGGCGGACCGCCACCGCGTGAACAGCGTGGACGGCACCTGGGACGACGAGGTCCTGTACCTCCCGGACGGCTCCGAGCTCATCTTCACCCCCGGCATGATGCTCGTGCTCGAGGTGTCGGCGCCCGGCTACGAGACCCAGGTCATCACGTACCAGGTCCGCCGGCGGAAGAACAACCCGAAGGTCCGGCTCGCCGAGCTGGAGTACGACGACTCCGCGATCGAAGAGCCGATGATGTCCTTCGGTCGCGACACGCCCCGGGACGAGACTGGTGGCGGCGGCCCGGCGAACTGAGGAACTCATGAAGCGACTCCTTCCTTTTCTCGCCTTTGGTCTCGCCGCGTCTGGCGCGGCCTGGGCCCAGGACATGGGCTCCCTCGAGGACCTGTTCCCGGCCATGCCCTGTCATGACGGCTGGGCCGCGTGCCTGGTGGACGGCAGCGAGCTGGGGCCTGCCCCGACCGCGGACTCCGCTGGCCGTCCGATGCCTTCCGACCTGCGCGTCGGCTGGTTCGATCTGACCGCGACGGACGCCTTCGACCCCTTCCAGGGCCTGTCCGACTACACCGGCGAGCTGCCGAAGGTCGCCAAGGGTGGCGGCGCCAGGGACGCGCTGCTCGACGGGGCCGCCCCGGTCGAGCCGGCCGTGGCTGACGTGGACCCCGAGGTCGAGGACCCCGAGGTCGAGGACCCCGAGGTCGACGAACGCGCGGAACGCTCCAGCGGCGCGATGGGTGACGACCCCGATCGGTTCGTCGAGGCCGCGCCCACCGGCGGAAACAACGGGGGCGGCGACTTCGGCAACCCCGTCGTCATCGGCGACAACGGCAGCGCCAAGGGCAGCAGTGGCGGCAGCACCGGGGGCACGTTCGTCGCGGACCCGTACGTGCCGCCCGAGCCCGAGCCCTACGTCGAGCCCGAGCCCGAGCCTGAGCCCGTCGTGGTCGAGCCTGAGCCCGAGCCCAAGATTGTCGAGCCGGAGCCGGAGCCGGAGCCCGAGCCCGAGCCCGTCGTCGTGGACGTCGAGCCGGAGCCCGAGCCCACGCCGACCTCGGTCAGCTGCGACAACCTGGTCCAGCTCGAGCCCGCCGCCCTCATGGGCAAGCTGAACGAGCCCCAGGCCACGTGCCTCGAGGGTCGAATGACCGGGGTCAGCCAGACCCAGAAGGACAAGATCAGCCGCGTGCTCCTCGCGAACGCCGAGGCCTCGGGCAACAAGAAGGAGTGGGAGCGCCTCATCCGGCGCCACCTCGAGGACATCGACCGCTCGGATCCGAACCTCTGCTTCAAGTACGCGTTGCATCTGTCGCGCGGCGGCGTGGGTCGGGCCTGGGGCGTCATCAAGTGGGCCGACTACGCCCTCGAGAACAAGACGCAGTGGTCGGGCACGACCTACAAGACCCGCGTCTACAGCCTGTACCAGCTGAAGGCCGAAGCGGCCGTCAAGCTGTGGCAGGACGCGAACACGAAGCTGGTCGAGGCCGGTGGAGCCAACCGCGACGAGCTCGCGGCGAAGGAAGAGAAGCTCCGCGGCATGGCGAAGGACTACGCCCGTGAGTGGCTCGACTACGCCCGCGCGTCGTCGCAGGACACCAAGAAGCCGATGGCGCTGTGCGTGTCGGCTGCCGGTAGCAAGAAGTACTGCGAGGACAAGTGAGCCTGCTGCTTGCTCTGGCGTGCACGGGAGGCCCCGACGAGGAGGTCGCGCCCGTGGCGAACGACTCCTCGGTCCCGGCCGAGCTGCTCGCGGGGACCTGGCAGGTCCGCGTGGCGGCGCCCGGCGGGATGGATGCGTTCGGGAGCGCCGGCTGGCAGGCGATGTTCGAGCGGAACGCGACCGGTGCGCTCGAGGCCTTCGGGCCGCAGGGCGTCGAGTCCGGACGGGTCCACGTCCAGGCCGCTGCCGCCTACCGTCAGGCCGCGTGCGTCGCGGCGTACGCGCTCGTCGAGACCTACGACGGTGACGAGCGCAGGGAAGGGGACCCGGCCGAGGTCGAGTACCTGCTGGGCGTGAGCCGTGTGGTCCTCGGCCAGGACGACCTCGCCAGTGGCCACTTCGGCCAGGGCGGTGCGGACGAGTCGCTCGCTGCTGCGGACGCGGCGTGGACGGCGCTCGCGGCCGAGCCGATCGCTCGGGCCGCATGGGACGACGACGCGTTGTTCCCACTCCCCGCCGTCACGGCCGGCACGCTGCCCGCCGTCGTCGAGGGACCCCACTACCGCTTCACGATCGAGGGCGCGACGCTGCCTCTCGAGCTGGCGGACCCCACCGCGCTGCTCCAGGCGGCGTGGTGGCACGAGGCCGCCGCGACCCAGGCGATGGGCGCGCCGGCAGCGAATGCACTCCTCGGGCCCTGGCGGCTCGAGATCGAAGAGCCCGGCGAGCAGGCGGCCGAGCTCCCCATCGAGGCCTTGTTCCTCAGCTCGTGGAGCAGCGCGGATGATCTCGCGTTCGTGAACGCGCTCGTCGCGACAGAGGACCCCACGTCCGTGGGTGCCACCGTCGAGTCGTTTGCGTCCCGCTCGGCATACGCGGCTGTGGTCCAGGGTTGCCTGTCCGATGCAGGTGTCGACCCGGACTGTCTGGAAGCGGGAAGCCGCTCCCTCGCCAACGCGCTCGAGGCTTCCATGGCCGAAGCAGGTGGGCAGGTCTCGGCCGATCACCGCATGTTCGCCGGCTTTGCGACGGGCGGTGTCCTCCGAGCTGGAGCGCGGACGGAAGACGCGCTCGGCAACGAGTACAACGCCGCAGTCCTTCGCCGGCTCGCGCGCGATGCATCGACGGGTCCGGCAGCGGATCCGGTGTTCTTCGTGGCGTTGTCGGCGTACCACGCCAGCACGCGCAATGCGCACACGTCCGCGGAGTTGCTCCACGGACAGATCTCGTTCGTGCCGGGTCTCTACGGAGCCCGCATTGCCTTGGACGCGCTGAACCTCCGGGTCCAGCGCGACAGTGGACCAGGAAATCCGGGGGGCTGATACCCTTGCCCCCCTTGGAGCCTCGATGAAGCCCACCATCCGCACCATGTTCACCGCACTCGGCCTCGTGTCGACGATGGCGCTCGCGACCGGTGCGTCGCTGACGTTCTACGAGGAGAGCCTTCCGAGCTCGATGAACCCGCTGTTCGCCCAGTCCATGGTCGACAACCGGGTCCACGAGCTGGTGCTCGACCGCATCTACCACCACGACCCCATCACGAACGAGCTGGTCTCGGACGTCGTCGAGCGCTGGGAGCTCGCGGATGGCGGCAAGGGTGTGCGGCTCTACCTCAAGAAGGGCATCAAGTGGCACGACGGTCAGTCGATGACGTCGGAAGACGTCTGCTTCACCATCGACGCGATGCTCGACGAGGGCACGCCCAGCCCGATCGCCGAGAAGCAGCGCGCCGTGTTCAGCGGATGTGAGGCCGAGAAGGCGGATGTCGCCGTCGTGAAGTTCACGAAGGTCTTCCACAACCCGCTCAACCGCCTCGGCTTCCACGTCATCCCGAAGCACGTGTTCGGCGAGACGGCCATCCGCCCCGATCACCAGTTCAGCAACCGCCCCGTCGGCACCGGCTCGATGAAGGGCTCGATGGGCCGCCGCGGCGTCGTCTTCGAGAAGGTGAAGAACGAGCACCACGACGCGCAGATCGCCCAGATGACCCTCCAGGAGGGCAACGACCCGCTCGTCCAGGTGCGCACGCTCCTGACGAACGGTGTGCAGGGCATCATCGCGGTGCCGCCGCCGTACCGCGCCGACGTCTCGGCGTCGGACGAGCTCACGCTGAAGTCGTACGACCTCCGCAGCTGGTGGTTCGTCGCCGTGAATCAGGAGAAGCCCTACCTGAGCGACAAGCGCGTTCGGCAGGCGCTCAACCTCATCGTCGACCGCACCGACCTGCGTCAGCTCTCCATCGGCGTGAAGCCCGGCGAGCAGAACAGCCCGTGTGAGTTCATCTCCGGACCGTTCGTCCAGACGAGCCCGTACTACAACCGCTCGGTCGCCACCCAGCCCCGCTCCGACAAGGAGACGGCGTTCGCGCTGCTGGCCGAGGCGGGCCTCAAGCAGGTCGGTGGTCGCTGGCACTACAACGGCCAGCCCATCACGCTGCGCATCGGCATGAAGGCGCCGCTGAACAACGAGGCGCCGGATCTCCTGTCCCAGGTCGGCAACCAGCTCGGCGCCGCCGGGTTCGACCGCCAGGAGTTCCGCATCACGGTGGACGACTGGAACCGCAAGGTGCTGACCGGTCAGGCCACCGACTACGACCTGGTCGTGGGCAAGTGGAGCTTCGGCCTGGTCGAGGACGTCAACCCGCTCTTCCACACGCGGAAGTCGGGCCGAGGCGCCCTGAACATCTTCAACTACGAGAACCCCCAGGTGGACGCGCTGCTGGCGCAGTACGACGCCGCCCGGACGGACACCGAGGCCAAGGACGCCTACCACCAGCTCCACGAGAAGCTGGCGGACGAGCTGCCCTACCTGTTCCTCTGGAAGCTGGACACGAAGTCGGCCTGGCGGACCGAGGTCCGCGGGAACACGATCTCGCCCTACTACTACTGGACCGCGTTCGACAGCTGGAAGTACGGCGGCTGAGCGACCCCCGGGGCCACGGCTCCTGACCTGAGGTTCCCTGTTGAAGCGGTGGTGGATCCGGCCCCTGGTGCGCCTGGGTGCAGCGTTGCTGCTCCCCATCGCCGTGCCTCTGGTCATCACGCTGTTCATCTGGGCGCTGCCCGGTGACCCCGCGTCCATCGTGTGCCCGCCCGAGATCTGCGGCGGCACCGACAAGCTCGCCGCCGACTGGCATCTGGACCAGGGACCGTGGCACTTCTTCACCTGGTGGATCCAGGGCGCTGTGACCGGCGAGTTCGGGAACTCGTGGCGTCTGCAACCCGGCTTCCCGGTCGCCGAGCTCCTGGCCGAGTCCATCCCCTGGACCGCCTCGCTCGTGGCGCTGGCGTTCGTGCCGCTCCTGCTCGGAGCCACGGGCGCGGCGACCCGGTTCATCCCCGCGAAGCTCGACGGCGTCCTGCAGGGCGTGGGCCTCACGCCCGCCGTCGTCCTGTCCCTGTGCGCTGCCGCGCTCGTCACCATCCGGTACGGCGCCTTCGCCTACGACGACGAGGCCATGCGCGTGAAGCTGGTCCTCGGCGCCCTGGTGCTCGGGCT
Organism: Pseudomonadota bacterium; assembly: GCA_024228935.1. Taxonomy (GTDB): domain Bacteria; phylum Myxococcota_A; class UBA796; order UBA796; family CAJQPC01; genus JAAESX01. The sequence continues at coordinate 79,987 of JAAESX010000094.1, forward strand.
CGCCGACCAGGCCCTGTCCGGCGCGGTCACCGGCGTGCGCGGGCTGATGGAGTCCGAGCGGACCCAGCGCTACGTCCAGATCGCCATCCTGCGCGGTGAGAGCGTGCTCGCCAACACCCTGCCCAACACGGTCGGGGCCCTCGCCGGTCAGATGCGGGCGCGGCTGCTGCACCTGCTGTCGGGGGCGGTCATCGTCGAGGTCATCGTGCGCATCGATGGGCTCGGCGACCTGCTGTGGCAGGGGACGCTGGCCCAGGACTTCGGCGTGGTGCTGGCTGCCGCGTTCGGCTTCTCGGTGCTGTCGGCGTCGCTGCTCCTCATCCAGGCCCTCGTCGAGGTCTTCACCGCCCTCCACATCCGCAGGGCCCCGACCGCATGAACCGCAAGCTCGCCATCGGCCTTGCGCTCCTGTGCTTCGCTGTCCTTTTCATCCCCGGCCTGTTCGCGCCCGAGCACCTGGCGCCGCCGGATCTGGACCTGCGCTACGCCGGACCGGGCGAGGTCTTCCCGTTCGGCGCCGACGCCTCGGGTCGGCCGCTGCTCGAGTACGCGCTCCAGGGCGCCTCGGTCGTGGCGCTCCCGGCCCTGCTCGCCGGCCTCGTCGTCGCGTTCATGGGTGTCGTCGGTGGGCTGCTCGCCTGCACCGGCTCGTCCAAGGCCGAGGCGGCTGTCCAGGCCTTCGGCGAGATCGTCGGGGCGCTCCCGCGTATGGTCGTCGTCCTCGTTGTCGCGCTTCTGGTGCCCAAGGAGGCCCGCAGCCTTCTGCCCATCGCGCTGACCTGGGGCCTGCTCGCGGCCCCCGGTGCGATGGACGAAGCGGCGGCTGTCGCCGGACGACTCGGAGGGGCTCGCTTCGTCGAGGCGCTGAGGGCCCACGGCTTCTCTCGCGCCCGCATCTTCCTGTTCCACATCATCGGGCTGAACCTGCGCCCGGTGGTCGTCCGGCAAGGCGTCGAGACGATGATGCAGGTCGTCTTCCTGGAGATCGGCCTGTCTTACCTAGCGGTCCAGGACACCCAGCCGAGCTTCACCCACGGCGACTCCGAGAAGAGCTGGGCCGACCTGCTGTACCTCGGGTACCAGGTGTTCCTCGACGTCGAGACCGGCCACGCGCTGGCGCTCGGGCTTGGCCTGGTCGGCGTCGTCGCGCTGTCGTCGGTGTTCGTCACCATCGCGGTGAGGTCCCGATGAGCGGACACCTGCTCGAGCTGCGAGGCCTCACAATCCGCACTCCCGCTCGCACCCTGGTCGAGGGCATCGACCTGGACGTGCACGAGGGGCGCATCACAGCGCTCATGGGTCCGTCCGGAAGCGGGAAGAGCCTGTCGGCCCGAGCCTGCATGGGCTTCATCGAGGTGGACCCCGGGCTGACCGCCGGCACGCTGCGGTTCCCGCAGCTCTCGGGGAACAAGGACTGGTTCGAGGGTATCCGCGACGGCCGCGTGCGAGCCCAGCAGCGGCTGCTCTCCCAGACGCGGCACCTGCGTGGTGGCTTCGTCACCTACGCGCCCCAGGCGGCCAGCTCGGCCCTGAACCCTGGTCGGACGCTCGGTCGTCAGCTCGAGATCGCGATCGGGCGGCGGGAGACGACGCCCTCGAGCCTCTCGGAAGCACTCCTCGAGTGTCTCGAGGACGTTGGCCTGCCTTCGAGCTCGCTGGCGGCGCTCCCGGGCGAGCTGTCGGGTGGGCAGTGTCAGCGGGCGGCGCTCGCCGTCGCCGTGGCGCCGCTCCCCAAGGTCCTCATCGCCGATGAGCCCGAGACGGGCCTCGACCCGGTCCTCACCCGCCAGATCATCGAGCTGATGATTCGGGTCGCCCAGTCCAAGAAGTGCGGGATGCTGCTCATCAGCCATCACGAGGACACCGTGCAGCGTGTGGCCGACAACGTCGTTCGGCTACCCGGCGTCGAGGTCGCGAAATGAGCGACCCCATCGTCCGCATCACCGACCTGCACAAGACGTTCACGCTCCAGGGCGCGTGGCCGTGGAGCCCCAAGCGCGAGATCGAGGCGGTCATCGGGTACGAGGACGAGGTCCGCGCAGGCGAGGTCGTCGCGCTCGTCGGTCAGTCCGGCTCGGGCAAGACCACCGTGTCCCGCATCGTCCTGGGTCTCGAGACGGCGAGCCGCGGCAAGGTCGAGATCGAGGGCCTGCCGTGGTCCGAGATGAGCGAGGCCGACCGGTTCGAGCATCGCGCGAAGTACCAGTACATCCCTCAGGACGCGATGAGCGCGCTCGACCCGCAGCAGACGGCGCTCGACCACGTCGTCGAGACCCTGCGCGTGCTGGGCGGACGCTCCAGCGAGCAGGCCGACATCGACGCCCGCGCGATGCTCGATCGACTCGGCCTGGCCGAGCGGTACGGCGCCTTGCCTCGGGAGATGTCGGGAGGGGAGCAGCGCCGCGTCACGCTCGCTCGCGTCCTGGCCCTGTCCCCTCGGCTCATCGTCGCGGACGAACCGACGTCGGGTCTGGAGCCGGATCGGCGCGAGGAGGTCCTTCGGGACCTGATCGGCAACCTGCCCGAGACGGCAGCGTGTATCCTTGTCACCCACGATCTGGCCGCTGCGAGGCGTTGGTGCACCCGTGCTCTCGTCATGCTGGAAGGGCGCGTGATCGAGCGCCTGAAGTTCCCCGACGACGACCCGAAACACCCTTACGCCCGCCAGCTCTTCGACCCCTGGTCCGCTTGAGGACGCTCCTTCAGGACACCCCCATGAGACTCACCCACATGACACTGCTCGGCGCGCTCCTCGGAGCCACCTGTGTCTCGAGCGTCGCCTTCGCGGGCGACGTCGAGGTCGCCGAGCACCGGCGTCTGTCCGAGGAGATGGAGCGCCTGGCCCAGCGCAACGCCTGGGCGGGGGTGGAGCGGAGCTTCAAGGAGCTCATCGTGCTCCAGGAGAGCGGCGAGGTCATCACCTACGAGGAGTGGCACCTCGGCGCCCAGGCCGCTCGTGCGCTCGGTGACATGAGCGCTGCTCGTGACCGCATCGCCCAGGCCGTGCGTCTCGAGGGCAAGGAAGAGGACATCGCCTGGCTCGAGCAGATCGACAAGAACTACGGGCCGGTCAACCTGCGCTCCGTGGACAAGGAGTCCGTCCCGACGCTGACCATCGCGGCGATGCCGTTCGCCGCCGATCAGCGGGCTGCGCTGGAGTACGCGCAGAAGGAGCTCGCCGAGGAGCGGACCTTCAAGGGCCTGCTGCCCCCGGGTCAGTACACCTTCGAGGCCGGTGGCGTCGTCGAGACCTTCGCGGTCGAGGCCGCCCAGCTCGAGACGGTGACCGTCCGCCTGACCCCCTCGGGTGATGGCGGCAGCGGCGCGCTCTCGTACGTCGGCCCGCGCATCGACATCGGCGCCGGCTTCACGAGCGCCGGCCCCGCTGTTCCCGAGAAGGAGATGCCCCCGGGCTTCTCCGGCATCGGCGCCCGCGCCGGCGTGGGCCTCGAGGTCGGCTTCAAGCGCGGCTTCGGCGTCATGGCCGAGGTCGGGTACCACAACCTGGTCTCGGGCTCGGATCGCCAGGACATCGCCGGCGTGCCGAACCTCGCCGACTCGATGCACCTGGGGTACGGCGTGCTCGGGCCGACCTTCCGGCTCGGCAACGTCTGGCTGTCCGGTGGCGGCGTGCTCGCGATCGGCGTGGCTCAGGCCAGCGGCATCAACGAACTCGGGCAGGTGAACAACCAATGTCCGTACGGTTCGGAAGATCCGGACTGCGCCTGGGTTTCTTCGGTCCCAGAGGAGCACCGCGAGTACTACCCATGGTCTGGCAAGCTGACGACATCGGGGTTCCAGGCATCCGCCGGGTTCGCCTTCATGGACATCGGCTCGAGCTTGCGCATGGGCGTGTCGGGTACCGGCGGGATGTTGCTGGACGACACCCGAAACTATCCCTGGGGACAGCTGGCCGTGACCATCGCGCCGGTCCCCGCGAGGAGCGAGTGAATGTGGCGTAGGGCAGTAGCGACCGCGGCTTTGCTGACGGCGACGATCGGTGTCGCCGAAGCGGCCGAGGTGACGACCTCGAACACGGGCCATGTCCAGAACCCTGTCTGGTCTCCGGACGGGCAGTGGCTGGCGTTCGAGATGAACAACATGAGCAACGAGGTCCAGCTCTGGCTGACCAAGGTGCAGGGAGCCAACCCTGGCTCTCCCAGCGAGCTCAAGATCCCCGGCGCGACCGGAACGTTCGGGACGGGGGGCTACCTGGCCGCCTCGCCGACGTGGACCGCGGCCCAGGGGATGATGGTCATCTTCGAGGGCAGCAACCCGGGCGGGACGCTGCGGCTCTACTACGCGACGCCGGGCGCAGGGGCTCCCAACGAGCTCATCCAGGCCTCGCAGATGACGGGCAACCTGCACGCGCCCGCGATGTCAGCGGACGGCGGGCGCTTCGCCTTCGTCAGTGACAAGACCGGAAACGGCGACATCTACGTCTGGGAGGTCCAGAGCGGCGACATGTCGCCCATCATGGAGACCTCGGCCAGCGAGCACTTCCCGGTGTGGAACGACGCCGCGACGACGCTCACGTACTCGCGCAAGAACAACGGCACCGAGGACCTGTTCACCTGGGACGGTTCCGGCGTGAAGCCGCTGAAGGGCGGCAACGGTGACCAGACCCGACCCGTCTGGGTCGGCGACCAGGTCGCCTACTTCACGAGCGAGCGGGGCGAGGGCCTCTGGGACGTGGCGGTCACCGACACCGGTGGGAAGCGCAGCGTCGTAGCGAAGGACGTCCGGCTCCCGTCGCGCAGCACCCCGGCCATCTCGCCCGACGGCCAGTGGGTCGCCTACGGCACGATGACCGCCGACAAGGACGACCGCATCCTGCTGACCCGTCTCGACGGCAGCAAGACCGTGGAGATCCAGACCGGCGGCAAGGCGGCGGGTGAGCCCTCGCTGATCGAGGCCGGTGGCCGACTGCTGCTCGCCTACACCGCTCTCCCCGAGCAGGGCAGCGACTGGCGCCGACTGCACGTCGTCGACATCACGGGCAAGCTCTGATGGCAGGACCGGAGGTCGGGGACGCCTGTCCGGACTTCGAGGGCGAGACGAACGAGGGGCAGGTGTCGCTTGCGAGCCTCGCCGGCAAGCGCTTCGTCCTGTACTTCTACCCGAAGGACCAGACGCCGGGCTGCATCACCGAGGCCTGCGGGTTCCGGGATCTGTCCGCGGAGTTCGCACAGGCCGGCGCCGTGATCTACGGCGTCAGCAAGGACTCGCTGAAGAGCCACGCGAACTTCATCGCCAAGCAGTCGCTGAACTTCGAGCTCTTGTCCGACCCCGAGAAGACCGTGCATGCGGCGTTCACGACGTGGGTCGAGAAGAAGAACTACGGGCGCGTCTACATGGGCACCCAGCGCAGCACGTTCCTCGTCGACGAGAACGGCGTCTTGCAGGGCGTCTGGCGCAATGTGCGCGTGAAGGGCCACGTGGACAAGGTGCTCGAGGCGACGCGAGCGCTCTCCTAGCGAGGGGTCTGGCCGAGAGGGTCTATCCCAGGAAGGCGGCCAGCTCCTGTTCCTGTGCCCGGGCGTCTTCCCAGCCCAGGCGCTCCAGCGTGCTCGTGTAGCAGCGGTCGAAGAACAGGTACGAGAGCAGGTCCGCCTCGTGGCCCTCGCGGTCGCTGATGGTGTCGAGCAGGAACCGGGTGGCTCGCGACAGCCGAGGCTCGGACGTCAGGTAGCACTGGGCGGCGACCCGTCCGAGGTCCTCGCGTGGCAGGACGAGCTGGGTCTCGACGCGGCGGTACCCTGCACCGCGACTGGGCGCGACGACGGTGTTGAGCCGCGCCAGGAAGTCCTCGCCGTAGGTCTCGGTGCCCCAATCGAAGATGGCGTTGAGCCGCTCGAGCCGCGACAGGTCCTGCTCGAGCGGGTCGAGCATGAGCACGTTGAGCACCTTTCCGAGGAGGAACACCAGGTTGGGGTTCTCGTGCGGCTGGGACAGCGCCTTCTGCGAGCGGATGGCGAACGGGCGCTTCACGCCCACGACCAGGGCTCGGTCCGCACCCATGCGAAGCATCGGAGACAGCGGCGTCGGCTGGCGAAGGCCCCCGTCGACGAACGGCTGCCCGTCGATCGAGATGGGCGGGAACAGGAACGGGATGGCCGAGCTCGCCAGGATGTGCTCGCTCGTCATGCGGACGGGACGCACCGTGACCTGGGGGTAGGGCATCTCGTGCTCGAAGCCTGGGGCGGCCTCGACGAACAGGCTCGCCCGGCCCGTGGCCACCTCGGTCGCCGCGACCACGAACGCCTTCAGCGTGCCGCTCTCGAACGCGCGGCGCATGCCCTTGGCCGGGAACAGCTTGCGGACGAGCTTCTGTATGGGACGGGCGTCCAGGAACGCCGAGCCGATGTCCGGGTCCGGCGCCCAGAGCCGGGAAGGGGACCGCAACAGATCGAGGCCGTCGAACTCCCAGACGTCGCCCACCTCGAGATTGCGCCAGATTCGGGAGAGCCGTCGGCCGGTGGTCGGGTGCAGCCCGTGGCCCGCGATGAACGCGCCGTTGAGCGCCCCGACGCTGGTCCCCGACACCAGCGGGATCTCCATCGGCTTGTCCAGCCGCGGCACGATCTCGTTGGTGATGAAACGAAGCACACCGGCTTCGTAGGCGCCGCGAGCGCCTCCGCCCTGCAGGACGAGAGCGGTCGTCAAGCGGACAGCTCGAGGCTGACCGGACAGTGGTCCGAGCCCATCACGTCCGAGTGGATGTCGGCGCCGGTGATGCGGTCGCGAAGATCCTCGGTCGCCAGGAAGTAGTCGAGCCGCCACCCGATGTTCTTCTCGCGGATGCCCCAGCGGGTGGACCACCACGTGTAGCGAGCGGGGAAGGTGTCGAACATGCGGAAGGTGTCGACGAAGCCGGCGTCCAGGAACCGCGTGATCCAGTCGCACTCGATGGGCATGAACCCGGACTTCTTCCGGTTCTGCTTGGGCCGAGCGATGTCGATCTCGAGGTGGCTGGTGTTCAGGTCGCCCGTGATGACGACCTTCCGGCCCGCCGCGCGGAGCTTGCACACGCACGCCAGCAGGTCCGCGTAGTAGTCCAGCTTGTACTGCAGCCGCTCGGGCCCCTTGCCGCCGTTCGGGAAGTACCCGTTGACCAGCGTGACGTCGCCGATGTCGACCAGCAGCGTGCGTCCCTCGACGCCGTACTTGTCGCTGAAGTCGTACCGGACGTTGGTCATCGGCAGCCGCGACCAGATGGCGACGCCCGAGTAGCCCTTCTTCTGGGCGTTGTGCCAGACCATCTCGTAGTCGGAGAACGCCTCGAGCTCGGCGGGCTCCTGGCCGGGCTGGACGCGGGTCTCCTGCAGGCAGATGACGTCGGCGTCGAAGGCCTGCATCGCCTCGACGAAGCCCTTCTTCACGCAGGCGCGGATGCCGTTGACGTTCCAGCTGACCAGCTTCATCGCTATTCGTCCGCCTCGAGATCGATGTGCTTGAGCTCGGGGGCGACGTCCTTCATCTGCTGCTCGATCTCCTCCTCCTCGACGTCCAACTGGTCGAGGACCTTCTCGCCGAACTCGATGAGGAACGCCTTCATCTCGACCTCGGAGTTCACCGACTCCCAGATTGCGGTGACGTCCATGTCGCGCAGCGCGTGCTCGGCGACCACCTTGCCGTCGAAGTTGACCTCGGCCTTGAACCGCGCCGAGCTGGCGCCTAGGACCGTCGCCTTGACGTCGTGGATCTCCTCGACGGCCTCGTGGTCGGCGATGACCTTCACCAGCGTGTCGCGCTTGGTGGCGTCCATCGAGCGCCCCAGCAGGTACGCCTTGTTCTTCCGGATGAGGAAGATGGCGAGCAGGCCCAGCAGCACACCGACGAGGATCGAGCCGATCCCGTCCCACATGCCGTTCTGGGTCATGTCGGCCATCCACAGGCAGAGCGCGGCGATGACGATTCCGAGGCAGGCGGCGCTGTCCTCGATCAGCACGGCGACGCCCATCGGGTCCGGGCCGTCCTTGATGTAGTCGAACAGCGACATCTTGGCGGCCTTCGCCTGCTCGCGGACGGACTTGAAGGCCACCCAGTAGGTCCATCCCTCGATGAGGAAGCTGACCGCCAGGATGACGAAGGCGACCGTCAGGTCTTCGGGCGGCTCCGGGTGCTGCAGGCTGTGGATGCCGTGCATGATCGTCACGCCGGCGCCCAGGAAGAAGATGCCGCAAGCGGAGATCAGCGCCCAGCTGAACTGGGCGCGCCCGTAGCCGTAGGGGTGGTCGGCGTCCGGCTCCTTCTCCGAGTGCTTGATGCCTATGGCCAGCAGTGACTGGTTTCCGACGTCCGCGAGGCTGTGGATGCCCTCGGACAGCATCGCGCCGGACCCGGTGAAGCCCCAGCCGACGAGCTTGGCGATCGCGACCGCCGTGTTGGCTCCGATCGCGGCGTAGACCGCCTTCTTGCTTCCACCGGCCATCTAGAACCAGACGCAGGAGCGAGTGCTGATCCAGTTGACGTCGGTCGCGTTGTAGTAGCCGTTGCCGAACTCGGTGCCGGTGCCGGCGAAGTAGAACGTCGCGGTGTCGTCGTCGTTCTCGCGGACGTCGTAGTTCTCGGTCCAGCCTTCGCTATCCCACAGACCGGACGGGCAGTCGGTGTCGGTGGTGTTGACCGTGGCCTCGACGGCCAGACCGTAGTCGCAGCTGTTGCAGGCGCCGACGGCGCCTACGGTCGTCGTGACGTCCCACACGACCTGGCAGTCCTGGCCCGAGTTCCACTCGGAGGTGCCGTAGACCAGCCACTTCTCCCAGCCCGGGCCGTCCTTCTCGTACCAGCCGACGTAGTAGCTGGTGGCGCCTGCCTGGTCCTCGTAGCCCGAGGCCGTGTCGCAGTACTCGGTGTCGAGCCCCTGGGTCACGTCGGTCAGCGGGTCCGTGTCGGCGTCGCTGTCCGAGTCGGCATCGGCGTCGGCGTCGCTGTCCGAGTCGGCGTCGCTGTCCGAGTCGGCGTCGCTGTCCGAGTCCGTGTCGGTGTCCGCATCGGCGTCGGTGTCCGCATCGGCGTGCACGTGACCAGAGTCGGTGTGGTCGTCCTTGTCACCGCACGCGAGTGCGAGGAAAAGCAGGGTCATGGAGTCCTCCGAGGGGTCGTCTTAGCCGGCGCGCCGTCGTCGTGAAAGGCCCAACAGCGCGAGCGGGAGGAGCATCGCATGCCCAGTCGAGGAGCAGCCGCACCCGGGCGCGGGCGAGGGGGCGCCCGTGTCGTCCGTCGAGTCGGCGGGCGAGTCGGTGGGCGAGTCCGGCGATCCGGTGTCTTCCGGGCCCGAGAGGAAGAGGTGGGCGCGGCCGGACGGGGCCTCTTCGGGCGCGCCGACGAGGATGTCGGCCAGGCCGTCTCCGTCGAGGTCTCCGACGCCAGTGATCGCCAGGCCGAAGCGGTCCCCGCGGCCGAGCTCGTCGTGCCAGAGGGCCTCGTGCTCCTGGAGGCCGTCCGGCGACCCGGTGAAGACCCAGGCGAAACCTTGCGCGTTGGTCGCGTCGTACGCCCCGATGGCGACGTCGTCGACGCCGTCCCCATCGCGGTCGCCCAGCGGCGCCAGGCTGTAGCCGAACCACAGGTCAGGGGCCTCGTAGGCGGGCGTCAGGGGGAGCCCGAGCGCCGGCTCGACGCCTCCGCTCAGGGGATAGACCGCGCCGGTGTACCCGCCGGAGACGACGCCCCCGTCGTGGCCTCTCGCGCTGATCAGGGCGTCTGCGTAGCCGTCGCCGTCGATGTCGCCGGCGCGCGACATGCTGTACCCGAAGCCCGAGGCGGCGTCGTCGGGTTGCAGCCGGGTCTGGCCCAGCCAGGCGGCGCCGACCCGGGAGTCCTGGGCGTGGCGGTCCTGGTTCGGGGCGCCCACCAGCCGCTCGTCCAGGCCGTCCCCATCCAGATCCGGCACGAGCGCGACCTCGTTCCCGAAGAGCCCGTGGTCCTGGGGCTCGGGTGGCTCGATCCAGGTCCACTCGTCCGCGGACAGGAGCCACGCGCCACCCGCGTCGTCGCGGCCGGGCTCTCCGAAGAGCGCGTCCGGGAGTCCGTCGCCATCGACGTCGGCGCCCGCGGCGATCGAGACGCCGAAGTAGGCGCCGTCCTGGGGCTCGGGCGAGGCGAACACCTCGCCCGTGCCACCGGGCGTCCATCGCGTGACCTCGCCCGCCCGCGTCGTGTCGCGGAGGCGGCCGATCCAGAGGGCGCCGTCACCGGTGGGCACGATGGGCTCGCCGAGGCCGACCGCTCGACCGTCCCCGGGGTCGACGCGGGTCCAGGTCTCCTCGGTGAGCAGCCAGACGGCGCCAGCGTCCTCGACGTCGCCGTCCTGGAAGATCGCGCCGATGACGAGGGTGTCGCCCAGGTGCGAGACGGCCACCCCGAACCGGTCGTCCTCGCCTTGGTCCGGAGGGATCAGCGGCGTGGCGGCCAGGGCCGCGCCGATGAGGATCACTCAAGGTACCCGAGCGCCTTCAGCGCGTCCGTCGGGGTGTCGCCTCCCGCGCCGTCCTCGGCCGGTCGGACGGTGGCGCTCACTCCGCGCACCTCGGCGTCTCGAGCCGCTCCGTACAGCGTGCCCTCGACACGCCGGGGGACGCCGCGGCTCTCCTCGAAGACCACACCATCCAGCCCCTCGGGAGCGGGCCAGCCCCGGTCGGCCAGCAGGCTGGGCAGGATGTCGATGCCGCTCGCCATGAAGGCCGTGCGCTGTCCCTTGCGCGTCGTCCCCCACCGAATGACCAGGGGGACACCGACGACCTCGTCGTGGAACGCGTGGCCGTGCTCGACGCCGCCGTGCTCCCAGAACTCCTCTCCGTGGTCGCTCGTGAGGACGACGGTGGTGTCGGACATCGCGCGGGCGTCCAGCTCGTCGAGCAGGCGGCCGATCTGCTCGTCCACGACCGCCACCTCGGCGTCGTAGGCGGCCCGGACCGCATCCCGCTCGGCCGGCCGGAGCGTGCCCTGCCGCAGGTCCCGTACCGAGGTGCCCTGGTGGTCGTCGCTGTGGTGGTAGGGCAGGTGCGGGTCGAGGAAGTGGACCCACAGGAAGACGTCGCCCCCAGGGGCGTGGTCCAGCCAGCGCAGCGCCTCGTCGACGACGACCTCGGCTTCATCGGGCTGCACGAAGGACGCCAGGTCGAGCGTGCGCCCGCCCAGGCCCAGCCCGATGGGGCGGAGCGGAGCGCGCAGGCTCAGGTTCAGCCAGTCGTCGAAGCCCTTGTCCAGCCCGTGGCCGACGAACGGGTTCGTGACCACGGCCGAGGTCGTGTAGCCCTCGGGCCCCAGGTACTCGGCCAGGGTGGTGACCGAAGGGTCCACCGACTCGAGCTGGAGCCACGAGGTCCCCACCCGACCGGCGCCGTGGCTGGCGGGCAGCCGTCCGGTGTGCACCGACGCCAGCGCGGGGAGGGTCCACGTCGAGGCGGAGACCGCGTCGGTGTAGGCGATCCCTTGCTCGGCGAGCCGCTCGTAGCTGTCCATGGACTCGCCGGCGTCGCGACGCAGCGTGTCCACCGTGATGAGGATGATCGAGTCGCCGCGGTCCGGCGGCGGAGGGTCGACCGGGTCGAGCGCCAGCAGGGGAGCAGGCAGGAGCAGCGCGAAGCCCGCGCGCCCGTCCCAGACCGCCAAGGCCGCCGCGGGCACCAGGACGGCGAGCCAGGGGAGCGTCGGCTGGAGCGCCGCGAGGGTCGTCGAGAGGTCCCCGTGTCTGGCGTACCAGACCTCCATCACCAGGCGACCGATGACGGCAACGGGGGCGAAGAGGATGGCCACCGGCGCTCCGGCGACAGGAAAGCGCTCTTCGAGCAGGTGCCCGAACACGCCGAAGACGACCGCCACGAACCCCATTCCCAGGGCCGCGGGGATCCGCAGGGGGCCCTCGGCGGCGATGAGCATCCCCAGCGCCAGCGCCCACCCCACGGGCGCGAACGGACCACGCAGGGCCCGGATGTTGGCGAGCCAGGCGTGTAGCGCGCCGATGCCGACGAGCGCGCCCACCTCGACCGCCGCCCCGGCCAGGGTGGCCTGGCGCGAGAACAGCCGCCCGACCGCCAGCTCGCTCGCGGCGATCGCCGCCCAGCCAGCCAGGACGGTGGCCCGCTCGCCGGGGGTTAGCAGTCTAGGCCTCTCACCGTCGGAGTCTCGCATGCTCGCGCTCCTCGCCTCGGTCCACGCGGCCGACCTGGACTACGGCTACACGCCCAACCCTGGACCCGGGGAGACCCCCGCGCTGTTCGTCACGCCCGCTCGCGCGGTCGATGAGCTGTACGTCTCCTGCGACGTCGGCAAGACACTCGAGTGGACCAAGAAGGGTGTCTCGGGCGGCACGAAGCTGACCTTCGAGTTCCCGCGCTCGGCGATCTCGGCCGAGTGCTTCCTGCGAGTCCGCTTCGTCGACGGGTACGTCGAGGAGACCACGCTGCCGCTGTCCTGGAGCTACGCCTCGGCGCTGTCGGTCGACCTCTCGAACGCGAGCGCCGACATCGAGGAGCACACGCTGACGGTCAACGTGACGGCCCCCGTGTCCTCGGCCGAGGTCGTCGCGTACGGCGCCGGCAAGGTCGAGCTGGACCGGACGACGATCGAGATCGGCGAGGGCCCCGGCGACATCACCATCCCCTGGGTGGGTGACGCGAGCGACGTCGTGCTGCTCGACGTGAAGGTCGAGAACGACTCGGCCTGGGCTGGGTTCACGTTCAGCCCTTGGTTCCTGGACGTCCCTCACGACGACGTGCTCTTCGAGAGCAACAGCGACGTCATCGACGCGGACCAGGAGTTCAAGCTGGAGCAGACGCTCGCCGAGCTCAACGGGGTGCTCGAGAAGTACGGCGATGTCGTGCCGGTGAAGCTCTACATCGCGGGCTGCACGGACACGGTCGGCGACGCCGGAGGCAACCGCGATCTGTCCCGTCGCCGGGCCAAGAGCATCGCCAAGTGGCTGAGAGCGCACGGCTATTCCGAGCCGATCTACTACCACGGCTTCGGCGAAGGCCTGCTCGCTGTGCCCACCGGGGACGGGGTCGACATGCAGGCGAACCGGCGCGCGCTCTACCTGGTCGGCGCGGCTCCGCCCCCGGCTGGCTCGGGCATCCCGAGCGTCAGCTGGACGGCGCTGTAGTCACCACTTCTTGGTGAACAGCTTCTTGAACGCGGTCGTGCTCACCTTCGCGGTCAGGAGCTCGCTCCAGGTCGGGTCGTCGTCCTCGGCCAGCTCGTGGGCGTCGACGACGTTCTTGGTCAGCAGCTTGCGGAACGACTCCATGCTGGCCTCGCTCGTCAAGAGCGCACCCCAGGTCTGATCCTCGGTCCGGCGAGATTGTCCCTGCCGCTTCGGCACCGACCGGATTGCCGCGGCGACGTGGCTCCAGACGACGGTCGCAAGGTCCTGCCCGCTGAGCTCGCGAGACACGAAGTCGTCGATGCCGAGCTTCTCCAGGACAGAGGCCTTGGGCGCGCCGCGGAGCTTGTGGTCGTAGGGGAGCTTGCCGTGGGCGACGAACAGGCAGCCGCATCCCGTGACCTCTCGCAGGCTGGAGACCTGGTCGATGTCCTGCAGGCCCATCGCCACGACCAGCGGCTTGTGCGCCTCGAGCAGGGGCAGCGCGTATTTGGCCGACCGGGCGTGGTGGACGTCGAATCGTCCGGTCAGGACCATCGCGACCTGGTCCGCGATGGACGCCTTTCGCGAGACGACGACGATGACGGGCTTCGTGCGTTCCATGGAGCTCAGCGTGCCAGATCGATCCGACGGGTTCCAGGCGATATGACCGTCGATGCGGTCTTCGCTCGTCGTCCTCGTCCTCCTGATGCTCGTCGCCGGGCTGGCGATGTGGCTCCAACCCGATGGGCTGATGCTGCCCAGCGTCTCTTACGGATCGCTCGCGGACCGGGGCGACTACGACTGCGTGCTGGAGGTGGACCGAGCGGGCGCGATCCCCCCGGTCCCGTCCGACTGCGCCTTGCTCGTCCGCGTCGATGGGCGAGCGCCTGCTGACACCGTCGCGCGGCTGAAGTACGCGGCACGCTCGGTCGGCCAGAGCCGGATCGACCTCGAGGTCGTGGCACGCATGGAGCCGCCCGCCGAGTCCAAGTCCGGTCCTGCGATGCATCGCCTCGAGCCGGGTGCTCGGGCTGTCGAGGCCGTGCGGGTGCTCATCGTGCCGCCCCAGGAAGGCGAGCATGCCCAGGTCGCAGCAGCCTGGTCCGAGCTGCTCGAGCTGGGCGTTCGGGACATCGCTGTCGAGCTGGGGGCCGGCGAGGGCCGGTCCGCTTCGCTCGCCGCGCCGACTGACGAGATCCGGGTCCACCGCCTGACCTCGCCCGAGCTCATCCCGCTCCCCGGAGTCCTCTGATGTACTTCCTCAAGGCCCTGCTCGAGGTGTTCAACCTCGACCGGGCGAGCAAGGAGGAGATCCCGGACGACCGGTGTGTCGCCTGCAACGCCAAACAGATCACGTCGCTCGGGGAGAACGCGTACATCTGCGACATCTGCGGCTACGAGGGCGGCAGCGGCCTGGCGAAGATCCATGAGGACCGCGAGCGGGCCCAGATGGACGCGCTCCCCGAGGCGAAGAAGCGGAAGGCCGCCGAGCGGAACCTGCGCCAGGCCCGGACGCTCCTCATCTCGGCCGAGGGCGCGTTCGACGGAGCCATCAGCGCCTCGGTGTACGACCTGCTGGGCGTCGGTGGGGACCCCAGCGGCATCGCCGGCGAGGGGGGGGCGAGAAGCACAAGCTCATCGGCAGCGCGATGGGCGACGTCGAGCAGGCCCGCGTGCTGGTGAAGGACGCGCTCTACCTGCTGGGCCGGGACGTCGAGGTCGCCGACGCCGGCGAGATGCACGGCGGCCTGGCCGCGATGGACATCTACCTGGACAACCCCATCAGCGACATGATGGCTCACGGGAAGATCGAGGCGCTGCGCACCAAGGCGAAGGCCATCGAGTCCGACGTGGACCAGCTGCTGCTCGAGTTCGTCTAGCTGCGGTACCGGTCCAGCGCGATGCCCAGGAGCTCGGCGGCGCGTACCAGACGGTCGGGTTCGAGGACCGCAGCGATTCGGATCTCGTCGCGACCTCGCGAGGGGTCGGCGTAGAAGCCAGGCCCAGGGGCGACGACCACGCTCTGCCCCTGGTGGACGAAGTCCCGTGCCAGGAAGCGAGCGAAGGCCTCGGTGTCGTCCACCGGCAGGCGAGCCATCAGGTAGAAGGCGCCGTGGGGCCGTCCGACGGAGATATCGGGGATGTGCTCCAGCGCCGTCACGAGCGCGTCGATGCGGGCGGCGTAGGTCGCGCGCAGGTCAGCGTAGGTCGACTCGGGCAGCGACAGGGCCGCCAGGGCGACGTGCTGCGCCAGCGGCTGGGGGCCGAGCCGGGCCTGGCCCAGGCGCTCGACTCGCTCCATCAGCGCCTTGTTCCGCGAGATGAGGAAGCCGAGCCGAAGGCCGCAGGCGGACCAGGTCTTGCTCAGGCTGTCGATGCAGATCGCGTGCTCGGCGGCCTCGGGGATCTCCAGGATCGAGCACGGCGGCTCGCCGAACCAGATGCGTCGGTAGACCTCGTCGAGGATCAGGAAGCGGTCGTGGCGACGGGCCCAGCGGACCAGGCGCTCGATCTCCGAGCGCCCGTAGACGGCGCCCGTCGGGTTGCCGGGGTTGGCCAGGACCAGGGCGCGCACGTCGTCGGTCGTCGCCGCGTCCAACGCCTCGTCGTCGGGCAGGGCGAAGCCTTCCGCCAGCGAGGTCGACAGCGCCCGGACCTTCACGCCCGCGACCGTTCCGAAGCCGTTGTAGTTCGTGTAGTACGGCTCGGGCGCCAGGATGGTGGCGCCGGGCTCGGCGACGGCCGTGAAGGCGAACAGCAGCGCCTCGGATCCACCGGTGGTGACGGCGACGTCGGCCGGCGTGAGATCGGGGCACCAGTGGCTGTGGTAGCGGGCGGCGGCCTCGCGGCAGGCGGGAATCCCGGACGCTGGGCCGTATCCCATCACTTTTGGTTGAAACGCTCGCACCGCACTGAGCATCTCGGGCGGCGTGGGGATGTCGGGCTGGCCGATGTTCACGCGCAGGAACTCGACCTCGGGACGGGCCCAGGTGTGCGCATCGAGCTTGCGGATCGCGCTCTCCTGGAGCGCCTGGACACGGGGGGAAAGTCGCGGCATCGCGTCACCTCGTCAGGCCGCCGCGGTAGCGCGTTTCCGGGTAGCCTGCACCTTGCTCCCTGGAGGGGATCATGACGCTCATCCTGTTGTCCCTGGCCTGCATCGATCTCGGTGAACCGGCCGAGCTGACGTCCGAGACCGATGCCGATGCCGACGCGGACGCCGACTCGGACACCGACTCCGATGCGGACGCCGACACCGACACCGATGCGGACGCCGACTCGGATGCGGACGCCGACACCGACGCCGACACGGACACGGCCACCCCCGAGCGCGCGCTGAAGGAGTGCGAGCCGACGGACACCGACGCCTATGTGCTGACCTCGCTGTCGATCTCGGGGGACGTGATGACCGTCGGCGTCGGGTACTCGGGCGGCTGCCAGGACCACGAGTTCGAGCTCTGCTGGGACGGCTCGCTGGCCGAGTCCGAGCCCGAGCAGGCCTTCCTCGTGCTGGGCCACGACGCCAACGGGGACGACTGCGAGGTGGCCATCAGCGAGACCCAGGAGTGGGACATCTCGCTGTTGCGGACCTCGCACGGCGCTGGGACCGGCGAGATCACGGTGCACCTGGCCGAGCAGTCCGCGGCCTACACCTGGTGAGTCAGTCCACCAGGACGTAGTTGAGCGTCATCTCCTTGTGGTTGCGGCGGATGACGACCGTGAGCTTGTTGTCGCGTCGAAGCCTTCGATAGGCCCCGATCGCCTGCGGGATCGACGTGACGACCTCGCCGTTCACCGAGCGGATGACGTCGTTTCCGCGGAAGCCGAGCTGGTACAGGTCGTTTCCGCAGCGCACCCGCTGGACCCGAAAGCCGACGACCTCGCCGCCCTTGCCCTTCTGCCAGTACGTGTCCCCGAGCGTCGCCGCGTCCTTCAGGTGCGTCGTGTAGTGGTCGACCAGATCGCGCTGGACCCGCCACGTGACCGGCTTTCGGCCCGGCTTGATGTCCGGGTTGTCGGGCAGGCACTCCTGGGCCTTGGAGCCGTCCCCGTCCTGGGTCGGTCCCTTCGTCTTTCCACCGCTGCGGACCTGCTCGACGTCCTCTGAGGTGGGGGTGGACTCCGGGCGTCCGTCCTCGGGCGCGGGCTGGCCGTCGTCGCTGTTCTGCTCGAGCGGGGCCTCGCTCCCGACCTCGTCGCCGCTCTCGCCCTTCGACGGGGGCTCGAGCAGCTCCTCGGTCACCTCGATGACATCCGCGTCCGCGTCAGGGAAGGGGATGAGGGACATCGACGCCATGTACGTGGCGGTACGCTCGCTCGGGCGCTCGGCCTCGAACCCCAGCGTCCCGGCCTCGTACGCGATGCCCAGAGCAGCGGGCAGGAGGAAGCACCCGCCCACGAACGCGTGGCACACGAGCCACTCCAGTACGTGCTTGGGCTTGGGGATCACCCCCCGAGGATAGTCCGCACCTGGGTCTGCCACACGTCGTCCAGTGGTCCGAGGCGTTCGACGAAGAGCGGCTCCAGATCTTCGCCGGACAGCTCGCGGTGCAGGGTGATGGCCCGCAGCGCGTACGTCAGGATCTGCACGGCTTCGAGCCCGTCGGGTCCATCGAAGAACCACCCGCACGAGGTGTACATCTGCAGCCGGGCCCGCTCGAGGTCGGGCGAGGCGGCGTCGCGCTCTCCGATGGCATCGCGTAAGGCGTCCATCGCGGTGCGCAGGGTCTGGCGCCAGGCCTGCTGGCCCGAGCGCGCGGGGTCCATCGCGCACCCGCAGTTCGCGCTCCAGCGACCGACGCCGTGCGCGCACGACCAGGACGAGGGCTCGACGATGCGGGCCTCCCACGTTGCGGGGTGGTGGACGAGGTACGCGCTCGGGTTCGTGAGCAGGACGTCGGGCGCGTGGTCCAGCACCTCGATGAGCTTCGCCAGCGCCATCTCGCCGTGCCGGTGGTGGTGGCCGTACGACTCGCCGTCCGTCGCCACCATTGCGAGCCCTGCGTCACACGACGCGTGTGCGAGCACCTGGGCGAAGTGGTCCCCGTCGTGGAGAAGCCCGTCGAAGGCGACGCCTCGCGAGGTCGGTCCGTCGTAGAAGAACACGACGATCGACCGGCCCTGGCGCGTGTTCACGACGTAGGGCCGGCGGCTGTCGAACGGCTGCCAGCCACCACCCGGACTGCGGACCTCGGCGCACTGGCGGGGCGCGAGGATGGTCCAGCGGATGCCGGCTCGGGCGAGCGCATCGAGCGTGTCCAGGTCGACGGCTGTCTCCGGGAGCCACATCGCGTCCGGGTCGCGTCCGAAGCGGCCCTGGAAGTCGCGGATCCCCCAGGCGATCTCGCGCAGGCGGTCCCGCTCGCTCGCCAGCGGCAGGATGGCGTGGTGGAAGCCCTGGGCGATGGCGCTGCCGTGTCCGAGTCGAGCGATGGCCTGACGGTCGGCCTCGACGATGGCCTCGTGGACGTCCGGGGCGTGTCGCTCGAGCCAGCGCATGAGCGTGGGGCCGACGTCCGACGAGGTGTGCGCGAACGTGTTGATGCGGCCGCGGATCTCGCCGTGCTCGTCCAGGAGTGGCGCCCGCGTGTTGGGGCGGTAGCACTCCGCCGTGATGCGGTGGTTCCAGTCCGGCCAGGGGGCGGCGGACGGCTGCGGGTCGACGCGCCCGGTGAACGGGTTCTCCCGGGGGGGCTGGTAGAAGTGGCCGTGGACGCAGACGTACCTCAAGCGCGGCCACCTCGGGCGGTCGGTCGCAGGTAGACCACGCCGAGCGGCGGCACCCGCAGTCGGGTCGAGTGGGGGAGGCCCTGCCAGGGCTCCGGCGTCGCCTTGCGCCACTTCGTGTTCACCACGCCGCTCCCGCCGTACTCGCTCGCGTCCGTGTTCAGCAGCTCGCGCCAGTGGCCGGCCTCGGGCAGTCCGATCCGGTAGTCCTCGCGCAGCATCGGCGTGAAGTTGGCCACGACCACGATGGGGCGGCAGCCGGGCGCCTGCCGGACGAAGGTGACGACGCTCTGGTCGCTGTCGTCCATGCCCGTCCAGGCGACCCCGTCGGGGTGCGTGTCGAGCCGGTGCAGCCCGGGGTTGTCCCGGTAAAGCTTGTTCAGGTCGGTCACGCAGCGGGCGAGCCCGGCGTGGTCGTCGTCCTCGAGGAGCTCCCACTCGAGCGTGCCGTCGTGGGCCCACTCGCGACGCTGTCCGAGCTCCATCCCCATGAACAGGAGCTTCTTGCCGGGCTGGGCGAACTGCCAGCCGAACAGCAGCCGACTGGTCGCCCGCTTCTGCCAGTCGTCGCCCGGAGCGCGCTCCATCAGCGAGCCCTTCCCGTGAACGACCTCGTCGTGCGACAGCGCCAGGACGAAGCTCTCCGAGTGGGCGTAGACGCTGCGGAAGGTGAGCTCGTTGTGGTGGTGGCAGCGGTGGATGGGGTCGCGTCCCAGGTACTGGAGTGTGTCGTTCATCCAGCCCATGTCCCACTTCATGCTGAAGCCCAGGCCGCCGTCGAAGGTCGGACGGGAGACGCCGGGCCAGGCGGTGGACTCCTCGGCGATGACCAGGGCGCCCGGGAAGTCGCGGTGGAGCTCCTCGTTCAGGTCGCGCAGGAGCGAGATGGCTTCGAGGTTCTCGCGGCCGCCGTGCTCGTTGGGCAGCCAGTCCGTGCGCGAGTAGTCGAGGTAGAGCATGCTCGCGACCGCATCCACACGCAGTCCGTCCGCGTGGAACTCCTCGAGCCAGTAGCGGGCCGAGGACAGCAGGAAGCTGCGGATCTCGGGCCGGCCGTAGTCGAAGATGGCGGTCTTCCAGTCGGGGTGCTCACCCCGGCGCGGATCGGCGTGCTCGTACAGCGCGGTGCCGTCGAAGCGGGCCAGACCGTGCCCGTCCTTGGGAAAGTGAGCGGGGACCCAGTCCAGGATGACGCCCAGGCCAAGACCGTGGAGGTGGTCGACCAGCGCGCGCAGGCCGTCCGGATCGCCGAAGCGCGAGGTCGGGGCGAAGTGGCCGAGCGCCTGGTAGCCCCAGCTCCCGTAGAAGGGATGCTCCATGAGCGGCAGGAACTCGACGTGCGTGAAGCCGTGGGCGAGCAGGTGGTCGGCGAGCGGCTCGGCCAGCTCGGTGTACGAGAGCGGTCGGCCGTCCGGATGCCGGCGCCAGCTGCCCGCGTGGAGCTCGTAGATGCTGATGGGCTGCGAGTAGGCGTCCCGCTTCTTCCGTCGCCCGAGCCAGCGTGCATCGCGCCAGGAGTAGCTCGAGCGCACGATCCGCGAGGCGTTGCCGGGGGGCTGCTCGGCCGCGAACCCGACCGGGTCCTGGCGCTCGGCGATGACCCCGTCCACGCCCTCGACGACGTACTTGTACAGCTGGCCCGGGCGAGCGGTGGGGCAGGCCAGGACCCAGACGCCTCCGCTGTCTCGTGACATCGCGTGCGGGCGCCAGCCGTCGAAGTCGCCCTTCACCCAGACGTTTCGCGCGTTGGGCGCCCAGACCGCGAACCGCGTGCCGTCGCCTTGCGGTTGCGCCCCGAGAAACGTGTAGATGCGGCTGTGGTGGCCGGCCGCGAAGCCGTCCAGATCGCCGGGCGAGAGCATCGGACCTCCGGCTCTCAGACCCGCAAACCCAGGTTTCGGCACGACATCGCGGTGATCCAACCGGAGGCCCCGCCCGAAGGTAGGGTGAGGCCACCATGATCTACCTGTTTCTCGCCTGCCAACCGACCCACTACATGAACGGACCGGACGACGATCCGGCTCCCCAGGACTCCGAGGTCCAGGACCTCGGCTTCGAGGTCTTCGACGTCCAGGCCGAGCTGGCCGAGGACATCGTCACCGTCGTGCGCGTCTCCTGGACCACCTCGACCGAGACGACCGGGTACGTCGACTTCGGCGAGACCACCGCGCTGGGTCACACCACCAACACGACCGAACTCGGAACCGAGCACGAGGTCCTGCTGCTCGGCATGCCCGCCGACACGGACGTCCAGTTCGTCGTGCACGCCACCGACGGCACCGACAGCCTGCAGAGCGACGACCTCTCCATCACCACGGGCCCGCTCCCCAGCGGCATGCCGGTCCTCACGGTGACCGGGGACGTCGAGGACCGGTGGGCCTACCAGGCGATCCCGCTTCAGGGCACGACCTACGTCATCACGCTGGTCGATCCGCTCGGCCGCATCGTCTGGTACGACTTCCCCGAGCCGAAGGGGAACCTGATGCGGGCGCTCCTGTCGCCCGCAAAGGACGAGATCGTCTACGTGTGGGCGGGGGACCAGCAGCACCTGGACGAGGGGATCCTGGTTCGCGTCTCGCTCGATGGCTCGGAGCGCACCGAGTACGCGTGGCCCTTCATCGACCACGACGCGGACGTCTTGCCGGACGGAACGGTGGCGGGCATCGTCGTCACCGAAGACCCGCTCTTGGGGGGCGATGTCGGGCAGACGGACGACATCGTCGAGCTGGACGCCGACGGCACGCTCACGTCGGTCTGGAGTGCGTACGACGCGATCGACTGGGATGAGCTGCCGCCTCAGGGGCCCAGCAACTGGACCCACGCCAACGGCCTGGACTACGTCGTGGACGGCGACTTCTACCTGGTCTCGCTGAAGGAGCTCGGCTCCATCGCCAAGGTCCACCGCTCGACCGGCGAGACCCAGTGGTTCTTGAACGGTCAGCTCAACGAGTTCAGCTACCCGGACGGCACGGACGTGGTCCAGATGCAGCACCAGATGCACTGGCTCGGCGACAGCATCCTGGTCTTCGACAACGGGCCCGAGTCCCGCGACTACTCCCGGATCGTCGAGATCGAGCTGAACGAGGAGACGATGGAGGCCGAGGAGGTCTGGGAGTACATCCGCGAGCCGTCCGTCAAGGTGTTCGCCAAGGGCGACGTGCACCGGTTCGACGACGGCGCCACCCAGGTCGTCTGGTCGATCCAGGGCGAGATCCAGCTGGTCACCCCCGACAAGGAGGTCATCTGGCAGCTGAACACCGACCTCGGTCAGGCCCTGACGTTCGTGCAGGTCATCGATGATCTCTACGCTCGGTAGCCTGCTGCTGCTCGGCTGTGAGCAGCCCGTCCCCGACGTCGCCGGACCGCTGAAGCCGCCCGAGGAGTCGGGCGAGGTCCTGCTCGCCGACGCCCACAACTACAGCTTCTGGGGCCTGCTCGATGGGCCCAGCTTCCAGCTCGAGGAGCTCACCGACCCCACCATCCGGTGGGATGAGCTGACCGAGGACCTGCAGTGTCACGAGCTGGATGGGGTCGATGACATCGACGTGGTCGGGCTCATGGTCTTCCCGCTGCTGGACGAACTGACCGTCGAGGAGGGGCTCAGCTACGACACGCTCTCCCAGGTCGACATGACCATCTTCCTGAGCTCAGAGCCGGGCGACGACACGTCCGTCTCGCTCTCGGACTTCTCGTTCGACGGAACGGACGTCGACACGACGACCTACTTCGAGGTCGGGAGCGGCACGTGGGCGCTCGTCTTCAGCAGCGGCTTCACCATCGGCGTCGGGACCCGGATGCTGGCGTTCCTCGAGCCCGTCGCGGCGGGGGAGGCCGACTCGACCGAGGCGTCGGTGACGGATGGCTGCTCGGCGCTGGAGTACGACGCCGACCTGACGAGCCTGCGCGAGGTCCCCGTCCTGCCAGGCGGCCCCTGGGAGGTCGACTGGTCCGCGGTGACGGAGGCGAGCTACGGCGGTGAGTTCGAGGCCGTGAAGGTCACCGAGATCATGGTCGGGCACTACGATCTGGAGCGTGAGGAGATCGCGGACAACTTCCTGGATCTCGAGCTCATCGCGACCGAGCTGTACACGATGGACCATCCGGCCGGCGTCGAGGCTGATCTGGCCGACCTGACGGACGCGGACGGAGACCCGTTCCCCGGCTTCACCGACGATGGGACCTGGGTGTTCGCGCTGCGCTGCAAGACGTGCTCGAACCCCGCACCCCTGTTCCTCACCACGCTCGTTCCATGGGACTGAGAATGTTCAGCTTCTTCCGTTCCGACCCCAAGATGCCCACCGCCGAACAGGCCTTGCCTGGCCGAGATGAAGTCCTGCCGGTCGCGGCGACACACGTGGTCACCGGCGGACCCATGTCACCGCCGTGGCCCGAGGGAGCCCAGGTCGCGGTGTTCGGGCTGGGCTGCTTCTGGGGCGCCGAGCGCAAGTTCTGGCAGACGCCCGGCGTGCTGAGCACCCAGGTCGGGTACGCGGCCGGCTTCACGAAGAACCCGACCTACAAGGAGGTCTGCAGCGGCAACACCGGCCACAACGAGGTCGTTCGCGTGGTCTTCGACCCGAGCGTCGTGACCTTCGAGTACCTGGTGAAGGTCTTCTTCGAGAGCCACGACCCCACGCAGGGGATGCGCCAGGGGAACGACGCAGGTGCCCAGTACCGTTCAGGAATCTACGTCGAGCCCGGGCAGCGCGAGGTCGCTGAGAAGAGCTTCGTGGCCTACCAGGAGAGCCTGTACGACGCGGGCCACGGGAACATGACTACCGAGATCGTCGACAGCCCGGAGTTCTTCTACGCCGAGGACTACCACCAGCAGTATCTGCACAAGAATCCTGGTGGGTACTGTGGGCTGGAAGGGACGGGAGTGAGCTGCCCGGTGGGGCTGGGTGTCGAGGGCGACCCGACCGCCTGAACGGCGAGCTCGACGCCATCATGCCCATCGTGCCCGAGGAAGGCAGGCCTCCCGGATGCCGGCCTGATCGGAGCGGGCGCCTACGGCTGCAGTCGACTCATGGGGCGGCGGTCTGGCTGAAGACGATGCTGTCGATCGCCTGATCCGCCACAGAGCTGGACACGTCACTGGAATGCTCGACGATCCGCAGCAGGACCGAGCCACTGTGCGGCGTCGACATCCCCGTGAACACGGTCAGGTCCTGCCCGTCCGTCGTCGACTCCACACCCGTCCCGATCACCGGCCCGTCGGCGGACTCTTCGTAGAGCGTCCACTCGAAGCGATTGCCGGACTCGTAGTTGGCGTAGTCGTCGAACACGAAGGACTCGACCGTGACACCCCACCCCTCATCGGTCGAGAACAGGATGTCGAAGGGGTTGCCGACATCGTACTGATCCATCTGCGCGGCGCTCCACTCGCCGTCGTCATAGAATTGCCAGAACCCACCGGGAGCTGACCAGGTCACCGCTACGTTCGGCGTGCCAGCGCTGACGATGCCTGCCTCGGGCGTCGACACGTTGGCCCCGAAGTCACTGGGAATCTCAGCATTGGTCGTCAGGCCCTCGAAGGTGAGTGCCGTCATACCCGCGTCGTCCACGACCACGGGCAGCTCGAAGGTGGAGACGACGCTGCGGTGGTCCGGCCGGTAGGACTCCAGGGGAAGATCGATCGTCACGCCGTGCGCGTCTTGCTCTTCGGCTGGCAGGACCTCACCCAGGATCTCCGAGTCGACGGCGGTCACGTCGCCCCCCGAGACGTACACGAAGTCGATCCGATCGAAGGGCTCGGTCTCGGTGTCGTATCCGACCCCATGCCGCACCCATGTCTCCCCGCGACTGTCGTAGTCGGCCGTGTCCATGGGCACGACCGCTCGATAGGAGTCGACGAAGCCTGCGTCGGCCAGGACCTTGGACGACTGCCACTCCACACTCCGCCCGTAGTTCCAGTCCGCTGCCGCCGCGGCCTCGGACCAGTCCAGGTGCGACGGTTCGTTGAAGTCACCCGTGATGAAGACGGGCGTTCCCGCTTCGAGATAGGCGTCGACGCTCGGCAAGACGTCGAACTCCACATGGTCGGCCCGGTAGGCCTTGGAGTCCGCAATCAGCTGCGCCTCTGACACGCTGACGTCCGCCCGAACCGTGTAGGGCCCGTAGCCGCCCCAGTACTGGTACGAGTTCACCAAGACGACCGTCTCACCCGCTGCGATGCGGATCTCCGCGCCTTGAGATCCCAGATCCCCGTAGGCGTAGTCGCCGGGGACGTCGAAGGTGCCCACGATCGGGTAACGGCTGAGCACGGCCTCGTAGGTCGAGTAGCCGCGGTAGTGGTAGTGGAAGCCCAGCTCCGCCGCCAAGGCCGCGATCGGCGCCTCGGTCATCGCTTCCTGGTAGCCGACGATGTCCGCGCCGGACGTCCGGATCAGCGTCGCCAGTCCTTCGGTGTGGGCGGGCCAGGTGTCGTTCGAGTCGGCACCGGTTCCGTCCCGCCACGCGTTGAGCGACAGGACGCGGAGTTCCTTGTCGTGCCCGTCGTCCGGTCCGCCGGTGTCGGTGTCGGTGTCGGTATCGGTGTCAGTGTCAGTGTCGGTGTCGGTGTCGGTGTCCGAGTCCGTGTCTGCATCCTGCTCCTCCTCATCCGGAGCGCCATCAGACGGGCCATCACCCACAGCAGAGGTGTCGGTCGCAGGCTGGCATCCGGCCACGAGCATCAGCGCGGAGACACCGGTCGGCAGGTAGTCGAGGACCTTCATCGCTTCGATTCTAACGCCCCCGTCACCGACTGGAAGGTAGACCGCACATCGGTCCGCATGAGCCTCGCGTGCCACACAGCGTCGAGCCGTCCAGCAGGCCGCGAGCCCGTCCAGGATCAAGCTCAGAACGGGGTCGAGATCGTCCTCTTCGTGGTCGTGCCCCTCGAGGTGAACCCGGACGTGCACGGCCATCCTGACGGGTTCCTGAGCCGCCCTCTCGGCCCTCGATGTGCCCCGCTCAGTACAGGTCTGGAGCCTCCACCAGACTCAGCGTCGCCTCGGCGGACTCCAGGCCGCTGGCGGTCGCCGAGACACGCAGCTCTCCGGGGGCAACGCCGGCCCGAACGAGGGTGGCAGCGACCCCCGCCTCCGTGTCCACCACGGCCGGTCCAGCGAGCTCGCCGCCCTCGATCTCGAAGGAGACCGTGGCGCTCCGGTCGATCACGAGCGTCCCGTCGGCATCCCGAAGCTCGGCATAGACGAAGCTGAGGTCCGAGCCGTCGGCCCGCAGCTCGGACAGGGTCGTCGACAGCGTGAGCTCCGTGGGCTCCCCAGGGCTGGCCACGGTGTGGGAGGCAGCGACCTCGGCGTCGACGACGCAGTCGGCCCGCAGCTCGCCACGCTGCCAGGGCACGTCGACGAAGTAGTACGGAGGATGTGCGATGTTGCCGGTCGGGTAGCCGTCGTAGGGGGCCTGCGTCTCGACCCAGACGCCGTCCAGGTACACATCCACCTGGTCGCAGTTGCCGAAGACCGTGGGCACCGGGTTGCTCTCATCGGTCCAGTGACTCGCGATGAAGACCATGGCGCCGTACTCTGGCGGACGTTGACTCCGGAAGAACTCGGCGCTGTATTTTGGCAGGCGGAAGGTGTCGATGGCCCCCGAGGGGTAGCAGGCCAGGTCGATGCCGGCCCAGAGCCCGTCGCCAGCAGCGTAGGGTAGGGCCTGGTTCAGGTGGTGCCCCTCCATGTGGTGCCACGACTGGTCTGCCATGAGCCAGTCGCCATCGCCGCGGTGGACATCGGTCACGCTCTCCAGCCCACCGTACTCCCAGTGGCCGTACTCGCTCACGACGAAGGGCTGGGGACCAGCGTAGGTCCGGGCCCCTGCTTCGGGTGTGGCGATGAAGACGTCGTAGACCTCGTCGTGGGCCCACCCAGCGAACCAGCAGGAGTCGTGGGGACACTCATCGTGGCCGATGGCCACGGCCTCGGCGGCGAACTCCGAATCGAAGTCCGTCTCGTTGAGGGACAGCTCCCAGGCGACGACGGATGGCCGGTTCCGGTCCCGGCGGATCATCTGGCGCATGTCGTCCTGCGAGCGAGCCACGAAGGTCGCGTCGCCCACATACTGGAACCCCGGGATGGGCGACATGACCAGGAGACCGAGCTCATCGCAGGCATCGAGGAAGGCTGGGTCTTGTGGGTACTGGGAGGTCCGGACGTAGTCGAAGCCGTGCTCCTTGAGCAGGCGCGCATCCGCAGCCTGGAGCGCATCCGTCGCGGCGTAGCCGACGTAGGGGAAGTCCTGCATGCGGTTGGCCCCGCGGAACCAGAATCGCTCGCCGTTGAGGCTCAGTCCGCCTTCCTGGGAGAAGGAGACGGTCCGGATGCCGAGCGGGGTCTCGACCTCGTCGACGAGCTCCTCGCCGTCGTAGACCCGCGAGCGCAGGGTGTAGAGGGTCGGGCTGTCGGGGTGCCAGGCCTCGGGCGCATCGACGAGGAGGCTGCCCTCGAAGGTATGCGCCTCGCCGGCCCCGATCTCAGCGGTAGTGTCCACAGTGGCGACCACTTCTCCCGAGGCGTCCAGCAAGGAGGTCTGGAGCGAGGTGGTTCGTCCGTCGGCGTGCTCGTTGACGACATGCGTGTCGACGCGCACCGTGGCACTCCCGTCGTCGAGGTGGGAAGTCCAGGCGAACACGCCGCCCCCGGCCACGACGTCGACAGCGTTGGGATCGCTGATGTGCAGGGGTGAGGTCGCCACGAACCAGACGTCCCTGTAGATGCCACCCCAGTTGAACCAGCTCTCGTTGCCCGGCGGGATCCCGCCGTCGTCGGTGTTGTCGACCCGGACGGCGACGACGTTGCCTTCCGAGCCCACCTCGACCTGGTCGTTCAGATCGACGACGAAGGGCAGGTAGCCGCCCTCGTGGCTGAGCACCTCGGTGCCGTTGATCCAGACCGTCGCCACGGTCCCTGCAGCCTCGAAGTACAGGCTGAGCTCAAGACCGGCGAGGTCCTCACCTACGTCGAAGGTCCGGCGGTACCAGGTGACGCCCTCGTAGCTGAAGTCCGGCCAGCAGGTGCGCCCAGGGTCGGGCTCACCCACCACCAGGGCGGGGTTGTGGGGCAGCGTGGTCGCTGTCCAGGCCGTATCGTCGTGGTCGACCGTCCACGGCGTTCCTTCCACTTCGCCCTGGAGGACACGCCAGTCCAGCGTGAACCGCCTGCGGGACCTTGGAGCGGTGGGGGTCTCGGAGCCGGTGTCGTCGGTCGCCTCCCCACCCGTGTCATCTGTCGCCTCCCCGGCCGTGTCGTCTGTCGGGCTGTTCTCGTCGGTGCTTTCGGAATCGTGCGATGCGCCCGGGCCATCCGTGCCCGCGGTACCGGCACAGCCTCCCAGTGAGACGAGAACAGCCAGGACGAGGGGTGGGCGACGACGCAGGAACGACCTCCACGAGCAGCGTCTTCAGTAATCGTGCCATTGAGCCCTCTCCACCGCCAGGCAAGGGTCTGCCACATGAGGCCCCTTGGGCACTTCCGCCGGTTCCTTGGGCACATCGCACGAGACCGCAGGTTGTTCCTGGGTCGGAACAACTCCCACCAGCAGTACCTGCACAAGAACCCGGGTGGGTACTGCGGGATCGGTGGGACGGGCGTGGTGTGTCCGGTGGGGCTCGGTGTCGAGGACGACCCGAGCGCCTGAACGGTCATCGGTTCGACCTCCCGGATCGCTGGCACGGGGCTCCACTGCCCGCTAGTCTGCGTGGACTGAGAGATTCCACGTGGTCGCGCTCGTCTCCCTGGCCCTCGTCGGCTGCACGCCCACCGAGTCTGTGGACTCGCCGGTCCCGGACCTTCCGTGGGGCGAGGGCGAACGCACGGTCTCCGGCAACGCCTACTTCTTCACGATGGAGAGCCTGGGCGACATCCAGCAGATCACCGACGTGCAGGGTGCCGAGGTCTACGTCTACGAGGCGCCGGAGATTCGCCAGGTGCTCGATCCGTCGGACGACCACGCGTTCGTGCTCAGCGGCATTCCCGAGGGCGCCGAGGTGACCCTGGCGCTCGTGCACGACGACTACTACCCCCACCTCACGGCGACGCACCCGGTGGGCGACGAGGACCTGGAGAAGGTGAACTTCCAGGCCGTCTTTTCGAGATCCTCGAGCTCTCGGCCGGGCTGTTCGACGTGGACATCGACGACGAGTCGATCTGCCACATGGCGGTCGAGGTACGTCCGTTGGACGAGCTCGAGCGAGCCCAGCAGGTGGCGTCACCCCTCGGCGCCTATGGGCTCGAGTGGCGGGGGAGGCTCCTCTGTCACCATCCGACAGGATCCAACGCGACGGACCGGCTCCTGGACAAGGCGGGCATCGTGCCGCCGGACGGTCCCCCGAGCTAACTGCCCGTGTAGGGCGGATCACCCGGCGAGCGGTAGGCATCCATCGGGCTCCGGACCGCGCTCTCGACACAGAGCACGCCCTCGACCTGCTCCTCGCAGGTGTCGGTGCAGGTGTCCAGCTCGGGGAGCCAGGCCCCGCCCAGCGTCTGCCCTGCCGCCGCCCCGGAGACGCCCGCCGGGGCCACCACGTGTGAGGAGTGCATCCTCAGCGGCGGGGGCTGGGACGGAGCGGTCTGCGCGGAGAGCTGTGCTGGCGCGGACTGCAGCACGACGCGCTGCCCGGACGGCGCCGGCTGATCAGTGGGCCATCGGAGCCGGGGTGTCCTGGGCTGGCGCCGCCCGCGGGAGCGACACGACGACCTCGCCCCCGCTCGGCCGGGTCAGGAGCTCGATGGTGCCTCCCATCGCCGTGACCGCGCGGTAGACCGCGTGGAGCCCCAGCCCCATGCTCTGGGGGCTCTCGGCGGCTCGAGCCACTCCACAACGGTCGCTGAGCAGGGCGTTCGTCCGGTCCGAGCGTGAGAACCCGAGGCCCTGGTCCAGGACCCGGATCCGGACCACGTCGTCGCGGACCGACACCTCGACGACCACCTCGCTGTCCAGCGGTGAGAACTTCAGGGCGTTCGACAGGAGGTTGTCGAGGATCCGCGTGACGCGCAGGCGCTCGTAGGACAGTCCGTCGCAGGAGCCCTCGAGTCGAATGCGTTGCCGCTTCCGCTGGGCGATGAGCCGGAACACTCGGATCGAGTCCGCGAGCACCGTGGCCAGGGGGCGTCTGTTCCGCTCTGGCGTGCGGGTCGAACGATGCGAACTCATCGTCGATGATCCGGGCCATCGCCCACGCCGCCGCCGCGATGTCTTCCACGCACTCGAGCTGTGCGGATGGGCCGGGGAATGAGCTCACCGTCGTGAGGCCCAGGGTGACCGCGGTGAGCTGGTTGCGCAGATCGTGTACGACCATTCGGGTCAGACGATCACGGGCCTCGATGGCCTGCGCCAGCTCGGCGTGCAGCGCCTTGAACTCGTCGTGGTGAGACTGCAGGGCGGTGTACTCGACCTGCATCCGAACGAGCTCGAGCTGCAGCTCCTCCTGCCGACGCAGCGAGACAGCGTTGACGGACTGATGACGCCGGTCCAGATCCTCGTGGCGTCGAAGGTGGCGCACGGCCCCGGCGTGGTCACCCGGCGCCTCCATCACCCTGGACATCGCGTGGTGGAGGTCCTTGGTGCGTTGTCGGGAGTGGGCCTTCTCGGCTTCGAGGATGAGGGCCTCGAGCCGGGCCGTCACCCGTTCCTGCCAGCCCGGTCTCTTGAGCGCCATGCTCGCCGAGGCTTCGCAGAGACCGGCGCTCGCCCGCACGCTGAACGGCAGTCGGGCACCGGCCCCCCAGACGATCCAGCGCCAGCCGGTGGTCTCCCATGCGCTGGTGCCGCCAGGCCTCGATGACCTCCAGCCAGCCGTAGGGAGGGGAGGCGGCGCCTGCCAGCAGCAGGCGCGCCCTCGCGAGGATCTCCCCGCTCTTCTCGTACCGCTCGGTCTGGTTCCAGCAGCTGGCCATGTTGATGAGGACGCGGGCATGGAACCGGGGGCTGATGCTGTCGTTGGCCGCGGACAGTGCGGGCTCCAGCGCCTCGAACTCCGCAGCGCGCGTCGGCGATGTAGCCCCGAGCCTCTTCGAGTCGGCCTTCGGCGCGGAGCATGGCAGCCATGTTCGAGGGGGCGCGAAGCCGGTCCACCAGGGGGGGGGGGCCGGGAGCTCGACCACCCGCTGGAACCAGTGTCTGGCCATGCGGAACTCGCCGATGCCGTGGCGCATGGTGCCCGTGATCCGGCTGACCACCGCCAACGCCCACAGGTCACCGCTCCGTCGGGCGTGCCTGTCCGCCGCACGAGCTGCGTCGAGCGCGGCCTGCACGTCACCCGAGCAAGCCAGCACCATCATCCTCACCGCCTAGGCTGGTGCCCACGAGCGTCTCGAGCTTGGCGGCCAGCTCACGGGATCTGAGGTGGTCCATCTCTTCGCCTGCCGTCGCCGACTATAGCGTCGACGTGGCGGCTCCGAGGCCGCCTCTATCGCGGCGTCGCGCGCCGCCGAAGCACGAAGAACAGCGCGCGGGGGAGCGGGTCGTTGTTGCCCTGGTAGACGCAGTCCTCGACGCTGACGACCTCGAAGGCCTGGGTACCGGGGCCGGTGCCCAGGTCCAGGATACGCACAGGTCCGCTGAGCCAGGCCTCGAGTGCTCGCTCGAGCTCGGGGTCGAGCTCGGCGTGGAACCACGGCATCTCCTCGACGTTCCGCGTGGTGTAGTGCTCTTCCCAGCTGGTGATGGGGGAGCTTCGCTCGCTCATCGTCTCGTCCTCGCGGGGGGCGTGCACGGCGCGGTCCCGGGTGTACTACACCGGCCACGGACCGCCTCGTTAGGGAGATCGGGTGACGACCCCAGCGCCCGAAGAGACCTCAGCACGGTTCGGGACGTTCACGGGCGTCTTCACCCCGACGCTCCTGACCATCCTCGGCGTCATCATGTACGTCCGGATGGGCTGGGTCGTCGGGAACGCCGGCCTGGGCGGCGCCATGCTCATCCTCGGGCTGGGCATCCTCATCACGGCCGCGACGGGCCTGTCGCTCAGCAGCATCGCCACGAACACCCGCATCGGCGCCGGTGGCCCGTACGCCATCATCAAGCGCTCGCTCGGCCTCGAGGTCGGCGGCAGCATCGGCATCCCGCTTTACCTGACGCGCCCGCTCGGCGTGGCCATGTACATCTTCGGTCTGCGCGAGGGCATCCAGTGGGTGTGGCCGGACATCCCGCCGCTCCCGGTGGACCTCGTGCTGCTGCTCGTGCTGTTCGCCATCGCGTTCAAGAGCGCGGACCTGGCGTTCAAGCTCCAGTACGGGATCATGGCCATCATCGCGCTGTCGCTGGTGTCGATCTTCGCGAGCACGGCGCCGTTCGAGGGCACCCACGAGATCGTCCTCCGCGGGGACTACGACGGGGGCAAGACGGACTTCTGGGGCGTCTTCGCGGTCTTCTTCCCAGCCACGACGGGCATCCTCGCCGGGGCCAACATGTCGGGCGAGCTCGACAACCCGCGTCGGGCCATCCCGCTGGGCACCCTGTCCGCCATCGGCCTGTCGTCGGTCATCTACTTCGCGGTCGCGGTCTGGGTCGCCTATGCCGCTCCCGTCGACGAGCTGGTGAGCAACTACAACGTCGCCATCGATCGCTCCTGGGTCCGCTTCCTGGTGTTGGCCGGACTCCTCGGGGCCACCGCCAGCAGCGCCCTGGCCGGACTCGTCGGCGGCCCTCGCATCCTGATGGCGATGGGGCAGAGCCGCATCCTGCCGGCTTCGAGCTGGCTGGCCGAGGTCAAGGGCGGCGAGCCGCGGAACGCGATGATCGTCACCGGCGTCCTGACGCTGGGCGCCATCATGGTGCGAGACCTGAACGCCATCGCGCCCATCGTGACGATGTTCTTCCTCATCACGTACTGCATGATCAACGTGGTGGTGCTCATCGAGCAGGGGCTCGGGCTGGTGAGCTACCGGCCGACCCTGCGCATCCCCGTCGTGGTGCCGCTGGTGGGCCTGGTCGGCTCGCTGTTCAGCATGTTCATCGTGAGCCCGGCGTTCTCGCTCGTCAGCGTCGTGATGGTCATCGCCATCTTCGCGTTCATCCGACGCCGCCAGATCGAGCAGGGCGGGACCGCCGAGGTCCGAAGCGCCATCTTCGTCGCGTTCGCCGAGTGGGCGGCTGGAAAGGTCACCCCCGAGGACCTGGACAACGCCCGCGCCTGGAAGCCGCACGTCCTGGTGCCCGTCGACGACCCGGACGTCCTGCGTGGCAGCCACAAGATCCTGCACGACCTGACCCGGCCCGAGGGGACCATCAAGCTCCTGGGCCTGGCCACCGAGCCCCAGGCCATCGCCCGCATCGAGGCCCAGCTCGACGTGTCGAGCAAGGCGCTTCGGGACCGGGGTGTCCTGGCGTCCTGGTCGATGGTCGCGCTGCCCGGGTACGTCCACGGCATCGGCGTCGGCGCGATGGCGCTCCAGGGGGCGTTCTTCCGGCCGAACCTGTTGTTCATGAGCCTGCCCGCTGCTGGGCCACGACGGGACGAGGTGCACGAGGTCCTGGCGGTCGCCCAGGACATCGAGATGGGCGTGCTGCTGTACAGCCCGCTGCCGACGGTGGGCCTGGGGAGGCAGCAGGACGTCATGCTGTGGGTGCGGCATTCGGGCGAGCAATGGAGCGCCGAGGACGCCTTCGCCGCCGGGAACCTGGACCTGATCCTGCTGATGGGCTTCCGGCTGAGCCGCGTATGGGGAGGCCGTCTGTCCATCGCCACTGTGGCGGCGACCAGCGCCGAGCAGGGTGCGGCGCTGCGCTTCCTCACCGAGCTGGCGGACCTTGCGCGCTTGCCTCCGCGGGTCGACAAGCGGGTCATGGTCGGCACGTTCGCCGAGGCGCTGGCCAACTCCCAGCCGCCGGACCTCAGCATCTTCGGGCTGAGCCTGCCGCTACCGGATCTGGACCGCGCCCAGTGGCTGACCGAGACGAGTCGCAGCAGCTGCCTGCTGGTCCTGGACTCGGGTCAGGAGAGCGCTCGGGCCTGAGCCGGGGGGCGCCGGTACAGGCGAACGCACCAGAACAGGCCCGCGTCCTCGCTCGCCAGCGGCATGCCAGCGCTCGCGCAGACGCCGTCGATGTCGTCATGGGCGTGCACGAACGACCGGAACTCCCGGCGCATGACGTGGCGGAAGCCGGCGTTCATGCCGACCATCATCCAGCGCGACCAGAAGGCGTCACGCGGGACGGTCACAGCTAGGACCGAGGTCGCGCGGCCCGCGGCGGCCTCGACCAGCTCGTCCATGTCCGGGTAGCAGCAGATCACCTTGTCGAGGGTGACCACGGTCGCCGGCTCGATGTCACCCGCGACATCGACGAGATCGCCCTCGATGCGTCGGTGTCGGTCGCCGTAGCCCTGGTCTGCGGCCGCCTTCTCCAGCAGGTCCAGGTACGGCCTCGAGGCGTCCACCGCCGTCGTGCGGGTGGCGCCGGACGCCGCGAGCTCGTGCTGCAGGACGCCGACGCCGCCGCCCACGTCCAGGTGCGTGAACGGGTCGGGCCCGAGGGCACCTCGCACGGCCTGCAAGAGGCGCTTCGTGGCCCCGGTGGCGCCCTTCTTCTCGTAGTCCCGAAGGTGTCGCGCAGCGGTCTTGGCGTCGAACATGTCGTCGTACGCCTGGCCCTTGCAGCACTCCATGACGAGAACGTAGCCGGTCCTCGCGTTAGGCCGCCCCATGTCCGAGCTCCCGCCTCTCGAGTCCTGCGGCTTCGTCCGCGTCCCCGCTGACACCGAGCTCTGGATGCGCTGCGAGAGCTGCGACAAGTCCGACCACTTCTGGGTCGACGAGGCCAAGGTGCACTGCCGGTGCGGCGCCGCCTACACGCATGCCGTGCGGCCCGACCAGAGCCAGGTCCCCGTCGCCGAGCTCGTCTTCGTCGAGTTCGACAAGGGCCCGAAGCAGCTGGCCGACCTTGAGCTGGACCCCAAGCGCCTCATCGCGCTCGTCGTCGTCGCCGTGGCAGTGCTCGGCGGCCTGGCCTGGTGGCTACTCGGCTGAGGCCGACGCGGTCGCCGCGACCTTGGCAGGGGACGGCTCGCCGTTCTCGACATAGTGCTCCAGGTCGCCCAGGAACCCGGTCAGTCCGGCCTCGATCTTCTTCGCCATCATCGGCTTCATCACGCGGCCCATGCCCTTGGGGACCATGTGGATGCGCATCGTGACGCGGCTCGTCCCGTCGCCGGTGGACTCGACGACCGTCGCGTTCTGCGAGTAGACGATCATGTCGGGCAGTCCCGCCGGCCGGAACGTGAACGTGCGCCCGGCGTCGTCGTACGCGATGAGCACCTCGGTGAGCGTGCCGAAGCCGGTGACGCACGTGCGGGCATGGACGGGTGCCGAGGCCGCGACCGCCCAGTCCGACAGGACCTCGCCGGCGGTCGCCTCGCGGGACTCGGGCACCAGCGCGGCCCACTGGTCCACGTCCGTGTACTGCGTCCCCAGGACCTCCCAGACCGCATCGGCCGACGCGTCGATGTCGCGGCTCAGCTCCAAGTCGAGTGCGCGCTTCGCCTCCTTCCGCGAGGCCTTGTCTTCGGCCTGGTGGCTGGGGTGCGGGCAGCTCGCGGCGAGTGCGTCGGGCGAGGAGAGGGCGAGCAGGGCGGTGAGGAACATCGTGGACTCCGTTTCGGGCCCTCAATGTCGTCCGTCTGCCTGTCTCAGTCCATGATGAAGTGAGGGGTTCACTGTCACAGATGGCGAGAGAATGCTCAGCCTAGCTTCTCGACCTTCCTCATCAGCAGCTCGTCCCGCTCGGTGATCAGGTTCACGAGCAGGCCACTGCGACCGGCTCGCGCCGTCCGTCCGGCCCGGTGCAGGTAGTTGTCGAGGTCCTGGGGCAGGTGCACGTTGACCACCCGGTCGACCCGCTCGATGTCCAGGCCGCGGCCGCCCAGATCGGTGGCCAGCAGCGCGGGGACCTCGCCGTTCCGGAACCTCGCCAGGTTGGCGCGTCGCTCGACCCGGTCCATCTCGCCTCGGTAGACGACGTGCTGGATGTCGAGCGTCTCCAGCCACTTGGAGACGCGGCCGCACTGCTCGCGGGTGTTCGCGAACAGGAGCGTCGGTGTCGTCGCGTCCTGGTCGAACAGGTCGCGCAGTACGTCGAAGCGGCGGCCGTCGGTGACCTGCATGTTGCGGGTCCGAAGGGTCGGCACCAGGCGTCGGCTCCCGTCCGTGCGCACATGGATGGGCGGGGAGGCGAAGACGCTGTCGACCGTCGGCTGGAGCGCGGGGGGAAGGGTGGCGGAGAACATCACGAGCTGGACGTTCTTCGGGCAGGCCGCTGCGATGAGCGTCGCCGTCTTCCGGAACCCGGGATCGAGCACCTGGTCGGCCTCGTCGAACACGAGCATGCGGACGTCGTCGAGGCGCAGGGCCTTGGCGGCCAGGAGCTGCATCAGCCGACCGGGTGTCGCGACCAGGATCTCGAAGCGGCCGCCGACGTTCTGACGGGCGATCTGCTTCTTCGTGCCGCCGAGGACGGTGCGGACCCGGAGCCGCGTGGTGTGGGTGAGGCCCTTGAACACGCGTCCGACCTGCTCGCCGAGTTCCCGCGCCGGGACGACGACCAGCCCACGCGGCCGGCCGGTCTGCTCGACCGGAGAGCCGTTCAGTTCCAGGGACTTGAGCTGGTGCAGCATCGGCAGGGCGAACGCCAGCGTCTTGCCGCTGCCCGTCTCCGAGACGCCCACGAGCGAGCGACCCTCGAGCAGATCCGGGATGGTCCGCGCCT
This sequence comes from Pseudomonadota bacterium, assembly GCA_024228935.1. Taxonomy (GTDB): domain Bacteria; phylum Myxococcota_A; class UBA796; order UBA796; family CAJQPC01; genus JAAESX01. Next base: position 116,510 of record JAAESX010000094.1, read on the forward strand.
GGATCTCGGTGGGCTCGGTCAGCTTCTGCTCGGTCAGCGTGCCGACGAGGGAGTCCAGCAGCTTGAGGTCGGCGAACGACATGGGAGAGGCCCTCAGGATGAAGAGGTGCGGTACCTATCACCGGCCAGCGTGCGGGCGAGGTCGTCACCCAGCGCGTCGAACTGGACCATGCCCCCGTACAGCAGCGGCCAGGCCAGGACGGACAGCGGACCGGTGGCCTCGAACACCTGGCGGAGCTCCGAGGTGTCCGGTCCGGTCGACCCGATGACGAACGCGTGCTCGATGCGGCCGAGCCAGCCGCCGGCGAAGCGTGTCTCGAACAGCAGGCGTCGGCCCGGCTCCATCGACAGGAACACCGGTCGCATGGTGCGCTCGCCCTCGAGCTCGACCTCCCACCGGCACCCGGGCTCGAACCGGCCGATCGCGCCTGTTGCGAACCGTCCCCAGGTCCTCCATCCCGAGGTGTCCACCAGCACGGACCAGGCCCTGTCCGCGGGTGCGGTCCGGTAGCTGGACTGGTAGACCTTGCAGGAGTTGTCCCCGCGGAATCGGCCCTCGCCATCGAGGCCCACAGCCCGCCTGGCCCCGGCCCGCGCTCGAAGAGCGACACGTCGTGGCCGCGGCGGGCGAGCAGCAGGGCCGCGGTCATGCCGGCGGGCCCACCGCCGACGACGGCCACGCGAGCGGGGGGGCTGCGTCATCGCGCGATGATGCCCCACATCCTGGAGTGGAGCTGACTTGACCGTTCAGGGCCACTGCTACTGCGGCGAGGTCACGTAGACCGTGTCTCTCGCCTCCGAGCCCATCTTCACGGCGTACTGCCACTGCGACAGCTGCCGCAGGGCCCACGCGGCGCCGCTCTACCAGGTCGTCTGCGTCGATCGGGCGAGCTTCGAGATCACGGCGGGGGCCGACCTGGTGCAAGGCTTCCAGAAGCCGGGTGCGCACATCGTTCGGTCGTTCTGCAGAGCGTGCGGGACGCGGGTCCACAACACGTTCCCGGGCTGGACCCCAGGGGGACGCACGCCGCTCGTCTTCTTCCCGGCCACGCTCGACGAGGCCACGCAGCGCGGGCTGCCCGAGGTCCTGCGCCCGACGCGCAACAACCAGCCGCAGGACTGCGTCCTCGACTGGCCATTCCTGGACGCGATGCGCGAGTAGGGCCGCCCACCGACCGGGCCAGAGCGCCCGCGGTCTGTGTGAGGTCACCGTGGGCGATGGCTGGAGCTCCCAGGTCAGGTCAGCGCGGCCAGCGTGTCGTGGGCCTCGCGCACGAAATCCTCGACGATCTGCTCGATCGACGCGACCGAGGTCACCTGCTCGACGCCCTGGCCCGCACTCCAGATGTCGACCCAGCGCTTCGCAGCCCCGGGAGACCGGTCGGGGGTCGTCCCGTCGGGCACGGTGCTCTTCAGGAAGTTGGCGTGCACGCCGGAGACGGCGTTGGTGTAGACGATGTCCTCGACCCCGGACGCCACGACCAGGTCCTTGTAGGCGTCGCTGGCCCCGCACTCGGTCGAGGCGATGAAGCGCGTGCCGACGTAGGCGAGCTCGGCGCCCAGCGCGAGTGAGGCGACCAGCTGGCGCCCCGACGAGATGCACCCAGCCGCGACGATCGGCAGCCCGGTCAGCTCGTGCAGGTGCGGAATGAGCACGTACGGCGAGGTCGTGCCGCCGTGTCCTCCGGCGCCGGCGCTGACCCCGATGATAGCGTCGACGCCGGCGGATGCGGCCTTCTTCGCATGCCTGGCGCCGATGACGTCGTGCATGACCACCGCTCCGATGGCGTGGGCGCGCGGCACGGCGGCGGTGGGGTCCCCGTACGAGGTCAGCCAGACGGGGACCTCGAACTCCTCGAGCAGCGCGATGTCCGCCTCTCGGCGCTCGGGGTCCGAGAGCGCGAGCGTCACGTTCATCGCGAACGGCCGGTCGGTCTTTCGCCGGATCCACTCCAGGTCGGCGCGCAACTTCTCGGGCGTCCTGGCGTTCAGCGTGGGCATCGAGCCGAGGATGCCGGCCTCGGCGCATGCGACGACCATCTCCTTGTTCGAGATGAGGAACATCGGAGCCGCCACGATGGGGTGACGAAGGCCGATTCGACGGGAGAGGGGAGTATCGAGTGCCATGGTGGCGACGTAGCCCCGCACGGGCCCAGGAGTCCACATGACGTTCCCTCTTCTCCGCAAGGCCGGCGCCGAAGCCGTCGGGACCTTCGCGCTGGTGTTCGCCGGCTGCGGCGCCATCGTCGTCGAGACGCAGACCGGATCGCTCGGCCATGTCGGCGTCTGCCTGGTGTTCGGCGCGGTCGTCGGCGTCATGGTTTTCGCGACGGGCCACATCTCCGGGGCCCACTTCAACCCCGCCGTCACGCTGGCCTTCGCGAGCGGCGGGAACTTCCCGTGGCGCGAGGTCCCGGCCTACATCGGCGCCCAGGTCGGCGCGGCGCTCCTGGCGAGCGCGGGCATCCTGGCGCTCATCGGGAGTGAGGCGTCCCTGGGGGCCACCCTGCCGAGCGTCGAGGTCGTCCCGGCCCTGGGCATCGAGTTCATCGCCACGTTCTTCCTGATGTTTGTCATCAAGGCGGTCGCGACCGACAGTCGGGCCTCGGGCAACGTCGCAGCGCTCGCGATCGGCGGCACCGTGGCGCTCTGTGCCCTGGCGATGGGCCCGCTGACGGGCGCCTCGCTGAACCCCGCCCGCAGCCTGGGGCCAGCGCTGGTCTCGGGCGAGCTCGCCTCGCTGTGGATCTACCTGGTCGCTCCGGTGCTCGGAGCCGTCGCGGGCGCGTTCACGTACTCGGCGGTCGCGTGCGGTCCGACCGAGGCCCAGGTCAAGGGCTGCTGCTGAGCCGCTCAGCGCAGGCGATCCAGGACACGCCGGGCGTCGACGTGATCCGGTACCTGGGTCAGCAGGCGCTCCAGGCGCGCCTTGGCCCGACGGGGGCGGCCACTCTTGGCTTCGACGACGGGCAGGAAGTACTGCACGTCCACGCTGTCCGTGCCCAGCATGTCGGCCATCTCGAGGAGATCCCGGGCCTCGGTCATCCGACCCTCCCGCTCCGTGTCCAGGAAGACGGCCCACCCGAGCCAGGCGAGCTCGCGGCCGGGCTGTGGAGCGGCCTCACGGGCGGCCTCGAACCACTGCACCGCCCGGCTGAAGCAGCGTGACTCGAGCGCCAGCTTGCCGTTCTGGAAGAACGTCTCGCGCCGCGCGTCGTCGGGCCAGACGTGCTCGGGCGGTGCCTCCTCGACCTGCAGGAGCTGCGCACCGGCCGCCTCGACGCTCTCGAGGATGATGGCGACGAGCGCCCGGCCTGCGTCGTCGAGCGCCGGCTCGGTCTCCAGCCGCGCGTACCGGTCGCGTTGTCGGTCGAGCGCTGCCTGGATGACGGTCTGGTCGGATCCACGCGCGACGCCGACCGTCGTCCAGACATCGGCGGACTCGAGGAGCTTCACCTCGCGCTCGAGACGTCGCAGGACCAGGCTGGTCCGGTCGGTGGTCGGGACGGCTGGCTGGCGGGGCGCGCGTCGGCTCGGGCTGGGCTGCCCGGCGAGCGCCCGCAGCCGGTAGGCGCGCATGACCGTCAGCGCCGCGAGCTCGTTCGCCACGTCGTCGACGGGGACCTGGAGCCGATCGAGCAGCCGACCGAGGCTCTCCCAGGATGGCCGCTTCGCCGCGAGGATCCGCCGCGTCGACTCACTCAGCGGCAGCTCGGAGACCCGGAGCGCCCCGCGGTGCTCGACCAGCACGTGCTCCAGACGCGACCGGATTAGTCCTCGCTTGGCGACACCCTGGCCCGCCAGGAACAGCGTGGGTCCGAACGGCTCCAGGGGGCGCGCGGGGACCGCCTGCGGCTAGAACCGGATGTCGCCCTCGACGAGCGCCTGATCGAGCGCGTCCCGGTCGCCTCGGGAGACCGGATCTCCCAGGTACACAGTGGCCAGTGCGGTGGGGCCTCGGCAGACCCGGTCGGTCTCCTTGCGCAGCCAGAGGCGGCTCAGGAGCTTTAAGGACTCGATGTCCGGCGTCTGGGTCCAACGCTCGGCGGCGGGCTGGGCGTCGCCACGTCGCTCGACGAGCGCCATGAGCGTCCGGGAGAACTCCAGCAGCTTCGGGAACGGCTTCGGGACGAACAGGTCGATGTCGAGCCCGTCGCCGAATCCGCTCGGCGTCCGGCCTTGGCGGAAGTGGGCGGAGGCCAACACGACAGGCAGGTCCGGCTCCAGCTTGCGGACCTCCTCGATCAGCTCCAGTCCGCTCGGTCCCGGCATCGAGAGGTCGGTGACGAGCACGCTCGGGGCGAGCTGGCGGACCGCCTCCAGCGCGGGCTCCGCGCGCTCGAACGTGCGCACGTCGAAGCCTCCGTACTGCAGCATCTCCTCCAGCACCTGCCGGATGAAGATCTCGTCGTCGACGACATAGACCAGCGGGCGAGCAGTCACTCTGTTCCCGGCTCGTGCACGAGCGCGGCGGTCTGGAACCAGAAGCGCGTCAGGGACTGGATGGACTCGACGAACTGGTGGAAGCCGACCGGCTTGATCATCACGGCGTTGGCGCCGGCCTGGTAGCAGCTCCGCACCGTGGTCTCCGACCACACCTGGGTGAACATGACGATGGGGAGGGCCCCAAGCTCGTGCTCCTGACGCAGGCGCCGCACGACGTCGCGCCCGTCCACGGCGCCCAGGTTCAGATCCTGGAGCAGGAGGTGCACCGCTGGCGCGTCGGCGTCCAGGCCGCGACGACACAGGTAGTCCTCCAGCCCTCCGGCTCCGTCGCGGTAGTGGAAGCCCATAGGGGAGGCCCGATGCACGCAGCGTGCTGGAGCAGCTCGCGCTCCAGGACGTCGTCGTCGACCAACAACAGGTTCATCGTTCCCCCTCCCGGCGAGCCGTCGTCGGGACTTCTTGCCAGGAAGACCGGTACATATGGCGTGATCCCCCTCTAGCTGGTCGATCCCACTCTTGCAGACGGGGCGCACTGGGCTCAACAGTCATCGAGGGCTGCTGCTGACCACCGTCCACGCGCCGGCCTCGATCTCCTCGGTCAGCTGCCCTGTGGCCCACCCGGCGTACCCGACGTGATGGGACACGATGCCGGTGACCCTGGGAGCGCGCAGCCAGCCAGGTGACGGGAAGGGCCGGTCCGTCGCGCAGTTCGACCAGCGCAGGCCCGAGGCGTCCTCGTAGAGGATGAACTGCTCGCCGGTGGCGAGCGGGCCCGGAGCGTCGAGGAACCCGACGGTGCCGAGCTCGCCGTCGTGGAAGCAGATCAGGACCTGGACGCCCTCGAACGGCTCGCCGATGCCGGGGTTGCCCTCGATGCGCTCGCCGACGCAGGGCTCGTCCAGGGGCGGGAGCGAGCCCGGGGTTCCGAGGATGGGGTACTCGACGGGGACGAGGAGCCAGGCCCCGAGGGCCAGGGCCGCAGCCACCGCGGCCGCCCGCTTCACGGCTTCGGCGTCCCGACCAGGTAGGTGCCGTGGCCTGGGGTCTTCGGCATCTTGAAGCGACCGATGTCCCAGTCGTAGCTGTCCAGCCCCTCGGTCAGCTCGCGCAGTTCGTCGGGGTCGTACACCCGCATGCAGCTCGCGAAGCCGTCCCACACGATCGACGCCGGGATGAGCGGCAGCATGTAGGTCAGCGGCGCCCACAGCCAGTTGTAGGGGCGGACGGTGGGCAGCAGCAGACACACGCCGAGCCAGATGCCTGGGAGGCCCAGGAGCTGGATGGCGTCGCGGCCGACGAACTCGTAGATCGCGATGGGCTGGCCGCTGCGGACGGCGTCCTCGAGGATTCGCCGCGCCTCGGCGGGCTGGAAGTGGTGGAACGCGTTGAAGAGCGTCCGCACGCCATGCAGGTGCTGGGGGACCCGCATCACGTCGACCGGCTCGGTCTCGAAGGCCAGGCCCGAGGCCGTCAGCGCCGTTCGGTTCGGGAACTTGTCGGTGCAGGTGACGGTGACGTCGTGACCGGCCTCCCGGAGCTCCTTCTGCATGAGCGCGGCGGGGCCCGCGGCGCCGCTGCACAGGTCGATGATCTGGTTCGACGAGGTCGACGCCAGCGCCTTCGTCAGGCCGGGGAGCGCCCCCTTCATCATGTCCGTCAGCTCGACGACGCGGCTGATGTACGCGGTCCCCGCGTCCCGAAGCAGCGGCGGGAACCAGTCCTGGTCCCCGAACTCGAACAGGTGCGCTCGCTTCACGCGAGGTTGTGGAAGACGTTCTGCACGTCCTCGTCCTGCTCCATCGCGTCGATGAGCTTCAGGACCTCGTCGCCCTGGGCCTCGGGCAGCTCGACCAGGTTCTTCGGGACCCACTCGGTCTCGGCGCTGATGGTCTTGATGTCACGCTCGTCCAGGGCCGTCTGGAGGTTGTTGAAGTCCGTGAAAGCGCAGCGAAGGATGGCGATGGCGCCGTGCTCTTCGCTCTCGTCCTGCTCCAGGTCCTCGAGGCCGTGGTCGATGAGGTCCAACTCCAGCTCCTCGAGGTCGAGGCCCTCGGTCTTGAGCTTGAACGCCCCCATCTGGTCGAACATGAACGCGACGCTGCCGCTGTTGCCCATGTTGCCGCCGTGCTTCTTGAAGGCGAAGCGCACCGTCGCGACCGTGCGGGTCGGGTTGTCCGTGGCCGTCTCGACCAGAACCGCGATGCCGTGCGGTGCGTAGCCCTCGTAGTTCACGATGGCGTAGTCGGCGGCGTCGGCGCCCATCGCCTTCTTGATCGCGTTGGCGATCTTGTCCTTGGGCATGTTGACCGAGCGGGCGTTCTGGATCGCTCGCCGCAGAGCCGGGTTGTAGTCCGGGTTCTCCCCGCCGGCGCGCACCGCGATGGCGATGTCTTTGCCGCAGCGGGTGAAGGCCTTGGCCATGCGGTCCCAGCGGGCGAACATCGTGTGCTTCCGCTTCTCGAACATGCGACCCATGGGGTCCTCCTTGGTGGCACCCGTATAAGCAGCCTCGATGAAGAGCGTCACCCGCGACCACGTGTTCTGGTCCGAGCCGATCAAGGGCTCGCGGTTTCGCGCGTCCATCGTCGGGGTCGAGAGCGAGGACGCCGCGCTGGCCGGCCTCGAAGCCATTCGGCGAGCGGACCCCGACGCGACCCACCACTGCTGGGCCTTCCGGCTGGCGAGCGGGGGCGTGCGCTGTTCGGACGACGGCGAGCCGAGCGGTACGGCGGGGCGCCCGATCCTGGCTCGCCTGGAGGGCCGGGACCTGGTCGATGTCCTGGTCGTCGTGAGTCGCTGGTACGGCGGGACGAAGCTCGGCGCGGGAGGGCTGGTCCGGGCCTATGGTCGGTGCGCGGGGGACGGCCTGGACGAGGTCGAGCTTCGGGTGTGGGTGCGGCTCGCCGAGCTCACGCTGACCTACGACTACGCCGACGGCGGGGTCGTGGACCGAATCGTCGGCGAGCGGGACGGGACGACCGAGTACGGCGCGACCATCGTCCGGCGCCTGGTGCTGCCCGAGGACGAGCGAGCGGCGCTGATCGACGAGGTGACCGAGGCCACCGCGGGCCGGGTGCTCATCGGCTGAGGCCCGGTGACTCCGAGCTACTCGTCGCCGAAGGTCTCCATCTCGTACAGGACCTCGCCCTCGACGATGTCGAGCACCCACAGCTGGCCGTACCCGGAGACGTCGGGCACGTCCGTGCTGCCGAGCGCCTCGAAGAAGTCCTCGAGCGTGTAGCTGTGGCCTCCGTGCAGCAGGGTCTCGCCGCAGTGGTTCGCCAGGATGTGTTCGGCCAGCTCGTCCTCGGGGTCGAGCTCGGTCTGGACCGGCAGGCCGTGGTCGTCGGCGGTGGGCTGGACGGTGAGCTGGGTGCGCAGCTTCTCGCTCGCGTAGACCGCGACCAGCGGAGCGTCCTCGAGGATGGGGACGAGCGCCTCGGCTCGGGCCAGGCCTTCCTCGGTCAGGCCAGGGTCGTCGCCCTCGGACTCCTTCTCGGCGTGCCGGACCGCATAGATACGGATGGGGTCGCAGGGCGGGTCCGTGTCGACCGGCGAGTCCACGGTCGAGTCCGAGTCCTGGGTGTCGGTGTCGGTGTCGCTGTCGGAGCTGTCGGAGCTGTCGTCGGTGTCGTCGACGACCGACTCGACGGGCTCGCCCGTGTCGGCGAGCTGCTCGTGGGGCGCGGGGCAGCCGAGGAGGAGAAGGAGCATCGGCATGAACCTACCGCGGACGTCAGCGCTTCAGGCAGTCCTCGTATCTGCGATCGGCGCGCTCGGCGAACGTCTTCGTCGACCACTGGCCCGACAGCTTGGGCGAGTCCAACGCGACATCCGGCACCCGCGCGTACGCTGGCTCGGCCCCTTCGTGCTGGTCGCTCCAGGTCTGTCGGACCCGCTCCCAGGTCGCCGTGTCCTCGAACGAGCGCTCCTTCTCACTGCGGAGCTCCCAGCGCATGCGGGTCTCGGACAGGTCGGGCGCGAACTCCATGCGCCAGCGCAACAGCGCGTTGACGGTCTCGCCGTCCGTGTGGGCCGGGGTCCCGCGGTCGGTCCAGATCAGCAGGTCGCCGTCGGGCGTCAGATCCTCGGCCATAAGCTCGGACAGGAGCGTCTGGAACATGGCGTTGCGGCTGCCGTACTGGCCTGCGTTGAAGTCCGCGAACCGGTAGATCGGGTCGTCGTAGGCAGCCTCGTGGTCGAACAGGCGCAGGGTCCCGTACAGCACGCCGCCGTGGCGCGTGTAGAGCAGGTCGCGGACCTCCTCGCGCTCCATTCCCGCGCTGACCGGGTGGTTCTGGGCGTAGCCGACGTTGACCTGCATCGAGCCGGCCGTGCTGACGGGGTTCAGCTTCTCCTCGATGCGAGGGAGCACGAGAGAGAACGCCTTGGCCAGCTTCTCGCGCTCGCCCTTGTGGAAGTCGGCCAGCTCGCGGAAGACGATGTCCACGTCGCGCTCGGTGCGGACCGAGCCGAGCCGCTCGCGGAACGTGGGCTCGCCCTCGGGTCCGACGTCCAGGAGCAGCTCGAGCGCCTTGTCCCCCAGGAAGCCGAACGCCTCGACCTCGGCCTCGAGCTCGCGCTCGACGATGCCGGCCAGGCCGGGAACGGCGGGGTCGGCCTCGTAGCCGGACTCCTGCTCGATGATGGCGAGCACCTGGCAGGCGTGCTCGGTGTCGGGGACGCGGTCGGCGCGTCGCAGCGCATCGCGCACGTCGGTCGCCCAGCCCAGGTCGTCGTCGACGTCGCTTCTCACCAGCTCGGTGAGCTCGTCCAGGCTGAGGCCCGGGTCCGGCTCGACGCCCCCACCACAAGCGAGAGCGAGCGCGAGGATCGGAATGGAAGCCAGGACGGCGGGACGCTTCATAGGCCCATCGTACGGGGCTGGGGGCGTGGGCATTGCGCCCTGACGCTGATCTGAATCCGGTCGCCGCACGAACGACCGATAGCCTGATGACGCGAGGTCCCGACGATGTGGTTGTCCCTGTTCCTGTTCGGCTGTCCCGAGCCGCCCGAGCGCGGGCCGACCGAGCTCACCGGCGAGGCCCCGCTCATCGAGCAGTGCGATGCCATCGAGGTCGATGGCACATGGACGCTGCGGCACGCCGGCGAGCGGAGCGATGGCGTGGCGGCGCTCGTGGCCGAGGGGAGCCTGCTGTTGGGCTGCGAGGACGAGCTGCCTGAGCTCGCACGCAGCGCCGGCCTGCGGGACACGGGGCTGCAGCTGGCCGTCCTCGACGAGCTCGACGACGTGGAGGTCCGCCGGCTGGAGACCGTCTACGGCGTCGATCTGGACCTGTCCGAGCAGGCGTTCGCCATCGGCTGGCGACCCGGGAGCGTGCTGATCGTCGGCGGCTCCCAGCCCGGCCTGGTATTCGGCGTCACCTCTTGGCTCCAGAGCCTGGACGGCATCGAGCAGGCCCAGGACATCTGGGCGCCCGACCCCCGGGCGCCGTTCCCCCACACCTGCAGCACATACGAGGCGAGCTGCGGCACGGACGCGGCCTGCTGGGACGACGGCTGGACCCGTCCGAAGCGCGTGGCCTGGTGTCCGCAGACGGTCCATGACGCGCCCGACGTCGACGTGCGGATGGCCTTCGCCGCGTTCAAGGGCACGCTGAACGCCCACTTCATCCCGAACCTGGTGCACGCCGAGCTCGGGACCTGCGACGACCCGCTGGACACCGAGCCGTTCTGGGACGCGACGCTGGGCTGTCAGCCGGGCGTCGAGGCCTGCAACCAGGTGCGGGTCCGGCTCGACACGCTGGTGGCCGGCCGCTTCACGCATGCGCTCGACGAGGGCTACCCCACCGCCGTCGCCGACTCGACCCAGGACCAGACCGGCTGTTCGGGCCAGGTGCTGTATGCGGACATCGACGGCTACCTGGCCAACCGGGGCGTGGACCTCGTCCCCACGGTCTTCGGGCTGGAGACGAGGGTGGGGGACAACCCGGTCGGCGGGCCCGTCATTCCCCAGGAGCTCCCCGCCGAGCTGTGGGGTGTGGACGGGGACGCCTCGCTGTCCGAGGGCCTGTGGATCGACGAGCGCGAGATGTCCATCTGCCCTCTGGACGGGGGCGGCGCCGTCCTCGCCGCAGACTGTGATCTCCTCGATGAGAACGGGCTCTCCGCCCCCATCGCCGCCACGGTCGAGTGGGACGCCGGGGCCACGCCGTTCCCGACCGCGCTCGCCGACTGCGATGACTTCGAGATCTGCATGGTGCGTGGCTGCTGGGACATCGACACCTCGGCCGGCGACCCGATGCTGACGCCACGTGGGGGCGAGTGCACCAACCCCATCCTGCGCCTGTACCTGCCGGTCGACGACGAGCGGGCCGGCCGGTGGCACGTCATGCGGTTCACGGCCATCGTCACCGACACCGCCGACCTGCGCGTGAAGCTGGTCACCAAGGACACGGAAGGCATCACCAATACCCAGGACGTCACGCCGATCGAGACGTTCCCGCTGGGCGACTACATCGAGAGCGCGCCGACCGTGCGGAGCCTGGCCGACGAGGTCGTGTTCAGCTTCGTCTTTCGCGTCCCCGACGACGAGCGCATCTCGGACGCGTACATCCAGCTCCTGGGCGTGCCCGGCAGCGAGACGTTCGTGGACGACCTGCAGGTCTTCGAGCTCGACGGTCAGCTCCCGGCCATCGACCCGTCCTCGCTGGTCGTCGACGGCCTGGACGCGTCCTGCTGGAGCGTCGATGTCGGCTGGACCGCGCCGCTGCCGGTGCGCTCGTACTTCGACCAGGGCCGCGAGCTGGGCCTGCCCATCGCCCGGATCGACGTCGACATGGCGTGCGCGGGGGACGCCATCGACTCGCCGAAGGCCAGCTACCGCAGCTTCACCCACTCGGGCCTGTGGCCCGGGGTGTCGACGCGCCAGGCCCACGCGACGTTCGCGCCGGGGGTCCTGCAGCGTCGGTACTGGGAGCATGCGACTGCGCCCGAGGCCCAGCTGAGGGCGCTCGGAGGTGCCCAGAGCGACTTCATCTCGATCTCGGATCTCGGCGGCGAGCTGCGCGGGATGGGGCGCGCCGAGCTCGCCCCCGACGAGGTCCTGTCCAGCTTCGTCTGCGGCGTCCGCGAGGCGGCGTGCGACGTCTACGGCGACTGCACCTCGCCGCCCGCGTGTGTCGACGGCTTCGACCAGGGCGAGGGCTGCTCGTGCACGGACACCAGCTCACCGACCCGGCTGCTGCTGTCCTCGGACATGCTCACGCCCTGGCACAACGGCGGTGACGCCGGGGTCGCCGTCCGCGAGGCCTACCAGGTCCCGCACGGAGGGCCGGTGGGGGGCACGTGGACCGCTCGCCGAGACCTGCCCGCTGGCACCGCGGTCTTCTCGTGGTGGCACTACGACGCTCGCCGGGTGGGGGGCGACGCCATCTCCACCGAGACGCTCGTCGGCTTCGTCCGCGACCTGACCAGCGACGGGCTCGGCGTCATCGGCGCCTCGGCCTGGGACCCCGACAACCAGCGCGTCTGGGCGGCGATGGCCGCAGGCAACGGAACGACCCACGACCTCGACGTCCCGGGCGTCGCCCAGTTCGGGTGGGGCACCGACGAGACGGCCTCGGACGTGATGCTGCAGGCCGGACGCGTGTTCTGGCACCCCGAGTGGAGCTTCGTGACCGACTGGCCCATCTCCGACTCGGTCGAGCTGCCGGGTGGGAGCGACCTGGCTCGCTGGTCCCTCGACGGGGACGCCGACCTCCAGGACAGCACGCCGTCCTGGCCCCAGGTGGGACGGAGCCTGCTGCTGGGCGGGGACGTGGTGTGGTCGACCGAGCCCGCCGAGCTCGCCTACCGGACCGTCGAGTCCGACGTGCTGTTCCGCGCGCACCTGGACGTGCCCGACGGCTGCACGATGGGCGCAACCGTCGAGGCCGATGGCGTCGAGGTCGTGGCGACGCCGGTCCCGGGGCTGGCCGACCAGACCGACATCTGGTCCGTCTGGGCCACGGTGCCCGCAGAGACCCAGGTCGTCGCGCTGGCGCTCCAGCTCGACGGCTGCACCGATGGGGTGCTCGACGACGTGGCGCTCTTCCAGTCGCTGCCGGGCTCGGACTTCCCGTACCCGCTCGTCGAGAAGGGACTCGAGGACTGGACGAGCGAGAATTCGGCCGACCCGCGCTACAAGATCTGCGGAGACGGGACCGTTTGGGACTGCAAGACACATCGGACGTTCGTCGATCCGCGCTGACCGAGGGGCCCTGGCTGGCCGTCGTGGTCGGCGTGGCGGCGCTGCATCTGCGGTTCCTGCTCGTCGACGCGCGGCTCCCTGGCGACCGGGGCCTGATGTTCCAGGAGCTGTCGCGTGCCCAGGCGGCCCTCGGCGATCCGGCGCTGCTGCCCGACGTCCTGACCTCGGTCACCGGCTGGTACCAGCTGGCCCTGGCGCTCGCGCTGCAGGTGCTCGGCCCCTCGCCTGGGCTCGTGCAGGCCCCTGGTCTGGTCTGGTCGACGCTGCTCGTCCTCTCCACGGCGCTGGTCGCACGCAAGCTCGCCGGGCCCACGGCTGCGACGCTCGCCGCAGTCCTGGTCGGCGTCCAGCCGCTGGCAGTCGACATGGGCCGCATCTTGTGGTTCCACGTGCCCGAGGCCGCGCTGGTCGTGTCGGCTCTCGCGGTGTTCGTGCACGACCCCGAGCTGACTCGCTGGAGGTCGGTGGTCGCGGTGTGTGCGCTCGGCGTCCTGGCGCTCACGCTCCGCCACACGGGCCTGGTCTGGGTGGCCACGCTCGGGCCGCTTCTGTGGCCTGCTCGTCGAGGCCGTTCTTGGATTGTCGCGCTGTCCTGGGGACTTGCGGCGCTCGTGCCCCTGTCCGGGTTCGTCGGCTACCTGGAGCTGAAGGCCCAGGCGGTGGACCGGTACGGCGACCTGGTCCCCGGCATCGCCGTGCAGCTGGGTGAGACCGTGGGCTGGATTCCCATCGCGGTCTCCGTTGTGGGCATCGGGCTGGCGGCTCGGGCCCGCGCTTCGGCCCCGTGGATCACGCTCGCGGCCTGGGTCGTCGGCCCGCTGGCGCTCGTCGGGGTCTTCTCGGCTGGGATCGACAACCACACGCTGTTCGCACCCGGACTCGCCATCGCGGGAGCGCTGGGTCTGTCGCGTGTTCCTCGCGCACCCGCTGTGGCGGCAGCAGGCTTCTTCCTGTTCCACGCGCTGGGCCAGCTCGGGCTCCGACCGGATGCCGAGCCGATCTACAGCATGGAGCGGCCATACTCCGAGTTCGGCGAGCCCGAGCTGCGTGCGCTGTTCGAAGCGACCTGTCCCGAAGGAGGGCGTCGGAGCTGCCGCATCCTCACCGACAAGGGCCTGTTCCGGCCGTACTCGACGAGCCGCGGCGAGCTCGAGTTCCTGACGCTCGGCGAGGAGCGCGTCCGGGTCCTGCCCGCGCGGCTCACCCCGGAAGCGGTGGTCCGCCAGGCGCCCGTCCACGCCCTGGCCCAGATGGTCTGTGAGCCGAGTCCGCGAGGAGAGTCCTGGTCGCGATGGGAGCCCTCGGGCGAGGCGACCGTGCGCGCCGCCGTCGAGGCGCACGGCCTGGCCATCGCCTGGGAGCGCGAGCTCAGCCCGGGGTGCGTCCTGGCCTGGTGGACACCCGAGGGGAACCTTCGAGCTCCAGCACCGTGACGCTGCGCTGGGCGGGTCGACCGGCTCGCCAGGGGACGACGCTGCTGCCCACGCCCGGGTTCACGTACAGCTGGTGGCCGTCCTCGGCGTACCAGCCGTCCACGTAGCGGACCTTCAACAGCGAGTTGTAGAGAGCCCGCGTCCACTTCGGCACGTGCAGCTGGCCGCCGTGCGTGTGGCCCGAGAGCACCACGGGGACGCCGCGTCCCCACAGATCGGGCGCGGCCTCGGGGTTGTGCGACAGGCCCAGGGCGGGGCCGCGCAGTCCGTGCGTCGCCATCCAGGCGTCGTCGTTGTCTGTCCCGTGATCATCGAGGCCGACGATGGCGAGCGCGTCTTCGCCGGTCCCATGGGTCGTCCAGTGGTTCTGCAGGACCTCGATGCCGGCGTCCTCGAGCGCGCTGCGGACCGCGGGCCCGTCGGTCCAGTGGTCGTGGTTGCCGAGCACGGCGATGACGTCGCCGGTGATCTCGGCCAGCACCTCGGTCAGGAGCTCCAGGTGCCGTCGCCCGCGGCAGATGAAGTCGCCCGTGAGGACCGTCAGATCGGGCTCGGCGGCGTTCGCGATCTGGACCGCGTCTCGCTGCAGTCGGACCGGGGTCACGTTGCCGAAGTGCAGGTCGGTGAGGTGGGCGACACGCTTGCGGCCGGACCAGCCGGCGACGGGGACGTGCGCGCTGGTCAGGACGGGGGCCCGGAAGCCGTAGCGAGCGCTCATGTCAGGACCTACGCACGGGGTGCGCGAAGTCATTCAGGGCGCGGCGTTCTTCCAGTGGTTGTAGTCGTGGATCATCACGCCCACGACGTTCTCGTCGTCCGCGGTGAGCTCCTCGAGCCGCTCCACCTCGGCCATCATCGCGGCCGACCCTTCCTCGCTGAAGTCGACGCTGTCGCCCTCGCCGGCGTCGGCGATCTCGACGCCCAGCCAGACCGGGCCCTGCTCGAGCTCGGGCGAGCTGATCTCGATGACGGCCTCGGCGGTGTCCCGGTAGGACATGAGCGCGACGACATCGACCGTGTCAGCCAGCCAGGCGTCCAGGGTCTTCTCGGGGCCGCCGTCCTCGCGAGGGAAGGGCTCGAGCGTGTCGTACCAGGCCGGCGCGGTGTGATGCAGCGGCAGCTCGCCGATGCGCTCGCGCACGCCGTCGAGGAAGTGCAGCACCCATCGTGAGCGCTTCGCGGTGTGCTCCGACCAGTGGCTCTTGGCGACGCTGTACGACTCGCTGTCATCCATGATCCCGTCGAACAGGCCCGAGCCGGCGCCGGCCTCGTACACACCCCAGCCCTCGGTGAAGCAGGTGGGCTGGCCGTCGAGCCCGGCGTCGCACGGGATGGTGAACCAGCCGTACCCGCTCATGCCGTAGACCTCGAGCTCGGTGGCGTGGGCGGCCGCGACGAACTCGCCGTAGCGCTCGACGGCGCCGTCCTGGCCGTACCCCACCGGATCGCAGGCGAGGAACAGCGTGGTGATGCCGTGCTCGCCCGAGAACGCGATGAGGTCCGAGGTGGTGTCGGCGTCGCCGGGAATGGCGGTCTCCCACACCCAGAGCCCGCGAGTGGGGGCCTTGTAGTCCAGGACGAGGTCGGGCTCGTCCGGGCCCAGGCTGCCCAGGCGAAGCTGTCGAAGGCGTGGCCGGCGTCGGCCCGCCACTGTCGGCCGTTCTCGACGATGAGGCTGTGGAGCAAGGCGCCGTCGGGGCCTCCAGCGGCCAGGACGCGCTCGACCGTGGCCTCGTCGATGAAGCGGACGGTCGTGCCCTTCTCGGCGTGCCAGCGACGGGCGACGCGCTTGCCGCGGGCCTTCTTCCAGAGGACGTCCATGGCGCCGAGCAGGGCGTGGTGGGCGTCGGCGGGGTGGCGCCAGGCGAGCTTGACGTCGTTTCGCCACTCCTCGACGCCGCTGGTCTGGATGAGCCAGATGCCGCCTGGATCGACCGAGCCGTCCCAGGCCTGGGGCTGGCCGGTCGCGAGTCGCTCGAGCGAGGCGAGCCCAGCGTCCGGGTGGGGCTCGTCGCGGTCGCTCATGGCTCGGGCCTCGCGGCAGGGGGCGCGAGTATGTCACTCGAGGAACGGAGTTCTGGGGGCCCTGACGCCCGGTTCGGCCATCCTCAGGGCCAGGACTCGAGCGCTGGGGGGCCTGCCCCCCAGTTCGGCCATCCTCGCGCTCAGGGATTGCGCAAACAGAAACGCCGCCCCCTGAGGGAGCGGCGTTCATGGAGCCGAGAATCGGATTTGAACCGACGACCTGCTGATTACGAAGCAGGGGGCACGGCGGCGCGTTGGCCTGTTTGGCCCGTTCAC
>JAAESX010000095.1 GCA_024228935.1 Pseudomonadota bacterium
GGCTGCAGATGACAGGCCCGCCGACGCCACATCGGCCGACGGCTTCGCCTCCAGCCAGTACCGCTGACGCTGGAAGGCGTAGGTCGGCAGCGCGGCAATCGCTGCGCTTCTCTCCCCGTGCAGCACACCCCAGTCCACCGGATGCCCCTGGGTGTGCAGTACGCCAAGCGTCCGGTGAAGTGTCGCGAGCGCGCCTTCGTCTCGCCGAAGCGAGCCGGCAACCACGCCCGACGAATCGGCGCATGCCTCCGTCAGCGGCAGCGTCAGGACCGGGTGACCGCCCTGCTCGACGAACACCCCGTGGCCGTCCGACAACAGCGACCGGACCACCGCGTCGAACCGAACCGGGTCCCGCACATTCCGGCACCAGTAGGCCGCGTCCAGCGACGCGCCCGGCACCTGCTCGCCCGTCACCGACGAGTAGAACGGCACCGAAGAGGCCGTCGGAGATAGCGACGTGAGCGCGACCTCGAGCCCCTCCAGCACACCGTCCATCTGCGCGCTGTGCGCCGCGAA
>JAAESX010000096.1 GCA_024228935.1 Pseudomonadota bacterium
CCTCAGGAGCGATCCGATCGAAGGGGGCCTGCTCGGCGTCGGGCTTGAGCTCCCCCGCGCGCTGCAGCTCGGTGGGCCGCCACTGGCCCAGGTGCTCGGCGTACTGGAGGCGCGCCTCGAACTCGGGGCTGCCGTCCGCGTCGACGTCGATGACCTCGCTGAGCAGGTTGTCGTGCTCGTCGTAGGTCATGCGCTCGGAGTACTCGTTCGCCTGGTCGCCATCGAGGTCCGCGTCGATGCTGTCGACGAAGCACTGCAGCGCGTCGCCTTCGCCGGTGCAGTGGAGCGTGCCCGTCCCGCTCCGCTCCCAGACCCCATCGCCGTCCTCGTCCACCCACAGCCCGGTCGCGTTGCCGTGCTCGTCGTAGGTGACCTCCTGCCGTGAGTCTGCCTGGCCGTCCGCGGCCTCGACGATGACCCCCTCCTCGATGTTCCCGTCCTGCTCGACGCTCGTCGGGTTGCTGTCCTCGTCGAAGGTCCGCGTGATCCGGAGATCCACTTCGCCGTCGGCGGCCGTCCCGATGACGAAGTCCATCGTCAGCGTGCCGTCCTGCTCGTAGGTGAGCTGGTTGCCGTTGGCGTCGTAGGTCGCGGTCCACCGCAGCTCGGCCACCTCGCCATTGGCGGGGAAGTACTCCAGGGAGAGCGGGTTGTCGGACGCGTCCACGGTGAAGGCCGAGTAGCTGTCGGCCTCCCCGTCGCCGTCCTGATCCCAGTCGATGCGCCAGGTGCCCTCGCCATAGGTGTGGGCCTCGGCGTAGTCGAGCGCGCCATCGGCCCCCTCGGTGATCATGCTCTGCTCGTCGACCGCACCGTCGCGCGTCCGGCTGGTGAGTCGACCGTCCTCGCCATAGACCCACAGCTCCACATAGGTGTTCTCCCCCTGGGCGAGGCGCCACTCGAGGGGCTCCTCGGCGGCCCGCCAGGTGACGTCGACGTTCCAGGTCCCATTGGCCTGCTCGGTGATCTGGTCACCGTTGAACGCGCCATCCAGCCGGAACTCGAGCTGGGTGCCATCCTCCGCGAAGCGCGCCTCGAAGATGAGGTCATCGTTCCCATCGTCCCCGTCGTCGACGCGCTGCCCGATGAGGTTGCCCCACTCATCGTACTCCTGCCGGATGACGCGCTCGAAGCTGCCGTCCTTGTTGGTGTCGATGCTGATGCTCGTCGACAGCTCTGGGTTGGCCTCGTCCTCATAGGTCCACTCGACGTAGACCTGCGGACGGTCGGTCGTCAGGGCCCGCCCCTGCTCGTCGTAGGTGTCGTTCCAGACCTGCTCCACCTCGCCGCCGGGCGGGCTGTCGATGGAGACGTGGCAGAACTCCCCTTCGCCTTCACCCTCGCCCTCGCCTTCGCCCTCACCTTCGCCCTCACCTTCGCCCTCTCCCTCACCTTCGCCCTCTCCCTCACCTTCGCCCTCACCCTCGCCTTCGCCTTCGCCCTCGCCCTCGCCTTCGCCCTCCCCGCCGACCGTCGCGTCCGGCGTCCCCTCGTCGCTCGAGCCGCCGTCGTCGCAGCCCCAAGCGACCAGCGCCGCCATCAGCATCAGTGATCGGTACATATCTCCCCCTCTCGTTATCGGCCGTGTGGCCGGGTGCCCGGGTTCCCTAGCAAAGCGTGTGCCCGCAGTCACGTCCGCCCTGGAGGTCGAGGACGGCCCTGATGGCGTGTCCGGGCACGCCCCGGTCGTGTCCGGACACGGGTGCGAGGGCTCCCA
>JAAESX010000097.1 GCA_024228935.1 Pseudomonadota bacterium
CGCCCAGTCCTTCGACATCGAGGTGCCCCTGGCCCTGGGCACCCTGCAGCTGTTGGCGGTGCACGACCTCGACCAGGACGGGCCCGGCCTGGACGACCCCGGCACGCTCGTGGAGATCGAGGTCGGCGACACGGACCTCTCCGCGACCCTGGAGCTCCTCGGGGGCGGCCTCGAGGCGGCGATCGACGCCCTGGAGCCCCCCTTCGACGAAGGCGTGGTGATCGCAGGCGAGCTGGTCGGCGAGCTCGACCGGCCCCTGATCATCGACCTGCGGGACCCCGACGACGCCCTCCTCGGTCTCTGGCAGCTCGCCGGGCTCGGCCCCTTCGAGCTGATCGTCCCCCCCGACCTCGGCGAAGTCACGCTGGCGGCCTACCTCGACCGCGACCTCGATGGGGAAGGCGTCGACGACGCCTTCGGCGAGGCCGAGCTGACGATCGGCACCGACGGGCTGAGCGACCTCGAGCTCGAGCTCGTCGAAGGCACGCTGGTGTCGGGCGAAGGCGTGCCCGACATCCCGGTGCCCTTCGAGAGCTACGAAGGCGACACCGTGACGCTCCGAGGCGAAGTCCGGAGCGACCAGGACCTGCCCATCGACCTCGACCTCCGGGGGGTCCAGCCCGAGACGGGCAAGCTCGGCGCCCTGGGCAAGCTGCCGATGGCGGCGCCCGGCTCCTTCGAGCTCGACGTGCCCGCGGACCTCGGCGAGCTCCAGCTGCAGGCCTTCCAGGACCTCACCCACGACGGCCCCAGCGACGACGACCCCTTCGGCTGGGTGACCCTGGACGTGGCCGGCGAAGACCTCGTCGACCTGGAGATCGTGCTGGAGGAAGGCGGCAAGCTGAAGCACGCCGCCGAGCTCGGGCCGACCGACGCGACCGTGCCCTTCTTCGACTACGAAGGCGAGACGGTCGTGGTGTCCGGCACCGTCGCCTCGGACGCCGAGGGCTCGGTGAACCTGGACGTGCGGGTGCCCGACGCCGATGCGCCCGGCGGGAACCGGCAGGTCGGCAAGCTGATCCTCCCTCCGGGGACGGGCTTCACCTTCGACGCCCCCGTCGACGTCGGCCCGCTGCTGCTGGAGGCCTTCCAGGACCTGCAGTCCGACGGCCCCGACGACGCGGACCCCTGGGGCAACCTGGAGATCGAGGTCGGCTCGTCGAACCTGACGGACCTGCTGATCGAGCTCGTGGCCGGCGCGAAGGGCGCGGCGGCGGCCGGCTCGGAGGGCCAGCCGGCGTCCACCGGCTTCACCGGACACGAAGGCGGCTGGGTGAACCTCCAGGTGCTCGTCACCAGCGACCAGGACGGCTCCGTGGACCTCGATCTGCGCGCCCCCGACGCGTCGGCGCCGGGCGGCAACGTGCAGGTCGGCAAGCAGTTCCTGGACGGCCCGGGGGCCAAGGCCATCCGGGCGCCGGCGGACTTCGGCACCCTCTGGATCGAAGGCTTCCAGGATCTGGACCGTGACGGGCCGAGCCCCACCGATCCCTACGCCAAGATCGAGCTCGACGTCGGGGACGGCGACGCGACGATCACCCTCGCGCTCGAGGTGGGCGGCTTCCGCGCCGACGGGCAGCCCGACCAGCCCAGCCCCGATCACACCCCCGACGAGGGGGGCTCACCGACCGTGCCGCGCGGCGGCGGCACCGACATCTTCGGGGCCATCGAGGGGGCCTCCGTGCTGCTGATGGGCACGATCACCGTGGAGGACGCCGCGGAAGGCGTCCTGGTCGACATCGACGTCTTCACCCGGGACCCGGACGCTCCAGGTGGGCGGAAGTACCTGGGGAAGCTCAAGGTGGAGCCCGGACCGTGGACCCTGAAGGCGCCCGCGGACTACGGCCTGCTGGAGCTCGAAGCGCTGGTCGACACCGACGGCGACG
>JAAESX010000098.1 GCA_024228935.1 Pseudomonadota bacterium
TGAGCGGCAGCGGGCCTCGCAGTTTTTTTCATCAGGGGCCAGACCGGGCGAAAGTGCCGCAGGCAATCGCGCCTGCGGCCCCTCGCCGGGGGGCGTGTCTCACTGAGCGCCGACTCGCGAGCGGACGCTCTCGAGCACTCCAGCGCGGGACTCCGCGCCGAGGTTCATGTGCCCGAGGGCCTTGGCGGTGGCGGTGCGCAGGTCGAGGCTCGCGTCGCTGTCCATCACCTCGCGCATGGCGCTGGAGACGGTCGCGGCGAGGTCGATACGTCCGCCGATCATCCCGACCGCCTCGGCGGCCGCGATGCGGCTCTCGTCGGAGGCGTCCCCGTTCGAGAGGACCGCGAGCGCAACGTCCACGTGGGAGGCGTCGCCGATCAGGCCGATGGTATGAAGGGCCGGAACCGCGATGCCGTCGCGACGGCCGTCGGTCGCCGCGGCGAGGCCGGGCACTGCGCCGGAGAGGTCCGAGTTGCCGCGCCAGGCGAGCATCTTGAGCGCCTCGGCGGCGTTCTGGGCGAGGGCGTCCGCGCGGGCGCGGTTCTCGTCGAGGCGTGCCTCGAAGACGTCCGAGAGGGCGTCGATCCCGTCGGCGCCGGCGAAGCTGCCCTGGATCCGATCACCGTAGGCGTCGGCGAGGTCCTCGTCTGCGGTGAGCAGGTAGGTCGGGGTGCCTTCGAACGCGGGGTTCTGGCGCACGCGGGAGATGACGGCGTCCGTCGTGAGGTCGGGGAGGTCGTCCCCCACCAGGATCGTGTCGATTCCGGCGAGCTGGCCGATCATGACCAGGCCCTGGGCGCCGCTGCCCGCGTGCTGAGCGAGGATGCCCTGCCCGTCGAGCGCGGTGATCATGTCGGCGGCGCGCTGGGCGTCCCCGTCGATGATCACGGCGATCTTCACGACGCGACGTCCGGCGGCGGTGCCGAGCTCGGCGATCACGTCATTGGAGACCGCGGTGTTGGTGCGGGCCCCGATGAAGCCGAGGGCCACGGCGGCCTCACCGGCCATCGAGGCGCCACCGCCGATCAGGGCGGCGTTGAGGCCGCTGGTGGGTGCCGAGGCGATCTCGCCGAGGACCGACGCGATGCGGCCGCCCGTGGCGGAGTCGCCCGAGGCCACCGACATGTTGAGGGCACGATCGAGGGCATCGGTGCCGGCGCTCATGACCGCCAGCATCCCTTCGTTGGCGGCCTCAAGGTGCGAGCCAACGTCTTCACCGGCGCCGGCGAGGGCAGCCAGCTTGGACTGGATGTCCACCGACTCGCGCGCGATGCCAGCGACGGCGTCCTGGGACTCCGGAGCGAGGCCGAGCGCGTGGTAGAAGGCGCCCTTCGCGAGCACGTTGTTGTAGATGGCGCGCGGGCTCTCGTTGGCCACGAGCGCGCGATCACCCCAGGTCCAGATGACGTCGCTGTAGTCGAGGTCACGGAGGACGGAGGCGCGGCGGTGGTGGTAGTCCTCACCCAGCTGGATGAAGAGGGCCGTCGGGTCTCCGGCGGCACCGCAGCGCTCGGCGCCCGCGGCGGCGGCCGCCCGGATCGTCTCCGAGGCGTCGGCCGTGGCGTGCATCAGCAGCGCAGCGCCGGCGCGCGGGTCGGCGATGTTGCCGAGCGCCATGACGACGTTGCGGCGCTGGAAGTCGTTCTCGGAGGCCAGGGCGGCCAGCAGCGGCTGGACCGCGGCGGGGCCCATGGTCTGCACCGCGAGCATGGCGTCCGTGACGCGCTCGGGGTCACTGTCGTCGCCGAGCACGTTCACGAACATCGGGACCGCGTACTCGCCGTGCTGGGCGCTGATGCGCGACAGCGCCGACAGGCGGTCTCCGGTGGTTGTGGCCGCGAAGTACTCACGGACGAGGCCGCGGATCGAGGACTCGTCGTTGCGAAGCTCGGCGCGCATCTGCATCTCGACGGCGGGCGTTCGGCCCGATCCCCCTTGGCTCCACCCACTGATGGCACGGGGGTACGACGTCTACTGCGGCTTTGACGACGACGCACGTGGCAACGCGGTGAGTTGCCAGATGATCACCCGACACCCCTCGATCAAACGCCTGCGACCAACCGCTCACGACTGGAACGACGCGCTGGTAGCCAGCCGCTGAGTGACATTAAGAGGCACGCGTTCGTCAATCGCTTCCCACCGGCTACCGTGATCCCCACGGACACCTACGCATCGTTACGTGCTGTGCGCTGGGTGGGGCATCTTAGATTAGCACA
>JAAESX010000099.1 GCA_024228935.1 Pseudomonadota bacterium
CCAAAACCCCTGTGTAGAGGTACTAGGCCAGCAGGACCTCGGCCAGACCGGCGCCCATCTCGACGCCCTCGTCCCAGTGCCCACGGGCACTCGCCCGATGCACGGTCCCAGCGTCGTCTGCGAACATCACGCGTAGCCACAGCTTCTCGCCGTCGAGCCGCGCATAGGCACCCGCGGGGATGCTGCAGCCGGTCCCGAGCTCGGCCAGGAACGCCCGCTCCGCCTCTACGCAGAGACGGGTCTCGTCGTCGTCGAGCACGCCGATGAGCGCGCGAGCGGGCCCGTCGGCGGCGGTCTGGATCCCCAGCGCGCCCTGGCCGGGGGCCGGCACGCACTGGTCGATGCCCAGCGGCGTGCGCTCGACCTCGATGCCGAGCCGAGCGAGGCCAGCAGCCGCCAACACGATGGCGTCGTAGGGCCCTTCCGACAGCTTGCGGAGCCGGGTGTCCACGTTTCCGCGGATGCCCTCGACGGTCACATCCGGCCGGGCGTCGAGGATCTGCGTTCGGCGTCGCGCCGAGCCCGTCCCCACGACCGCTCCGGCGGCCAGGTCGGCCAGCGTCGCGCCGACCAGCACGTCGCGAGGATCCTCCCGCGGCGGGATGGCTGCGACCACCAGGCCTTCGGCGTCCTCGGTCGGCAGGTCCTTCAGGCTGTGTACGGCCAGGTGGATGCTGCCGTCCAGGAGCGCGGCCTCGAGCTCGGCGGTGAAGAGGCCTTTCCCTCCCACCTCCGGCAGAGGCTTGTCCTGGATGCGGTCGCCTTTCGTGGAGATGACCTCCAAGCGGACCGCGATGTCGTGTGCTTCCCGCAGCCAGGCTGCGACCTGCTTCGACTGGGCGAGCGCGAGCTGACTGCCTCGCGTGCCCAGGACCAGTTCGTTCACTCGTCGTCTCCCTCGAACGCATCACCGAGCGCTCGCAGCCCGTCTTCGTCGCTGGCGAGTGCCAGCGCGCGGGCCTGATGAATCACATTGTGAAGGGTGCGCTTGAGCATGCTCCGGGTCATCGCGTCGATGACCTCGCGCTGCTTCGGCGTCAGCTCGTCCAGGGTGCCCGAGCTGCGGTCCAGCTCGGCACGCCTCGCGCTCTCACCCGCCTGGATGATGCGCGTGATGACCGGGTCGGCGGAACGCGCCCCCAGGCTCTCGTAGCAGCGCTCGGCCTCCTTGCGGACGATGGCCTCGGCGACGGTCGCCTGCTCCTCGCGGCGCTCCAGCCCCTGCCGAGCGACCTGCGAGAGATCGTCGATGTTGAAGACGTACGCGCCCTCGATCTCGTGCACTCCGGGCGCGACGTTCCGGGGCACGGACAGGTCCACGAGGAACAGCGGCTTGAAGCGCCGGGCCCGCATGACGCCGACCATGCGCCCCACGTCCACGACGTGGTGCCGGGCCGAGGTCGAGACGACCGCGATGTCGACCCGCTCCAGGTACGCGTCGACCTGGTCCAGATGCACCGCCGTGCCGCCGAACTGTCGGGCGACCTCGACGGCTCGCTCGTATGTGCGGTTGGCCACGACCAGCTCGTCGACGCCGTGGGTCAGGAGCGCCCTCGCGACCAGCCGGCCCATCTCGCCAGCGCCGAGCAGCAGGGCTCGCTTGCCGTCCAGCCGGCCGAACACCTGCCGAGCCAGGTCGACGCCGGCCGTACCCACCGAGACCGAGGCCTCGCCGATCTTCGTCTCGGTCCGGACCCGCTTGGCGACCGTCAGCGTCCTTCGCATCAGCGGGTGCATGATCCGGCCGACCGCGCCGTGCTCGCGGGCCAGCGAGAACGCGGTCTTCACCTGACCGAGGATCTGCGGCTCGCCGACGACCATCGAGTCCAGCGAGCTCGCCACGCGGAACAGGTGCGAGACCGCCCGAGAGCCCTTGAACTGGTACAGGTGCGAGGTCAGATCGCGGTGCTTCAGCCCGTGCGCCTGGGCGAGGTACCGCGTCAGGCGATCCCCGCCGTCGTCCGGGTGGACCACCGCGTAGAGCTCGACGCGGTTGCAGGTCGAGAGGATGACGGTCTCGCTGCTGAGCTGGTCGCTCTTGATGGCCTGGAAGTGCTGGGGGATCTGCCCATCCCCCATCGCCAGCCGCTCGCGAATCTCGACGGGCGCGGTCTTGTGGTTCAAGCCCAGGGAGACCAGCTCGAGGTCCCCGATCATCCGTGCCACCCCTGAAGCGCGATCAGGATGCCGCCGAGCGAGAGCACCATGCCGGCGAAGCCCACAACGGAGAACTGGGCCGCGACCTTGCCGCGCCAGCCGCCGACGACGCGCACGAGCACGGCGGCGGCGTACCAGCCCCAGGCCAGGAGAGTCGCCCAGACGGTGGGGCCGAGGCCAGAGGGGCCGGTCTCCTTGGTGAAGGCCCAGAGACCGCCGCTCGCAATTCCGACGGTCAGCGCCAGGAAGCCGGCCAGGATGCAGTGCGTGTTCAGGCGGTCGAGCGTGTCGATGGCCGGGAGCCGCCCGAGGCCCGCCAGCTTCTTCGACTTCAGCCGCTGCCGGACCTTCAGGTAGACGATGCTGATCCCGAACGCGAGCCCGAAGCTCGAGATGCCCAGGAACGTCGACACCGCGTGGATCGGAAGCCAGACGCTGGCCAGCGCCGGCTCCGGGTTGTGGGTCGGCACCGGCATGAGCAGCGACAGCCCGAGCAGGACGGCGACGAGCGCGACGTGGACCCCAGCGAGGATCTCCCCTTGCTTGCGTGGACGCAGCGCCAGGGCGCCGATCCCGACGACCATCGCCAGGCTCGCGATCGACGGGCCGGCCGAGTGGACGGGCAGCTCGCCGGTCCTGTACACGCCCAGCCCCAGCGCGGCGGCGTGGGCGACGAGCCCGACCGCCAGGATGCCGTCGAGGATGAACGGCAGCCACGGCGGCTTCGTCTCCGGGTCGCCCAGCCGGACCCCGGCGACGGCCAGGTAGGCGACGAGCGCGACCATGAAGAGCAGGGCGTCCATCGACGCTAGCTATCCGCCCCGTCCGACTACTTCGAGCGGGACCTGAGCAAGCGAACCTCTCGAGCCGCACCCACGTGCCGCTCGTTGAGCTCGAGCACCTGCTCGAAGCGGGCCAGGGCCTTCTTCTTGTTGCCGTCCATTCGGAGCAGGCGACCGACCCGGTAGTGCAGCTCGATCTTGGCGCCCAGACCCTCGATGGTCAGCAGATCCATCTGCCGGACCGCCTCGCTGCCCGTCATCTCCTTGAGCACGACCCCGACGAAGAGACGGACGACCTTGTACATCGGCTCGTTCGGGTCGAAGCCGATCGCCTCGTCCAGCTTCTCGACGCATTCCTTCCAGCGACGCATGTCCTCGAGTCCGGTCGCCGCGCGAAACAGGACGCGAGCCCGGTCCCGCAGCTTCTTCGGCACGAAGACCTCGCCCCGCCCCTCGGCCTGGAGTCGCTCGACCTCGGCGCTGAGGAGTCGTGCCTCCTTGACCATGTCGTCCCGGTGCTGGTTGAGGACGGCGAACACGTGCGCTGCGGCCTGCTTCACCTCCCTCCCCTCCTCCGTGAACTGGTCGGGGTGGTAGGGCGCGGCGACCTTCCGGAACTGCGAGCCGAGGATCTCGGCGTCGACCTTCAGATCGGCCTTCGGCTTGAAGCCGAGCGCGGTGAGCGGCTTCATCGCCTCGAACTTGTCGGCGCGTCGGAGGAGGCTGCGCACCTTGCGCTCATCAAGGGTCCGGTTGCGCTTCTTGCCCTCGACGGCGGTCTTGCCGAGCTCGAGGACGCCCAGCTCGAAGAGCAGGTCCAGGTCCAGCCAGGTCCGCTCGATCACGCGAGGCCCCTCGGGCGCGACCTCCTGGAGAAGCGCCGCCAGCGTCCGTGCCTTGCGACACCGCTTCAGCGTCCGCATCGTGCCGGTGGACAGGAGCCCCCGGTCCGCCGGGTCGAGCGGAGCGACCGAGAGCGGCTCGTCCATGCTCTTGCCGAGGCGCTGGGCCACGGTGTCCGCCGGACGCTCCACGCTGTAGCCGTCCCGAATCGCCTTCCCGAGGTTGGCCTCGAGCGGGAAGGCTCCAGCCGGCGCCGCGATGCCCGCTTCCCACTTGCCGTCGACGCGTCCAGCCGAGGTCCTCGCGAGCACCAGCCCGAGCGCCTGTGCGGCCGTGTCCCAGACCTCCTGCAGCGCGGCGCCGTCCTGGACGACCGTCAGTACCGCCGCGTTCAGATCGTCCGCCTCGTCGCCGAGGGTGTCCTTCCAGCGATCCAGGAGCCGCAGCCCCTTCACCTGGACGATCCTTCCCACCTTCACGAACAACTGCGCGTCGCCGAACGACAGCAGTCCAGACTGTCCGCCGGCCAGGGCGCGCATCAGCAAGGCGGTGGGGCTGCTCAGGTTGCGTGCCAATCGGGCCTCGCCCCCGGGTGCGTCATCGCTTGCCCGGCGGGTCGTCGGAGTTTATGCGATCGGTGCCCGGACCGCAGCGCACGCCTTCTTTGCGGCCCGCCCCAACCCGGCCCAGAGAGAACACTCATGAGCGACCTGATCAAGAACGTCGGCGACGCGGACTTCCAGTCCGAGGTCCTGGACAACGACACGCCCGTCCTCGTGGACTTCTGGGCCACCTGGTGCGCTCCTTGCCGCGCCCTGGCGCCGAAGATCGAGAAGCTGGCGGCCGAGTACGGCGGCAAGCTCAAGGTCGTGAAGGTAGACATCGACAAGAACCGCAAGACGGCCATGTCCTACAACGTCCGCTCGATCCCGACGGTCCTGGTCTTCAAGGGCGGCGACGTCGTGGGCCACAAGGTCGGCAACGTGCCCGAGGCCGATCTCGCGAGCCTCGTCAGCGGCGCGATGTAGCGCGCCGAGGGGCGACCCTCACAGCGCGACGGCCTGCAGGACCTCGACATGCTCGAGGGCCTGTCCGGCCCCCTGCACGACGGCCGCGGCCGGATCGTCCGCCACGATGACGGGCAGACCGGTCGCCTCGCCGAGCGCGCGGTCGAGACCTCGCAGCTGGGCTGCGCCGCCGGTCATCACGACGCCCTTGTCGACGATGTCCGCGGCCAGCTCGGGCGGCGTCTTGTCCAGGGACGCCAGCAGCGTCTCGACGATCAGGTGCACGATCCCCGACAGGGCGCTGCGCACCTCGTCGGCGTGGACCTTCACAGCCCGTGGGAAGCCCGTCACCAGGTCGCGTCCACGGACCTCGACCGAGCTCGGCTCGCCACGGAGCCGGCCGGGCACGGCGCTGCCGAGCTGGATCTTCAGGTCCTCGGCGGTCATCGGCCCGATGTGGAGCCCGCGAGTGTCCTGCATGTACCGGACGATCGCGTCGTCCATCTCCTGGCCACCGACCTTCAGGCTGCGGGAGTAGACGACCCCGCCCATCGAGACGACCGCGACCTCGGTCGTGCCGCCGCCGATGTCGACGACCATGTTCCCGTGGGGCTCGGTCACGTCCAGGCCCGCGCCGATCGCTGCGGCCAGGACCTCCTCGACCAAGTGTACCTCGCGTGCCCCGGCGGCCTCGGCGCACTCGCGCACGGCGCGCTTCTCGACTTCGGTCGTCCCGTGGGGGATCGTCAGGACGCAACGCGGCGAGACCACGTGGCTCGGGCCCATGCACTCGTGCATGACCAGGCGGAGCAGGACCTCGGCGACCTCGAAGTCGCGGATGACGCCCTCGGCGACCGGGCGCACCACCTCGACGTCGGGCGGGGTCCGGCCCAGCATCGCGCGTGCCTCATCACCGATGGCGAGGACGCGCTTGTCGCCCCGGGGTTCCTGGTACAGCGCCACCAGCGAGGGCTGGCGGCAGATGACGCCGCGCTTGCGGACGTGGACGCGCGTGGTGGCCGATCCCAGGTCGATCGCCATGTCCTGGGAGAGGGCCCCGAGCACGCCGGAGAGGAGTCGGCGAGGCATTCGGAGGGGTCGCCTTGAGCGGAGAGGAAGGGCGCGAGGAGAGTGCGCGGAGAGAGCGGGGATTGAATGGAGGGGGGTACCTCGCGTATAGCACCCGTGGATCCGCGACTCAAGCGCCCTGGTGTGCGCTCTGGAGACCCCTGATGAAGCTTCGCACCATCGCGCGCATGACGGCCCTGACGCTGCTCGCCTCGACCGCCCTCGCCGCGTGCATCAAGGTCCCCGTCACGGGGCGGCGACAGTTCAACCTCATCCCCGACGGAATCATGCGCTCGGTCGGCGCCAGCAGCTACCAGACGATGCTCGCCGACGAGAACGTGGCACGCGGGACCGAGAACGCGAGCGCGATCAAGAAGGTCGGCGAGGCCATCGCCAAGGCCGCCAACCAGAAGGACTACGACTGGAAGTTCAAGCTGATCCAGGAGTCGGACACCATCAACGCCTGGTGCCTCCCGGGCGGCAAGATCGCCGTCTACACGGGCCTGCTCCCCGTCGTCGAGAGCGAAGCCGGTCTCGCCTTCGTCATGGGCCACGAGGTCGGACACGCCACCGCCCACCACGGCGCCGAGCGTCTGTCGCAGCAGCTCGCCGTGCTCGGCGGGATGGCCGGGCTGTACGTCTACCTGGAGAACAAGAGCGACCTGAACGACAAGCAGATCGCGACGGTCATCGCCGCCGCGGGCGTCGGCGCCCAGGGTGGCGTCATCCTCCCCTTCTCCCGTCTCCACGAGAAGGAGGCCGACGTCATCGGCATGATGTACATGGCCAAGGCGGGCTACCCGCCGAGCGAAGCCCCCGGCGTGTGGGACCGGATGGAAGAGGCCTCGGGCGCTGGACTGCCCGCCATCCTGTCGACCCATCCGAGCAACGACCAGCGCAAGGAGAACCTGCGCGACTGGATGCCGAAGGCCAAGAAGCGGCACAACCGGAGCAGCAAGCGGTCGGGCACGACGCAGACGCTGTGGACCAACAGCGACTTCTGACTTAGGACACGGGCCGGAAACCGTAGGAGTCGGCCATGTCCATGATGGAGAAGTTGCGGATGGGGACGGACTCGTTCCTCATCCAAGCGCTCTTCGTCATCATCGTCCTGTCGTTCGTGTTCTGGGGTATCGGAGACTCGGGCCAGAAGTCCTACGCGAAGGCGGAGGTCAACGGCAAGCGAATCACCGACACCCAGTTCGACAACGAGATGCGCAGCCAGTCCCGCCGGGCTGGCCGCACGCTGGGCGATGACGAGTACCGCGAGATGGCCCGCGGCGTGCTGACCAGCATGATCCGCACGCAGGTCCTGGTGTCCGAGGCCGAGCGCCTGGGCCTCGAGGTCAGCGACGACGAGGTCAAGCGGTACATCTACACAATCCCGGCCTTCCAGGACGAGAGCGGGACCTTCAGCAAGGCGCTCTACGAGAACTACCTGAAGGGCACCGGCAACAGCGACGTGGCCTTCCGCGCCACGCTGTACGAGGGCCTGCTCACGCAGAAGCTCCAGCAGCTCGCCGCCATGTCGGTCCGCATCACCGACACCGAGCTGGACGAGATGCTCTCCGCCGAGGGCAGCACGGTCTCGGTCATGTACGTCAAGGTCGCAGACAGCGCGTTCCTGGGCGACGTCGAGGTCACGGACGTCGACGTCCAGGGTCTCCTGACCGACGGCGAGGAGCGGGTCCGGGCGACCTACGACGCCCAGTTCGAGCGCCGGTTCAACGAGCCGCGCAAGGCCACGCTCCGCAGCATCCTCCTCCGCACCGACATCGACGGATCCGACCCGGTCGAGGTGGCCGCGAAGATGGAGCTCGTCCAGGCCGACCTCGACGGGGGCATGGCGTTCGCCGACGCCGCCGCCAAGTGGTCCGAGTCCCTGACGGCTGGCTCCGGGGGCCTGCTGGGAACGCAGGCCGAGGATCAGCTCGACCCCGCCGTCGCAGACGCCGTGTTCGCAGTCGAGGCCGGCGCGCGTACCGAGGTCGTCGAGAGCTCCCGCGGTCTGCAGGTCTTCCTCGTCGAGGAGATCATCGAGGCCAAGGAGACGCCCTTCGAGGAGACCAAGGAGATGCTCGCCCGCGAGATCCTCCAGGAGGACCGCGCCCCGGAGCTCTCCAAGGCCTTCGCCGACTCGCTCCTGGCCAGCTGGACCGAGGCCTCGGCTCCCCCGCTCGACCTCCTCGTCGAGAAGGGACTGCTGCCCGAGTCCGACGCCAACGTGAAGCTCTCAGCCGACGGCCCCTCCGGCCTCGGTGCCGCGCCCGAGATGATGGCGGCCCTGCAGGACGCCCAGAACGGCGACGTGCTCCCGGCGGTCTACGAGGTGCGCGGTCAGCGCGTCATCGCCCAGGTCACGAGCCGCAGCGACCTCGACCTGTCCGAGGCCAGCGAGGACCGCTTGCGCTTCGCGGACATCGCACGCGCCCAGAAGCAGCAGGAGTTCGTCACCGGGTACCTCGACGACCTCGTCGCGAACGCCGACGTGGTGCGGAACGACGGCGCCGAGCCCGAGTGAACGCTCGCTGAGGGCAAGGGGCGGCCCGGCGGCGCTATAGTCCTGTCTTCACGGGCCCCCTGGCGGGCCACGGAGACGTCCATGCTCCTCGCCGCACTCGCGCTGCTGGCCTGCACCCCCACCGTCACGTACGACCCGGTCGCGGACGCGGGCCTCGACCTGGTCGTCGCCCCCGGCATGCAAGCCGTGATCGAGGGCGCCGGCATCGACGCCGACGGCGCCGTCACCGAGTACGAGTGGACGCTCATCACGAGCCCCACCGCCTCGACCAGCACCGTGTCGGCGAGCGGCCCCCAGGCCGCCATCACGCCGGACCTGACGGGCACCTACACCCTCGGCCTGACCGTGGTCGACGACGACGGCAACCGCTCGACGATGGACATCGTCAACGTGCACGCCCAGACGGCCAACGGCATGCCGACAGCGAGCATCGTCGGCACGGGCACGCTCCGCGTCGGCAAGAGCCTGACGCTCGACGCCAGCGCCTCGAGCGATCCCGACGGCGACCCGCTCCGGTACAAGTGGTCCGTGCTGGTGGCGCCCGCCAACAGCGCCGCCGCGATCGAGGCCACCGGCGAGGTCCCCTACGCCGACTTCGTGCCCGACGAGCCCGGTCTCTACATCCTGGGCGTCGAGGTCGACGACGGGACCAGCCTGTCCACCCGCGCCGATCTCGAGATCCACCCCGACTACGACGCGAACGAGGGCCCCGTGGCCGTCTGTCCCGGAGCGGTCGAGGGCAACGTCGGAAGCGAGCTCAACCTGAACGGCACGTCGTCCTACGACCCCGACGGCGGCTCGCTGGCCTACGCCTGGGGCATCACCGAGGCGCCCCAGGGCAGCACCGCGACGATCCAGAACGACACGGTCCAGATCGCCAAGTTCACCCCGGACGTCGATGGCGTCTGGCGGATGACGCTCTCGGTCGACGACGGGCAGCTCGGCTCGGCCCCCTGCGAGTTCACGGTCAAGGCCGGCGACCCGGCCGGCAACCACGCCCCAGTCGCCGACGCCGGGGACGACATCGACGGCGCAGTGGACACCCTCAGCGCGCTCGACGGCTCGGCCAGCTACGACCCCGACGGCGACACGCTGTCCTGGGACTGGTCGTTCCTCTCGTTGCCCGCCGACTCGACGCTGACCGACGGCAACATCGGCAACCGCGACACGAACACCGCGGCGGTCACCCCCGACGTGCCCGGCAGCTACCGGCTCCTGCTCGAGGCCTGCGACGACGGCGGCCTGTGCGACACCGACACGACGACCATCTCCGTCATCGACACCAGCAACACGCCCCCCGTCGCGGACGCCGGACCGGACCAGTCGGTCGACGTCGGCGAGGAGGCCGACCTGGACGGCAGCGGCAGCTCGGATCCGGACGGCGACACCCTCTCCTACACCTGGACCCTGGGCGCCACGCCCGCCGGCTCGAGCGCGACGAGCGCCGACATCGGTGGAGCCAGCTCTGAGCTCGCCACGTTCACGCCGGACGTCGACGGGACCTTCGAGCTGCGGCTCGAGGTGTGCGATGCCAGCGACTGCGACATCGACGCGACGCTCGTGACCGCAGGCTCCGGCGGCAACACGCCCCCGGTGGCCGACGCCGGGTCCGACGCCACGGCCAGCACCGGCAGCCAGGTCACGATGAACGGCTCGGGCAGCTACGACGTCGACGGCGACAGCCTGACCTACCGCTGGGGCTTCAAGAGCGTCCCGAGCGGCAGCTCCATCACGAACGACGACTGGACCGACCGCGCCACCACCTCGGGCAAGTTCACGCCGGACGTCGCCGGCGACTACGAGATCCGGCTGACCGTGAACGACGGCACCGACGAGTCGAGCGATCTGGTCACCGTGACCGTGAGCAACGGCGGCAACAGCGCGCCGGTCGTGGACGCCGGCCCGGACGCCACGGGCTCCACCGGCACCGAGGTCACGATGGACGGCTCGGGCACGTCGGACCCCGACGGCGACAGCCTGACCTACCGGTGGGGCTTCAAGAGCGTCCCGGGCAGCAGCTCGCTCACCAACTCGGACTGGACCGACCGGACCACGACCGCCGGGAAGTTCACGCCGGACGTGTCAGGCGACTACGAGATCCGTCTCACCGCCAACGACGGCACCGTGGACGGCAGCGACCTCGTCACCGTGACGGTCAGCTCGGGCGGCAACACCGCGCCCGTCGCCGACGCCGGCAGCGACGAGACCGTCTCGACGGGCTCCGAGGTCACGATGGACGGCTCGGGCAGCTACGACCCCGACGGCGACAGCGTGACCTACCGCTGGGGCTTCAAGAGCGTCCCGAGCGGCAGCTCGATCACCAACTCGGACTGGACCGACCGCAACACCACCGCCGGCAAGTTCACGCCGGACGTCTCCGGCGACTACGAGGTCCGCATCTACGTGGACGACGGCACCGTGGAGAGCAACGACCTGGCCGTGGTGACCGCCACGGGCGGCGGCGCTCCGAACACCGCGCCCGCCGCGGACGCCGGCAGCGACGTCGAAGGCTGCTTGCTGACGAACGTCCCGCTGAACGCGAACGGCTCGACCGACGCCGACGGTGACGCGCTCAGCTACACCTGGTCCTTCCAGAGCATCCCGTCGACGTCCTCGCTGACGGACAGCGACATCAACGGTCGCTGGCGGCCGAAGCCCGACTTCGACCCGGACGTCCTGGGCACGTACACGCTCGAGGTCGAGGCCGACGACGGCACCGACATCGGCACGGACACGGTCGACGTGGTCTTCGACGAGGACGACGCCGTCCTGGTGATGCACCTCGACGAGGAGTCCGGCGCGACCGCCACCGACAGCAGCCAGTACGGCCTGGACGGAGACGTCGCGGTCGAGGACTGGACTGGCGGCATGCACTTCGCGGCGCTCGGCTTCGACGGCACCAACGTGGTCACCGTCCCCGACGACGACCTGCTCGACCTGACGAGCGGCTGGTCCGCGGAGCTGTGGGTCCGCGCCGAGCCGATGGGCACGGCCGACTTCCAGGCCCTGTTCGTGAAGCCGATCAACAGCTCCACGAGCTACGCCTACAGCCTGTTCCGCTACGGCGACGACACGCTGGCGTTCTACGGCGAGGACACCTCGGGCGCCATCAACTACGCCTTCGTGACGGGCTCGTCGATCGGCGACGGCGCCTGGCACCACGTGGTCGTGAACGTGACCTCGGGCGACGACGTCGAGATCTACGAGGACGGCGGGCTCATCGGCTCGGCGACCTGGTCGACCCCGCTCACCACGAGCACGGACGATCTGGAGATCGGCGCCTGGGACAGCCTCGGCCTGTACTACTTCGAGGGCGTCATCGACGAGCTCATCCTGCGTGAGCGCACGCTGAGCACCGCCGAGGTCTCGAGCCGCTACGGCACGACCGAGCAGTTCTGCACGGGCGACGAGGACGTCGACGCGCCCACGGTCGTCATCACCTCGCCCAGCTCGGGCGCCGAGGCGAGCGTCGGGTTCGCCGTCGTCGAGGGCACCGCGTCGGACGAGTCGGCCATCGCGTTCCTGTCGGTCAACGGCCAGGACGCCATCGCGACGAGCGCCAACTACGGCACCTGGGTGGCGTACGTGGCGCTCGCGGACGGCACGAACACCCTGACGGTCGACGTCGAGGACATCGTCGGCAACGCGGACAGCAACGCGGACAGCGTCGACGTCGACTGGAGCGACGACTGCTACGACGACCACGCGGTCGTCCTGACGTTCGACGAGGACGAGGGCGGGGTGGCGTACGACGCGACCTCGAGCGCGCTCGACGGCTCGGGCAGCGGCACGGACCGTATGGCGGGCGTCTTCGGCAACGCGGTGACCTTCGACGGCACGGGCGGCGTGACCATCCCGCACGACAGCTCGCTGTCGAGCGGGGCGAAGTTCTCGCTCGACTTCTGGATGGCCTCGGACGCGACCAGCAGCCAGGAGGTCGTCGTCCACAAGGGCACGTACGACTACGGCTGCATCGTCGACGGCAGCGACCTGTACTGCTCGGTCACCGACACGAGCGGTGCCACGTGGACCCTGCCGGCGTACGGCGTGGCCGATGGCGCCTGGCACCACGTCGCTGTCGTGTTCAACACGACCTATCTGCGGCTGTACGTCGACGGCGCCCTCGAGGACCGCGTCGCGGTCGGGCTCGAGACGGACACGAACACCGACGACGTCGTCCTCGGGGAGTACGGCCCCCTGGCCGGCTTCGAGTTCAACGGCGCCCTGGACCACGTGCGCTTCCAGTCGGCCGCGCTGACGGCGAGTGATGTGGCGGACGTCTACAGCGACACCGAGCAGTGCGCGGTCGGCGAGAACCTGGCCCCGACGGGCACCGCCAGCGCCTCGAGCGAGGCGACCACGTCCCTCGTCGCCGAGAACGTCATCGACGAGGATCTGTCCGAGGCGACGACCTCGGACACGACCTACTGGCTCGCGTCACGCGGCACCACGGGTTGGGTCGAGGTCGACCTCGGCTCGGTGGTCGGCGTCACGCAGCTGCGCTGGGCCAACACCCACAACGGGCCGAGCGCAGACCTGGCCACCGACGCCTACGAGCTGGCGGTGTCGGTCACGGGCGCGTTCGACGGAGAGGAGACCATCGTGGACTCGGGCAACGGCGAGATCGAGGACCCCTTGAGGTTCCATCAAGTGGACCTGACCGACCCCGTGGCCGGGCAGTACGTGCGCTTCTACGTCGACGGGTACCACGGCAGCGCCGGCGGCCTGAACGAGCTCGAGATTCGGGGAGTGGAGTAGACCCATGCTGTTCTCACTGTTGCTCCTGCTCGCAGCTCCGGCCTTCGCCGACGAAGAGCTCGCCCCCACCGACAACGCCACGCCCTCGCTCGTCCGCTCGGCTGACGACGGCGGCGTCTACCACCCCATCGCGGTCGGCGACGTCCTCGAGTTCGACGTCACCGGACCGGTCACGCTGAACGTCGAGGTCCGCCAGCGGCTGCCCTCGGCCGACGCAGCGGTGGACACGGTCAAGGTCCAGGCCAAGGGTGACGGCATGCTCATCCTCACCGTGAAGGTGAAGAAGGGACCCGACGGAGGCTCGATCCTCGACGGCCAGGGCGGTATCCCCACCCGCGCCGACAAGGCCGAAATCACCGTGCCTCCTGGCCAGCACATCTTCTCGCTCGAGCCCGTCGACGCGCCCTACCCCCTGCTCGCCCGGGTGACCGCGCTGGGTGAGGGTGGCGCCCCCGCGCTGGCCGCCGCCAAGGTCGCGCCGGTCGTCGAGCCGGTCGAGCCCGAGGTCGCCGACCTGTGGCGCGAGGACGAGCCGGCCGAAGAGCCCGTCGTGGCCGCGGTCGAGCCAGAGCCCGACGTCGCCGGCCTGTGGGGCGAGGACCCGCCCGTCGAGGAGCCCGTCGTCGCCGCGGCCGAGCCCACGCTCGAGCCCGAGCCCGAGGTCGACAACGTCTGGGCCACCGAAGACGTCGTCGTCGACGCCGTCGAGGACCCGCCGGAAGAGGACGACAGCATCTGGGGCGAGGACGAAGCCGACCTGGAGAGCGTCCTCACCAGCGACGAGCCGCTGCCCACCCTGACCGTCGACGAGCCCGTCGAGGACGAGGGGCCGGGCGAGCTGCTGGACGCCGACATCTTCGACGTCGAGGACGACGACCCGGTCGACGTCGAGACGCTCCTGAGCGAAGACGACGACGAGATCGAGGTCCTGGACGAGGTCCACGAAGGCTTCGTGCCCGAGAACTTCACGCCGACCGCCCAGCAGGAAGAGGCCGCACGACACCGCGGCGTCGCCGTGCGAATCGGCGCGGGAGGCGCGGCGGCTGGCAACGAGGCCAGTATGTACTTCGGGCTCGAGGGCCTGATCGGCCTCAACAGCCCGGCCACAGACCTGTCCATCCGCCTGGGCCAGTACGCCATCGGGTACACCGGCGCCGTGGCCATCCAGCCCGCGCTCGGCGGCTACGACGGCGTGACCCAGGAGATCGACTGGACCACTCGGGTGCGCGCGCTCGAGGTCGGTGCCCGGTACACCCTCCAGGACGCGCTCCCTGCGGGACTGGCCCCGTACGGGCAGGTCGCGGTGGCCGGCTACTGGTCGACGCGCATCGACGGAACGGACCGCACGAGCGGCGTCGCGCCCGGGCTGGGCTTCGCCGCAGGACTCGACATCCCCCTCGGCCCTGGAGCGCTGGCTCCCGAGCTCGCCGTGAACACCGGCCGAGGCAGCTTCGGCAACACGAACCCTGAAGGGGTCGACGCCAAGGAACGCCTCGGCGCCTGGCGCGGCAACCTCTCCTACCGCTACGACTTCTGAGGCCCATGACTACCCTCCTCCTGCTCGCTTGTGGCAACCCGGTGGCCGTCCAGGACTACCTGGCGGTCGTTCACGTCGCGCCGTCCCACGGCTCGGCCAACGTCGCCCCCGAGACCACGCTCTCCATCACGTTCAACGACGACCTCGACGAGGCGACCGTCCCCGGCGCCATCTGGGTCGAGGACATCGCCGGCACGCCGATCACGGCCGAGACCGTCTACGACGTCGAGAACCGCACCCTGTTGCTCTCGCCGGACGAGGGCCTCGACCGCGACTCGGCGTACGGGATCGTCGCGACCACCGGAGTCGCCGGCCTCGAGTACGGCAGCCTGCCCGCCGACATCTCGACCACGTTCTGGACGGTCGGCCCTGGCCCGTCCGGCGGCAACCAGGCACCCGTCGCCATCATCGATGAGATCGACGAGCCCTGCACCACGTTCGAGACGGTCTCGCTGGTCGGCGAAAGCAGCTACGACCCGAACGAAGAGGACGAGCTGACGTACTTCTGGCGCATCGTGGACGGCACCGGCGCGTTCCTGGAGCTGTCCCGCGAGCCGATCGCGGCCGTGACGCCCAACGCCGCCGGCCGCATCGTCATCGGACTGGTGGTCGACGACGGCCAGCTCGAGAGCAGCGAGGCGTTCGTCGTCCTGGACTGCGAGGACTGAGCTCCGCTCCCTACTCGGGGGCGGTGTGCTGGACCTTCAGCACGTAGTCCTCGTACACGAACCGCCCGCCGTCCCGGTCGCCGTCGTGGCAGCCAGTGCAGACGGCCTTCGCCGGCGGGTTCATGATCTTCTTGTGCTCGGCGTCGCCGAGGTGCTCCTCGCCCGGCCCGTGGCAGGACTCGCAGCCGACGTTCTTGAACTGGCCGACCTGGCTCGGGTGGCTCGGGCCCCCCATGCCGTAGCCGGTGGTGTGGCACGAGACGCAGTCGGCGTCCAGGTGCCGCTTGTCCTTCGCCAGCGTGTCGTAGGCCGAGGCGTGCCGCGTGGACTTCCACTGGTCGTACTGCGCCGTGTGGCAGGACCGGCAGGTCTCGCTGCCGAGGAACGGTCCCTCGGG
Source organism: Pseudomonadota bacterium (assembly GCA_024228935.1). Lineage (GTDB taxonomy): Bacteria > Myxococcota_A > UBA796 > UBA796 > CAJQPC01 > JAAESX01. Next base: position 15,739 of record JAAESX010000099.1, read on the forward strand.
GGGTGATGACGCGACGTCGGGCGCCTCGAGGCCGCTGATGGCGGTGAGCGTGGCCTCGACGAGCGCGTCCGTGGCGGCGTGCCCGTCGTGCTTTGCGTCCAGATCGACGAGCTGGTTCTGGAAGCTGTTGAGCTTGCTGTCCCCCGCCGAGCGGGCCTCGGCCAGCTGCTCGTCGACGCGGCCGATCTCGCCCTCGTAGTAGGCGACGCGAGTGCCGAACCGTTCCTTGTCGATGTCCGTCGTCGCGTCGGCGACCTGCCCGACGGCGACCTCGAGTCGCTCGACCAGCTTCTCGCGGTCCTCCTGCAGCGCGACCGTGCGCTGGTCGTCGGCCCAGCCCGTCGCACCCTCGGTGAACACGAGCTCGACGATGCCGAGCTTTTTTCCGCGGGAGCCCGCGCCCAGGTGCCAGGCGCTGCCCAGGTCGCGCGGGCTGTTGTACGACTGTCGGCTGTGCCCGTTCACGACGAAGTCGACGTCCGGGTGGAGGATCTCGGCGTCCTTGCTGGCGGTGCCGTGCGAGAGCAGCACGACGACGTCGACTTCGCCCAGCTCGGCCACGCCGGCGGCGACGGCATCGGCGGGGGCGCTCACCTCGCAGCCCTTGGGCTTCTCGCTGACGACACCGATGAAGCCGACCGTCCGGCCGCCCTTCTCGACCGAGCGCGTCAACGGCCAGGTGGCCTCTCCGCAGGTCAGGTTGCCGGCCAGCACCGGGAGGCCGCCGGTCAGCTCGCGGTAGGTCTCGACGCCCAGCGCCAGGTCCCCGTCACCCGGGGTCATCGCGTCCACGCCGTGCACGGCGAAGGCGTCGACGATGAGCTCGGCCTTCAGCTCACGCTGGGGCAGATCCTGGCTCGGCAGGCTCGAGGCCTTCCAGAACAGGTCACCGGCGTCGACGATGAACGTCGGCAGGCCGTCCCTCTCGGCACGGGAGTCGAGCACGTTGTTGCGCCTGGACAGACCGCCCAGTGGACGTTTCGGTCAGCCACACGGCTCGATCTCGCCGTCGACATTGGCCGAGTACACCAGCGCGATGCGGTCGGCGATGGCGCCGTCGGGGGTGTCGCCGCAGCCCAGGAGAGCCAGGAGAGCGGTCACGGTGAGGTGCCCTCGTTCGTTCCCATCTCCTGCTCCATCAGCTCGCGGCGTTCGGCCTTCTCGGCCTCCTTCTTCTTCTTCCGGCGCTGCTCGCGGACGGCGTCCTCGACGACGGAGAACACGCTCTCGTCGACCAGGTAGACCGGGTCCTTCCCGTCGAGCTTGGCGTACACCCGGCGGACCTCGTGGTCGTCCATCTCGAGCGAGGGGCCGGCGTCACCCAGCAGCAGCGTGAAGCCCTGGCCCACGTCGTCCGCGGCGGTCACCGAGGCGACCGGCGCGTCCAGGCCGTACGGCTTCAGCGAGCTCGGCGCGTCGTCGACGAACTCCTGGGCCTCCAGGCTGGCGACACGGCTGGCGAGGCGACGCGGCGTCGAGCCCGGGACCGGCGTCTCGTCCCACCACATCCAGACGTCCCCGCGCTTGGTGAGCGGGACCTCCTCGCCCTGCATCTCCACCGTCTCGTGGCGGTCGATGCGTGCGAGGAGCGTGACGATGTCGTCCTCGTCGATCTGGGCGAAGCGACGGTCGCGGTACTCCTCGGGGTCCTTGTCGAAGTCGTCGAGGAAGGCGTCCTTGCTGCTGTAGACCGTCCCGTCGCCGTGCACGAGCATGTACGCGAGCGGCGGATCGGCGTCGCCAGGGACCCGGTCACCGACGAGCAGCGTCATGGGCGGCCTGGTGCCGAAGGCGATGGTGATGCGGGCCCGAGGCTCGGCCAGGCCCCACTCGGACAGGTCTGTGTCGTCGGTCACGTCCGCCACGAAGTCCGTGGCCTTCAGGACCGCGATGCGGCCCAGCAGGGACCGGGCGTCGTCGAGCGCGACGTCCATCTCCAGTGGCTCGCGCATGACCCACGACTTCTCGCCCGTGCGCTGGAGCTTCAGCACCCGGTCGTTCGGCAGGTCGGCGTCGATGCTGTCCGCGTCCTTGCTGTTGAAGGAGGCGAAGCGGCGCTCGCGGAAGTCGTCGAAGTCGAGCACGTAGTAGTCGACCGCCGACTTCTTCACCGTGTAGATGACGCCGTCCGGCAGCGGCTGGATGTAGTAGCTGACCGCGCTCGGGTTCGGGTCGCCGCCGTAGAACTCCTCCTGGCCGCCATCGCGGAAGGTGAGCTCGACGTGCACGCGCTGGCTGGCGCCGAGGCCGTACAGGGCCGCATCCTCGGGGTCCTCGACGACCGCCGCACGGGCGGTCAGGTCGTGGAGCTGGTGCTTGACCCGGTTGACCATCGACTTGCTGGCGCGAAAGCCGGTCTCCTCGATGACCCAGCCCGCAGGCTGCTCGACGAGCGTGATGACGCTGCCGTCCGGGCGGGTCACGCGGGCCTTCACCAGGTCCTGCTTCTCGAACGTGAAGATGGGCCGGTCCTCGACGTCGGTGGTCTCCTCGACCGGCTTCTCGACGAAGACGACGAAGAGGATGACGGCGAGGAGCGCCACGGCCGCGGCGAGCGTGCCCTTGAAGGTCTTCATCGACCCCTCCGAGAGGCCCAGACGCCAGCGCCTGCGAGGAACGTCAGCAGCGGGAAGAGTCCGAGCACCATCCACAGGATGCGCTGACGGTCGTCCTCGGTCAGGGCGAGTCGCCGGACCGCGGTGGGGTTGCCGATCAGACTGATGCGAGCGTCGTCCCAGACGAGCCAGCGGAACGAGTTCACGCAGAACGTGGCGTTTCCCGGCCCTTCGGCGAGCAGGCCGTTCGTGGCGAAGTCCGAGTCGCCGACGAGCAGGACACGGCTGACGCGCTTGCCCTCGTTGACGATGCTCGAGCCACCCGGCTGCAGCGACAGGGCCCAGGCATAGGTGAAGGGTCCGGCCAGGTCGACCTCGGCCTCGTAGATGCCCCCGCCGCCGACGCGCAGCTTGCCGCCGCGGTCGACCCAGCCGTCCCGCGAGGTCTTCAGCACAGCGTCGGCCTGGAGCCACTCGGGCGGGGTGTCGAGCAGGCGGATTCCCGCGATCCGGTCCAGGACCGTGAGCATGTGCTGCTCGGAGAGCTCGTCGACGATGCTGTGCCGGCCGTACTGGACGACTGGACGCCCCACGAAGGGCGCGATGAACTTCTCGTCGGCGACGATGCCCTCGGGCACCGTGACGCCCATGCGCTCGAGCACCAGCGGCAGCGGCGTGTCGGGCTCGATCATCACCATCAGCGCACCACCGCCGGCGACGAAGGCGTGCACCGCATCGTCCACGCCCTCGGTCAGCGGCGCGGTCGGTGCGGCCACGAGCAACGCGGCGGCGTCGGTGGGAACGACCGGGATGCCCTCGGCTTCGCGGTCCCGGTAGGGGTCCCACACCTCGAGCTCGTAGTTCTCGTTGTCGAGCAGGTCCTTCAGCGAGGACAGCCCGTCAGGACCCGGGTCCTCGGGGTCCTTCTCGCCGTGGCCGCGCAGCACGTAGATGGTCCGGCGGCGCTTGCTCAGCAGCTGCCCGGCGGCACGGTTGAGCGCGGCCTCGCCCAGGAACTCCAGCCGGCGGTCCTCGCCCTTTCCGGCGCTGCGGAACAGCTCGCGCGCCTTCACGTCGACCCGCTCGTCGCCGCGCTTGACCACCAGGTGGCCGTACTCACGCACACCCAGGTTCTCGGCGGTGAGCCGCTCGCGATCGAAGTCGACCCACGTCGTCTCGACGCTCGTGGACTGGTAGTCGAGCTCCAGCAGGAGGTCCTGCATCGCCCGGTTCTTGAAGTAGCTGTCGTTCTTGCCTTCCTGGTACGTGAAGGCGATGACCTCGACGAGCTCGGCCTCCTCGTCCAGGAGCGAGAGCTTCTTCAGGGTGTCGTCCTGGAGCGCGTTCGTGGCGTCGGCGGAGACGTCCCAGCGCACGCGGTTGCGGTCGGCGACCCCGTACAGGACCCCGACCAGGACGACGACGAGCACCGTCACGAGCGTGGCGTTTCCGCCATGCGCGAGGGCGCGCTGGAGACTGCGGCTCAACGCCATCGTCGACTCTCCAGCGTCCGGTACGTCAGGAACAGGAACACGAACGCGAACGCGACGAAGTAGGCGACGTCCGCGCTGTCGATGATGCCCTTGGTGAAGCTCCGCACGTGCGGCAGGAGCGCAAGCTGGTCGAGCACGCCTTGGAAGCGCTCGGGCACCACAGCTCCGGCGCTCCCGATGACCCAGAACGGCAGCAGCAGGACGATGCCGCCCATGCCGGCCGCGACCTGGTCATTGGTCAGGCTCGACGCGAACAGCCCGGCGGCGCAGAAGGCCGCGCAGACCAGGAACAGCCCGACGTAGCTGGTGGCCATGACGCCCCAGTCGGGGTCGCCGTAGTAGGCCAGGATGGCCGGGAAGAGCAGCGTCCCGAGCAGCATGAGCCCGCACATCACCAGCGAGGCGAGCCATTTGCCGACGATGAGGCTCGGCAGCGACACGGGCGAGGTCATCAAGAGCTCGAACGTGCCCGCCTTCTGTTCCTCGGCGAAGTGCCGCATCGTCAGCATCGGCAGCACGAAGATCAGCGCGATGGCCAGGTTCCCGAGCATGACGCGCAGGCTCGCTTCGCCGGTGAGCGTGACGCCCAGGTAGAAGAACATGCCCGCGATCAGCAGGAACACGCCCAGGAAGACGTACGCGAGCGGGCTCACGAAGTAGACCCGCAGCTCCTTCTTCAGGATGGTCCAGACGGCTCTCACAGGCCCCCCTCCTGGCCGATGAGGGAGAGGAACGCGTCCTCGAGTGACGGGACGACCTTCTCGAGCGAGACGAGCGTCCAGTCGTTCTTGCCGGCGAGCCGCGCGATGGCGGGACGAGGGTCGGTGTCCGCGTGGACGACCAGGACCTCGCCCGGGACGACCTGCCGGACATCGGGGAGCGCACCGATCTCGACGGCGGCCCCCTCGGCGTCGCGCAGCTCGACCCGGAAGTGCGTGGGCGCGGCGTTCTGCCGTACCTCCTCCATCGAGCCCTTGGCGGCGATCTCCCCCTCGTTGATGACGACGACGTGGCTGCAGAGCGCCTCGACCTCGCGAAGGATGTGGGTCGAGACCACCACGGTGTGGTCCGCAGCCAGGTCGCGCATCAGCTCGCGCACGCCGACCATCTGGGCCGGGTCCAGGCCGCTCGTGGGCTCGTCGAGGATGAGGACCTTGGGGTCGTGGACGAGCGCCTGGGCCAGGCCGACACGCTGCCGGTAGCCCTTCGAGAGGCTGCCCGTGATGCGGCGCTCCCAGCCCCGAAGCCCGACGCGCTCCATGACCTCGCCGATGCGGCGGTCGGCGGCGGCGCCGGTGAGCCCGCGCAGCTCGGCGACGAAGCGCAGGAAGGCCCCCACCGTGAGCTCCCGGTACAGCGGCGGGGTCTCGGGCAGATACCCGACGTTGCGCTTGACCTCCATCGCGTCCTGGAAGACGTCGAACCCAGCCACGCGGGCTGTGCCGTCCGTCGCCGGGATGAACCCCGTCAGGATGCGCATCGTGGTGGTCTTGCCGGCGCCGTTCGGCCCGATGAACCCGAGGATCTGGCCTTCGTCGACCGAGAACTCGAGGTCCTTCACGGCGGTGAACGGCCCATACCGTTTCGTCAGCTTCTGGACTTCGATCATGCGGCGCGAAGTGTAATCTGCCGCAGTTGTGGACGCCCTTCTTCGAGCCGCTGGTGATGCCGATCTGAAGGCGATCGCTGCGCTCGGCGACGAGCCCATGCGCCAGGGGTGGACGGTCGACCGGCTTCGAGGCGAGCTCGACCGCGGGCTGGCCCGGGTGGTCGTCGCGGATCTGGAGGGACGCCTGGCGGGCCACGCCATCGGCTGGGCGGTGGCCGGCGAGGCCCAGATCCTGGACGTCCGGGTCGCGGAGTGGGCGCGGCGCCGGGGCCTGGGAGGGCGACTGGTCGACGCGCTGGTCGAGGCCTGCGAGGGCGAGGTCGCGCTGCTCGAGGTGCGGGCGGACAACGTCGCCGCCATCGGGCTGTACGGCGCGCTCGGCTTCGTCGTGAACGGGCGCCGCTCGGCGTACTACCCGGACGGCACCGACGCCCTGCTCATGCAGCGCCCCGCCTAGGCGCTAGTACAGCCAGTCACCCGGGCGCATCGGCTCGTCCCAGGCGCCCGCGACCTCGAGGTCCAGCACCCGGGCCTGCTCCGGCACCGGTCCCTCAGCCCCGTCGCGCTCGGCGACCCAATACCGGTTGGCGATGTAGCGGGTGTCGCCGCCATCGGGCACGAACCGCACGTAGTTCCAGCCGTTCTGGCTGTAGAAGAACTCGTCCCGGCCGTTCTGGTACAGGCGGAACCAGGTGTTCGAGCCGTCCAGGAACCGCACGTACAGCTTGTCGGCGGTGCCCATGGACACCTCGACCCGGCCCACGCCGTCCGGGTCCCGGTAGGTGCCCTCGTACTCGACCCACACGTCCGGCCCGCTGGTGACCTCCTCGGCGTTCGGCTCGCCCCAACCCTCGACGAACCGGCCCAGGGCCTCGTACGCCAGCGTGTAGGGGGACACGTCGCGGGTGTTGAACGCGACCGCCACGCCGACGTCGTGGTCGGGAGCGAGCAGCAGGTAGGACATGTGGCCACCGCCGGCCCCACCGTGGCCGACCAGGCGGATGCCCCGGTCCTCCCAGGTGAAAAAGCCGTAGCCCGCATCGCTCGCCGCCGCGTTGAACGCCGGGTGCTGGGCCCAGGCCGCCTCGAGGGTCCCCTCGGACACCAGGTCGCCTCCCCCGTCCAGCAGGAGCTCGACCATCGACGCGAGATCCAGGATCGAGGCGTGCAGCCAGCCGGCAGGGCGCAGGTAGCCGCAGTCGTGGAGGTCGGGCGTGTACCAGGAGCCCGAGTCGTAGCCGATGCTCGCCGGGACCTCGTCGAGCATGGAGACGTCGAAGCTGGCGTTGTCCATCCCGGCCGGCTCGAGCACCCGCTCGTCCATCAGCGAGATGAAGTCCTGGCCGGTCTGCTCCTCGAGTACGTGGCCGACGAGAGACCAGCCGACGTTGCTGTAGTTGTAGAGCGTGCCCGGCTCGGCGTGCAGCTCGTTGTCGTAGCCGGCCCAGTACTCGTCGATGTCGACGCTGCACTGGGTCGTCCACCAGTCCGGCAGCGCGGTCGTGTGGGTCATCGCCTGGTGCAGCGTCAGATCGCCGACCTCGCCCGACAGGTCCGTGTACTCGGACACCGGCGTCTCCAGGTCCAGGACGCCCTCCTCGACGAGCCCGAGGGTCGCGAGCGCCACGTGCATCTTCGAGACGGAGTTCCAGCGCATCCGCGTGTCGACGGTGAGCGGGATGCTGCTGCCGTACTGCGCGTCGCCCCAGGCCCCGACGAACGCCGTCTCGCCATCCAGGACCACGGCGAGCGCGATGCCCGGCACGTAGTCGTGATGGAGCTGGTCGAGCGCCTCGGCCTCGATGCGAGCCCACGCCTCGTCACGACCGTCGTCGACGGCGGTGTCGTCGACGAGCTCGGGGCAGTCGCAGTCGACGTCGTGGTCGTGCGGGGGGAGGTCGGACTCGGAACAGGCCAGGGCGAGGAACAGCATGCGCCGGACCTTAGCCGAGGGTCAGTACGTCGCGCCGAACCGGTAGGTCTTTCCGATGGGGCCGAACGGGGCGCTGATCTCCTGGAAGGACCAGTTCTCCACCTTGTTCGACATGCAGGTCTCGAGCTGCGTGTCCGCCTTGTTCCGCGGCTGGATGGACACGCCCGAGGTCGAGCCGTCCTTCTGGATGGTGAAGATGACCGTCCACGCGCCGCGGATGGTCTCGTCTTCCTTCAGGCGCGACTCGTAGCACTGCTTGAGCTGGCCGCCGTACCGGGAGAGGGCGTTCTTGGCCATCTCCTGGATCTGGCTGGGGTCCGTCAGGACGATGCCCTTGCGGTTGAGGTCGGTGGTGGCGCCACCGACCGACATGCTGAGCCCACCGCCGGTCGAGCCGACCGAGGCCTGCTTCAGGCCGGCGTCACCCGAGCTGTTCTCGGGCACGTCGCCCGCGTCGAAGCGCGAGCCGTTGCCGTACTCCTCGACCGCAGCCGTTCCGCCGCTGGCATCCGAGCCCCGGTTCGCTGCCTTGGCGGCGGCCTTGGCAGACGCGTCGTCGGCTTGCTGCTCGGTCTTGATCCGATCCTGCTCGGCGGCCTCGAGCTCGCCGACATCGACGACGAACATGTCCTCTTCCTCGAAGGCGAGGATCTCGGCCTTCTCCGCTTCGCGGTCGGTGTGCTGCTTGTAGAACAGCCCGGTGCTGGCGACCGCCAGGAGCAGGAGCAGTCCCACGATGCCCGCCGTGCGGGTGCTGGACTTCTTCTCTTCGACCCGCTTGGCTTCGGCCTCGGCCGCCTTGGCCTGCACACCGGGATCGGTCGCAGCCTCGTCACCGGGGATGTCGTTGAAGCAGTGTGGACACGCTCCGCCGAATCGGGTCAGCTCGTCGTCGACCTGACCCTTGCAGAACGGACATGCAGCGAACTGGCTCAAATCCATCCTCCACGCGCCGGCATCGTCAATCGCGCAGCGCGCGAGCCGGGCAAAGTTAGCACCCTTGCCTATCTATCGGCAACATTGGCCGCCACGTTACCTATGGACACCGGATTCGACGAACCGTTCCAGCTGAGAGCCGATGAGCAGCACTCGCGACTACCTCCGATCCGTCGTCACCGACGCGGTCCTCCCGATCTCCCGCCAGCTCTTCGAGGACGTCGTCATGGAGGTCATGAGCGAGCGGCAGATTCCCTCGCGCACCGATTTCCGTGAGCTCCGCGACGTCGTGAACGGGATGCGGGGCAAGACCAGCTCGGCGGCGTCGGGCGCCAAGAAGAACGAGAAGCGGATCGCGTCGCTCGAGAACCGGCTCGATGAGCTGGTGGCCGAGCGTGACGCCCTGGTCGAGCGACTCGCGAAGCTCGAGAAGCCCAAGCGCACCCGAGCGAAGAAGAAGTAGCTGCCGGTATGATGGGGTCTTCGAGGAGACTCCGAGCGTGCTTTTCCTGGCGACATCCCTGGCCCTCGCGGACGACTGGGGCGGGGCCGAGATCGACGAGGACGCGCCGACCGAGACGTCGCTCGAGACGGCGGGCTCGGAGACGACCGGCTCGCTCGAGCAGGCCCAGCGCAAGGTCGAAGGCGGCCTCGAGGCCCTGGGCGGCGGGATGCCCGTCACGTCGCGATCGCGCATCGATCACGTCGCGGTCCAGGGCGCGGTGAAGGGGGCGTACCCCGAGATGCTCGCCTGCTACGGCGCCGCGGGCATGACCGAGCGCATGGACGTGGCCTTCACGCTGATCGTGAACCCGGACGGTGGCGTGCACGACGTGCGGCTCGCCGACATGGCCGACCGCGACCTGGACTTCGTGACCTGCATCCAGCGGGCGCTCGGCGAAGTCCGCTTCGCCCAGCCAGGCGGCAACAAGCCGATCGAGGTCCAGAGCACGATCTGGTTCTCGGGGCCCGAGGACGCTCCCGGCGGCTGAGCTCAGGGCTCGACGATGCCGTAGACCGTGTCCAGCGTGACCACCGCGATGTTGCAGGCCGCGTGGAAGAAGGCCCCTGCGACGACGCCGCCCGTCTTCTCGCGGAGCAGCCCGAAGAGGAGCCCGGGGAAGAAGATCGCGAAGTGCCACCACCGCAGGATCACGAGCGAGTGGCCGAACGCGAAGACGATGGCCGTGATCCAGAGCGCCTGGCCGAACGGGATGCCGAACAGCAGGTACTTGCGGTCGAACACCTCGTTCAGCCGCGTCTGCATGTAGCCCCGGTAGAAGAACTCCTCGGGGATGGCGACGAAGAACACCTGGTACAGGACCAGCGTCGCCATGTCCTCGGGCAGGCGGCTCCAGCTGGGCTCGAGCCCGAACACCTGGGTCTGCCAGAGGTGGTACCCGATGAACCAGGGCACCAGGATGCTCGCCATCCACTTCAGCCCGAGCCCCAGGCCCGAAGCCCAGGCCTTCACGTCGCGGAACGCCGGGACCGCCAGGCGGTAGGCGTAGCTGTCGACCCCGCGCCACTTGCACAGCGCGACGGGCGCGTAGATGAACAGGAACGGGACGGCGGCCAGCACCCAGTCCGGCAGGCCGGCGCCGGACTGCAGCGCGACCACGCCGCGGATCAGGAGCAGGGTGACGAGCCAGAGCACGCCCAGCTCGATGAAGACCTTCTTGCGGGCGGCGCGGCTCGTGTCCGTGGCCCGGTCGCCCAGGTGCTCGGTGCTCACAGCACCTTCGACAGCCGGCCCCGGCGGTAGCCCTCGAGGTCGAGCGTCACCCACTCGAAGCCCTCCTGCCGACAGGCCTCGACGATGGCGTCCCGGATGCCCTCGCGCGTGAGGACCTCGAGCTCCTGGACGGAGACCTCGATGCGCGCCATCGGATGGCCCTCGAGCTCGTGGTAGCGCACCCGGAACTCGCGCAGGCCGAAGGTGCGGAGCAGGCTCTCGACCCGTCCGACCCGCTCGACGCGGGTCTGGGTGACACGCGTCCCGACCGGGAAGCGGCTGCCCAGGCAGGCGAAAGCGGGCTTGTCCCAGACCCGCAGGCCCAGCTCACGAGCCGCCGCGCGGACCGCCTTCTTGTCCATGCCGGCCTCGACCAGCGGGTGCCGGACGTCGTTCTCGCCGGACGCCACCAGCCCCGGGCGATGCTCGCCGAGGTCGTCGGTGATGGTCCCGTCCATGACGTGGGCGAGGCCGAGCGCGGCGGCGCGGTCACGGGCCAGCTCGAACAGCTCGCTCTTGCAGAAGTAGCAGCGGTCCCCGGCGTTGGCGGCGTAGCCCTCGCGCTCCAACTCGTTGCTGTCCACGACGACATGGCGCATGCCGAGGCGCTCGGCGATGCGGCGCGCTTCGTCGAGCTCCTCGCGCGGGAACGTGGGGCTGTCAGCGGTGAGTGCGACGGCGCGGTCCCCCAGCTCCTGGTGGGCGACAGCGGCGACCAGCGCCGAGTCCACTCCCCCGCTCAGCGCCACGAGGGCACTGTCGGAGGCACGCAGGATGTCGCGGAGGCGCGTCAGCATCCCAGGCGCTTAACCGCCCAGACCGAGTCCTCCGAACACCGCCTCGCCCGTGTTGATGCCCAGGGCCTGGGCGTCCACGCTGCGCACGGCACGACGCCCGCCGGGGGCCTCGCGCGCCAGGGCCACGGCGCGCTGGTCGGGGCTGCGCCCGCCGCTCGTCGTGAGGATGACGCGAACGACCGGGCGGGTGGGATCGGCGTCCTCGGAGGCGGGGGAGTGCACCACCGCCACCTCGCCGCTGTCGAGCAGCACGGCGGTCCCGACGGGGAACCGACCGAGCGTCTCGGCCAGCGCGACCACCAGGGCCGGATCGAGGCGAGCCCCCGCCTCGACCACCAGCTGGGCGAGCGCCTCGTCGGCGAGCAGCGCCGGCCGCCAGGGCTTGTCCGCGATCATCGCGTCGAAGGCGTCACAGACCGAGACGATGCGCGAGTAGATGTGCTGGCGGGACCAGCCGAAGACGCGTGGGTAGCCGCCGTGGGTGCCCTCGATGTGGTGCTCGAACGCGACCACCAGGCGACGGCGCGCCGCTCGGTCCAGTCGCGGGTCCGCCAGCACACGGCGCACCGAGTCCAGGGGGTGCCGGCGGACGCGATCCTTCTCGGACTGGGACAGCGGCTGGATCTTCTCCAGGATCTCGCGCGGGACGTCGGCCATGCCCGAGTCCGCCGAGAAGGCGCACAGGCACAGGTCGAGGAGCGCGCCGCGGCTCAGCCCCAGGTGGCGGCCGACCGCGAGCGTCAGGATCGCCGTGTTCACCGGGTGACGGATCTCGTAGGCGACCTCCATCGGCAGCGTCACCAGCGCCACCAGGTGCCGGGGGTCGCGGAGCGTCGCGGCCACGAGCTCCTGGGCGACGCGAGAGAAGGCCTGGACGCCTCCTTCTTCGACGAACAGCGTGCTCACCCGGTCGAGCGCGCGCCCGTACAGATCGATGTCGGCGGCGGCCCTCAGCTCGCGGCGGCGGGCATCGGGTCCGCGGCCCAGCGGCAGGAACCGGACGCCGTCGAGGCCTGTGGCGCCCAGCAGGTCGGTGGTGGCGCTGCCCCCCTTCGCGACCTGGGGCGCCGACAGGACCCGTCGCAGCGCCTCGGTCCAGCTCGCGGCGCTGACGCCCGGGCGGACCTTGAGCCCCGAGAGCCCTTTGCTCGCGAACATCCGGTACAGCGTCGTGAGCTGGATCCCCATGCCGCCGCCGGTGCGGAGCAGGTGGTCGTTGAGCCAGGCGGCGCCTCGCTCGAAGCGGAGCTCGCTGGGGCCCACCGAGCCCAGGAGCGACCGGGTCGCCCGCTGCAGGGCGTCGAGCACCGGGGCGAGGTGCTCCGGCTGCGATGCGGCGAGCCGGACGGCGTTGCCGAGCTGGTAGACGACACGCGTGCCGAGCTGATCCTGGAGGCGGAGGTCAACGGTCATCGGCGGGCCATCTCCGAGCGGAGCTCACGAATGGTGTCCCGAACCTCGGGCACCCGCTTCGCGATGTCGTTCAGGGCTTCCTGGCTCTCGCGGCTCCCCGTGGCCATCAGCCCGCGGACGGCGAACGACTTCAACCGCGGGTGGCGGCCCGGGACCGAGCGGCGGTCGAGGAGGATGTCGACGAGTGGCTCGACGGCCTCGGCGCGCGCGACCATGCCGAACGCCATCATCCAGGCCTTCAGCTCGGACTCGGACACGCGCTCCATCGACGGGCTGCCGAGGCGCTCCTCGAGCAGCGATGCCGCGCGAGGATGGCGCGAGACGGCGACGTGGCGCAGCGCCTCGATCCGGACGCGACTGTCGCTGTCCTCGATGAGGGCCAGGGCAGCCGCCCCGACCCGCTCGTCGGTGTGCCTGCGGCAGGACCGGAGCGCCGCCTCCCGAATCCGCGGCTCGGCGCTGCGCGTGCGCAACAGGCAGGCGCCGAGCATCTGCGTGGCCGAGAGCCGCGAGTACGCGAGCAACGGGGCAAAGGCCACCTCGTCTTCGTCCCGTTCGAGCAGGGACCGAAGCCGACCGCGGTCGATGGCGAGCACCGAGAGCAGGGCGTCGGCGATGGTCTGGGCGAGCTCGATCCACGGACACGCATACGCCAACCGCGCGATGTCCTCGGCCTTGTCCGCAGGGAGGGCAGTGAGGAAGAGGAACAGGTCCTGGCGCGCGCCCAGCGGTTCGTCCAGCCGGTCGAGACCCGCGATGACGCGCGGTCGGTGCTCGGCGTCCACGATGGTCGCGAGCCCCGCCTGGAACGCCTGCACCTGCTCGTACCGGCCTCGGAACGGCGGCCTCGAGAGCACCAGCACCCGACGGACCAGGCACGCCATCCCCGCGGTGTCCCCGGAGGACAGACGGTCCAGCGCGAGTCGGGCCACGGACCGGCCGAGCTGCTCGGCGCGCCCCCGATCCTCTTCGAGGCGCACGGTCTCGAACAGGACCTGGGCGACCTGGTCGTCGTCCACGTCCTCGCCCTTGTGGATGGCGTCGAGCTCGCGCTCGAGCACGACGCAATCGATGCTGTCCAGCTTGCCCGCCCCGAGATCGACCTCGGCTGGAGCGAGCTCGCGCTGCAGCTTGGGCAGCAGCATCGCCACCTCGGGGGTCGGTCGGAAGACGGCCCACTCCGAGGTCCGGCCGTCGAGCAGCGCGCGGCGCAGTCGGGACACGTCCGGGGACACGTGCGCCTCGTCGAACGAGCCGACCTCGACCAGGTCCACGTGCACGTTCTGGAAGTCCAGGCGCCACACGGCGGCCGTGAGGTCCTCCTCGAACACGGACCGATGGCCCCAGTCCCGCGTCAGGACCTCGACGAGGCTATGGAGCTCGGCCTGGACGACGTGACGCTCGATGGAGAGCCCGCCGATCCCACAGCCCTCGAGGACCGCCGCCAGGGGCGCATCCGAGCTGTCGGCCAGGACCAGCTTCCCGAACCGCAGCACGGCGCCATCGCGGAACTCGACCCCGGTCCAGCCGACGACGTCCAGGTGGCGCCGCAGGGCCTGCACGCAGACATCCCGCAGGCGGACCACCCGAGGGTCGTCGAAACCGTGTCGGCCCCGCGCTTCGAGCACCCCGGCGAGGGCCTCGAACGCCGCGACCAGGGACTTCCGGCTCGCCTCGTCGCTCACGCTGCCTCCACTGCTCCGAAGCATAGTCGTATGCTCTGCCCCCTTCCCGAAGGAGAGCTGGGTGAGCCGTCCGCCGATCGGCGAGATCATGGTCGAGCTGGGGCTTCTGAGCCCCGCCCACGTGCAAGAGGTCCTGGGCATCCTGCGCGAGCGCGAACGGGGCCGCTTCGGCGAGCTGGCGATCGAGCTGTCGTTCGTGGACGAGGAAGGCCTCGCCCGGAGCGTGGCCCGTCAGTACGGCCTGGCGACGATGGACGCCGAGACCGTCGCCCACCTCGGCATCCCGCGCGAGGTCCTACAGCTCCTGCCGCTGGACTTCATGCGCGACCGCCTGATGGTCCCGATGTTCCTGGACGAGGAGCAGGGTCGCCTGTCCCTCGTCATCGCCGACCCCACCGACCTCCCCAGCCAGAACCTGGCCCAGGACTACGCCCACGCCCGGGACCTGCGCCTGTTCGTGGCGACGCGCACGGCGATCGGCCGACTGCTGGACCGGCTCATGCCACGGCTCGTCCGGAACGAGACCGACGACGTGATGGTCTCGGGGCCGCGCTTCCACCAGCCGCTCCTGACCTCGCGACCGGTCGTGTTCGAGCCAGACCCCGTCCGCGTCTCCGTCCTGCGACGCCTCGAGGTGCTCGAGGGTGGCCACACCGAGTACGTGCGGGACCCCGACCAGGTCACGGCGATGCTCGACGCCGGCTCGGCGCACGCGGTCATCCACCGCGACGCGCTCTCGGGCCAGGTCGAGGCGTTCGTCGGCGTCTGGCGTCGAAGCCGGCCCGGACTGGGCGTCTACTCGGTCCCCACGCTCTCCCCCGGCGCCCTGCCCGAGCTGGGCGGCGGCGGCGGTGCGCTGGCCGATCTACTGGACAAGCTGGTGCTCGAGAGCGCCACCCAGGAGGTCCGAGACCGCGTCGACATGGCCGAGCTGCTGTGCGAGGCGGCCGCGCTCGCCCCCGACCACGCGACCGACGTGCGTTTGTGCGCGATGCTGCTCGTTCGCGGCGAGCACGAAGCCAGCCGCCTCCTGCATGCGCAGCCGAACGCACTGAGCCTGCTCGACCGCCTCCACACGCGTGAACGGGCGGCGACCCCCGGCGAAGACCTGCCGGTCGAGTGCCTGTTCTCCACCATGCACGCCGCGAGCGAGGACGCCGCCCACCACCAGGAGCTGCTCTCGACGGTCCGTCGCGGGGAGCGCCGTCGGTTGCTGTTGCTGGCGCTCGAGGCCGGGTCCGACATCCACGGGCGCGTCTCGGAGGTCAGCCTCCCCGAGCTGCTGCGGCGCACTCTCGCGCTGAAGCGCTCGGTCCGGGTGCTCATCACCGGCGAGGCCCGTCAGGGCACGATCCACATCGACCAGGGCCACATCGTCGCCGCCGAGTACGCCGACCAGTCCGGCACCGCCGCGGTCCATGCGCTCGCCCGGATGCCCACGGCCTCGTTCGAGCTCGTCGACGCCGAGCTGGTCGAGCGCTCGATCGACGAGGACACCGAGAGCCTGATCGACGAGCTGCCGTTCTAGGCTCTCAGAGCGGCGCGCGTCGGGTTCGCCGCAGCAGCGTGACGCGGCCACCGTGCTCGAGCGGCCACCACGCGACCTCGTCGAACGCTTCCGACTGCTCCTCGAGCGTCTCCAGGACCGGCGGCAACGCGTCGAGGTCGACGTGGTGCGAGCTCAGCGACGCCTCCATCCGCTCGGTGGTAGGGAATGCGTCCCCGCGCACGTCGGTCGACACGTGGACGAACGCCGCCGACGTGTCGAACCACTCGTAGACGCCCTGGGGATCGCTGGTCAGGCCGCGCACCGTGACGTCCGGCCGACGCTCGCGAAGCTGGAGCACGACGTAGCCCTCGAACCAGGTGGAGTCCTCGCTGAAGACCACGACCTCGCCCGGCGGCAGCGCGGCGGCCAGGGTGTCCACAGGCAGCCGCAGACCGCGCGGGGGCAGGGCCTGTGGGAACCGCGGGAAGGTGTAGAGCTCGGGTAGACGGAGGTCGACCGCGACGCGAGGCAGCGGCGTGGCGCGGTCCCACATCCGCTCGCTGTGAACGCCCAGGCCAGCCAGGACGAGCCCGACGACGAGCGGCCAGCGCAGCCGACGCAGCCGCGCGAGCAGGTCCGCACTGAGCACGGCGACGCAGCCGAGCATCGGGATCGTGTAGTAGGCCTGCTTCTTCTGCACGAGCGTGAAGAGCCCCACGCTGGCCAGGACGACGAGCAGCGGGACCATCCGCTCGCGCGTGGCCTTCCACGGGGCGGCGACCAGCGCGGCGAGCCCGACGAAGCCCAGGACCGGACCGGCTTGGGAGTCGACCAGAGCGGTCAGGTAGAACACGAAGCTGGCGACCGACCAGGCCTCTCGCTGCTCGGTCCACTCGCCAGCGCTGTCGATCTCCCCCACTCCACCCTGCGAGACGAGCTCCTCGAGGTGACGCTGGACGAACTCGACGTGCCACCAGCCGGCGACCGCGGCGAGAACAGCCAGGGTGACGAGGCCGCCGATCAGCCTCCTGCGGGCCTCGCCCTGAGCCATGCCGCCGATCCACGACGCCGCGGCGGGGAGCGCCAGGAACACGCCCAGGCTGACCCGGTCCATGAGGAGTCCGACCGCGCACGCCACCCCGAACCAGGCCGCGACGCGGCGGTCGGCGAACCCACGCGAGCGCACCAGCAGCCAGGCGCCGACGGTGACCCAGGCGGCGACGGCGACGTTGGGCTCGAAGCGCACCAGGTTGCCGTAGATCGACGGGTAGAGCGCGACCAGCCCCATCGCCACGAGCCCGGTGCGCGCGTCCCGCACCTCGCGACCGAGGAGGTACGTCCCGGCGAGCAGGACAGCCAGGTGCACGAGGTTGGTCAGCACCATCGCCCGATGGGTCGCACCGAACAGCGCGAAGAGCGGCCAGGGAGCCACGTAGAACCCCGGCGGCCAGTAGTTGGTCGTCAGGTGGTACTGCAGGTGCCAGCTGTCTCGCTCGACCAGGGCACGCCAAAGATCCAGGGCGTTCCCGATGTGCAGGAACTCGTTCTGGTAGCCGTCCGGGATCCCGTTGCGGTCGGACCACGCGACGACCTCGGCGCCGAAGACGACAACGATGAGCAGCCCGAGCAACCAGGGAGCGGCTCTCCAGATCGAGCGAGGGTCCATCAAGGCCCGGAGTATCCCGCAAGTCCGCAGAGACCGAGGGCTACACTACGAGCGGAGGTCGATCAATGAACGCACCCCGGCTCCAGGGGCTGAAGGTAGCGCTGGTCTACCCCCCCTACGGTCCCGTCAAAAACGAGCCCGGCATCAAGACGGTCAAGGAGAACTACGGGATCTTCCCGAGCCTGTCCTTGCTGTATGTCGCGGGAATCCTGGAGAACGCCGGAGTCGAGGTCCTGTTCCTCGACTCCCACGCCCACGAGTGGACCCTCGAGGAGACCGTCCGGAAGCTGAAGGACTTCGGCCCGGACTACATCGGGTACACGATCACGACGTACCTCTTCTTCCAGACGCTGGACTGGATCAAGGCCATCAAGGCCCAGGTCGACGTGCCCACCATCGTGGGCGGGGTGCACCTGTCGATCTACCCGCGCGAGACGCTGACCCACGAGTCCATCGACTTCGCCATCACCGGCGAGGCCGAGGTCGCCCTGCCCGAGTTCCTCTGGGCGCACACCCAGAAGCTCCCGCTCGAGAACGTGAAGGGCCTGGCCTACCGGGTCGGCGGTCCGACGGCCGAGGGCGGGCGCGTCCTGGTGACCGAGAACGCCGACACGGTGGACGTCGATCTGGCGCCCTTTCCCGCTCGGCACCTGCTCGACAACACCATCTACCACTCGTTCATCAGCAAGCGGAAGAACTTCAGCTGCTTCATCACGAGCCGCGGATGCCCCTACAAGTGCATCTTCTGCGAGCAGGGCAGCAAGGCGTTCCGAGCGCGCTCGCCGAAGAACGCCGTCGACGAGCTCGAGATGTCGATCAAGGAGTTCGGCATCCACGAGATGGACTTCTTCGACAGCAGCTTCACCATCCGGAAGGAACGGGTCATCGCCATCTGCGATGAGATCAAGCGTCGGAAGCTGGACGTCATCTGGGCCGCCCGCACCCGCGTGGACTGCATCACGCCAGACGTGCTCAAGGCGATGCAGCAGGCCGGCTGCACGCGCATCTACTACGGGATCGAGAGCGGGAACCGCGAGATCCTGAAGGTCCTGAAGAAGAGCACCAGCCTGGACGTCATCAAGCGAGTCGTCCGCGACACCAAGTCCGCTGGGATCGACACGTTCGGGTACTTCATGGTCGGCAACCCCTACGACACGCCGACGACCGTGCGCCAGACCATCCGTCTCGCGCTCGATCTGGACCTCGACTACGCCCAGTTCAGCAAGGTCACGCCCATGCCGGCGACCGAGATGTACACGATGCTGATGAAGCAGACGGGCCGGGACTACTGGCGCGAGTTCGTGCTGAACCCGCACGACGACCTGGTCCCCCGGCCGCACTGCGACATGACGGACGAGGAGATCCAGCGCTGGACCCGGCTCGCCTACCTGCGCTTCTACTACCGCCCGTCGATGATGAAGCGGCGGCTGGCCGCGGTCGAGTCGATGGACGAGCTGGTCCGCTCGGCGAACACCGCGTGGAAGATGGTCGCCGACTACAAGCTCGGCGAGGACGCCACCGGCATGGAAGTGGTCGGCTAGCGCTCGCGACGACGCGTCGGCCCCCCGACGACTACGGCCGGACCACCGCGGTGAGCTCGGCCGCGACGCCGCCTTCGGGGTCGCTGTGCCCGACGCCCGTGCTGGCCGGGACCGGCTCGAGCGTGACCGCGTCGACGTCCTCGCTGGAGAGCAGGCCGCCCCGACCATCGGAGAACAACACGGTGCTCCCGCCGAAGACGAGCGTGCCGTCGGACATCAAGACCTCGGCCAGCCCGTCGACGTCGCCGGCGACCAGGGGCCGGGTGATCTCGTCGCAGGACCCGGACTCGAGGACAGCCGCGGACGCAAGCACCTCGTCGAGCTCGGTGGACGTTCCCGGGGCGAACAGCAGGTCACAGACGCCGTCCCCGTCGGGGTCACCTGTGACGAGCAACGCGGTGGGCGCCACCAGCGAGCCCGTGATCTGGTCGCGGATGTCCAGGTCGGTCTCGGCGACCCCGAGCGTCACGGCGTCGTCGACCACGGTCTCGGTCGAGCTGACGCGGTCCAGCGTGATGACGTCGAAGAAGACGAACCCGCCGGGCACGGCCGCTTACATGATGTCGAAGAAGACATCGCCGACCGGGGCGAGCGACTCCGAGGTGCTGGCGTCGCGATGGGTGGTGCCGCTGACCGAGGACGCGAGCGGCATGTCCAGCACCACGGCGAAGCGGTCGTGGCCTTCGTCGTCGAGCCAGTCCTCGCCGTCCAGGAGCACGCTCCCGCACCCCAGCCCCACCGTGGTGGTGCCGTCCGTCGCGCGCGGCCAGGTGACCTTGCTCGAGTCGTTGCAGTCGCCGCCGCCGCACCTTGTGCCGGCCGCTGCGCAAGAGCGTGACGTGGCCGACGTACTCGTGGCCGCCGCGGTGGGTCAGAGGCCACTCGTCGCCGTCCTCGTCCACGAGCGCGCTCTCGGCGGGCAGGTCCTCACCATCGCACTCGACCGTCAGGACGACCTCGGTCTCCTCGTCGGCCGGGATGGTGAGCGGATCGATGTCCACCGCCCAGCAGTCCGTCTCGTCCACGTCCGAGTCGCCGGGCAGGTCGGAGTCCTCGACCAGCCGGAGTCCTCGGTCCCTGGATCGGCGCTGTCTCCAGCAGGGTCCTTGTCACCACAGGCAAGCAGAAGAAGCGTCCAGGTCATGTCGTCTCCAGGGAAGACCTGGATCAAGGGCGGCACCCCCAGGCGGTTTCACGTCTACCCGTTAGAATCCGCGCATGCTCGTCCTCGGCGTCGCCGACAACCACGACAGCGGCGCAGCCCTGGTGAAGGACGGTCGACTCGTCGCCGCCTGCGGCCAGGAACGCATCGACCGCAAAAAGAACTCCGGCGCCTTCCCCTGGGGCGCCATCGACGCCGTCCTGGACATGGCCGGGGCCCGCTACCGCGACGTGGACCGCGTGGTCTTCGGCACCAGCTTCACGCCCTCATGGCTGCTGCGTCGGTTCCCGGAGTTCCACCACAGCCGCAAGGGGTCCGGCCAGTTCAGCCCCCTGTTCAACAGCTACGTCGCCTACCAGGTGGCGCTGCGGAAGGCCGGGCTGCACATGCAGGAGGTCGCGGCCTGCAAGCGGCTGCTCATCCGCAAGCTCCAGGACCGCGGGTTCCGCAAGGCGTACATCGACCTGATGGACCACCACACGGCCCACGCCCAGGCCGCGTACCGGTGCCAGGACGAGCCCGTCTGCCTCGTCCTGACGGTGGACTCGATGGGCGACGGCATCAGCGCGACGGCCAACGTCGGGCGCCACGGCCAGCTCGACCGGCACTGGGACCAGTCCGGCTTCGCCGCGATCAACACGTACTACTCGCGCGTCACCGAGGTCCTGGGCTTCACCCCGAACCGGCACGAGGGCAAGATCACCGGCCTGGCCGCCTACGCCGAGGCCCCCGAGGAGCTGCTGAACCACTTCCGCAGCCAGCTCCGGTTCGTCGGACCCGGCTTCTCGCGCGTGAACTACCTGCGGCCCCAGTCCGCGGACGACGCCTTCTACGGCCGCCTGTCCCGCTGGACGCGCGAGGAGGTCGCCAACGGCCTCCAGACCGTGCTCGAGGAGGCCGTCACCCAGTTCGTCTCGTACTGGGTCAACCGGACCGGCGTCCGCCATGTGAGCGTCTGCGGCGGCATTTTCGCCAACGTGAAGCTCAACCAGCGCATCGCCGAGCTGGAGTGCGTCGACTCGCTGTTCGTGTTCCCGAACATGGGCGATGGGGGCCTGGCCATCGGCGCCGCGATGGCGACCACCGGCCACCCGCCGCACGAGCTGCCCACGATGTACCTGGGCCCCGACTACACCGCAGCCCACATCGGCAAGGAGCTCTCCATCGCGAAGCTCAAGCCGAAGAAGCCCGACGATCTCGTCGGCGAGGTCGTCAAGCGGCTCGTCGACGGCAAGGTCGTCGCCCGGTTCGCCGGCGGGATGGAGTTCGGTCCGCGCGCGCTCGGCCACCGCACGCTGCTCGTCCGACCCGACTCCCCCGAGGTCAACATCTGGCTGAACGACCGGCTGCAGCGCAGCGAGTTCATGCCGTTCGCCCCCGTCGTCCGGGACGTCGACGCCGGTCGCCTGTTCCACGGGTACGAGAAGGCCGCTCACGCCGCCCGGTTCATGACGGTCTGCTTCGACGTCAGCGACGAGATGAAGGAAAAGGCGCCCGGCTGCGTCCACGTCGACGGAACCGCCCGCCCCCAGGTCATCCGGGAGCGGGACGACCCCGAGTACTACGCGATCCTGACGCGCTTCGACGAGGCCACCGGCATCCCGGCGCTCATCAACACCAGCTTCAACATGCACGAGGAGCCGATCGTCTGCAGCCCGCACGACGCCATCCGCGCCTTCCGACTGGGCCGCCTCGACTGCCTCAGCATCGGCCCGTACCTGGTGGACCAGACGGCGTAGCCCCGGCGCCCGCTCAAGAACTGCTGGCCATCGTGCAGCGTCAAGAGCTACCATGATGGGGATGTTGAGCGTTTTGGCCTGGCTCGCCTGCGCCCCGGTCTACAAGATCCCGGGCTCGACCGCGTCTGTCGGACGTGACAAGGTTCGTACGTCCGGACCCTGGGACGCCATCGACGAGACTCAGGAGGCCGCCCCCGAGGCGGTCGTCGAGGCCGAGCCCGCGCCCCCAGCCCGCAAGACCGTCCGACGCGGCGGCAAGACCGGCCAGCGCGTCGCGGACTCGGCGGGCCACTACGTCGGGCGGACCAGGCTGAAGAGCGACGGCGAGTCCTACCGGTACGACTGCTCGGGCCTGGTCGACGTGAGCCACGCTCGAGCGGGCGTGGACATCGGCCAGAAGAACAGCAAGGCGCTGTGGGCCTTGTCCGACTACCTCGACGTGCGGCACGGCCGAGGCGACGAGCTGGCGCCGGGCGACGTGGTGTTCTTCGACAACACCTACGACCAGGACGGCAACGGCAAGGTCGACGATCCACTGTCCCACGTCGCAGTCGTCGAGTCCGTGGCCGCCGATGGCACCGCGACGCTCGTGCACAAGGGCAGCAAGGGCGTGGTCAGGATCCAGATGAACCTGGACCACCCGGACGTCGCCTTGTCTCCTGACGGCGTACGCTGGAACTCCTGGCTTCGAGGCCGAACACGGTCGGATCCCAAGGGCACGAAGTACCTCTCGGCGGAGCTCTACGCGGGCTCTGCGAGCTTCTGGCGAGCCGAGGAGATCCGGTTCGACGCCCAGGTCGCGCAGTAGCGGCGGTATCGTCGGCGGCGTGACCGACCGCGACGAGGTGCTGAAGCAGAACGCTGCGTTCTACGACGCGTTCCGTCGCCTGGACCTCGACGCGATGGCCGACGTCTGGTCCCAGACCGAGGCCGACGTGTGCATCCACCCTGGCTGGCCGATCCTGCGAGGGTGGGCTGAGGTCGAGCAGAGCTGGCGCGGCATCTTCGAGGGTGCTGGCTACATGCGCGTCGAGACCAACGAGGTCCAGGTCGTCGTGACCGGCGACGTGGCCCACGTCACCTGCATGGAAGGCGTCTACTGCGTGCACGAGGGCATGACCGTGCAGGGAAGCATCGCCGCCACCAACCTCTTCCACCGCCACGGCGACAGCTGGAAGCTGGTCCTGCACCATGGCTCGCCCATCGGGGCGACGGCGGCCGGGGTCCCTCCCGACGACAACTAGCGGACCGGGCACACTCGCCTGGCCCGGGTGTGAGGTTGCCCACAGGACCGACCTCGTGGACGGTCGAACCTCGGTTATCGCGCGAAAACCCCATGGCGAGGTCCTTGCATTCCCGAGAGTCTCCCTGAGACCGGACTCGCGCCATGAGCGGACCCGAGAACCCTGAGCGTCGTGCGCTGTTGACCAAGATCGCCGGTGTGGCGATGGGGGCCGGCGTCGTCGCCGCGTACGGAGGGCTGGGCGGCATCGCCCTGCGCTACCTCTACCCCGCAGAAGGTCGCGAGAAGGCCTGGCTCTTCGTCTCGCAGCTCGCCGAGTTCGCGGTCGGGGACTCGCTCGTCTACATGGCCCCGGACGGCAGCCGCGTCACCGTCGCTCGCCAGTCGGAGTCGGCGGGAGCGGACGCTTCCGTCGCGCTCTCGACCACCTGCCCGCACCTGGGCTGCAACGTCCACTGGGAAGGCCAGAACAACCGGTTCTTCTGTCCCTGCCACAACGGCGTGTTCTCGCCCGACGGCGTGGGCACGGAAGGCCCCCCCGCCGATGCCGGCCAGTCCCTGGCCGCCTACCCCCTCCGCGTCGACAGCGGACTCCTGTTCATCGAGGTGCCCGTCGAGCGGCTCGTCGGCTCGAACATGATCGAGGTCGACCCCGACTACGCACCGCCTGGGCTCGGCGACGACCCACGCCTCGCCGAGTGCACGGAGGCCTGATGTCCGCCTTGATTCGGTGGCTCCAGGACCGGCTCCCCGTCACAGGGGACGACATCCAGCCGATGACCAACGAGCCCGTGCCCAAGCACATGGAGCGTTGGTGGTTCGCGCTGGGTGGGACGCCCGCGTACCTGTTCGTGATCCAGATCATCACCGGCATCCTGCTGACGATCTACTACAAGCCGAGCCCCGACACGGCGTACGAGTCGGTCCGCTTCATCACCGAAGAGGCGGCGTTCGGCTGGTACATCCGCGGACTGCACAAGTGGGCGGCGACGCTCATGATCGCCGCGGTCATCCTCCATCAGATGCGCGTGTACTTCACGGGCGCCTACCGCAAGCCGCGGGAGCTGAACTGGATGGTCGGCATGATGATGCTGCTGTGCACGCTGCTCATCGGCTTCACCGGGTACAGCCTGGTGTTCGAGCAGCTGTCGTACTGGGGTGCCACAGTCGGCGCGAACATCGCGGACGCCGTGCCGTTCGTCGGCGGCTTCTTCAAGACCATGCTGCTGGGCGGCGAGGTCTACAACGACAACACGCTGCCGCGCAGCTTCATCCTGCACGCGGCCGTGCTGCCCGTGACGCTGACGCTCCTGAGCATCGTCCACATCATGATCATCCGGCTCCAGGGCGTCACCGAGTTCCAGTTCGAGGAAGACAAGGACAAGCCGCCCCAGCACTTCTCGTTCTGGCCGGACCACGTCATGAGCGAGCTGGCCATGGGCCTGGTCCTCATGATCATCCTCTCCGTCTTGGCGACGGTCGTCCCCGCCGACTCGGACCCGAAGCCAATCCGTTGACGACCCCCGAGATCATCAAGCCGGAGTGGTTCTTCTACGTCGCGTTCCGCTGGCTGAAGATCTTCCCTGGCACGTTCGCTGTGCTGAGCCAGGGCTTCATCGTGTTCGTGATGATCATCTGGCCGTTCATCGACGCCCAGATCCGCAAGCGCACGCGCTTCTCCGAGGCTTCGGTCTGGATTGGCATCGCCGGCGCTGCACTCCTCATCGGCTTCACCATCTGGGAAGCCGTGGTGGCCCACTGATTCCGCAGAGAGACGGGCCATGACGCTCAATCAGAAACGAGTCCTCATCGCCATCCTGTCGGGTTGCTTCATCGCGTCCCTGCTCTTCGTGCAGTACCGTGAGACTGCCCGCAAGGCCGAGGAGGCTGGCCTCACGCCGGCCCACATCTCGGTCCCGGACAGCTCCGCCGAGTGCGTCGACTGTCACGGCGAAGCGAACCCCTCGATCATCGACCACTGGAAGGGCAGCACGCATGCCGAGTCCGGCGTGGCCTGTGTCGAGTGCCACGCGGCCGAGACCGCCGAGCCCGACGCGTTCGAGCACTACGGCGAGGTCATCGCGACCATCGTGACGCCGAACGACTGCGCCCGGTGCCACGCCGGCGTGGTCGAGGAGTTCGAGGCCAGCCACCACAGCTCGGCTGGAAACATCCTGGCGTCGCTGGACAACTTCCTCGCCGAGAAGGTCGAAGGAAACCGCGAGCCCTTCTCGCCTCACAGCCCGACTCCGGGCCTCTAGGTGGACATGGTGCACGGGATGGCCTCGGCCAACTCGGGTTGCCAGCAGTGCCACGGCTCCAAGGTCGCGCTCGAGGGCACGGATGGCTCGCTCATCACGGTCGACGAGCTCGCGCCGGATGAGAGCGGCCTGCCGACGAACCTCGAGGCCGCCGCCATGGTGCTGAAGGACGAGGACGGCGTGCCCCAGCTGGCCGCCAGCGCCTGGCCCAACACGGGCATCGGTCGCCTCAACCTCGACGGCTCACGCGGCAGCTGCACGGCGTGCCACAGCCGCCACGACTTCAGCCCTCGACGCGCTCGCCAGCCCGAGAACTGCGGCAAGTGCCACCTCGGCCCCGACCATCCCCAGAAGGAGGTCTACGACGAGTCCAAGCACGGCATCGCCTACTACGACATGAAGGACGACATGAACCTCGACGCCGAGGACTGGGTCCTGGGCGTGGACTACACGGCCGCCCCGACGTGCGCGACGTGCCACATGTCCGGCAACAAGGAGAACGGCAGGAAGATCACGCACGACCCGGGCGAGCGCATCTCCTGGACGAACAGGCCTCCCGTCTCGACGCGGATGGACACGGACGGACACGGACGAGAACCACAAGATCGTGACGGAGACGGATCCGACGAAGCGCGCCGCGCTCATCACGGACTCGGCTGAGCAGAAGCGTCAGCGGATGAAGCAGGTCTGCTCGGCTTGCCACAGCGAGAGCTACGTCAACAACTTCTACGAGCAGCACGACAACCTGGTCATCCTGTTCGCCAAGGCAGGCAAGGCCATCATGGGCTCGCTGAAGGAGAACCACCTCATCACGCCGACGAGCTTCGACGAGGAGATCGAGTTCACGTGGTTCTACCTGTGGCACCACAAGGGACGTCGCGCCCGCCACGGCGCCTCGATGATGGCCCCGGACTACACGCACTGGCACGGCATGTACGAGGTCGCGGAGTGGTTCTACATGGAGCTCATCCCGCAGGCTCGCGAGATCGCCGAGCACGGTCGTGAGAACGGCCACGCCGCCGAGGCCGCCAAGGTGGACGCCGTCACCGACGAGATCCTCACGCGCCCCGAGCACATCTGGTTCGTCGAAGGCGACGAGGAGTCCATGGCTCGCATCCGCGCCGCGATGGACGAGCGCTACGGCGCAGGCCAGGGCGACTGAGCGAACGCCTCAGCTGCGGCGGTTGCCCCAACCGCCGTAGCTTTCAGGCCCTTGGTCCCCCCCCTCCGGCGGGGGCTCGTTGACGGGCGCGGTGAGGACCTTCGGGTTCCGCATGTACGGAAGGGCCGTCTCGTACGCGATGACGTCGCCTTCGTGGAGGTCCTTGAGCGCTCGGTCCATGGTGACCATGCCGTCGCGGCGACCGGCCTCCATGATCGAGCTGGCCTGATGCATCTTCCCGTCGCGGATGAGGTTCCGCATCGCCGGCGTGCCGACCATGACCTCGAACGCTGCCACGCGGCCGGGCTGGTCCTTGTAGGGCAACAGGCGCTGGCTCACGACCCCCAGCAGACAGCTGGCGAGCATCGAGCGGATCTGGCTCTGCTGGTGGGCCGGGAACACGTCGATGATGCGGTCGATGGCCTGGATCGCGTCGTTGCTGTGCAGCGTCGCGAGCACCAGGTGTCCGGTCTCAGCGGCGGTCAGTGCAGCCTGGATGGTCTCCCGATCGCGCATCTCGCCGACCAGGATGACGTCGGGGTCCTGACGCAGGATGTACTTCAGCGCAGCGGCGAAGCTCTTCGTGTCCGCGAAGACCTCGCGCTGGTCGATGGTCGCCTTGGCGCTGGTGTGCGCGTACTCGATCGGGTCCTCGATCGTGATGATGCGGCAGGCTCGTGTCCGGTTGATGCGGTCGACGAGACACGCGAGCGTCGTCGACTTTCCAGCGCCGGTGGGCCCGACCGTGAGCAGCAGACCGTCCGACCGGGTGCCGAGACGCACGACGACGTCGGGGATGCCGAGCTCCTGGAAGTCCGGGATGTTGCTGGGGATCGCCCGCAGCGAGGCGGCCATGCGACCGCGCTGGAAGTACGCGTTGACCCGGAACCGGCGCCCATTGTCGAGCGCCAGCGCGAAGTCGATCTCGCGCTCGAGCTCGTAGCTGCTGCGCTGCTTCCCCGAGAGGATGGAGTAAAGCAGCATCCGCATGTCGGCGTCGGTCAGCTTGCGCTCGCCGATGGTCTCCAGCCGACCGCTGATGCGCAGGATCGGCGGACGGCCGACGGTGACGTGCAGGTCGCTCGCGTCCCGGTCCAGGACACGGTGCAGCAGCGCCTTCATGTCGAACTCGCCGATGGGACCGGCCTCGCCCTTGAAGGTGTCGATCGAGGTCGCCATACCCTCGGCCTGAAGCGCGAACTCGTCCGGGTTCGTCGAGTAGGCCATGCCCGTCCCGAAGTCGATGACCTCGGCCCGGTACAGGGCGATGAGCGAGCGGTTGAACGGGATCATCGCGGGGTCCTTGATGCCCCGCATGTGGTCGTAGATCTCGTCGTAGCGCTGCTCGGACATGAGCTTCGCGACGGCTGCGGTCACGGTCAACAGCTCGATGGCGAGCACCCGGCCCTTGCCCTCGGTTCGCGGGATGAGGCGCTGGCTCACGACTCCACGGAGGGTCAGCGACAGATCGCTTGAGATCTGGGCGCGCATGTCCTCGTGGAAGAAGCTCATGATGCGCTGCATCGTCTGGGTCGAGTCGATGGTGTGCAGCGAGGCCAGGACCAGGTGTCCCGTCATCGCCGCCTGGAGCGCGACCTGGATGGTCTCGGCGTCGCGGATCTCGCCGATGAGGATGACGTCCGGGGACTGCCGCACGACGGTCCGCAGGGCCGCATGGAAGTCCGGACAGTCCTGGCCGATCTCGCGCTGGGTGATGCGCGAGAGCTTCTCGGCGTGCACGAACTCGATGGGGTCCTCGATCGTGACGATGTGCGTCTTCCGCGTCCGGTTGATGTGCGCGACGAGCGACGCCATCGTGGTGCTCTTTCCCGAGCCGGTCGCGCCGGTGACCAGCACCAGGCCGTGCTTCTGTTCGGCCAGATCGCGGACGGTGTCGGGGAGCCCGAGCGCCTCGAACGACAGGTCGCCACCCGACGGCACCGAGCGAGCGACGATGGAGAGGCGTCCCTGCTGGCGGGCCAGGTTCAGGCGGAAGCGCTTGCCGTCGTCGAGAGACAGACCGCAGTCCAGGTCGCCGGTCGCCGCCAGCACCTCGCGACCGGAGTCGGTGAGGACGATGTGCAGCAGCTCGTCGATGTCCGCGCGTGTCGTCGCGTCCATCTTGATGCGGCGAACGGCCCCATCGATGCGAAGCGCGGGGACCTTGTCCTCGCTGATGAACAGGTCGCTGGCCTTGTAGGACTCCATCCTGGCCATGAGCTTCAAGAGTCGGGGCTGCGCCATGCCGGACAGCGTAGATCAGCGCCGGACCCGGGTTAGCGCTGGTGCATGTGGATTCACGCCATCGCGGGCCTGTTCGGCTGCACCGGAGAGGACGTCGCGACCCTCTACGAAGACCAAAAAGCCGCAGCTCTGGCCGATCCTCCGGCCCTGGAGAGCGACTGGAAGGCCGACGCGGCCGTAAGACTCGCAGAGCCGCTGGTCCAGGACCTCCTGGAGCAGGGGATCGAGCGCGAGGTCGACGCGATGGGCGCGATCGACGTGAGGATCGGCAAGCTGCGGCCGAAGCTGGACGTCACCTCCATCGAGCTCGACGAGGGGGGCTGCGACGGCTGCATCGAGCTGGAGGCGGACATCGCCGGGGACGCGGTCCTTCGACTCGGGGCGGGCAGCAAGCACATCATCCCGTACACGGGCTCGTTCACGGTCGAGGTGGCGTTCGCGACGACGAGCGCGGACGACGGCCGACACATCGAGCTCACGGTGAAGGACGTGACGAGGTTCAAGGCCTCGCTGAGCGAGACCAAGTTCGACCTGACCGGGCCGCTGGAGAGCTGGGGAGACACCCTGATCGCCAAGGTCGACCCGCTGGACCTGGGCGCGTACGGCGGCGAGGACCTGGGCCTGCGGGACATCCGCGTCGGACCGGAGGGCGGGGGCCTGCTCATCGAGCTCCACACCGACGCCAACCCGGCCGGAAACGTGGCCCGCGGCGGCGCCCTCCCCGACCAGGGCTTCGAGGTCATCGTCTCGCCGAAGAGCCTGCTGTCCCTCGCCCAGAAGGCCGCGTTCGAGCACGGCGAGATCGACCACGGTCTGTACGCCGAGCCGACCGACCTGCAGATCAAGCCGGACTCGTTCGAGCTGGCTGTGCGGCTGTACCACCTCGAGGGCGGCTGGTGGCGGGACTACACGCTGGTCGGCGAGCTCGGCGTCGAGCAGGGCTGGCTCACGATGCGGGCGACCTCGATCGAGCCTGGCGACAGCTCGCGGGGAGCCGCAGCCATCGACGCGCTGGCGGTCCTGACGGAGTGGTTCGTGCTCGACATGGTGAAGGACGCGGCCCAGGCCTCGGTCCCGAGCCGGGAGCGAGCGACGGCCGGGAGCCTGGGCGTCAACGCGGTGCTGACCGAGGCGGCCGGGTCGGGCGGCAAGCTGGTGCTGCGCGGCACGGCGACGGTGGGGCCGGCGGGGAAGAAGCCGGTTCGGTAGGCGCTTTGCGCGGGGGTTGGGAGTCGGCCGAGAGGCGGGGCTCCGTTCGTTTCGGGGTTGGCCGTCAACTGGTGAGTTGTCGTCGGGGAGAGACCGAGAACTCGCGAGTTGACCGTCAACTCGGCCGCCGAGAGAGTCCCGCGGTATGCTCGCCCGGCCCAGGGGGACTCGACCGTGACCACCTCGCTCCGAGACGACGAGGGCCGGTCGATCCGACTCCTCCGTCCCCTCGGAAAGGGCGGCTTCGGCTCGGTCTGGCAGGCCGAGGTCACCGCCCCCAGCGGGCTCGTCCACCACATGGCGCTGAAGCTCCTCCACGAGGAGCTCATGAACGACGCGGACCTCGTGGCCCGGGCGCGGGACGAGGCTCGGCTGATGTCGCAGCTCAATCACGACCACGTCGTCAAGGTCCATGCGCTGACGACGCTGAGCGGTCGGGCGGCGGTCCTGATGGAGTACGTCGAGGGCATCGACTGTACGGCGCTCCTGAACGCCGCCCGACAGAGTGGCGAGCCGGGCCTGCCCATCACGGTCGGTCTGGCCATCGTCGAGCGCAGCGCGGCCGCCCTGCATGCCGCCTGGACCACCATCTCGCCGCAGACCGGCCGGCCGTTGTGCGTCGTCCACCGCGACATCAAGCCCAGCAACCTGCTGCTGTCCGTCACCGGCCAGGTCAAGGTGATGGACTTTGGCGTGGCCCGGGCCGACTTCCACCGCGAGGCCCAGACCGAGTCGGTCCAGTTCGGGACCCAGCGCTTCATGGCGCCCGAGCGCTGGCTCCACGGCGTGGCCGGGCCCGAGAGCGACATCTTCTCGCTGGGCGTGACCCTGTGGGAGCTGCTCGTGGGCGCGAAGTTCGAGCGGCTGCCGCTGTCGGAGGCTCACTTCGACGACAAGCGGCAGGAGCAGATCCGAGCGCTCGAGCATCGGACGCCGCTGGATCCCGCCGGTCTCGGCGCGGCCCAGGAGCTGCTGCGCGGAATGCTCGAGTTCGACCCCGCTCGACGACCCACGGCCGCCCAGGTCGAGGAGCGGGCCAGCGACCTGCTCGAGAGCACCCGCGGGCCGGACCTGCGACGCTGGGCTCGCAAGCACGTGCCGCCCCTCGTCGAGTCCCGGCAGCGCTCGCTCGACCGGGACCACGACCTGGCCGAGCTGTCCGGCACGCTCGCCCGGCGGACCGAGCCCGAGGAGACCGCGGCCACCCCGTCGATCCCCCGCACGCCGGCGCCCATCCTCCCCGCCACGACGCCGCCGCCCGAGCCCACCTGGACCCCCGAGCCCACCACGGCACCCCAGCGGCCCGCGTTCCTCGGAGCGGCGGCGGGTCTGGCCCTGGTCCTGGGTCTCGGCGGCGTCGCGGTCTGGCAGCTCATCCCGGGCGAAGCACCGGACGAACCGTTGGTCGAGGTCCCGACGGACGAACCCGTCCCCGCTGAGGCGCTCGCGCTCCCGGCCGCCGAGGTCGATGCGACCGAACCGGTCCGGGCCGTGGTCGACGAGCCCGTGCCGCGCGCGGTCGCGACGAGGTCCCAACCCAAGTCGGTCGAGCCCGAACCCGAGCCCGTTGCCGAGCTCGAACCCGAGCCAGCCACCGAGCCGCCCACGACGGTGGTCCACATCACCGAGCGCCCAGCGGTCACCGAGACCGTGACCATCAAGGTCCTGGCCGACCCGTCGGATGGCTACGCCCTTGCGGACGGCCAGCGCGCCAACGTCCGCGAGTCCCTGACCCTGACGGTCGGCGCCACCACAGGCCTGAAGTTCACCTGGCCCGACGCGCAGACCCTGCGATGCGACAAGGTCATCACCGCCGACCTCACCAAGATCAAGTTCGACCAGGAGTCCCAGAAGTGCACCTACTCCTTCTGAGCTCCGCGCTGGCGCAGGACTGCATCGACCTGGGCGCCCACGCCGAGAAGGCCGTCGTCGCCGTCACGGACGACGAGCTCGATCTGGCATCGCGCCTGGCCAAGGAGGGCCTCGCCAGCCTGGCCTGCCAGCCCCGGGTGCCCAGCCCCGAGGACCTGGCCACGCTGCACCAGGTGCGCGGCGCCGTCGGGGTCTACGGGGGCAACGACGCCCTGGCCGAGTCCGCCCTCACCCAGGCGAAGAGCACCTACCCCGGCTGGTTCAACGACCGGCTGGGCAGCGGCGTGCGCACCGTCTGGGAGGCCGCCTCCCCCGCCGGCGAGAGCCAGGTCACCGTCTGGCCCGTACCCGACGACGGGGTCCTGTACATCGACGGTCAGGCCCGCTCCGAGCAGCCCGTCGTCGTGCCGACCGGCTCGCGTCTCATCCAGGTCGCGGTCGGCGCCGAGGTCGCGTTCGTCCAGGTGGTCGAGCTGACGGACGGCCAGGAGATGGAGTTCGCGACGGGCCTCCCCGAGCCGACATCCGACCGACGCATCCTGACCCCGTGGCTGGTCGGCCCCCTCCTCGGGGGTGCGGCCACCGGCGGCCTGGTCTACGGCGCCAGCACGCTCGAGCCCGAGCTCGCCAGGCACAGCGACAGGGGCGACCTCGACCAGCTCCGCTCGACCCGTCGTGACCAGATGTTGCTGGTCGGAGGCGGCGCCGCGACCGCGGTCCTGGGCGCGGCCTCGCTGGTGCTCCACTTCCGCGCGCTGGGTCAAAGCAACGACGCCCCGACCGAAGAGGTCGAGGCGTCGGAAGAGACCGCAGCGCTGTAGCTGCCGAGGTCTACAGAGTCCGGAGGAAGGCCTCGAGGTCGTCCATCTGCTCGTCGGAGAGGCTGGACGTGTCGCCCATCTCGCCGTCCTTCACGGCATCGAGCACGTCGCGGAGCGTCGCTGCGCTGCCGTCGTGCAGGTAGGGAGCGCTCGCCGCGACGCCCTTGAGCCGCGGCGTGTTCACGCCCTCGAGCCCGAACATGTCGTGCGAGTCGTGGTCGGTGTAGTCGTCGCCGTAGTGGCAGGAGCCACAGCCGACCTCGGCGCTGAAGAAGATCTCCGCACCACGCGACACGGCGTCGCTGTCGCTGACGTCGGGGGTGTCGGGCAGCGGCGTGAAGTCGACGAACGACGCGATGGCGTCGGCCTCGGCCTGCGTCAGACCCGCGCCGCCCATGCGGACCTCGCTGGTGTGCATGGCCTCGTCGGCCACGCTGTCGACGCCGTCGATCCAGGTGAAGGGCGCGGTGTGACCGACCTCGCCGGCCAGCGACGGGGTCTGCCGCAGGCCCTGCTCGAGGTTCCAGGTCAGGCCATCGTTGCGACCCTGGAGGTGGCACGTCGCACAGGACATGCCGCTCCCGTCGGCCGACATGATGGCGCCGGTCGAGGCGTAGAAGAGCTTGCGCCCCTCTTCGATGCTGTCGGGCAGCGTGCTCTCCGACAGCACGGCGCCGGACACCTCGACCGTCGCCTCGTCGCCCAGGAGAGCGATCTGGCGGTCCAGGAAGCTGTGCACGTACGCCTCGCCGTCGACCGTGAACGCGACACCGCGGGGGCCAGCGTCGGTGGCGAAGATGGCGCGGTCACCGCTGACCATCTCGCCGTTCGTGACGGTCGCGTCGTCGTGGTAGTCGGTGGTCACCTGGCGAGCGACGGGCAGGAGGGCCTGGACGATGTTCGAGCCCTCCATCGTGATCCAGAGGAACGTGCCGTCGGGGTGCCACGTGGCACTGGACACGTAGCCACGAACGACCTCGCTGCTGCGCTGGTTGCTCGTGACCTGGCCGGCGAGGAAGAAGGTGTCGCCTTCGTCGAGGCCACCATCGACCGTACCGAGCGTCACCAGGGTCGGGTTGATGCGGGTGACGCCGACGCTGCCGGCGCCGCTCGAGTAGCTGCTCTCGGGCTCGGGGACGTCGTCGCCATCGGGATCGGTCGGCGTGACGTTGTCGAGGTAGGTCACGGGGACCGCCATCGTCTCGCCGTCGGGGCTGATGCTCGGATCACCCGTGATGCGGGCGGTGAGCGTGACCGGCGTGTCGACGTGGTCTCCCTCGAGACCCTCCATCACCGGCATCTCGATGGTCTCGGTCTCGCCCGTCGCCAGGTCGATCGAGGTGACGGTCGCGCCGTACGCACTCGCCGCGTACAGGACGTCGCCCTGGGGCCGGAGCGCCAGCCAGTTGGGCTGACCCTCGACCTCGAAGGTGTTCACATGCTCGCCGGCGGCGCTGAACTCCCAGATCTCGCCCTGGGTGGCAAGGGCGACGAACAGCCGGCCGGCCCCATCGCTGACGAGGCCTGCGGGGTCGGCACCCACCTGGAGTCGGTCGGTGACCGTCAGGCCGGTCCCGTCGTCCGTGAGGATGACGATGGCGCGCTCGCTTCTAAGCGACACGGCCACGCGCTCGCCGTCGAGACGGGCGACGCGGAAGGGCGTCTCACCGAGCTGCGTCTCCTCGACGTCTCCGGTGGCGAGATCGACGCGAGAGATGCTGCCGAGCCCCTCGTTCAGGGCGTACAGGGCGCCGACGTCATCGGCGACGGCCAGGCTCGACGAGCCCGTCGGCGCGTCGATGCCGAGGTCAGTGTTGCAGCCCATCAAGGCGAGGACTGAGAGAAGTGACAAGGACGAGATCGTCTTGTGCGTCATGGGTGCGGCTCCGGGTGAGCGCGTTTGGGGCCCCTGCAAACCCGAGCGCACGAAGAAAGTAGCGCGACCCCCAGTGGGGTCACAAGGCACACATGCGGTATTTTTGAGGGCCACAACGCACACCCGCCCTCGTTTTCTCCGGCGTTACGCTCTCGTCTTCCCTGGGAGAGGCTCATGCTCTACGTCCTGGCGCTCATCGCCTGCCGCAACAAGGGCTACAACCCGGTCGAGTCCGGCCTGACCGAGGACAGCGGGCTAGAGGCCGATCCCGACCTGGACGGTGACGGCTACCCCCAGAGCGAGGACTGCGACGACGACGACGTCGCCGTGAACCCCGGGGCCACCGAGCTCTGCAACGGCATCGACGACGACTGCGACACCGAGGTCGACGAGGACGCCACGGGCGCGACCGCCTGGTACACGGACGGCGACGGCGATGGGTACGGCGACCCCGACAGCGAGGTGCTGGCCTGCGAGCAGCCCTCCGGCATGATCGCCCAAGGCGAGGACTGTGACGACGTGGACGCCGCCTTCAACCCCGGCGCCACCGAAGACTGCGCGGACCCCACCGACTACAACTGCGACGGCTCGGTCGCCTACGACGACG
Source organism: Pseudomonadota bacterium (assembly GCA_024228935.1). Taxonomy (GTDB): domain Bacteria; phylum Myxococcota_A; class UBA796; order UBA796; family CAJQPC01; genus JAAESX01. Next base: position 50,787 of record JAAESX010000099.1, read on the forward strand.
CGGACGGCGACGGCTGGGCCGCGTGCGAGGAGTGCGACGACACCTCGGCCGACGTGAACCCGGACGCGATCGAGGTCTGCAACGACATCGACGACGACTGTGACGGCGCCATCGACGAGGACGAGGCCGCCGACGCCCTGATCTGGTACGCCGACACCGACACCGATGGCTACGGAGACAGGTCGCTGTCCCGTACCGCCTGCGACCAGCCCAGCGGGTACGTGCTGGACGACACGGACTGCGACGACGCCGCGATCGACGTGAACCCGGGCGAGACCGAGGTCTGCAACGACGTCGACGACGACTGCGACGGCGCCATCGATGAGGATGACGCCGCCGACGCCGGCACCTGGTACGCCGACACCGACACCGACGGCTACGGCGACGCCGCGTCGACCACCGCCTCCTGCGACCAGCCCGCCGGGTACGTCACCGACGACACCGACTGCGACGACACCTCGGCGGATGTCAGTCCCGCCGAGACCGAGACCTGCAACAGCGTCGACGACGACTGTGACACCGACGTCGACGAAGACGACGCCTCGGACGCGGACACCTGGTACGCCGACACGGACACCGACGGCTACGGCGACGCCAGCTCGACGACGACCTCCTGCGACCAGCCCAGCGGCTACGTCGCCGACGACACCGACTGTGACGACACCTCGGCCGACGTCAGCCCCGCCGACACCGAGATCTGCAACGGCATCGACGACGACTGCGACACCGACGTCGACGAGGACCTCATCGGCAGCGGCTCGTCCTGCCCCGGCGACAGCTGCCTCGACGTGCTCGAGCGCGGCACCCCCACCGACTCGGACGACTACTGGATCGACCCGGACGGCTCGGGCGCGTACGAGGAGTACTGCGACTACGGCACGGTCGGTTCCGGCTGGAGCCGTCGCCTGGAGCTGGAGCTCGACAACTCGACAGGCTCGGCTCTGACCGACGAGCAGGTGCCCGTCTCGCTCGACACCGCCACGCTCATCGCGGCCGGGACGCTGGAGGACGGCGGCGAGGATCTGCGCTTCTTCACGCACGACGGTCCCCTGCTCGCGTACTGGATCGAGACGCACGAGCTGGACTCGGCGGCGACCACGGTCTGGGTCACCTTCCCCGACCTCGACACCGGCACGACCGACTTCACCGTCACGTTCGGCAACTCGGGCACCGAGCGGAAGTCGACCGCCTGGTGGTACGACGACTTCGACTCCGACACGAGCGGCTCGTACGCAGCCGACTACGCGAGCTCGTGGGGCACGCCCTCGTTCGCGTGGGACACCGGCACCGGGACCATCGGGCCGGACTCGACGAACCAGGACTTCTACCTGGTGCCGGACGCGGACCTGGACTCGACGCTGTACATCGAGGTCGAGGGCTGGATCCACGACAACGACGCCATCGGGGTGTCGCTCGAGGACACGTCGGGCGCGTGGATCAGCGCCGTCATCACCAACGACTACGACGGGGCCCAGCACAACGGCGGCGACGAGTGCATCGTCGAGCACAGCGCCGTCCCCACCGGCCACTACCAGGGCACGCAGCTGCTGGACCTGGGCAACCTGGTGGACGCGACGAGCTCGCAGGTCGTCGGCCTGGAGTGGGACGGAACGGACCTGAGCTACTGGCTGAACGGCACCGAGGAAGGCTCGGTCGCCGACAGCGTGACGGTCAGCGCGGTCGCGCTGAGCACCTTCGCCTCGCAGGGCTCGCCGGGAGCCGAGTTCACCTATGTCTGGGTCGGCCCCGAGCCGATCGACTTCGACCCGTCCGGGCTCTCCTCGGACGCGACCGCCACCACCGGCACCGAGTCCGCGTTCTGATGTTGCTGTTCCTGTCGCTCGTACACGCCGAGGTTCCCCTCCCCATCCAGCCCGAGTGTGGCGAGCCCGACCGGCTGGACCTGTGCCCGGCGGACATGGGCCAGGACTGGGCGCTCCTGAGCTGGGTGCCCTCGGACTGGACCGAGGTCGACCCCGCCGAGACGGCGACCGGCATCTCGGCCACCCACGCCTGGCGGACCACGACCGGGCGAACGGACGTCCTGCTGGCGGTGCTCGACAGCGGCATCCTGTGGGACGAGGAGCACGTCCGCCGGAAGCACTTCCTGAACGTCGGTGAGCTGCCCCTGCCCCAGGACGCAGACGGCGTCGAGAGCACCACGCACGACCTGGACGAGAACGGCGTCGTGAACGTCGTGGACTACGAACAGGACCCCCGCGTGGCCTGGGATCTGGCGCCGCACGGTCACCCCGATCTGCTCGATCCGGCTGACCTCATCCTGGCGTTCTCCGATGGCGTCGACGACGACGACAACGGCTTCGTCGACGACGTCTCGGGCTGGGACTTCCTGTGGAACGACAACGACCCGTACGACGACACCGAGTTCGACCACGGCACGTACGAGGCCAAGGAGGCGGCCCAGGAAGGCGGCGACGAGACCGGCGGCATCGGCGTGTGCCCGAACTGCATGGTCCTGAGCATCCGCGTCTCGGACAGCTTCGTCGCGGACGGCAACCACTTCGGCGCCGGCGTGCTCTACGCGCTGGAGATGGACGCCGACATCGTGCAGGAGGCGCTCGGCACCCTCACCCACCCCGACTGGGTCACCGAGACCATCTCGCGAGCGTGGGACTCGGGCGTGCTGGTCGTGGCCTCGGCCGCTGACGAGACGGCGTACCACCACAACTCTCCGGGCTGGGTCGACCGCACACTGTACGTGCACGCGGTCGTGCCGAACGACGACGACAACCACGAGTCCTCGACGTTCCTGGCCAACAGCAACTGCACGAACCACGGCGCGCGGCTGCAGCTGTCGGCGTCGTCGACCGGGTGCAGCAGCGGCGCCACGGGCATGACGAGCGGGGCGGCTGGACTGCTGATCTCGGCCGCTCGCGACCAGGGCATCGAGCTCTCGCCTGGCCAGATCGTGCAGCTGTTCCAGCAGACCGCGGACGACGTCTGGCAGGAGCCGGATCCGAAGCTCTACCCGTCGAGCGAGGGCTGGGACCGCACCTTCGGCTACGGCCGGCTGAACGTGGCGGCGGCGGTCGACCGGGTGGTGGCGGGTGACGTGCCCGAGTCCGTCGAGATCACCTCGCCCACATGGTTCGAGACCGTCTCTCCGGTCCGCCAGGACGCCGTCCAGATCACCGGGCTCAGCTCGGGCGAGTGGACGCTGGAGATGGGCTGGGGCGACGAGCCCACCGACTGGGAGGTCGTCGGCACGGGCTCCGGGGACGTGGACGTGTCCCTGGACCTCACCTCGCTCGACCACGACGCCGAGGCGGTCCCGCCCGTCTGGACCGGCGACGAGGACATCGTCGAGCGCGAGACCGCGGTCAACCTGCACACGCTCACGCTGCGCCTGAGCTCGGACGGCAGCGAGGCGCGGCGCGCGATCTACGTGCACCACGACGCCGACTGGAAGGACGGGTTCCCTCAGCGGCTGGCCGGCTCGCTCGAGTCGAGCCCGGTGCTCGCGGACCTCGATGGAGACGGCGTCCTGGACGTGATCCAGGCCGACGGCTCCGGAGCCATCCATGCACTGCACGGTGACGGGACGCCCGTGGCGGGATGGCCGGTGCAGACCGGGCTGTCGGACGAGTGGGACCCCGAGGAAGGGGCCAACCACCTGGGATCCGCCTGGTTCGCCGAGATGGACGTCCGCCAGGGGCTCATCGGCACGCTCGCCGTGGGGGACGTCGACGGCGACGGCTCACCCGACGTGGTCGGTGGGACGCTGCAGGGGGAGCTCTGGGCCTGGTCGGCCTCGGGCGAGGTGCTTCCGGGCTTCCCGGTCGAGCCCGACCCGGTCACGTTCACGTCCCGGGACGCCCTGCTCGACGAAGGCTGGTTCGCGTCGCCCGCGCTCGGTGACATCGACGGAGACGGCACCCTGGACATCGTCGCCGCCGGCATGGACCAGCAGGTCTACGTCTTCGACGGCACGGGCGGCAAGGTGTCCGGCTTCCCCGTGCGCCTCGCCTACCCGGGGTACGAGGACCTGGCGACGCGCATCGTCTCGAGCCCGGCGCTCGGAGATGTGGACGGCGACGGCGACCTGGACATCGCCGTCGGCACGAACGAGACGCTCAACGGGTTCAACGGGGCGATCTACGTCGTCGACTCGGACGGCTCGGTGCTCCCCGGCTGGCCCCAGGCCGTGTTCGGCGCCTACACCCAGGCCCTGCCGTTCGTCGGCGAGGGCGTCCCCGTCTCACCGGCAATGGCCGACATGGACGGCGACGGCACCCTGGAGATCGCCGCGTGGACCCAGGCCGGCGAGTACAACGTCTTCGACCACGACGGCGAGCCTCACATGACGCCCGCCAAGTCGTTCGACGTCTACGGCGACGCCGCGACGCTGCGGGACGGCTCCAGCTTCCCGCTGATCAACAACCCGTCGTTCGGAGACCTGAACGGCGACGGGTTCCCCGAGCTCGTCAGCGGAGGCATGGGCTCGGAGTACGCCGTCGGCATGCTGTTCGACGGGCGTCGCGTCGAGTTCTCCCACTCGCTGAACGCGTGGGATGGCCGGACCGGCGAGTTCCTGCCGGCGTTCCCTCGCGTCATGGAGGACCTGCAGTTCTTCGCGAACCCGGCTGTGGCCGACGTCGACGGCGACCGCTGTCCCGAGATCATCACGGGAACGGGCGGCTTCCTGGTACACGCCATCGACGCCCAGGGGCGGCAGCCCACCGGCTGGCCGAAGCTCACGGGCCAGTGGAACATGGCGTCGCCCGCCGTCGGCGACATCGACGGCGACGGGTTCCTGGACGTGGTGACCGGCACGCGCGGCGGCTGGCTGTACGCGTGGACGACGACCTCGATCGCCGGAGCCACCGTCGAGTGGGCCGGGTTCGGCCACGACCCCCAGAACACCTCGAACCTCTCGACGCCCTTGCCCGACGGGTACAACGGCGGGTACCCGGACGCGCCGGAGAAGAAGTGTGGGTGTACGGCCGGGGCGCTCGCGCCGGGCTGGCTGGCGCTGCTGGTGCTGTTCGGGCTTCGTCGACGCGACTGATCGTTCCGCTTGCTGGTTTTCCAACATGGTGGTAGAAAACCAACATGCCAACAGCAGACCAGCTCAGCCGACGTGAACGCCAGGTCCTGGACGTGCTCTACGCCCAGGGCGCGAGCTCCGCGGTCCAGGTCCTGGGGCTGCTCGAGGATCCGCCCAGCAACTCGGCCATCCGCGCGCTGCTGCGCACCATGGGTGAGAAGGGGCTGGTCCAGCGCCGCCGGGATGGGCCTCGGTTCCTGTACGAGCCGGTCGTCCCCGTCGAAGAGGCGTCGACCTCGGCGATGAAGCGACTCGTGTCCAGCTTCTTCGGAGGCTCGCCGGCACGCGCCGCGGTCGCGCTCTTGAAGCTCGACGACCAGCTCGACGCCGACGAGCGGGCCGAGCTCCGCAAGCTGATCGAGGACTCCGAGTGAGCGCTCCGTCGATCCACATCGGCCTGGGCATGCTGGCCGAGGTCGCCCTGGAGGCGGGGCTCGTCCTGGGCGTGGTCCAGGCGCTCGCAACCCAGGTGTCCCGTCCCGAACAGCGACACAGGCTGCGGGCTGCGGGCTGCGGGCTGCGGGGGTGCTGGCGCTGCCGGTGCTCGCCGGGCTCAGCCTGGCGGGGATCGCGCCGGTCGTCGAGGGGCCGAGCTGGCTCCTCGCGGTCTGGGCTGCGGGCGTCATCGCCTGTGTCGGGCCCCTGTTCGTCAGCCTCCTTCGCCTGACCTGGGCCAGCTCCAAGTCCGTCCCGGGTCCCGATGGCGCCCGCCTCTCCGACGCCATCCAGATGCCGCTGACCTGGGGTGTCGTCCGCCCGGTCGTCCTGCTCCCGACCACCGCGTCCGGCTGGCCCAGGGCCGAGGTCGAGATGGCGCTGGCCCACGAACAGGCCCACATCGCCCGGCGAGACTGGGCCGTGCAGTTCGCGACCGAGCTCATCTGCTCGATGTTGTGGTTCCACCCGTTCGCCTGGTGGGTCCGACGCGACCTGTTGCTGGACGCCGAGCTCGCCGCCGACCAGCGCGTGCTGGATCGCGGCGTCGCACCAGCCCGGTACGCCCGCAATCTGCTCGACCGCTTCGAGGGCGCACATCCTCCCGTGGCAGCGACGCCAGGCGGCCGTCCGTCCCAGCTGGGCGCGCGCATCCGAGCCGCCCTCGCTGGATCCGAGGGGCCACGCCGCGGCGCCCTCGTCCTCGTCCTCCTTCCCGTCCTGCTCGGGCTCGGCTTCTTCAGCCCGCTGCCCGAGGCACCCGCCCCGACCTGCAACCCGACGCTCCCGGAGTCCCCGTGACCCTCGCCCTCCTCTTCGCCCTCGCCTGTGACGTCCACGCGGACCAGGTCGAGCCTGAAGCGCCGGCTCCCGAGGACCCGATGTCCTACGTCGAGCACGGGACGCAAGGGATGCAGGAGTTCGAGGCGACCGTGGCGATGCTGCCGCCGGATCAGCTGGCCGAGGCCCACGCCTCGGCGAAGACACTCACCACCACGTGCCCGTACAACGGCGCCAGCGTACAGCTGATGGGCACGCTCATCGACCAGGTCCCGGCCGACAGCGCGACGCGCGAGGGCGTCGACTCGATGGCCCGCATACTGGCGCAGCTGCAGCTCGACGGCGGCGCCCACTCGATCGACGACACGCGGATGCGGCTCGACCGCGTCGACCCGGCGGTCCAGCTGCTGACCAACGAAGAGACCGCGACCATCGAGAGCTCGGGCGCCGAGATGCTGCGCTACACCGGCGTCCAGTGGCCGCCCAAGGGGGCGTACGTCAACTGGAAGGACCAGCTCCGAGCCGAGGGTCACACCGAGCTCGCCAGCCTCATCGAGCTGGCCATGGAGAACCGCTACTGATCGGCCCGGTGGCTGCCTAACGCTGGTTCGCGTCGACCCAGCCCAGCAGCTCGTCGATCCGCTCGTCCAGGAGCGGCGCCGTCTGGGGACCCAGGGAGTTCGTCTCCTCGTAGTGGTCCCCCTCGGGCTCCTCGAACCACGGCTGGGCGGCGTCCAGCTCGAAGTCGTACGGCGGGATGATGTAGCCGAGCTCGTCGTTGGCCAGGTTCAGGATCCACACGTGCTCGCCGGGGACCTTCTCCTTCCAGAACGGGCCCTCGGGCGCGAGCGACAGGTCCGGCGGGTTCAGGTTGTCGTCGGAGATGACGTCGTCGTAGGTGGTGCCGATCTTCGAGCCGTCGTAGCCGCCGACCGCCAGCTCCGGCAGGACCTCGCCCGGGATGGTCAGCATCTCGATGGGGCCGACCCGGATGAGGTCGATCTCCGTGTAGACGACGGGAGTGTTGTCCTCGTCGATCGGCTCGGCCGGGTCCCACTCGAAGATCTCGCGGTCGATGATCCCGGTCAGGAACATGGCCTGGAAGCCGTAGTTGTCGACGGGTAGCGAGAAGCGGCTCTGGGCGAACGCCACACCGGCGTCGGTGACCACCTGGCCGTTCTCGATGGCGTCGAGGGCCATCTCGGCCTTGGTCTTGCCGATGGCGTCGGTCTTCTCGAAGGTGTACTCGCGCCGCTCGATGCCGTCGCCGTCGGTGTTCGTGATGCCGAGCGGCGTCATCATCCCGCCGACGTTGGCGGTCAGGAAGATGCTGGTCCCGCCGAGCCCCTCGCGGGTGTAGCTGTCGTAGACCACGCCGTTCTCGAGCGCGTCGCGCAGCGCCCACACGTAGTCAGCGGTGATGAGGCCGTTCTCGTCGGCCATCGCCTCGGGGTGGTTGCCAAAGTGGGACAGGCTGACGATGGTCTCACCGGACGTGTCCTGGAACCACGCGGCGTTGAGCGCGGTGTCGACGCACTTGGGGTCGCGCTTGTCCTGGAGCACGTTCAGGATGCCGATCTCGGCGTAGCTCGCGGCGTCGACCGAGCCGACCGTGAACGTGCCGACTTCGCGCACGTCGTCCGAGGCCAGCGTCAACGCCTCGACGGTCTGGCCGACCACATAGGCGCGGTAGTCCTTCGTGTAGCCGGACTTCGTCTCGGTCTTGCCCCAGAGCCCGAGCGTGTCGGGGCCCTCGTGCGTGTGGGTCGAGAGGATGGTCACGTGGTCCAGGTCCAGCGCTGCGGCGGCTTCGCGGGTCTCCTCGACTTCGGGGTTCATCCAGCCGACCAGGTCGAGGACGACGACGCCCACGCGCACATCGCCCTGCTCGAAGATGACGGCGCGGGCGGACAGATCGTCTCGCACACCCTGCGCTGGACGGTTGTTCTGGAAGCCGGCCATCCAGACGGCCTGGAAGACGCCATCGCCCTCCCCTTCGTCGGGTCCAGGGTAGCCGTCGTCGCCGTCGCACAGGCGGTCGCAGCCGCAGTCGAGGAACTCCTCGCCGTCGTCGAGCTCGGCGTTCATGTCGCCCGTGTCGACCCACGACTCGAAGCAGGTGGGTGTGATCGAGGCCACGCCGGCGCCGACGGCCAGCGTGCCCGAGCCCATGGCGTCGCTGGTGGGGGCGAACGCAGCGTCGCCGGAGTCGAGGACGGCGTCGTCCTTCGTGCACGAGATGAGCGTGAGGAACAGCATGAGCGCCCCTATCAGAGAAAGCACTGCCCGTCCCCGCGATAGGTCGGCTCGGACGCCTCGATCCGTCCACCGCGCACGAGCTCGTACCGGCTGAACCGCTCGGCCAGCTCGCCCGCCTTGGCATGGCGGAAGAGCACCGTGTCGCCGATGGAGAGCGAGGTCCCACGAGGCACGCGGAGGGGCGTCTGGACCTCGCCGGCGCCTTCGATCGAGACGTACTCGAGCCCAGGCGGGAAGACGGGGAGCGGGACACGGTCCCAGCCCGGCTCGCCCGAGGCGATGTAGCCCCCACCGAGACACGTGGCGTAGCCGGGGTCGCTCACGCGGCAGACCTCGAGCGCGAAGTACGCCGCTGGCTCGAGCTCGGTCCCGGCGTACCAGGAGAACAGGTGGCTGCACACGAAGCCGCTGCCCGCCGTCATCTCGGTGCAGCTCGGGTCGGCCCCGGTCGAGGCCAGGCTGCCGGTCCCACCGCCGTTGACCAGCGGGACGTCGAAGCCGTCCCCGCGCAACGCGTCGACGACCTGGCCACGCACGACCGCGACGTCGGGGATGGAGAGCCGCTTGAGCAACCGCTTGGCCGGGTTCAGCGCCCGCGCGAACGGGTTGTCGTCCGGGAGCCCCGCGATGTGGCCCTCGTACCCCATCACGCCGGCGACCTGGACGCCGGCATCCCGACAGGCCCTGGCCACGACGAGCGCGTCGGCCCCGCCGCGAATGGGGCTCCGCCGACTGCCCAGGTGCTGGCCGACCCGGCGATAGCTGACGTCGACCTCGAGGATGGCGCCCACATCCAGTCCGGCGAGCAGCGGCACGTGCTCGAGCGAGTCGATGACCAGGGTGGTCCGGGCCGGCGCGGCGGCGAGGCACTCGATCTTGTCGCGCGACGAGGTCGGGTACGCGACGAGCAGGTCGTCGAACCCCTGCTCGGCCAGGAAGACGGCCTCGTCGCAGGTGAAGCACATCAGGCCCGAGAAGACGGGGGCCCCCCGCTCGAGGATCCGTCGGAGCAGACCCACGTGGCGGACGGACTTGCTGGCGACACGCAGCGTCTTCCCGGTCGGCTCGACCTGGGCACGGATGCGGTCGATGTTCCGGTCCAGCGCGTCCAGATCGACCAGGGCCGCGGGCAGCTCGACGCCGGCGAGCGCGTCGACGAGGTGTCTCACAGTGCGGGACGGACGAAGGTCATCATGTTGTCGGGGAGCGTCTTGCCCGAGACGGTCGCGTACATGCCCGCGGGGACATTGCCGCCCGGATGGGTGACCGTCCGGTAGGTCATCCGCGTCGTGCCGTCGGCCAGCGGCTCCCACTCCCAGCTGCCGTACGTCAGCGCGACCAGGACCGCGTCGGGGTACCGCGTCTGCAGATCGGTCACGATGTCGGGGTACTTCGCGGCGGCGTCGAAGCTCGACCAGGCGCGCTTGTGGTGACCGTCGGTGCCGCCGACGTCCTTCGTCGTGATGGTCGTGTTGAACCAGTACCGCTCGCTGATGAACGGACCGGGCGACTTGGCGACCTCGAAGAACCAGTCCTGCTTGCCTTCCGCCTCGATGAGCGTCGACTCGTGCAGGTGCTTGCTGTGCTTGTCGTGGTTCTCCAGATCCGCGACCAGCTCGTACACCGCGTCGACGTCGACCGAGGCGTCCAGGATGAGCACGCCCTTGAAGGCTTCGAGCCCGAGCGAGGGCACGGACTTCTTGTAGACCGTCACGCCCTCGGCGTTCTCAGCCGTGTGGAGGGCCCAGCCGGACTCGTCGTCCAGCGTCTTGTGGATGGCCTTCGGATCCGCGCCGAACGCGCCCCCGATCGAGAGAAGGAGCTGGAGCATGTTTTTCGCCTAATCGAACTGGCACCGGGTGACAAGTGACACCGGGTGCCATATGTTCCCGGCATGACGCCGGTGACACGTGAACGCAAGAAGCAGAACACGCGGGAGGCCCTGATCGCATCCGCGATGGAGCTGTTCGCGCTGCGCGGGTACGACGCGGTCACCGTCGACGACATCGCCGCACACGCCGGCGTCTCTCGTCGCACCGCGTTTCGCTACTTCCCCAAGAAGGACATGCTGGCCTTCCCTCGCCAGCCCGAACGCCTCGAGCTGTTCCGCGAGCTGCTCGGCGACGGGAACGACCTGACCGCGGTGCGCACCGCCCTGCTCGGCATGGCCCCCCACTACACGGCCAACCGGGACGAGGCGCTCGCCCAGTACCGGATGGTCCAGGCGAGCCCGGCCTTGATCGGGCGCGAGATCGAGCTCGACGTGGCCTGGGAACAGGCCATCGCCGAAGCGCTCACCGACCGATCGCCCATCGCCGCCCGGTTCTGGGCAGGCGCCGCCGTCGGACTCACCCGAGCGGTGCTGCGCGAGTGGTTCGCGCACGGCGCCGTCGACGACCTCCACACCATGGCGGGCGACGCCATGACCATCCTCCAGGACACGCCATGAAGCTCCCCGAAAACGGAATCTCCCGCGAAGACGCCCTCGCCCGCCTCGCCAAGATGCGGGAGAACGACCTGCACTGGCGCGACGGCAAGACCTTCGCCTACGTCTACCAGCCGACCCCGGAGGCCGAGGAGGTCGCGAAGACCGCCTACGGGGAGTTCCTGAGCGAGAACGCGCTGGACCCGACGGCGTTTCCGAGCGTCATGGCGATGGAGAACGACGTCCTGGCGATGGCCGCTGCGCACCTCGGCGGTGACCCCGCGAAGGTGTGGGGCAGCTTCACCAGCGGCGGCACCGAGTCCATCATCTGCGCCGTGAAGTCGGCGCGGGACCACGCCCGCACCCACCGGCCGCACATCACCCGGCCTCGGATGATCATCCCCGTGACCGCGCACGCCGCGTTCCACAAGGCCGCCCACTACCTGTGCGTCGAGCTCGACCTCGTCGAGGTGGATCCGGAGACGTTCGGCGCCAGCCCGGAAGCCCTGGCGGCGGCGATCACCGACGACACCATCCTGCTCGTCGGCAGCGCCCCCAGCTACGCGCACGGCGCCTGCGACGACATCGTCGGAATCGGCGCCCTGGCGAAGGAGCGCGGCCTCCTCTTCCACGTCGACGGCTGCATGGGTGGCTGGATGCTGCCGCTCTACAAGAAGCTCGGCGCCGACGTGCCCGACTTCGACCTGTCCGTCCCGGGCGTCACGTCCATCTCGATGGACCTGCACAAGTACGCCTACTGCCCCAAGGGCGCGAGCGTCGTGCTCTACAACGACAAGGACCTGAAGGCCCACCAGATCTTCAGCTGCAGCAACTGGACCGGGTACACCATCATCAACCCGACGGTGCAGTCGACGAAGAGCGCCGGCCCGGTCGCCGCAGCCTGGACGCTCAGCCAGTACCTGGGCCTCGACGGCTACCTGGACCTCGCCCGCCCGGTGCTCGAGGCCACCATCGCCGCGAAGCAGGGCATCAACGAGATCCCGGGCCTGCGCGTCATGGGGGACCCGCTCATGCCGCTCATCGCGGTGGTCAGCGACGAGGTCGACATCTTCCACGTCGTCGACGAGATGAAGGTCCGTGGCTGGTACATCCAGCCGCAGATGGGCCTGCGTCGACCCGACGGCACGCGGTACCGCGAGAACTTCCACCTCTCGCTCAACGCGACCAGCGCCAAGCAGGTGCCCGGCATGCTGGTGGCGCTGCGCGAGTCGGTCGAGGCCGCCCGCGCCTACCCGAAGATCGACATGGCCGCCCAGCTACAGACGATGCTCGCCGGCTTCGACCTGGAGAAGCTCTCGGACGACGCATTCGGCGACCTGATGGGAATGGCCGGCGTCCAGGGCACGAACCTGCCCGAGCGCATGGCGGCCATCAACGGACTGCTCGACGCGCTGCCTCCCCAGATCGCAGACAAGGTGCTCACCGCGTTCTTCACGAACCTGAACCACGCATCCGAGTAGAGGTCGGGCTAAATCGCCCGCCATGATCGTCGTCACCGGAGCCACCGGCCACATCGGCAACAACCTGGTCCCGCTCCTGCTGGAGCGGGGTCACACCGTCCGTGCCCTCGTGCACAGCAACAAGGGGCGGCTGGACGCCCAGAAGGTCGACATCGTCGAGGGCGATGTGCGTGACCGCGCTTCGCTCGACCGAGCCTTCGAGGGCGCCGAGTACGTCCTGCACCTGGCAGCCAAGATCAGCATCGTCGGCGACCCGGACGGCTCGGTCCACGCCATCAACGTGGACGGCGCCCGGAACGTCGCCGAGGCTGCGCTCGCCGCCGGCGTGAAGCGCCTGGTCCACACCAGCAGCTGCCACGCATTCGACATCAACAGAGTGCCAAGCGACACCGCCGCGGGCACAGCCGACGAGACCTGTGGACGCCCGGGGCCCGGCCACCCGGCCTACGACCGCAGCAAGGCGCTCGGCGAAGCCCAGGTTCGCGAGGTCATCGCCAAGGGCCTGGACGCGGTCATCGTGAACCCGAGCGGCGTCATCGGACCCAACGACCCCGAGCCCAGCCGCATGGGGCACACGTTCCTGTGGCTCGCGAGCGGCACGATGCCGAGCCTCATCGACGGCGGCTTCGACTTCGTCGACGTGCGGGACGTCTGCGACGGCATCCTCGGCGCGCTCAAGCTGGGCAAGACCGGCGAGAACTACCTGCTGAGCGGCCACCACAACACCGTCGGTCAGCTGGCCGAGCACGTCCAGGCCCTGACCGGCACGAAGCCTCCGATGTTCACGAGCCCGATGTGGCTGGCTCGCTTCGGCGCCCCCTTCGTCGAGCTCTGGTACTCGATCGTGGGCGGCGAGCCGATCTACACGGCTGAGGCCCTGCACGCGCTGCGGGCCAACCCGCTCTCGCACGCCAAGGCGGTTGCAGACATCGGCTACTCGGCCCGCTCGACCCGCGAGTCGGTGACCGACATCCTGGAGTCCTTCCGCGGCGACGGCCGCCTGTGATCTTCGGCATCCCCGAGCTGGACTTCCACAGCTATGCCACCTGGCTCGAGCTCGGGCTGGCGGTGCTGACGATGATCTCGGTCTTCATCATCTCGGCCCCGTACGGCCGGCACATGCGAGGGGGCTGGGGCCCCGAGGTGAACAGCCGAGCCGGCTGGATCATCATGGAGTTCCCCACCGTCCTGGTCTTCGGTGGCATCTACCTGCTGGGCGACCACAAGTTCGACCTGGTCCCGCTGATGCTCCTGTCCATCTGGCAGTTCCACTACATCCGCCGGACCTTCATCTACCCCTTCCTGCTGCGCGGCCAGAAGGGCAAGACCATGCCGCAGTCCATCGCGCTCACCGCGGTCGTGTTCAACAGCCTGAACGCGTATGTGAACGCGCGCTGGATCAGCCACCTGGGCATCTACACCGACGACTGGCTCACCCACCCGGCGTTCATCGCGGGCCTCGTCGTGTTCTTAACCGGCTGGGGCATCAACACCTGGGCGGACCGGGTCCTGCGCGACCTCAGAGCGCCCGGCGAGACGGGGTACAAGATCCCGCGCGGCGGCCTGTACGAGTACGTGACCTGCCCGAACTACCTGGGCGAGATCATCGAGTGGTTCGGCTGGGCGCTCGCGACGCTGAGCCTCCCCGGGCTGGCGTTCGCCATCTACACGGCCGCGAACATCGGCCCCCGGGCCGGCACCAACCACGCCTGGTACCTCGAGAAGTTCCCCGACTACCCGAAGAAGCGGAAGCGCCTGATCCCGTTCATCTGGTGATCAGCGAGCGAACCAGGCCTCGGCGAACCAGCTGACGCCAGCCCCGACCGCGTACCACAGCAGGTCGAGCGGATCGAAGGTGGAGCCGAGCACCGCGTGCGCGATGGCGGGCGCGTCCGGACCGACCAGCTCCAGGAGCTGGAACAGCTCGATGCCCACCGCCAGCAGGAAGACCCCGCCGATGCGGGTCATCGCCGTTCCGACCCGTACCGACGCCAGGCTGGCGACGAGGAACAGGATGACGAGCACGTCGCCGACCGAGCCGCGGACGGGCCCGGTCACCAGGAAGAAGATGGCGACGAGGGCCCCGAAGGTCCCGGCCGCCGTGAGCAGAGGTCGCATGACGTGGGGTCTACCCACAGCGCCCTGCATGGGGAACTACCTGGGCGTGAAGTTCAACGTGATCTGCACGTCGCCGACATACAGCGGGTCGTTGTCGCAGTCGCCCACGTCGTAGTAGATCGGCTCGCCGGCCCCGTTGTTCCAGGTGTAGCGATCGCCCTCGGCGGTCAGGTCGAGCCCTTCCTCCCAGGTGCCGGTGGTCTCGTCCTTGCCGAACAGCACCCACTTGTTCTCGGCGAAGATGAACCCGAACCGGCCGCTGGTGGGCAGCGCCGAGCCGTCGCCGTAGATGCCACCGCAGGTCTCGCGCTGGTACTCGAACGCGCCCTCGTAGGTCCGGTCGCACTGGGTGCAGATGTCGCCGTCCTCGACAACGGCGAGCTCGCTCGTGAACTCGGTGATGCAGTCCTCGACGTCCTCGTCGAAGTCTCCGGCCCACGTCTCGCAGGTCACCCGGCGGCCCTTGAAGTCGAACACCGAGCGATGGCTGATGACATCCGGCCAGGTGCAGACCTCGTACGTGGCGCAGTCCGAGTCGGCGCAGTCGGTGTCGCCGTCGCCGTCGTCGTCCAGGCCGTTTCCACAGTCGCCTTCGGGATCGACCTCGCCCGGATCCGAGTCGTCGGTGCCGTTGTCCGTGGAGTCGTCCTTCTCCGGCCGGTTGAAGACGCCATCGCCGTCGCCGCTACAGGCGAACGTGGTGAGAAGAAGAAGCATGGGTCCTCCTACTGGGCCTGCGCCCAGGCGCGCTCGAGTTCCGAGATGAACAGGTCCCCGCCGTTGAGCGGCGCGACCTCGATGTGCATCGCCGGCCCGCTGACCGGGGTGATGTCGATGATATCCCCGATGGCGCCGCCGTCGGCCGTCTCGATGGACTGGATGTCCAGCAGGTCGATCGAGCTCGTGCGCCCGGCCTTGTGGTACATCACGCGCTGATCCGTGACGATGGCGGCCTCGCTGCCGTCGAGCGAGATGGTGGCGTCGTAGTAGACGATGACCTGCTCGCCGTCCTCGAGCATGTCGTTGGTCTCCAGGTACTCGATGGCGTACGCGTCCATCTGCGGTCCCGGCAGGGTTCCGCCGGTCTTGCTGGGGTCCGAGCCCGCGGAGAGGCCGAGGAAGAGGACCAGGCCGGCGCGCTGAGGAGGTGTCGCTTCACGTGTGTCTCCGGTGGGCCAGGAAGCCTGAGAGCAGCCCGGCAGCGGCACAGCCTACCAAGTCGAGCCAGTCGAACGTGCCCGGCAGGATGCCCGCAGCTTGTAGGAGTTCGCCACCCGACCCGATGACCACCCCCGACGACAGCCAGACCAGCGCCCCCGGCCCCATCCGATCCCGCCAGACGTGCGCCATGAACGCCGTCAGCGCGTAGGTCCAGAGCATGTCCGGAAGCACGTAGAGCACGACGTCGGGCACGGGCCAGCCCGCCACCGCCTCGCGGAGCGATCCCAGCACGTCGCCGAGCCCGACGGCGCGGACCCAGCCGAACACGCGGAGGACCGGCGAGCGCCACAGCAGGTAGATCCCGGCTCCGAGAAGCACGGGCAGCCCCACGTGGCCGATCAGTTGGGCGCGCCTTCCTCGATCCACGTCTTGATCATCGCCTCGTCCGAAGAGCTCAGCGTGCTGCCCTTGGGCATCGTCGAGCCGGCCCCGCCCACGCTGGAGTGCGTGCCCTGGAGCTTGTGCCAGATGTAGCTGTCGTCGGTGTCGCAGCTGTCGTCCACGAGGTCCATGGTCGCGATGTCGCTCGAGGCGACGTTCACGATCTTGGAGTACGCACTGGTCAGTGAGAGCCCGCCCGAGCTGCCGGTCGTGTGGCAGCTGCTGCACGCGCTCGACCAGATGGACTGGATGTCCGAGTCGTGCGTGTACGTGTAGCTCACGCTCTCGTCCGTGGACCCGTCGCAGTCGTCGTCCACGCAGTTCGCGGTCTCGGTCTCGCCCGGGTTCACGTCGCCGTCGCCGTCGTCACAGTCGGTGTCATCGGTGACGTAGCCGGTGACCGACGAGCAGCTGTCGGTCGAGTCGCTGGCGTCGCCGTAGCCGTCGGAGTCGTCGTCCGCGTAGTACGTCGTCGCGTCGACGGCCGACTCGTCGGTGGCGCCGTCGCAGTCGTTGTCCACGCTGTCGCAGTACTCGAGCGAGCCCGGCGAGACCGAGGCGGTCGTGTCGTCGCAGTCGTCCCCGAACTTCGAGGACGTCGCGTCCCAGCCGCCGCTGTCGATGGTGCACTCGACGTAGCCGTCGCTGTCGTCGTCCTCTTCCTCGGACCACAGCGAGCCGTCGCAGTCGTTGTCCAGCCCGTCGCACAGCTCGGTGGCGCCGTCGTAGACCGTGCTGTCCGAGTCGTCGCAGTCCGTGTCGGTCGCCACGTACCCGCTCGGCTCGTCGCAGGCCTCGGCCGTCGAGCTGGCCTCGCCGTCCCCGTCCCCATCGCTGTCGATGTACCAGGTCGCCGGGTCCACGGCGTCCTCATCGACCGAGCCGTCGCAGTCCTCGTCGACGTCGTCGCAGTGCTCGTCGGCGGTGGGGTGGATGTCGCCGTCGGTGTCGTCGCAGTCGGTGGTGTCCGAGGTGTACCCGCTGGGCACCTCGCATGCGGCCGTCGTCGACGAGCTGTCCCCGTACCCATCGGCGTCGGTGTCCGCGTACCAGGTCGATGCGTCCAGCGCCGAGTCCTCGTCCGTGTCGCCATCGCAGTCGTTGTCGACGTCGTCGCAGTACTCGTCGGCGCCCGGGTTCACGTCGGCGTCGCTGTCGTCGCAGTCGTCGTCGGTCGTGCTGTAGCCGCTGGGCTCGATGCAGTCGTTCTGGGTGCCGCCGGTGCTGTCGCCGTAGCCGTCGCCGTCGCTGTCCAGGTAGTAGTCGATGTAGGTGACGTCCTCGTCGACCTCGCCGTCGCAGTCCTCGTCGACGCCGTCACAGACCTCGGCGGCGCCGGGGTGCTCGTCGCCGTCCGCGTCGTCGCAGTCGGTGTCGTCGGCGACGTACCCGCTGGGCTGTTCGCACTCGACGTCGCTCGTCGAGGCATCGCCGTACCCGTCCGAGTCGCTGTCCGCGTACCAGGTCGTCGCGTCGATGGCGTCGTCCTCGTCGACGTCGCCCTCGCAGTCGTTGTCGACGCCGTCGCAGAGCTCGTCGGCCCCGGGCCAGGCGCTGTCGTCGTCGTCGTCGCAGTCCTCGTCGCCGACCACCGAGCTGTCGCCGGCCCAGTCTCCGTCCCAGACGCACTCGGTGTAGCCATCGGCGTCCAGGTCGAGCTCCTCATCTGGAACGACGCCGTCGCAGTCGTTGTCCAGGCCGTCGCAGATCTCGGGGTTCCCGTCGAAGCGGGCCGCCTCCGTGTCGTCGCAGTCCTCGCAGGCCGCGACGCCGTCCCCGTCCTCGTCGGCGTACCCCACGCTGCCGTCGCAGTTGTAGTCGTTCGGGTCGGCGCAGGACTCCTCGGCGTCGGGGTTCCACTCCGAGCTGGTGTCGTCGCAGTCGTCGGCGTTGTCGGCGTACCCGCTGGGCACGTCGCAGGCCTCGGTGGTGTTCTCGTCGGTGCCGTAGCCGTCTTCGTCGGCGTCCTCGTACCAGGTCGAAGTGCCGCTGACGCCATCGGGGTCCACGTCGTCCGCGCCGCCGTCGCAGTCGTTGTCGATGCCGTCGCAGACCTCGTCCGCATCGGGGTGCACCGAGTCGTCGCTGTCGTCGCAGTCGTCGCCGCCCTCGACGTAGCCGGACGGCGCATCGCAGCTCGTGACCTTGTCCGAGAGCCCGCCGAACCCATCGCCGTCCAGGTCCGGGAACCAGTCCGCGGCGTCGAGCGCGTTCTCGTCGATCACGTCGTTGCAGTTGTCGTCGACGCCGTTGCAGAGCTCGCCCGCGCCGGGATTGACGTCCGGGTTCGTGTCGTCGCAGTCGGCGTCCTGTCGGTAGCCGTCGCCGTCTTCGTCGATGACGGCCGGCTCGGAGTCGGTGGGGGCGGAGTCCCCCGAGGGGGCCTTGTCGCCGCAGGCGAGGAGCGCGAGGAGTGCGAGGAGTGCGAGCATTCAGAGTCCGAGCGGGGCAGCCAGGACGTGGTCGACGAAGGTCCGAAACCGGGCCGAGGCCGCCGCGTCCGAGGTGGGGAGCGAAGCCGTCTCTGCGAGCAGGACGGCCTGCAGACAGTAGCCGGTGGTCAGCGCCAGTCGCCGAGCGTGCGCCTCGAGCGCCGGTCGCTCGCCGGATGCGAGCAGATCGCGAGCGGTCCCAGCCAGGCGTCCGAGCAGCGCCCGGACGTGCTGGACCGCGGCCCCATCGAGGTCTGCGGGCAGGTCGGCCGCCCGACGCCCAAGGTCCTCGAGCAGCGCCGACCACGCACCGTCCCGTCCCTCGGAACGGAGAAGATCGAGCGACAGGACGTTGGTGGTGCCCTCCCAGATGGGCAGCGTCTGCGCGTCGCGGAGCAACCGAGGGAGCCCCGTGTCCTCCATGTACCCGGCGCCGCCGAAGCACTCGAGCGCCTCGCTGGCCACGCGGACGGCCTGCTTGCCCATCGTCAGCTTGCAGAGCGGGATCAGCGCGCGACGTCGGCGCGCCTCCTCGTCGGAGAGCTCGCCCAGCTCGCCGCGACCCAGGAGCGACGCCAGCTCCATCGACATCGCGATGGCCCCCGCGTAGTCCGCCTCCATCTCGTCGAGGGTGCGGGCGTGCAACGGCAGGTCCGCGATGTCGTGCCCGAAAGCGACCCGCTGCGTGGCGTAGTCCCGCGCCATCCACACTGCGCGCGCCATGCCGGAGGCCGAGGCGATGGCGTTGTAGTAGCGGGTGATGTTCAGCATCGTCGCGATGTTGGGGACGCCGCGACCGGGCTCGCCGATACGGGTCGCCGCGACGCCGTCCAGGGTCAGTTCCGCCGTTGGCAACGCCCTGGTGCCAAGCTTGTCCTTGAGCCGCTCGATCTGGATGCCCTGCAGCGAGCCGTGGTCGTCCCGCTCGACCTCGACCGCGAACACGGTCAGGCCGCGAGAGCCCGTCGGCACGGGGTTCACGCCGTCGTCGATGCGCGCCAGGGTCAAGGCCATCTCGCTCGTGGTCGCCGAGGTGAACCACTTGGCTCCGTGCAGCGTGTACGCCAGGCCGGTGGTGTCTCCCGGGACAGGGCGGGCGATGGTCTCGGTGCCGCCGACGTCCGAGCCGCCGGTCTTCTCGGTCATCCACTGGCCCGAGGTGATGAACTCGGCCGGGTCGCGAGAGAGCAGCCGGGGGAGGAGCTTGTCTCGCAGCTCGGGGGTGCCGTGGTCGATCAGCACCCGAGCCGCCGCGTCGGTCATGGCCAGCGGGCAGCTGAACACCGCAGACGACGCCGAGTAGAGCGACAGCACGCCGGCCTGGACGACCCGCCGATGGGCCCCCAGCGACTCGTCGTACCCGGTCGACACGATGCCGTGCGTGGCGGCCATCGTCTTCAGCCCCTTCCAGGCCGCGCAGGTCTTGATGACGTCGATGCGACGGCCCCACGGGTCGTAGGGGACATGCACGGGCAGCTCGGCCTCGGCCTGATCGGCCAGCTCGATGAGCTCGCCGGCAGTGGCCTCGCCCAGCGCCAACAGGCGGGGCTCGATGGCCTCGAACACGTCGTCCGGGAGGTGCCGACGGAGCTCGTTCCGGAGCGGCGCGTCAGCTTGGTACAGGTCGATGCGACGAGGAGGATCCTGGAGAAACATGCCGAAGGCCTATCCGGGAGAGAGCGCTCCCGGGGGGGGGGGCGATTTCGCCCCTTCGCTCAAGGCTTCTTCGGCTTCTTTCCCCCACCCGACTTGGCGGGCTTCTCCGGCTTGGCCTCCTTCTCGCTCTTGGCCGGCTTCTCCGGCTTGGCCTCCTTCTCGCTCTTGGCCGGCTTCTCCGGCTTCGAGCCCGAGCCACCCTTCGCGGGCTTCTCCGGCTTCGAGCCCGAGCCACCCTTCGCGGGCTTCTCCGGCTTGGCCTCCTTCTCGCCCTTGGCCGGCTTGTCGGACTTGCCGCCCTTTGCACCCTTGCCGGACTTCTCGTCGTCCGAGCCCAGCCCGAACGCCTCCTTGATATCGTCCAGCGATGGCGTCTCGCCAGCCGCCAAGGCGCCCAGGATCGCGGCGGCGTCGCCGGACTCGGCCAGGCCGTCCTTCAGCAGCTCGTCGGCATCGACGCCGGGGATCTCGTTCAGGGCGTCCTTGAGCTTCTCGACCGCCTCGCCGATCTTCTCGGCCGCGTCGTCGATCGCGCTCTCGACCGCGGCGAACGGGTTGTCCGAGCTGGCCGGTGCGGTGTCGGCTGCGGCGCTCTCGACAGCGTCGGTCATCTCTTGATCGGTCGAGCGGGCCCCAGACGAGCTGGACTCCTCGCTCGACGCCGAGGAGCCGCCGCCCCCCGAGCTGGACTCGCCGCCGCCACCACCGCCGCCACCGCCCGTGGTCGCTTCACCGCGGCTGCCGTCGACGCCCCCGCTCGCAGACGAGGTCGTGGGGGCGTGCTTGTGCGAAGGGGTCGGGAGCGTGGAGGCCATGCCCCGAATCTACTCGAACAGCTTCTCGGCTTCGAGCACGGACCACGTCGAGGGCTTGAACTCGTACGTCCCGTACGCCTTGTCCTCTTCGGCCTGTTCGCTGTTCGGCGCCGAGGTCTTGTAGACCATCGGCGTGTCGTAGGTCTTCAGGATCGTCGTCGCGAACTTCGCGCCGTCACCGCTGACCACCACCACCTGGAACTGCTCCGGGTGGATGTGGGCCTTGAGCGCGGCGTTGACCTGCTCGACGGTGAGCTCCTGGAGCGAGTGGTCCAGGTCCTCGAGGATGTTCGGGACGCCCAGCGCCTCAGCCTCGACGGCGTACCCGAGCCGACGGCCCGGGTCCTTCGCCCACAGCTTCTTGCGCTTCATCAGGTGGGTCCGGATGACCTCGAACTCTTCCTGCTCGAGCCCGAGCTCGACGAGCTGCTCGGTCATGACCATCGCCATCTTCAGCGCGAACGGCCCGTCCTGGGTCTCCGTCGGGCGAACCCAGACGGTGAACTGGGGCTGCTCCCGAAGCGTGCCGATAAGCTGCTCGGGGTCGCGCAGTCCAACCTCGCGGTAGTGCTCGATGTAGGCGTAGTCGCCGTAGTTCAGGCCTCGATCCCCGCGCATCTCGCGGAACAGGCGCCCGTAGCTCTCGCGGTGGGCGCCGAACGCCGTCGTCGCGACCAGCAGCGCCGGGTAGTCCGGGTGGCCGCGGTCGACGTCGAGGGGGTGGCCGAAGTGCACACCGGTCGACGCGGTGCCGCGCTCGATGATGTGGAGGGTGCGCTCGGTGAAGACGGTGCGGCTCGCCGGGACGGGCTCCTCGAGGGTGCCCTCGGGCAGGTCCTCCATCGCCTTCAGGAAGTCGTTGACCAGGATGTCGTCGACCGCGCCGGCCAGCCCGAAGGTGACGCCCGCTCGGTCGTAGCCCGCGTGGTGGAACGACTGGACGTCCTCGAGCGTGATGGCGTCGAGCCCGCTCGTGAGTCCCTGGACGGGGTGCTCGTACGGATGGCCGACGTTGATCACGCTGTCGAAGACGGCGTCACCCAGGGCCTCGTCGGACTCCAGGATGCCGGCCTTCAGCTCGGAGCGAGCCGAGTCGACAGCACGGTAGAACGTGCTCTCGTCCATGCCGGGCGCGGTCAGCATCTGCGTGAAGATGGGCAGGAACGCAGGCATGTCCTCGCGCAGCGCCTTGCCGCGGAAGGTGACCAGGTCCTTGTCGACCACGACCTCGATGTCGGCGCCGAGCGCGAACAGCTGCGTCTGCACCTCGTCCGGAACGAGCGGACCGGCGCCACCACCACTGACGACCTGCGAGGTGACGAACGCCAGCCCCTCCTTGCCTTCGGGGTCATGGGCGCTGCCCGCGCGGAACGTCGCGTTCAGGTACACGATCTGCGAGCCACGGACGGGCATCACGATGGGCTCGAAGACCGAGGCCTCCTCGACGACCGCGGCGGCCTCGACAGCAGGCTCGGGCTCGACCTTCGGGCAACCGGCCAGCAAGAGTGAGAACAACATCACTTCTCCTCCGGGACGCGCAGGGTCGCCACGGTCATGCCCTCGGGGACGAAGTGCTCCTGGACGACGCGGCTGACGTCGTCGGCACTCACCTGGGCGAAGTTCCGGTAGAAGGCCTCGACGGCCGAGGCGTCCGCCCCGCCGAAGGTGTACTCGCCGATGGTCTGGCCCACCGCCTCGGGGCTGTCCTGGGACAGACGGAAGCGGGCGAGCGCCGAGTCCCGAAGGAGCTCCAGCTGCTCGGGGTCGACCCCCTCGGCCAAGTCGGCGATGGCCGTATGCACGGCCTCCTCGACGAGCGCGACGTCGTCGGGGTGCTTGACCTCGAGGCGCACGGTGAAGTGGCGCTCGTCGACGAAGAGCTCGTTGATGGCCTCGATCTCGTAGACGAGAGCGCGCTCCAGGACCAGGTCCTGGTGCAGCGAGCCGACCTCGCTCGCGATGAGCTCCTCGATGACCGCGATGGTGGCGGCGTCGGGGTCGCGGGCGTCGAAGCCGGGCACGCGCCAGCCGACCATGACCTGCGGGTTCGCGGGGCCCTTCTCCCAGACCATGTCGGTCCGGCGGGGCTCGGTCTGCGCGGGCTCGACGGCAGGCTTGCTGGTCGAGTCGCCGCCCTCCCAGACGCCGAACGTCAGGTTGAGCTGCGTCAGGATCGCTTGCGGGTCGAAGTCCCCGACGACCACGATCCGGGCGTTCTCGGGGCGGTACCACGTGTTGTAGAAGGCCCGGACCTCGGTGTACCGGGAGTCGAAGCTCTCGATGTCCTTCTGGTACCCCATGGTCGTGTGGCCGTAGGGGTGCACGCGGTAGGCGGTGCTCTGGTACTGGCTCGAGATGGCCATCTCGGCGCTCGCCTGCTGGCGGTTGAACGAGCCCTGGACCGCGCCGGCGACCTGCTCGAGGTCGGCCTCGTCGTAGTCCATGTACATCAGGCGGTTGGCCTCGATCATGATGACCGAGGGCAGGTGCTCGGCCGGGACCGACAGCGAGTAGACCGTCTGGTCCTGCCAGCTGATGGCCGTGTCGGTGGCGCCGGTCTGGAGGATCTGGCGTTCCCGCTCATCGCTGTCCATGGACGTGCTGCCCATGGCGGCCAGGTACATGTTCAGGTGAGCCAGGCCGCGGGTCCGAGAGGTCTCGTTCCGCGTGCCGACGTCCATCCAGACCTGCCAGCTGACGACGCCGGGCGTGTCCATGGGCGCCAGGTACACGGTCAGGCCGTTGTCCAGGTGCTCTGTCTGCACGTCGACCGGCAGGACACCAGCCGAAGCGATGCCGCACATGAGGGCGAACATGGGGGTTCCTCCACGAAAGACCGTCCCTTATCGCACCTCTGGCCGCCGGCTACAACCCGCTGGGCAACAGGCCCTCTCAGTCGACGCGCCCGACCAGGCAGTCGCGTCCCCGCGGGTCCCGGACCCGGAACCCCAGCCCCGTCTGCAGCCGCCCGCTCTCGAAGAGCACGGTCGAGGGCAGCAGGATGGGTCGACGGAACCCCACCTCGACCGAGATCGGCTCGTCCGAGAGGTCGTCGTCCACCTCGGCCAGGCAGCGGGCGAGGCTCCACATCCCGTGGATGATGTGCCGCGGGAAGCCGAACAGCTTCGCGGTCAGCGGGTGCAGGTGGATGGGGTTGTTGTCCCCGCTCACCGCGGCGTACCGCCGGCCCAGGTCCTCACCGAGCGCCCATGCGGTCGAGCGCCCGACGTCGAGAGCGGGCTCGGGAGCACGCTCCCTCTTCTGGCCATCGCCCTTCTCGGCGCGGCTCAGGATGGTCGTCCGCGCAGACCAGATGCGGTCCGCGCCCGACCGGACCTCGGTGATGAGGTCGAACTCGATGCCCTTGCGCGCGGCGCGGTGCCCCTCGACCGAGACCCGCAGATCCAGCGGCTCGTCGGACAGGATGGGGCGCTCCTGCCGGATGCCGTTGGAGACGTGCACGATGCCCATCGGCGAGAGGGGGAAGTCCGCGTGGCAGAACACCGCCATGTGGAGCGGGCCGGCCAGGACCTGTGGCCACGTCAGCGGAAGCACCGCCGACTCCGGGAAGCCGCACACGCGCTGGTACGCGGCCAGCCCCTGGCGGGCGTCGACCCCACGCAGCGAGGCCTCGACCCTGGGGATGGTGCCGCCCTGGAGCCCCCGGCCACGCTTGGTGCCGAGCGCCCAGAGAGAGATCTCGGGCGACTGGTCGAACTCCATCAGGGCCACAGCGGCTCCTCGGCCCAGGCCCGCGGCCAGGCGCTCCCGGCGTTGCCAGGGATTCCGCGGCCATCGGGGTCGGTGATGAAGTTGCCCACATCAGCGTAGGCGCGCTCGCCGTTCCGGCGTCCATCGCGGTCCCGGAGCGGCGTCAGCTGGTCGTCCGAGCGGACCGCGACCACCTCGTGGGGCCCGCAGCGCAGATCGACGAGGGCCCCCTTCCGGCTTGCGTCCATCAGCTGCTGTTCGTTCCCGACGGGGTCGGCGACCGTCTTGGCCTTGAGCGTCCAGAGGAGCAGCGACGTGGCATCCCGCCCGGGGTGGGCTCCGGCGAGCAGGTCGGGGAAGCCGTAGAACGACTTGCCCACGTCGTTCTGGTTCACAGGGCCCGCCATCAGGCAGATGCCGGCGAGCAGGTCGCAGTCCGGCGGCAGATCGATGCAGCCCGCCAGCTCGCAGACGAGCGCCGAGCGTGCGGCCGCCGCTCCGAACGCGCGGACACCCAGGTCCCACGGGACGTCCCCGAGCTCGGACGGAGCGAGCCCGCCGATGTAGATGCGCTGCCCCGCCAGGGCGAAGGCCTTCTTCCCGCGCGCCGCGTTCTTGGAGAGCGCCTTCATCAGCGGCAGGTCGGCCCACAACGGGATGTTCGCGACGACCTTGTCGGTGATCTCGGCGAGCTCGCGTCGGATCGCGCGCAGGCGCTCCTTGCCCCCGGGCGTGAGCACGTCGACCCGCTCCAGCAGCATCACGCGCTTGGCGTGGTCCCGCTCCAGGCCCGTCCAGTGCTCGAAGGCGTTGTACCCGGCGCGCCCGGCGTGGAAAGCGAGCTCGTCCGGCACATCCATGTCCTGGCGGGTCTGGTACTGCGGGGGCGCCTTCTCCTCGGCGTTCACACCGGGCTGGATGCGCTCGCTGCGCAGGGCGAGCAGGTTCGCACCGAGCTTGCGAGCGGTCCGTCTCGACAGGCGCACCGGCTCGGCCGCGTAGCCGACCTGGGCCACCATGTGGACGGTCCATCCGAGCGCGCGGTCGGCGACCGTGATGCCGGCGAGATGTTCGAGCTCGGCGATGGCCTGGGCGTTGGCCGGGCGATGCTCCGAACAGAACGGCGCCTGGAAGACCTGGGCACGCCGCCGTCCCTCGCTGGCGATGACCACAGCGCGCTCGAGGCCGTCAGCCCAGATGCCCAGGTGCAGGTGCTGCAGGTACCCGATGGTCGGGATGTCGTCGGCGTGGAGGAAGCGCTTGCGGAGCGCCCGCCACGGGACCTGGAACAGGCTGACCACCGGAGCGTGCCCGACGAAGGTGAGCAGCATCGTGAACGGCGTGCGGTACGGCCGGGACAGGCAGATGTGCGTGTACGCGGCGCCCTGGAGCACCGGCGCCTCGACGCCGGTCATCGCGGCCAGTAGCGTCGCAAGGCGCTCGGAGTGCTGTGGCCCGAGGGTCACCTGGCGATGGCCACGGAAGTTGGTGGACTGCCGAGCGAGCCCGACGCCGAGCGAGGACTCCTCGAACAGCTCCTGCTCGGTGAGCACGGGCCCCTCGACGAAGGCCCGCGGTCGCTCCATCGCCAGCAACGGCGCGACCTCGTTGGCCTCGGCCTGGGTGAACGAGACACGGGTCCGGTACCCCACCGGGCTCGTGGACGTCAGGTTCTCCGGCAGGCTGTACCGCGTCCTCTTCTCGCCTTCGCCGGCGAACCGCGCGTCACGCTGGACGCACTGCTCATTCGGCGGCGGCGGGATGGGGATCAGTGCGATCGGCTTGGGCATGCGGCCCTCGAAGAACGCCCGCCAGCTAACCCAGCAGGGCCTCCGCGCACGGTCGCACGACCTCGACCAGCGCGCGCTGCGCGACCGCATCGGTGAACGTGAGATCGGCCAGCTCGGCGCGGACGATGTCGGCCAGCCCGGCATCCAGCGTCACCAGCCAGGCCAGCGTCTTCTGGGCCTACGTCCAGCCCTACTCCAGCAGCGAAGAGCGCCGACAGCACTTGCCTCCCTACGTCGCCTTCTACAACGACGAGAGGCCCCACCACAGCCTCGGAGCGTTACCTCCAAGATCGAGGCAACCCAGCCAGGTCAGCTGAACAACCTCTTGGG
>JAAESX010000100.1 GCA_024228935.1 Pseudomonadota bacterium
CTCCGGCAGATGACGCCCAGGACCATTCCACGCCTCATCCGGGACATCGGGAAGGCGCTGAACGAGGTCACGCCCGAGAACTGCGCAGCCTGGTTCCGGCACTGCGGATACCTGGGTCAAGAGTCGTGATCAGCGCGATAGGTTACTCGATGAACATGCTGTTCTCCCGCACCTCTGAGTACGCCATGCGTGCGGTCGCGCACCTGGCCGCGCAGCCAACCGGCGAGCGCGTCTCGAGCGGTGATCTGGCCGGCGCCACCCAGATTCCGGGCCACTACCTGGCGAAGGTCATGCGCCGCCTCGTCCGTGCTGGACTCGTCGATGGGCGGAGCGGCCGGAGCGGTGGCTTCTGCGTGGCCCGACCGCCCGCTGAGATCCGCTTCCGCGATGTGCTGGACGCCATGGACGACACGCCGGACGAGGTCCGGTGTGTCTTCGGGTTCGATGCCTGCGACCCGGACAAGCCCTGCGCTCTGCACGCGAAGTGGGGCCCCCTGCGAGCGACGTACGTCGCCTGGGCCTCGGAGACGACGTTCGCCGAGGTCTCCCTCGACGACGTGCTGCAGCCGCCGGACTGACCGACGGGTCGAGGACGCCGGTACACTCGGCGCGTGTTGCTGCTCCTCCTCTCCTGCGAGCCCGACCCGGTGCTGGGGGACGTCGACCCGCGCGAGAGCCTGGCGGACAGCGAGCGGGACAGCGCTCCGCCGCTCGCCGATGTGCGCATCAACGAGGTGTTCTCGACCGGCCCGGACTGGGTCGAGCTGTACGGGGCGGCGGATCTGAGCGGCTGGACCCTTGTCGGTGAGGGCGATGAGCACGACCTGAGCGGCACGGTCGACGGCTTCCTCGTCGTCGAGGAGCTGGCGTTCGGCATCTCGTCCGAGGGCGAGCGCCTCGAACTGGTCGACGCCTGGGGCCGTGTGATCGACGTCCTCGACGTCCCGGCGCTGCGCGAGGACCACAGCTACGGGCCCGAGCAGCTCGTCGAGGAGCACGCGCTCCTGGATGGCAGCGCCCTGGTGACTTTCGAGGAACCGACCGGCTGGCCGGCGAGCGCCACGGCCGGGTGGACCTCGGTGACGCTCCCCATCGGCTTCGAGGGGGTCGATCCCGACGAGGTGCCCGAGAACGTCGCGCTCGGGCGGCCCACGGACCAGTCCAGCGACTGGCCCGGCTACACCGGCGTCGAGGGGGTCGACGGCACGCTCTCGAACTTCACCCACACGGCGACGAGTGACTTCGACCCGTGGTGGTGGGTGGACCTGGAGGCGGAGTACGGCGTCTCCGAGGTCCGGCTGTTCAACCGTGTCGGATGCTGCCCCGAGCGTCTGTACAACATCACGGTCGAGCTGCTGGACACGGACGGCGAGCCCACCTGGACGAGCGAGGTCCTGAACGCCACCGACGTCGCGGCCGATCCCGGCGAGTCGCTGATCGTGTACCCCGACGCCATCGGCAGCCAGCTGCGCGTCTCGAAGGAGGCGGTCGGCGGCACGTACGAGAGCGAGTGGCTGTCGCTCGCCGAGGTCGAGGTGATGGGCGTGACGGCGAGCCCGTACGCCGGCCGGATCGAGACGGTGGTCGAGGAGATGAGGGGTGTCAGCGACACCGCCTGGGTCGTCCTGGGGGTCACCGGAGCCGAGGTCGACCGCGCGCTGCTCGAGGTCGAGGTCGACGACGCCGCCGACGTGTGGCTGGACGGCATCGAGGTCGTCCCGGGCGAGCTGGACCCCGCGGCGGTCGTGGCCGATGGCTCGCTCGCCGTTCGCGCGACCACGCTCGACGACGAGGACTTCTTCCTGGCTGTGGACCTGACCGGCCAGCGCCTGACGGAGGGCGACCTGGCGTTCTTCTCGGTCCCGACGCCGGGCGAGCCCAACGGCCAGGGGTTCGCCGGGTTCGTCGCCGACCCGGTCGTGGACATCGAGCGCGGCTTCTACGAGGCCGCCCAGGCAGTCGAGCTCTCGTGCGAGACCTCGGACGCGACCCTCGTCTACACACTGGACGGCTCGGTCCCCACCCTCGAGAACGGGGACCAGGTGACGAGCCCGCATGCGCTCGAGGTGCCGACGACCAGCCTCTTGCGTGCCGCCGCCTTCCACACGGAGCTGAAGCCGAGCAACACCATCACGCACAGCTACCTGTTCCTCGAGGACGTGGTCGATCAGCCCGCGGCCCCCGATGGCTTCCCCGCCACCTGGGCCGGGATGTCCCAGACGGCGGTCACCGCCGACTACGAGATGGACCCCGAGGTGGTCGACGCCATCCGCGACGAGCTGGTGGCCGGGCTCCGCGACATCCGCACGATGTCCATCGTGATGCCGCCCGAGGACCTGTTCGGTGATGTCGACGGGCTCTACATCCACACCCAACAGCGCGGCGAGGACTGGGAGCGCGTCGCCAGCATTGAGATCATCGAGGCCGACGGCTCGACCGGCATCCAGGTCGAGGCCGGCGTCCGCGTCCACGGCTACGGCTGGCGGCCTCACACCAACACCAAGAAGCACAGTCTGCGCCTGGAGTTCAAGAGCGAGTACGGGCCGACGAAGCTGGAGTACCCGCTGTTCACGGACGCGCCTGTGGACCGCTTCGACAGCATCGTCCTGCGCTCGCAGGGCAGTCGTGGTTGGCAGGACTTCCGCGATCCGGAGCAGGCCCAGTACCTGCGCGACAGCTTCGCGCGAGACACCGCTCGGGACATGGGCAAGAGCGACGGGCACGCCACCTACGTTCATCTGTACCTGAACGGTCTGTACTGGGGGCTGTACAACCCGGTCGAGCGGCCCGACGCCGACTTCGGGGCCGAGTACTTCGGGGGCGACGCCGACGAGTACGATGCCATCAACCGCCGCACGACCACGAACGAGGCCATCGACGGCACCCTGGACGCCTACAACGAGCTTCTGGCCATGGCGGACGAGGACCTGACGGGCGGCTACGCGGCCATCGAGTCCGTGCTCGATGTCGAGGACCTGGTCGACTACATGCTCATCCACCAGTACACGACGAACAAGGACGGGCCCGAGGTCTTCTCGTCGAACAACATGCGAGGCGTCCGGCGCAACGTGGACGGAGGACTGTGGCGGTTCTTCGTGTGGGACATGGAGTACAGTCTCTGGGCGGCCACCGACGACTACAACATCGACGTCGACGTGGCCGGCAGCATCTCGCACGTCTACGCGCGACTGCGCACGAACCCCGAGTTCGTCCAGCGGTACAGCGACCGCGCGCACGAGCACCTGACCGGGGACGGGGCCCTGACGCCCGACGCCTGCGCCGCTCGCTACGACGCCCGCGCCCAGGAGATCGAGCGCGCCATCCTCGGCGAGTCGGCCCGCTGGGGGGACACGGACCGGTCGACCCCGTACACCCGCGATGTCGAGTGGGCGGACGAGCGGGAGCGGCTGATGAGCGAGTACTTCCCGTACCGGACCGACGAGCTCATCGAGCAGCTCCGGGGGCACGGTCTTTGGCTCGACTGAGCTGGTCCGGCCGCAAGGTCAGCAAGGTGCGCCGCGAGATCCTGGCGGAGCACGGGTACGTCGAGGGCGCTCCGTGGAATCTCTACGTGAGCGGGCAGGGCGTCGGGCTGGACGCCGAGCTCCAGCAGCTCGGCGACGAGGCCCGGGGCCCGGTGGTCGGGTTGCTCGGGTCGAACCCGCTCGTCTCGAAGCGGGACATGTGGATCGCCATGGTCCAGCGGTACGGCCGGGGCAGCGCCTCGTGCCTCACGCCCGAGACGTGGGTGCTGGACCACGAGCCCGACCGTCGGCGGCTCGCGCAGGAGCAGGGGCCCTTCATCGTCAAGCAGGCCGGCAAGCAGCGACGGAAGGGCATCTCGCTCGCCACCTCGGCCGCGCAGGCGCTCCAGCTCCGTGAAGGGGTCGTCCAGCCCGTCCTGCCATCGATGCAGGTCGCCGGGCGAGCGTTCCACGTCCGGGTCTACGCCATCGCCAAGGCCGAGGCCTGGTACCTGCACCGGCACACCAAGGTGATCTACGCGCCCGTCGGGCAGCCCGTCACCCTGGCATCCGAGGGGGTGCCACCGGGGGCTCCGTCGACGCTGGACGAGCTGCTGCCCCACTTCGCGGATCCCGAGGACGCTCGAGACGTCCTGGGCGACATCCCGCGCAACCTGAAGAAGGTGCTGACCACGTTTCGTCTCCGCGCCCCGAAGGCGGCCACCTCGGCGGCCATGCCGTTCGGCGTCGACGTGCTGATCGAGCCCTCGGGCGTCGTTCGGATCATCGAGGTCAACCGCCGTCCGAACCTCACGGGCACCGATGCGGCCGACGCCGCCCGCAAGCGACGCGTCTGGGAGGACACGCTCCGCGCTGCTGGTGCGCTCGGCGGGAAGATGCTCGCCGACCGACTCGTGGCAGTCTGAGCGTCGTGCTGCTCCTGTCCCTCGCCTTCGCCGCCCCGGCCGACCGGGTCCCGACCCCCCGGCCTGAGCCCTGCGTCGAGTTCACGGCGAACCCCTGCGAGGGGGAGATCGCCCAGGCCGCCGGGCTCGGGTACGCCGAGGTTCGCATCGCGCTGAACGGCGTCATCCAGGCCGCGCTCTACTGCCCGCAGCCGGAAGGCCTGGCCGAGGTCCACCTGACCTACGAGCTGACCGTCGGCTGCGACGGCATCGTCTCGGCGATCGAGGCCAGCGACGACGGCGGAGCCCCCGACGACTACGTCGCCTGCATCGGCTCGGTCATCGAGAAGGCCGACTTCCCGGGCCACGACATGCCGGATGGCATGCCGGTCACGTACCCGGTCGACGTCGCATGGTGATGCTCTGGCTGGCTTGCGCGGACGCGCCCCCTGCGCCGGAGGTCGAGGCTCCGATCGAGGAGGTCCGGGTGGTCGAGGAGGCGCCCCCGGCCGGGACCATCGGTGGAGAGCCCATCCTCGCCCGGCCGGTGGTCCTGGGCGGCATCTCGACCCAGGATGTGGAGACCGTCGTGAAGCAGCTCGACTGGATGGCGTGTCACCGGGCCGGCATGGGCAAGGTGCTCGTCCAGTTCACGCTCTCGGCGAGCGGCTCGGTGGCGAAGTCCGAGACCGTGTCCAGCTCGCTTCGGAACCCCGAGACCGAGACCTGCCTGAACGAGCTGCTGCTCGGAGCGTCCTTCCCGGCGCTCGAGCGCGGTGAGAAGGCCATCGTGAAGTACACCTTCTCCTACTGAAAGGGGCGCCTACTGATCCGGAGGAGCCTGGGCGGCGAGCTCGTCGTGGGTCCCCAGGAGACGGTCCAGCAGGCCGATGGCGCCGTAGCTCCCGGTCACGTTCCAGTGGTGGAAGTCGTGCTCGACGCTCCATGGGAGGAACGGCCAGCGGTAGCCCGAGTGCGTGTGGATCGCGTTGGCGATGGCGAGCATCACCCACAGTCCAGCCGTGACCGGATGCGTGCCGATCAGCAGGATGCCCGCAAAGATGGGCAGCAGGTTGCCGAGCAGATGCTCGACGAAGTGTACGTAGTGGGTGGCGATGCCGATGGGCTCGCGGAACTCGTGGTGGGTCCGGTGGAATCGTCGAAACAGGGCGGGCCGGTGCATCGTCCGGTGTACGGCGTAGAACAGCGCCTCCTCGATCAGCACGAGGCCCACCAGTTCGAGGCCGATGCGCCAGGCCGGCGGTGGCGCCGCGGCAAGGTCCACCCCTCGGGCCTGCAGCAGGAAGAACCCGAGCACGACGACCGGTAGCGTCCCGAGCAGCTGGTTCCGCAGGACCACCCCCACGGCCTTCGAGAGCACCGGTCCACGCCGGCCGTCACCGCCCTGGCGCTCCTGGATCCGGTACCGCAGGAGCCAGTCGGGCGGGTCGGGGGCGTCCAGCCGTCGTTCGAGCAGGATGGTCGCGCCGCCGAGCAGCCAGAACCACGTCATGTAGAAGCCGAAGCCCAGGCCGATGAACACCCCGGCGGGGCCGATGGCGCCGACCGTCGGGGCGTACCCCGTGGCGCCGAACACGTGCACGAGACCCAGAAGGGCCGCGCCGACCACGCCGTAGACCAGGTTGTCCGAGATCCGCGGTGGGCTGTACGGGAAGCGCGTTCTCAGGCGGTCTCTCCTGGACCGAGGCTAGCCCGGCTCGGTCCGCAGAGCCAGGACCGAAGCGATGGCGTCCAGCAGTTCGTCTTGCATGAACGGCTTCGGCGGGAACAGCGCATCCTCGACCAGAGGCTCGGTGGGCTCGAGGACGGTGTGGCCCGACATCAAGACCACGGGCAGAAGGGGAGCGTCCTCGCGCAGCCGCTGGGCCAGCTCGGGGCCGCTCACCCCTGGCATCCCCACGTCCGTGAGCAGGACATCGGGCCGCTGCCGGGCCGCAGCGGCCAGGGCGCGTCCTCCGGGCTCGATGCGACCTCGACATGGTGACCCTCGCGCTCCAGCAGGAGCCGGACCACCCGCCGGACCATTGGCTCGTCGTCCACCAGCAGGATGCGCGTCGCTTCGGGGGGCGTGGCGGAGCCGGTCGGAGTGCCGTGAGCCGGCTGGAGTGGAGCGGACAAGCTGGCCATCAGCCGGTCGAGGGCCAGTTCGGACTGTCCGTCGGGACCGGCCGTGCCGCGGTTGCCGTGGATCCGCAGCTGATCGGTCACCTCGGCTACACGCCTCAGGGCGCGCTCGGCCGCCTCGAGCTGCGGGCTGTTGGTGTCGCTGGTCTCCAGCTGCAGGTTGCCGAGCGCGACCTGGACCAGGTCTTTCACCTGATGGGCCACGACCGTGGCCAATCGGCCGAGCGCCACTACACGCTGCCGATCCCCGCACGCCTGCACGTTCTCCAGCTCGGCCCGGGCAGCTTCCTCGCGCTCCGTCCAGTCGTTTCCCGTGATGACCAGAAGACCGCTCCGGATGCGTCCGAGCCGGAGTCCGATCCACCGGGGGTCTTCTCCGGGCCTCGGACGATCTGGAACACGCGCTTGGGCGGGGCGTCCGTCGCCATGTCTTCCATGAACAGCGCCTGACTCCGCGCCAGCTCCTCGGGCGTCGGATGGATGCGAGCCAGCATGTCGTGGGCGTCGTCGAGCTCCTCGAGTGACCACCCGACGAGCCGCTCGGCGGCCGGGTTCATGTAGTCGAGTGACCCGGCGGGTGTCAGGACGAACAGCGCGTCGTTGGACTGGGCGACCATCTCGGCCAGCACGTCATGTGCGATGTGGTTGTGTCCCATCGTCGGGCCCCGATCGGGCTTCGGTTCTACCATGGCCTCCCGCCTGGAGAGACCGATGACCTGGAAGCCCACCGCCTGCTTTCTCTGCAGCATCAACTGCGGCCTGCAGGTGCAGACCGAAGGCCGGCACCTGACACGGATTCGAGGGGACAAGGGCCACCCGGGCAGCCGCGGATATGTCTGTGAGAAGCCCCAGCGCCTGGACCGCTACCAGAACGCTGCGGATCGGCTCGACAGCCCGCTTCGGCGGTGTGCAGACGGCACGTTCGAGCGCGTGACCTGGGATGTGGCCATTTCGACGATCGCCAGGAAGCTCCTTGAACTTCGCGGGGCGCATGGCGGCGAGGCCTTGTTCTACTACGGCGGCGGCGGGCAAGGAAATCACCTGGGCGGGTCCCTCTACGGGCGGACCCTGCTCGAGCACATCGGGGCGATCTTCAGCAGCAACGCCCTGGCACAGGAGAAGACGGGCGAGTTCTGGGTGGACAGCAGGCTGTTCGGCAAGGCCCGCTGTCACACGACGGGGGACTACCCCAACGCCGAGGTCGCCGTGTTCGTCGGCAAGAACCCCTGGCAGTCCCACGGGTTCCCGCGAGCCCGCGTCGTCTTGCGCCAGATCGCACGCGATCCGGATCGACTCCTGGTCGTCATCGACCCCAAGGTCAGCGAGACGGCCGCGATGGCCGATGTCCACCTGCGCGTCCGGCCCGGCACGGACGCGTTCCTGCTGTCAGCGATGGTCGCCGTCCTGTTCGACGAGGACCTGCTCGACCAGGAGTTCGTCGGCCAGCACACGAACGGCGTCGAGGCCCTCGAGGCCATGGCCCAGGCCATCGACATCTCGGCGAACTGTGTGTGCTCCGGCGTCGACGAGGAGACCGTGCGGAGTGTCGTCCGCCGGATGGCGCGAGCCCGCGGCGTCTCGATCTTCGAGGACCTGGGCATCCAGCAGGCGCCGAACTCGACGCTGAACAGCTACCTCGAGAAGCTGCTGTTCCTGCTCACCGGGAGCTTCGGCGTCGAGGGTGGGATGAACCTGCACACCGGTCTCGGGAGCCTGGGCGGAAGCCGTCACTGCCGGGGCCGGGTCAGCCCGGTCACCCAATCGCGGCTCATCACGGGGCTGGTGCCGTGCAACGCCATCCCCGACGAGATCCTCACGGACCACCCGGACCGGTTCCGCGCGATGATCGTCGAGAGCGCCAACCCCGTGCACAGCCTGGCGGACTCGCCACGGATGCGCGAGGCCATGCGAGCGCTGGACTTCAGCGTGGTCATCGACGTCGCGATGACCGAGACCGCGCGCGAGGCCGACTGGGTCCTGCCGGCCACCTCGCAGCTGGCCAAGTGGGAGTGCAGCTTCTTCACGCTGGAGTTCCCACACAACGTCTTCCACCTGCGTCCGCCCGTGCTCGAGCCGCTGCCCGGCACACTGCCCGAGCCCGAGATCCACAGCCGCCTGCTCGAAGCGATGGGTGCGCTCGACGGCATCGATCTGGAGCCGCTCCGCGCTGCCGCTGCCCAGGGTCCGATGGTCTACGGCATGGCCTTCATGCAGGCCATGGGCGACCGTCGGATCCGCGACCTGTCACCTGTCGTGCTGTACCGGACGATGGGGCCGCTGTTGCCGGACGGGGCCGACGCCGCCGCAGCGCTCCTGCTGCTGGCCCAGCGCTGCGCCCAGGTCTACCCGCGCTCGGTCAAGGCGGCCGGCATCGAAGGCGACGGCCCGATGCTGGCTCTGAACCTGTTCCGCGCGATGTTCGAGAACCCGTCTGGGTTCGTGTTCAGCCACTGCGAGTACGACGAGACGCTGAAGCGCCTGGAGACGCCGGACAAGAAGGTCCACCTGGTCATCGGCGAGCTCCTTCAGGAGCTGGCGACGCTGGATCCCACGCAGCCGCCGCCGCCCAGTCCGTGGCCGCTGATCCTGGCGGCCGGCGAGCGTCGCTCCAGCACGTCCAACACGATCTATCGGGATCCGGCCGGCCGAGCCTCGCAGGACCAGGCCTTGAGGGTCAGTCCGGATGACGCACAGACCCTTGGCCTCGCGACCGGGGACACCGCTCGGCTGACGACGAAGCGGGGGCAGGCCGACGTCCTGGTCGAGGTGTCGGACCGGATGCTGCCCGGACACATCGCGCTCCCCAACGGCCAGGGGCTCTCGTACGACGGCGGCATGCACGGCGTGGCTCCGAACGAGCTGACCTCGGGCGAGGATCAGGACTGGCTCGCCGGGACGCCGTGGCACAAGCACGTGCGGGCTCGGCTCGAGGCGCTGCCCGTCTAGTCGCAGGTCATCGCGGTCGCGTACTCCACGCGCACGATCTGCCCGGGCTCGAGCTCGACCAGCGGCAGGACCGAGAGCCACTCGTCGTCGTAGGCGAACTCGACCTCCTCGCCGTCGACCGAGACGGTGAGCGTCTCCATCACGAGCTCGCCGGTCGCCAGCGGGAAGTGCTCGGCGGCGGCGGGCTCGAACATGGCGCCGCGCACATCGCGGAAGACGTCTCCCCACGCATCCGTGCAGATGGCGTGGATGGACCCCTGGGTCAGCTCGGCGGCTTCGACGTAGCCATGCCCGGCCTTGGCCTCGTTCCCGGCGTACGAACACCCCTCGGGGACGTCGCCGACGACGACGTGCAGGCGTGTCCAGGGGCTGGTGTCCCAGTACTCCGGGACCACGTACGCGTAGCCATTCGACGAAGGCGACTGGTCGGCCTCGTCGCTCACGATGACGACGTGAGGGGTCGCGCCGTCTCGGAACACGCTGGAGTTGCAGCCCACTCTCCGGTCCCACGCCAGGGCGTGCTTCGCCAGCGTCAGCCCCGCCTCGGAGAACAGACCGCCCGAGCCCTCGGCGGCCTGCCTGAGCAGGTCGGTCTGGTCGACGTCGTCGATCACGTCGATGTTGTGGCAGCCGTTGTCCGCGGTCACCACGGCCAGCAGCCAGTCCGCATCGGCGGTGTCCAGGTACTGCAGGAACAGCGGCGCGGCGTCGAGCATCGCCTCGGTGTCCCGCTCCATCGAGCCCGTCCGGTCGACGATCAGCACGATGTCCATGCGGTCCAGCTCGGGGACCGTCCACTCGTGCACGTACTCGACGGTGTCGTCCGGCGAGGTGCCCTCCAGCAGCTGGGGGACCCTCAGGTCCTGGACCGACGAGGCGATCCACAGCTCTCCCTCGATGTCGCCGAGCTCCGGCGCAACACCCAGCACGTCGATGTCGGTCGACTCGCCCGGCCCGAGCGTGACCGGCACCTCGAAGTCGTGCGAGAAGTCCGCTCCCACCTGGGCGATCGAGGTCGGCTCGAGCGCGACGGTCCCCTGGTTGGTGAGCGTCAGGACGCCATCGATCGGGCAGTCCACTTCGGCTCGTCCCAGGTCCAGTTCGGCGGGCTCGGCCACCAGGTCGCCGGCCAGACCGGCGGGCAGCTCCCACTCGGGAGTCACACGGTCGACCTCGTAGGTCGGGGAGGAGGGAGCCGTTGGTGGCCCCCCCACAGGCCAGGACGAACCACATCACACAGTGACGGTACCCTCTGGGGCGGCGTCATCGGCGGGTCATCGGCGCTGACGCCACCCGCGGGCAGTCTCCCGGTGTGAAGTCGCACAAGCCCGTCCAGAGTCCCGGGGTCCTCCCGGCCGCCCCTGCGGTCGAGGTCGCCGAGGCGCCCCGCAGCAACGCGGCGCTCGCCGAGACCCTGTTCAACCGCCAGGGTGTGGGAGCCGAGACCTCGTCCAGCCGGGTGCGCGGAGACCTGGACTGGCTCGAGGGCTGGCTCGAGGAGGGCCCCTCCGACCTGGGCACGGTGAACGAGGGCCAGGTTCGCGACAGCGTGTCCGGCAGCACCCAGCTGGGTCCGGTGCAGGCG
The DNA here is from genome assembly GCA_024228935.1 of Pseudomonadota bacterium. Taxonomy (GTDB): domain Bacteria; phylum Myxococcota_A; class UBA796; order UBA796; family CAJQPC01; genus JAAESX01. Next base: position 11,046 of record JAAESX010000100.1, read on the forward strand.
AGCGGCAGAGCGTCGGGGCGGGTCGACGAGAACGGCCCGAGCGGGACCGCCAGCGGTCGGCTGCAGGCGGAGGCGGGCCCCTTCGACGCCAGCCTGAGCGGGGGAGCGCGGGCCTCGCGTCGCGGCGTGACCGGGTCGGGAGAGGCCACGCTGGGGGCGAGCCACTCCGGCCAGACCCTGGGCATCGACCACCGCGTCGCCGGGTCCGTCGCGGTGGACACCGACGGCAAGGTGAAGCCCAAGGCCTCGGCCGCGGCGAGTCACAGCGGAACGACCGCGGGCATCGATCACACCCTCGGCGGCACGGTGGGGCTGGACGCCAAGGGCAAGCCGACCGCCAAGGCCTCGGCCAAGGCGTCGGTCACCCAGGGCACGACCACCGCGTCGCTCGAGGCGGACACCTCGCGCACGGTGCGGGTGTCGGTCGGCGGGAAGGACGACGCCGAGCTGGTCGAGATCGAGCGGGACCTGGGTCACAGCCAGGCGAGCGTCCGAGCGCTGGGGGCTGAAGCGGGAGCGAGGTTGGGCGGGTCGCGGGGACCCGATGGCACCCGCCTCGATGCTTCGGCGGAGGCGGCGCTCACGCTGGTCGAGGGGCGGGTGGACGGAGAGCACGAGGTCGCCCGGATCGGCGCCGACGCCGCCCGGGTCGAGGGGGCCCTGACGGGGGCCGCTGAGGCTCGCGCGACGGCCAAGGGGAGCGCCAGCGCGTCGGGAGACAAGGCGGAGCTGGCCGGAGAGCTGAAGCTGTTCGCGGGGGCCAAGGCCGGCGCCGAGATCGAGGGTGCCCTGACCTGGGACCGCAAGGACTACAGCGAGCTGCTCGCGGACTACGCCGACAACATCCCCGGGAACCTGGACGACGCGCTGCTGGACAAGCTGCCGCAGGCCTTCTGGGAGCGAGCGAGCAAGATCCTCTTCGGCGTCGGCCGCACCGAGCTCATCCGTGGTGGGGTGGGCGTCGATGCACGGGCCGGCGCCGGAGCCGAGGCCAAGGGCAAGGTCGCGGCGGACGGCGGCCTGGTCTCGGCCGAGGCGAGCGCAGGGGCGGCCCTGGGGGTCGGCGGCGGGCTGAAGGCCAAGGTCGGCGTCAACCCGCTCGACCTGCTCCGGCGGGCTGCGGTCGGGGGCATGCACGTGGTGAACGACGCGTTCGGCCTGGCCGAGGGGGCCCTTCGCCGGCTGCGTGGCGTCGAGAAACCCTGAGCCGTCATCGGCGCGTCATCGGCTCCGACATCGCCCCCGAGGAGACTCTCCCCATGCTCGACCATCCCCGCATTCGACGCGCCGCTCGGCTCTCGGGCATCCGCCACTTCGAGGAGTGGACGCGGGACCCTCGCGACTACCTCGTCTGTCGGCACCGCCTGGAGCTGCGGCACCACCGTGTCTGGGAGCTGGGGCCCGCGTACGGGCCGCCTGTCGGTCTGGTCGTGACCGAGTCCCTCCTGACCGGCGTCTTGCGGGTCACGTCCGAGGACCCGGCCGCGACGAACCGGGTCCTGGCGTGTGAGGCCATCGCGTTCGGCGACCTGCCGGTGGTCTGCTTCGAGCTGCTGCGGACCATCGGGGCCGGCGAGCGGCACCTGCTGGGCCTCGACGCCGTGACGCGGCGTGACCGGACGATGCGGGTTCGCTTTGCCGTCGAGAGCACCTCGTACGGCATCACCCAGTGGACCTGCGAGTTCGGCCCCCACGGCTCCAGGCGGCGGATCGAGCCCATCGTCACGTCCGGGGCCTGGGCCGCCGAGGCCTGCTGATGCCTGGCTTCAGACGACGCCCCGTGCATCGACGCCAGCGGCACGGCGCGCGGCGCCACCAGCGTCCGGCGCCCGGGCCCACCGCAGGCGATGTCGACGAGCTCCAGCCGTATGGAAACCAGGCGGTCCAGGACCAGCTCCAGGAGCAGTCTGTCGAGGAGCAGTCTGTCAAGGAGGAGTCTGTCGAGGAGGAGTCTGTCAAGGAGGAGTCCGTCGAGGAGGAGGTCGAGGAGGAGGGGCCCCAGGCCGAGATCCACGACCAGTACCGGCTGAACCACGAGTGGAACGACGGCTTCTGCGGCATCGCGACCCTGCTCACGACCCTGTCGGGCCTCGGTGTGGACCACGGCGTCGATCCGTCCAATCGCGCCGATCTCGCCGCGTTCAGTCGGGGGATCTACACCCGAGGCGATGGGAGCTCCGGCGCGAAGATGGCCGAGAAGCTGGTCGAGATGGGCCAGAAGGAAGCACGCTTCACGCTGGGAGGCACGGTCTCCGACGTCGTGAAGATGGTCGTGGCCGGCAAGCCGGTCCCGGTGGGCGTCCTCAGCGTGGCCGGACAGGTCGTGAAATCGCCTGAGGAGAGCGCTCGGTACAAGGGCGCCATCCAGGAGGGCGGGCGCCACAGCCATCGTTTCGGGGCCAGCGGCCACTGGCTGACCGTGGTCGGCTTCGAGGGACCGGAGAACAGCCCGACGTCGCTTCTGGTGAACGACTCGGACACCGGAGCGCAGCTGCGAATGACGCTGGCTGAGCTCTCGACGGCCTCGGACGCGAAGAATGGGATCTGGATGATCGGATACTGAGGTGGTGACGTCGCCCACCTCGGAATCGCTGGCCGCTGGTACGGCGTCGGAAGAGGCCGCGCGCGCTCGCAACATCGGCGTCGTCTTCACGATCATCGGGCTCGTCACCGCCATCTGGGCGCCACTGCTGGACGGCGAGCCGGCGCTGAAGCCGGTCGTCGCCGGGGTGATGCTCCTGTTCACCGCCGCGAGCGCCTGGACCGCCGGCCAGGCGTCGTCCGACCGCTACTCGCTGGCTGGGTTCCGAATCTACGGCGCCATCGCGGTGCTGGCATCGACGATGTGTCTCATCTACCTGGGGCCGTTCAGCCCGACGGCGCAGGCGGTCACGCTCGGCATCGCGTTCTTCGGCCAGGGCTCGGACCGCGTCGGGGCCTGGGCCATCTGCGTGTCGTCGATCGTGCTCTACGTGGCGCTGTTCGCCGTGGTCATCGCCGGCGTCGTGCCCGATGTGGGCGTGTTCCGAGGCGACGAGGCCGGGCTCGGTGGCCGTCTCTTCATGATGGTGGTCGCGCCGCTCGTCCTGGTGGTCACGCTGTCTCAGGCGCGGACGGCACGCGTGGCCCTGTCCGGAGCCATCGAGAAGGTCGTCGACGCAGGCCTCGAGGAGCGGCGCCGTGACGTCCAGCTCCAGGAGGCCCAGGCCGAGCTGGACCGGTTCGCCGCCCAGGAGGCAGGTCGGATGACGAGCCACACGGTGGGCCCGTACCGGCTGGGACGCCTGCTGGGTCGAGGCGGCGTGGGCGAGGTATACGAGGCCCTCGACTCCCGGACGACCCAGGTGCTCGCCGTCAAGGTCCTGAACGAGGAGTTCAGCCTGGACGAGAACATCCGGGAGCGGTTCGTGCGCGAGGGGGAGATCCTCGCCGCGCTGGACTCGCCCCACGTCGTCAAGGTGTTCGAGCACGGCGTGCACCAGGGTGTGCCCTACATCGCGATGGAGAAGCTCGTCGGGCGCGATCTGGCGGTCACGCTGCGGCAGTACTCGCGGCTCTCGGCCGAGCAGGCCAACGTGCTCGCGCATCACTGCGCGGCGGGCCTTCGGGCGGCTCATGCTGCGGGCGTCATCCATCGCGACATCAAGCCGCGGAACATCTTCCTCACCGCCGACGGCAACTGGAAGATCCTGGACTTCGGTGTGTCCAAGCTGGCTGGCGCGACCACGGTCCTCACCGTTGGCCAGGTCATCGGGACGCCCCACTACATGGCCCCGGAGCAGGCCAACGGCGGGAAGGTCGACCACCGGACGGACATCTATGCGTTGGGTGCGGTGCTCTACCGCGTGCTCACCGGGCGGACGCCGGTCGAGGGCCGTGGACATCGGGCGCTTCTGGCTGCGGCGGTCCGTCGGCCGCTTCGTCCCCGGGCCATCGCGCCGGACATCTCGCCCGAGGTCGAGGCCGTCCTGGCCTGTGCGATGGCCGGGGACATCGCCCTGCGGTTCGAGTCGATCGACGACATGGACCGGGCGATGACCCAGGCGGTGAGCGGGAAGCTCGGGCCCCGGTGGTGGCGACGAGCCGCGGTCGTCAAGTGGCGGAAGCCCGCGGGCGCCTGACCCGGCCTACTTCACCGATCGGGGCATGTGCGCGACACACGACCCGATGTTGGCCTTCTTCGTCTCCTGCCCGGGATGGGCCACGGAGATGATCCCCTTGTAGTTGCAGCGCAGCAGCGCCACCTCGGGGATGGCCAGGTCCTTCAGCGTCTCGAGCGCCAGCTTCGCCTTGCGTGCGCGCTTCAGGCGCCGGTCCATGTGCGGCTTGCTGGCGCGCTCGAAGTTGTTCTCGAAGTAGCGGGTGGCGCCGTCCAGGTTCGTCTGGGACTTGAAGCCATCGAGCCCGTTGCCGGACCAGTGGTTCAGGTCGCCCCACCCCTGGCCCTGCATCTCGGCCATCAGGTAGTCGTAGTTGGCGTTGTACGACGTGGGGTCGAGCCCCTTCGCCGAGCTCCACGCCTCGAACTCGCTGCGTCGGCTGTACGACCACTGGATCCAGCCGCGGCCGACACCCGTTCCGTACTCCGAGTCCGCGCGGAAGAAGTCCGACTCCTGCAGGATGTTGCCCATCATCCCCGCCGACTGCGTCGCGCTGTAGCCGTCCTCCATCATGTCGGTCATCGCCTGGAGCGCGATGTCCGAGTTCGGGAAGCCGGCGCTCATGTCCGAGCACTTGCCGGTCTGCACGCCGGGCGCCCAGACGCTGGCCGGCTGGTAGTCGCAGGGCAGGTAGTCCCCCTTCCCATCGGGCCGCATCTTGCACTTCGCCTGCCACGGCTTGATGTGCTTGTCCCGCTCGTTGTCCTGGATGGCGGCCTGTTTCCGCCCCTCGATGAGAGGGCGGGCCTCGGGAACCAGCAGCGTGTTGATCTTCTTGCCGGGGACCGTCTGGTTGCACAGGATCGTCGCCCCCTCGACGACGATGCGGACCATGCCGGACTGGCTCGTGAGGCTCTTCTTCAGCTGGGCAAAGAGCTTCTTCGCCTGGCTCTGGGCCTGCTGGCTGGCCTGCTTGGGGGCGGCCGGCATCAGGCGGCGCTCGCGGACATCTTCACGCGCGTGTCGGGCGAGGTGGCCCGGACCGTCTTCGCCTCGATGGTCACCGTGTCCGCGGACAGGGCCGCCATCTGACCCGCGCCGATGAGGATCTCCTCGGCCTCGATGCTGGCCGTCTTGCACTTGATGAGCATGCCGCCGCGGGCGTCGTGGAACGCGCAGCCTTCGGACTTCTCGGTGAGGCAGCCTCCGGCGTCGTCCAGGTCGTAGTGGACCGGCCCGGACGAGACCTGGAGTCGGGTCGTCGCCTTGGCGCCGAGCCCGATTCGCTCGCCACCTGGGGTGTCCTCGAAGTCGACGAGGTGGCCGCTCCGAGTCCACAGCACCCGGCGGTCGTCGTTCTCGTCGTCGTTCCGGTACGGCGCGGCCGTGTCCTCCTCGCCGTTGTACAGGGCGCCGAGGACGTACGGACTCATGGTCCGGTAGGCGAACATCAGGAGCACCTCGGTGCCGATGTCCGGCAGGATGACGAGCCCCCGGTCGCGCCCACCCATCGGGGTGACCATGCGGCACCAGCTCGACTCCACGCCGCTGGCCACCGGGAAGCGCACCAGCACGCGGTGCATCGCGTTCGGGTCGCGGTTGTCGAGCACCAGGCCGACCACGCATCCGTCGATCATCGCGTCACCTCAGTTGATCAGGACGTCGGGGGCGTTGATCTGGACCTGGCTGCCGCCCAGGACGCCGGCGACCGAGCCGGCGTTCACCACGATCCCGTCGCCCGCCGTGATGGAGACGTCCTTCTCAGCTGACAGCGCGAAGGTCTCGGCCTTCACGTCGAAGTGCTCGGTGCACTCGAGCAGCACGTCGCCGTCGCAGTAGACGGAGACCACCTTGTTGGTGGCGTCCATCAGGATGCGGATGGCGCCGTTGTTGGTGATGATCTCGATGCTCTCGCCGCCGTCCGTGTCGTCGAACGTGACCTTGTGGCCGCTGCGGCTCTTGAACACCCGCAGGTTGTTCTCGCCGTCTTCGTTCGCGTACGGCGGGGTGTCGACGCCGTTGTACAGGCTGCCGACGATGACCGCGTGCTGGATGTCGCCGTGCATGAACGACACGAGCACCTCGTCGTCGATCTCCGGGATCGTCATCCAGCCGCGGTCGCGACCGGCCATCGGCATGTTCAGTCGAGCCCAGGTGGACTCGGGCATCCCGGGCAGGGTGGGGAACTTCACCTTGATCCGCCCCATCCCACCGGGGTCGCGGTTGTCGACGACGAGCGCCTCGACGACGCCGGGCATCCGGGCTCCGACGGGTCGTCCGTGGCGGTCTGTGACGCGTGCCATGAGGTCCTCCAACCGTGTGCCCGCAGAGCTTCGCGAGCGTGGTGTCCGGGGCCGATGACGCCCCGATGACCTCAGGTCGAGACGACGGCCCCCCGAGCGACGTGGAACGCCGCGCCGCCTCCGCCGCGGGCCCGCACCAGGATGGGCCCGGGGTTCACGCCGCCGCGCACCAGGTCCTTCCGGCAGCGGTGGACGAGCGTGTTGATGTCCGTCCGTCCGCGGTCGGCCTGACCGGGCCAGATGCCGCGCAACAGGGTCTCGTCGTCGACGAACTCGCCCGGGGTCCGCAGCAGCAGCGCGACGAGACGGGCCCGCAGCTCGGGGAGTTCGACGGAGACCGGGGTCTGCCGAGCGAATCCCAGCTCCAGGCGCGCGCCGGTCGGCAGGAACGAGAACGCGACCTGGATGGGCAGGTGTGCGGCCAGGAGCGTCGCGCCGGTCTCGCCGCCCGCGACGTCGATGCCGACGTGTTCTCCGGCGATGGCCAGCTCGTCGCCGGACTCCAGCACCTCGACCCAGCCGGGCTCGAACGTCTCGCCGGCCACGGTGACCTGCTGGCTGACCTCGAGCACCAGGCTGCCCTGGGCCTCGACCAGCACCAGCGCGTGCTCGCGCCACCCCGGCACGACCACGTCGTCCCGGCCTCCGCCGATGCGCAGGCGCCCGCGCACGCCGAAGCGCCGCCCGCGGACGCGCGCGACCCAGCGGCCGCCGCTCTCGCCGTCGGTTCCGACCGTCAGGGTCAGCCCGGGGAACTCGATCCGGTCCCCGGCAGCCAGCTTCCGAACCGTCGTCGCCACGCCCGAGACCAACGTGGGGTTGCGGCCGACGCTTCGCAGCTCGGGCCCGTCGTGTCCGACCAGGACGATGGCCTGGATGGAGCTCACCTGCCGGTCGTCGATGACGACGTCGCAGTCGGATCGTCTCCCCAGCACCACACCGCGGCCGTCGAGCCGTCGCCTCACGCCGTCTGGAAACTCAAGCCACCACACAGGTGGCAGCCTACACCGACGGCTGGTCCTCGGGCGGCAGCAGTCGGGTGCCCCAGGGGTGCGCCGTGAGGAGATGGCGCGCCTGCTCCAACGAGCGGGTGTCGAGCCGGCCGTCGATCGCCTGCTCGAACAGCGCCGCGAAGCGCAGAGCCGTCGGGCGCTGGATCGGGTCCTTGGCCAGTCCGAGAGCCAGAACGGCATCGATCTGCTCGGGCAGCTCGGTCCACTCGCCGGGGCGCCGGGGCATGTCGTAGAGCACCTGGACCATCCAGGCCTGATCCCGGCCTCGGAACGGCGGGACCCCCGTCAGCGCGCGGTAGGCGACGGTGGCGAGCGCGAACACGTCGGTGCGCTGGCTGACCGGCTGGGCCTTGGTCTGTTCCGGCGCCATGTACCCGGGCGTGCCCATCAGGAGCCCCTGGGTGAGGGTCGCGTCGTAGCCCTCGTACTTGCTGATGCCGAAGTCCAGGACCTTCCACGTGTCCCCAGCGGCGAACAGGTTGCTCGGCTTGATGTCCCGGTGGACGATGCCGCGCTCCCGAGCGGCGTCGAGCGCGAGCGCCACGTGCTGGACCAGGGTGCGGACCTCGGGCACGGGCAGCATCGGCCGGCGCCGCAGCCGACGGCCCAGGTCCTCGCCGTCGAGCCGCTCCATGACGATGCCGGTCGTGGGGCCCTCCAGGACGTCCAGGATGCGCACCACGTGGGGGCTCTCCAGCCGCGCGACCACGTCCGCCTCTCGCTCGAACAGGTGCTGGTGCTCACCGCGCGTCAGCATCTTCGCCGCGCCGCGAACCGCGTCCCGTTCACAGGCGTAGATGACGCCTGTGGCGCCGCGACCGAGCACGCCGCCCAGCCTCCAGCCCCCGACGTCCTGGCCGGTCAGGGGGCCCTCGTTCAGGGCGCCCTTCGCCTCATCCAGCAGGGCCTCGGCTTCCTCGCGGGCGGCGGCGTCGCGGTCGCGGTCCAGGCGCAGCCCCTGGGCTTCGGCCAGGGCCTGGGTCGAGGCGCTGTAGCTGGCGCGCGCGAACGCGTACGACATGGCGTAGACGAGGTGGGTGAGGCAGGCGTAGAGCCAGCCCATGCCGGGCGACAACAGGTCGACGCTCAGCAGCCCGGGATCCGCGACCACGTCCAGCAGGATGAGCAGCTGCACGACGGCCTGCGCACCGGCGAGCACGGCGTAGGCTGCCAAAGCCGCCCGGGTGCTCCGCAGCAGGCCGAAGAACATGATCGGCATCATCAGGACGACGGGGGCGGGCGACCACATCCCGTAGAACAGGCAGGCGAGCACCCCGGTCAGGTTGCAGATGGCCACGACGGTGGCGGCCTTGGCCGACGAGTAGTTCGACTCGTCCCGGATGTGGAGCCCGAACCACGTGTAGGCGACCAGCATCACGAACACGCCGGCCAGGAACGCGCTGCGGAAGGCGGGGTCGCCGGGGACCGCCAACGTCGCCAGGCCGCCGAGGCCTGCCAGGACGCCGGACAGCACCAGGAACGCTCGCATGCGGAGCAGCTCGTCGCGGGCCTGTGTGCGCTGGAGTCGGGTGGTCGACATCGGCCGATTCTACGGGTTCACCGTCACCGGCTCTCGTCGACGGAGCAGGAGCAGAGCGAGCCAGAGTCCCCCGAGCGGAGCGGTGTGACAGCCGGCGTGGATGGGCACCAGCGACCCGGGAGGCGCCACGGCGGTTCGCCCGGGGTCGGAGTGCACGGGGTCGGCGCTGTCGGTGTCGGCCGGTCCCTCGCTGGTCGCGATGACGGTCAGGACCAGCTCGTCGTCGCCAGGGCCTCCGTCGTCGGCGAACCACGTGACCCACTCCTCGACCAGCCCCAGGGCCTGCGTGTGCGTGCCCTCGGTCGGAGCCACGACCTCGAACGAGAAGCGCCCCAGCTCGCCGGGCGCGACGTCCTCGTCCGGGCCCGTGATGCGGGTCGTCGACAGCCAGCTGCCGGCCTCCAGCGCGCTGGCCTCGTCTCGCGGGAGAGGAGCGAGGCTCGTGTTCGACGTCCAGGTCCCCGACCCGTCGTTCGACAGCTCGAGCCAGACTGTCGCGGGCTCACCGACCCTCACCTCGAGGCCGTCCATGGGCGTCGAGGAGCGGACGAGCGAGCCCGCCCACGTGGGCCCCGGCGGCTCAGGCGGCTCGAGCAGCTCGTCGAACCGCTCAAGCACCAGGTCCCCGGGGCATGCCGTGCTGTTGCCCGGCCAGTCGCGGTGACCGCGGACCGTGTCGTCGCTCACGTCGAACGACTCCAGGTCGCTGAACGTGTGGATGAGCAGGTTGGCGGACGCGATCATCTCGTCCGTGGCCTCGTGCGTCGTGCCGCAGCCGTCCACGTCGTAGCAGCCCAGGAAGCAGACGGCGCTGTTGCCGTCGTTGTTCCCGCCCCCGGTGGCGCCGCTGGTGTAGTCGAACGGCCGCCCCTCCCACAGGGATCCGTCGTGACCCACGAGGAACTGGTACGGGATGTCGCAGTAGCTCCCGCTGCCCATGGCGTAGGCCTGCAGTGCGCGCACCGAGCCCTGGACGCTGCCGCCGTACTCCTGTGAGCCGGCGGTGTGGTGCACGGCCATGCGGTACCAGTCGTCCTCGGTCGACGTGCAGTTGGTGGCGTCCGCGCCCCAGTCGTCCCGCGACGTCACCCCGATGGCCTTGAGCTCGTCGGGGAGGACGCCGGCGGTCGGGGGCGGCGGGCTGCCCGTCTGGGGCTCGGGCTCCGGCACGAACAGGTCCCAGTCGAGGCGGGTGATGCGGTCGTCGTCGGGGCTCGTCAGACGCACGGTCGTGACGGGCTGGCCGACATCGGCGAACAGCACCGCGACGCGCCCGCTCCGCCAGGCCTCCTGTGCCTGGACCTCGTGGCTGCCGGACCGCACGACGACGCGGACCGGCTCGCTGTCGACCGTCTCGACGATCATCCCGACCCGTGTCCCGGCCCCGGCCAGGGGCGCGTCCCACGTGGTCAGCGTGTTCGACGGGGGGACCGGAGGGCCATGCGCGAGCGCGACGGGGAGCCAGATCAACATGGACGCAGCCTACAGCCGAGCGGCGGCCCGAGCCTTGCATTCGGAAACGGCACATCGCTCCGGAGTCCCGAATGGCCGAAGAACTGTGCGCGCAGACCCATGCCGTGGGCGAGACGCCCCTGATCGAGGTCGACGGTGTCTACGCGAAGCTGGAGTGCACGAACCCTTGCGGGAGCATCAAGGACCGCATCGCGCTCTACATCCTGCGCGAGAGCCGGGAGCGCGGTCTCCTGGGGCCGGGACAGCACATCGTCGAGGCGACCAGCGGCAACACCGGCATCGCGCTCGCGTACTTTGCTCGTCTGTCGGGCCACCCGGTCACCATCGTCATGCCCGAGGACATGACCCACGAGCGCAAGACCATCCTTCGCGACCTGGGCGCTGAGCTGGTCCAGGTGAGCAAGGAGGGCAGCTTCGCCGAGGCCGCCCGGGTCCGCGACGCGCTGGCCTGGGAGAACGGCTGGTTCAACCCGGACCAGTTCGGGAACCCCCTGAACGTCGAGTGCCACGAGCGCACGACCGGGCAGGAGATCGTCGAGCAGATCCGGGTCCGGGACCTGCCGCGGGTCGACGCATTCGTGGCCGGCGTGGGCACGGGCGGGACCCTCATCGGGGTCGCGCGCCGTCTGCGCGCCGAGTGGCCGGGTGTGCGCATCGCGGCGGTCGAGCCGGCCGAGTCCGCCGTCATGGGCGGGGGCTCCGCGGGGTCGCACGGCATCGGGGGCATCGGCGACGGCTTCATCCCAGCCATCGCCGCCGGCCCCACCGGTCTGCACGAGCTGATCGACAGCGTCATCCAGGTCTCGACCGAGGACGCTCGGACCGCGGCCAACGCGCTCTCGGACGTGCACGGGTACTGCGTGGGCATGTCCAGCGGAGCCAACTGGCTGGCGGCGAAGCGGCTCCGCGAGCGCTTCGGCGTCGTCGTCACCGTGTTCGCCGACAGCTACGCGAAGTACCAGTCGATGGGTCTACGGCACTGCTCGACGGGTGGGTGCGCGTACGAGCACCAGCCCCAGGTCAGTCCTCCGGTGTGACGGAGCAGTCCCACACGCGCCCGCACGCCGGCGGGAAGTCCGGCTCGGTGGTGTACTCGTCCATGCACTCCATCTCTTCGACCCCGGCGACGCACAGCTCCGCTTCCTCCGCGTCGTAGGCGCAGTCGGTCACCGCCCAGGGCTCGTCCTCGGCCGCGGCCAGGCACTCCTCGTACCCGGCGTAGGGCGTGCACTCGTCCTGCCAGACGCAGAACGCGTCGTCGTAGTCGGCCTGGAACTCCCGTTCCTCGTACTCGCCCGCGCAGGCCAGCCAGATCAGCAGGCTCATGCGAGCCACCGTCGGCGAAGACCCCACAGGAGCACCGGGACGCCGAACAGCAGTGCGCGGCTCCCCGTCTGGCCCGCGCAGCCGCAAGGCGCGTCCTCGACGGGCACCTCGTCGCCGTAGACGGGGTCCGAGCCGGCCTCGAGGGCCCACCACTCGGCCGAGTAGCAGGCCCCGGGGTCGTCGACCTCGCCTTCGCAGACGGGCAACAGGCTCTCGAGCTCCCAGCTGTGTTCCACGTACCGGAGCTGGGTGTCCTCGAGGATCTTGCTGCCGTAGAGCGCCAGGTCACTGTCGACCCCGCCCGGGGTGTACCGGAGCCGCAGGCGGGTCACCCGGTAGCCGTTGTAGTTGCTGACGCCGCCGTACCCCAGGTCCTCGACCTCGGACGAGTCCAGCGGGCCGACCTCGGTGCACGGGTCGCACTTCCCCTGGCCCGAGCTGTACTCGGTGATCCAGCCCAGATCGTCGACGCCTTCGAGCTCCAGCGGGTTGTCCGAGATGGCGATGGCCTCGGTGAACCGGTCCTCTTACCAGCTGTGGAAGTCCTGCTCGCCGAGCTGGGCCATGCACTCGGCTTCGGGTGCGTCTCGCTCGGGGTAGTTGCTGATGCCGTACCGACCCTCGTCGTCCGCAGCGACGACGACGATGGCCAGGTCCTGCACGCCGGCCGAGTTCGCGGCGCCGAGCTTGATCGGGAGCCCCAGGCCTGCGGAGTGGTGCCCGATCTGCGGGGCGGACAGGTAGCCGTCGGCCAGCGAGACGCGGTCCAGGTCGACCTTCAGGGCCAGGAACCAGCTGCCGTTGTCGACGTGCTCGGCCAGCGCATCGCCGGTCTGCTCGCCGGGGGCGAACCCATAGGTGTCCAGCCAGCCCTGCAGCCCGTCCCCGTCTCGGGGGCTGATGACGAACGCGGTGTACTCGCCGAGCTGGAACTCCTCCTCGACGATGGTCCCCGTCGCCGTGTCCACCCAGGCCGGGTCGTCGTCCTCCCAGGAGTCCTCGGTCTCCTCGGAGCCCTCGAACCAGGTCGAGGCGTTGTCCGAGGAACCGCCGGACATCGCACAGCCCGTCGACGTGCTCGAGCTGCTGGTCGAGCTGCCGCCGCTGTCCAGCGCCGTGTCCAGGGGGTCGTTCGAGACCGACGCCTTGGTGCTGATCGGGGCCCGCTCGACGTTCGTGTAGAAGTCCTCGCACGTGTACGTGACGCGTCGGGGCGACGTGAAGGCGCCGATCTTCTCCAGGAGCGCGCGGTCGGCGAGTCGGATGTTGTTCTCGTCGAACCCGTCGGGCACAGGGATGACGAGCGCGAAGCTCGACGAGTCGCCCTGGATGTCGTTGAGCATCGACAGCGTGGTCGCGGTGCCGTCGCGCGCGATGACCATGCGGGAGGCGCGGTTCGTGAGCTCGACGCCTTCTTCGGCGACGTACGCACCACAGAACGCATGGGCATCGGAGCCCATCGAGAGGAGAGCCAGGATGCTGGTCATGTCTCACCAAGGTCCCTGCTCGGACCGTGGGGAACCTTGGCGCGGCGGATCCGGGGTCCGTGATACCGGCGGTGTCATGTGGATCATGCTCCTGGCCTGCACTGGCGTCGATGCGCCCGACGACTCGAACGACAACGGTGACGACGGGCTGTCGAGCTGCCTCTCCGTCTGGTCGGACGGCGTGACCGAGCCCCTGGCCGACGGCCCGGACACCCAGATCCACGGCACCTCGGTCTTCGACGGGCGCCATCTCTGGATGGCCTGGAACATCCCGAACGAGCACAGCACCTTCGACGTCCAGCTCGCCCGATACACCTGCGATGGCGTGATGGACCTCGGCCCCATCGACGTCACGGCCCGCGAGGAGAACGACGTCGACCCCGCGCTGGGCGTCGTCGGAGACGAGGTGGTCGTCGCGTGGACCACCAGCGTCTCGTCGGGGGTGCACATCTCGGCCGCCGGCTTCGTGGATGGCCAGGAGAGCAGGTTCGTGGACCCACTCCAGCCGACCGCGGACGGGGTGCTGTTCGACACCAACAGCCTGGGCGCAGTGATGTCCGAGGGTGGCTGGCTCGCTGGCTCGTTCTCCAACGCGGAGACGACCGGGTTCCAGGCCGTGCGCATGCCCATCGGCGACTGGGACGCGGCGGTCGCGCCCGGCTTCGACGCCCAGGTCAGCCAGACCGAGGTCGATCTCGTCGGCGCGGCGCTCGTCTGGCAGCAGGACGAGGTGGGGGACGAGGCCTCGACCATCTGGCAGGAAGGCTCGATGCTCGGGCAGGGGCTTCGCCCGGTCTGGATCGGCAAGGACGTCGCGTGGGACGACGACGCCGGACGCATCCTGTTGAACGGCGACGTCGTTCGCGACGACGGCTTCCAGCACAGTCCCGCGGGCTCCGGCGAGGCGCTGTTGTCGATGCGCGTCGACAGCGGCATCTACAACGACCTGGTGTTCGGGTGGCTCGGCCAGGACCCGTTCGAGCTCGAGGCCTCGGGCGCTCCATCCGTCTACGGGGTCGATGTGACCCAGGTGGATGCGGATCACGCTGTCGTCGTCTGGCAGGAGGGCGACAACCCCGACTTCCGCCTCCGCGCACAGTGGATCTCTCGATGATCCTGGCCCTGCTCGCGTGCGCCTCGCCGTTCGACGAGCTCGATGCCACCATCGAGCAGTTCCTGATCGACGAGCAGCTCGAGGGCGCCACGGCGGTCATCGTCCACGTCGACGATGGGGTGGTCCACAAGGCCGCGTACGGGTCGTTCGAGCTCGACCGGGTCTCGATGATCGCGAGCAGTTCCAAGGTGTTGTCCGCCGGCGTCCTCGTGAAGCTCGCCGATGACGGTCAGCTCGATCTGGACGCCCCGGTGTCGCAGTACCTGGGCCACTGGGGCGAGCACAAGACCGACATCACGACCGCGCAGTTGCTGTCGAACTCGTCAGGCATGGTCGGGCTGACCGACGATCCGTACTATACGCTCGGTCTGTGTCAGTCATCCCGAACGGCACGCTGTCGGACTGTGCGGAGACCATCTGCTCGGCCGAGGACGACGCCGACCGTGTCCCTCCAGACACCGAGTACAGATATGGAGGTGGCCCCTGGCAGCTGGCCGGCGGCGTGGCCGAGCAGGTCAGCGGCAAGAGCTGGTCCGAGCTGGTCGAGGAGACCTACGGTCCGTGTGGGCTCGAGGACACCGCGTACGGAAACCACTTCCTGAAGGCGATGGCCGAGTCCGACAGCGACGTCCTGACGCCCTGCCCGACGTTCTTCGACGGCGACCCCGCCAACCTGGAGCCGACGGACAACCCCAACCTCGAGGGCGGCGCCCGGACCACGGTCACCGACTACGAGAAGATCCTGCTGATGCACCTGCGCGACGGCGCGTGCGATGGAGGACAGGTGCTCAGCGCCGAGGGCGTCGAGATGATGCGGGCGGACCGCATCGGCGAGGTCTACGACGGCAGCTCGTTCTTCAGCGAGTACCCGGGCTACGGGCTCGGCTGGTTCGTGTCCCGCGAGGCCGAGGTGGTCGCTGATCCCGGCGCGTACGGCGCCTCGCCCTGGCTCGATCTGGACCGCGGCTATGGGGCGATGATCCTGCTCGAGGGCCACTACACGCGGGGGCAGACCCTTCGCGAGCAGGTCCAGCCGCTGATCGACGCCCACTTCGACGAGCGGTGACGCTCAGGCGCTACTTCAGGGGGCCGAGCACCACCACCGTCTCGCAGTTCAGCGTGATGGGGCCGTGCTCGTCGACCAGCGCGTCGATGGCGCGGCTCATCTCGTCGAACCCCGGGGCGCCCTCAGCCGGCACATAGCTGCACGACCGGACTCGGCCGTGCACGCCAGCGCGGTCCAGCCGCTGCTCGTGCGGGAGCCGGATGGCCTCGATGGGCCACCCGAAGAAGGCGTGGATGCGCGCCCAGATGTCGTCCTCGTGCCGCAGGACCTGGCGCCGACCTCGAGGATCGTGCAGGCAGGACCGAGCAGATCGAGCAGGGCGACCGGGTAGTCCGGGCGGTAGGCGTCGTAGTCCGCGACGCGGTCCGAGAACCGCTGGGTGACGCTCACTCGGTCTCGCGCCAGGTGAGCTGTGCGTAGACGGCCATGTCGCCGTCGAGCGTGGTCGGGGCGGCGGCGAAGCCGAACTGACCGGGTACGTCCAGCCGGGGCCGGAAGCCCGTGAGGTTCTTCTCCTTGCGGGGGCGCAGCGCCTCGGCGACACCGCCTCCGGCGAAGCCGACGACCGACCCGATGAGCGCACCCTTGGCGATGTCGTCGCCCTGGGAGTCGACCAGCGCTACCCCCAGCGAGCCGAGCGTCGCGCCGGCCACCGCACCCAACTGGGGAACGAACAGCCGCGAGCTGTCGACCTCGAAGCCGTAGAGCGCGGCAGCGGTGCCGAACAGGAAGGCGTCCGAGGTAGCGGCGCCAGTCAGCAGCAGCGTCTCCGACGGCCCGTCGAGCTCGAGCGCGATGGGGGTCATGACGCCGTACCAGGCTCCCCACGCGCTGGCCGAGCCGAGCGCCAGCATGTCCATCGGGCGTGGTGACGCCCCTTGCGCCAGGCCGGTCAGCGCCAGGCTCGAGCCGGACGAGGTCAGGAGAACCAGGCCGGCGTACTGATCACCCTGCAGCACGCGTCGCCGCTCCAGGTACGCGCCATACGCCGCGCCTTGGGCGGTGAACACGGGCACGCCGATGCCGATCATCGTCATGTCGCCGATGTCCAGCTCCATGCGGGGCGCCAGCAACGTGCCGCCGACCATCCCGACCGCACCGGCCGGGACCATCGCGGGGACGATCTCCTTGCTGTTGTCCGCACCCGCAAGCAGGGGGATGCCGGCTCCGAGCATGTTGCCGGCGACCGCTCCGTACAGCGCGCCGGCGTCCTGGGACAGCGTGCGGGGCCGGTAGTGCGCGAAGACCTCGGTGGCCGCGAACGAGGTCGCCGCGGTCGTGCGCAGAAGCGGCCCGACGTCGCTCTTCCGCGAGCCGGTGTCCCAGATCCAGCCGGCGGCCCAGGCGGACTCGGCCGCGACGATCGCGGCGTACCCGTGGTCCTGGTAGTGCGGGTCCCACTGCGTCCGGGTGAGCCCCGCCAGGCCCAGGCCCAGGCCCGTCCCAGCCAGTCCGATGGCGTACCGCGACCGGTACCAGGTCCGGTAGGGGTCGCAGCCGTTGCCGCCCTCCCAGGGCTCGCAGTCCCAGCGGTCGCCGTCGTCGATGGCCATGTCGGCGACGCCGAACCCGATCTGCATGCCGACCGCACCGGCCAGGTTCGACTCCATCACGTCGAGCGGGTCGGCGTCGTACTTGCTGATCCGTGCCAGGCCGAGTCCGGTCCCGGCGCCGGTCCCGAGGGTCCGCAGGAGCGCCGCCTTGTTCTGGCGTCTCTGGTTCTCCGCCCGCCCGCGGCTGATGGGGTACGGGTCGAGCACGACCTGGGTCAGCAGCTCGCCGCCGACCAGGCCCCAGCTGACGTCCGAGGCGTAGCGCATGCCCTGGCCCGCGCTGGTGGGGCGGGTGGCCGCATACAGACCGCCGCCGGCGACCCCGATGGCCGAGCCGCCCACCGCGCCGATGGCGATGGCCGAGTCGTTGCGACCCCAGACCCCGACGGACGACAGCAGGATGCCGCCCGTGAGCCCGCTCGCGCCCGAGACCGCGACGGCCCCCAGCGGAGAGCTTCGCTGCTCGATGGGCTCGCCCAGCTCGGCGAGCACGTCGGGGTGGTGTTCGGCCAGCAGATCCAGGCCCCGGTTCCGAAGCGAGCGAGGGAGCTCCTCGTCGATGGCCACGGCGTAGAGAGCACGACCCGCGTCGGACTCGGCGGTGGTCCCCAGGGTGTCGACGGCCGCCAGCCGGACGTCCCAGGCCACGGACCCGTAGATCAGCGAGGCCAGCACGTCGTAGCCATCGGGCCCGGCGCTCGCGAGCACCGGCAGCACAGCCTTCGCGAGCGTGCGGTCGACGTCGTACGCGGTGCCCTCGACGAACACGAGCCCGCCGGGCAGGGTCACCAGCTCCTCGGCCGCCGCCACGCGCTCCTCGAGGGGTTGGTCCACGTCGTCGAGGATCGAGGCCAGCGCGAGGCTTGCGGTCATCTCGCTCACGTCTTGCGCCAGCGCCGAGCCGATGAACAGGAACATGGCACCTCCCAGCCGATCATACGCTAGCCGGCATGTGGAGTCTCCTGGTCCAGATAGCCCAAGCGGGGTGGCAAGTCGCACCCATGCCGATCGGCGACTACTCGACCGACCACGGCGTCGGATTCGGGGGGGTCGTCCAGGCGGTGCGCCGGGTGGACGGCGAGGAGGGCTACCGCTTGAAGCTCGGCGCCCAGCTGATGTGGAGCACGGGCACCTTCCGCGACCACTGGCTCAAGGTGAACTGGCGCCCCGACGAACTGTGGCGGGTCGAGGCTGTCGCCGGACGCCGCGCCTGGCGGTACGCGCCCTACTTCGGCGTCGGGAACGCCGCGGTGGAGTCGGGGGTGCCTCGCGAGTTCCACACCTATGAGATCGACGGGGCCCGGGCTCTGGTCTCGGTGAAGCGCTCGCTCGGCGGGGACTGGGCGGTCTTCGGCACGGGGTTCCTGAGGACAGCGCGCATCACGCCGAACGCCGACTCGCTGCTCGTCACAGATGGGGTCGCCAGCGGACGGTACGTGTCGCTCGCCATCGGGGTGGTCCAGGACAGCAGGAACGATCTGCTCTCGCCGACGGATGGGCGCCACTCCGAGCTGTCCGTCCGGGGCTCGAACCCGCTGACCAGCTCGCAGACCATCGGGGGTGGGCTGAACCTGACCGAGCGGGTGTACGTGCCGGTCCGACCCCGGCTCGTCCTGGCCACGCGGGCCTCGATCGACGTCTGGTGGGGCGACACACCGTTCTTCGTGCAGCACGTGCTGGGGGGCTCGCAGTGGGCGACGCTCGGCGGTCCGTGGGTCCTGCGCGGCTACCCCGAGGGTCGCTTTCGGGGGGACGCGGCGGGCCTCTTCAGCCAGGAGTGGCGCTGGAGCGTGGCCGAGGTCGGGGTGCGAGGACACCGGCTGACGCTGATGCCCACGCCGTTCTACGAGCTGGCGCGCATCGAGTCCTGGAGCGAGGACGAGCCGTACCGCGTCTGGGGAGATGTGGGGTTCGGCGCCCGCTTCGGCTGGGACGACGACATGTTGCTGCGCATCGACACGGCCGTCGGGCGCGAGGTGACCACGACGGGAGCGGAGCCCTCGCTCGGCATCTGGTTCATGTTCGACCACCCTTTCTGAGTGCCCGAGTGTCTGGCTCGCGTGTCGGACTGGACAGGAGGTGGTCATGACTCGGCCGTTGACGTTCATCCTCGCCGTCGGAGCGCTGGCGCTCGCGGCCCCCCAGCGTGGGCCGCTGGCCGACGTCCGTCCGGTCGGCTCGTTCGAGCTCCGGCCCTGCACGGAGCCCCCTCGACCGGCGAGCGAGGTGCTCCTGGAGGCCTCGGCCCTGACCGGCAACGGCGTCCCCTCGCACGCGGTCGGCGCCTTCCCGAACTCGGGAAACCCGAACACCATCGCGGCCCAGGAACACGCCTTCACGCTGCCGGAGCCCTCGGGGCGCGGGGGCGAGATCCGTCGGTCGCGAGCCGCCGTCGCCATCAACGGCGTCCCGTTGGACCCAGGCACCGCCGAGTACTGGCAGGACGACCGCTCCAGCGGCTGGCGGTACGAGGCCCTGAGCGGGGCCATCGATCTCGGCCTGGACTGCAACCACGGCCACGTCCAGCCCGACGGCGCGTACCACTACCACGGGGTCCCGGAGGGGTTGGTGTCCGACGCCGTCGAGATGCAGCACGTCGGCTGGGCCGCGGACGGGTACCCGCTGTACGCCCGCTTCGGCGAGGTCGACGGCCAGGTCCGGGCGCTGACCACCAGCTACCGCCTGAGGTCCGGGACCCGCTCCGGCGGACCGGGTGGAGCCCACGACGGGACCTTCGTCCAGGACTGGGAGTACGTCGAGGGCCTGGGCGACCTGGACCGCTGCAACGCGTTCACCGGGCCGACCCCCGAGCACGGCGTGACCACCTACTACCTGGTGACCGACACGTTCCCGTTCGTGCCGCGCTGCACAGTGGCCGAGGCGGACGAGAGCTTCGCGATGAAGGGGCCGCCTCCGGGACGGGGTGGGCCGGGCAGGCCGCCGCCGCGGTGAGTTAGAGCGCGGCATGGAACAGCCGAACAACCCGCTGCACGGCGTCACGCTGAAGGCCCTTCTCGAGGATCTGGTGGCGCGTCACGACTGGCCCGGGCTGGCCGCGCGGATCCGCATCGGGTGCTTCCAGAACGAGCCGAGCATCAAGTCGAGCCTGAAGTTCCTACGCAAGACGCCTTGGGCGCGGGCCAAGGTCGAGGAGCTCTACCTGGCCGACCACCGCAAGATCGCCGCTCGGAAGAAGCGCAACCGGCGCCGGGCCGAGATGCGCGCCTTTGCGTCCCAGGGGGAGACCGCGGGCGAGGAGTAGGGGGGCGTGAGAAGCGGGACAGATGTGCCGCGTCCTCGGCCGGAGCATGTTGGGAAGACCCTGGAGGTTCCTCATGATCTGGCTCCTGACCCGGGCCTGCGGCGACAAGGACACCGACGTCACCACCGGTGACAGCGCGTCGAACAACGAAGACAGCGGACTCGTTGTCGACAGCCCCGTGGACACGGGCGAGCCGGCCGACGTGACCTGCTCGATCGACGGCGTCACCCCGATCACCGTGCCCATCGCGACCGAAGGGACCGAGATCACCGTGACGGTCACGTGCTCGGGCGACGCCGAGGTCACCGCCGCAAGGCTGGGGGGCGGCCTGCTCGAGGAGTTCGAGGCCACGACGATCCGGGACACCGTCGACCTGGTCCTCGACGGGAGCAAGCTCGACACGACCGGCATCGTGGCGGTCGAGCTGGACCTCGACGTCGGCACGCTGACCAGCCCGGTCCGCGCCCACACGCCGGCGCCGGTCTTCGAGATGCCCGAGGGTCTTGTCGAGCTGGACTGGGACGACCCGCTGACCCCGGTGTGGATCGGGGAGACCGTCCTGGCCTACGACGACGACCAGCTCGTCGAGCTCGACCTGGACGGCCAGGTCCTCGGCAAGGTCGACCACAACGGCCTCTGCTTCTACGGCAAGTGCTTCTGTGACCACTACTACGACGCCGGGATGATCTCGGGCGACGGCGACACGGTCACCTGGATCTCGATGGACGAGGGCGCGAAGACCACCTCGTTCAAGGCCGAGCAGGTCGTCGCCGTGACGATGCACGAGAAGGCACCGCGGGCCCTGATCCGCATCGCCACGGACGACACCACGGGAGGGGGCGTCTACGCGGCGGTGGATCTGGCGACGGGCGAGAGCACGACGATGGGGGACCTGCCCGGTGAGCTCGCGCTGACCGCCGAGGGAATCCACCAGCTCGAGGTCGACGACGAGGGCGGGTTCACGTTCACCCAGTACCGGTTCGGCGACACCAAGCCGCACACGACCTGGGTCCACAAGAACGTGTGGCCGACGAAGTTCGAGGGCCCCGGTCTGAGCGTGGTCAACACGGACGCGGACGGCGACGGGACCCTGGACGAGGTCCTGGTGCTGTCCCACGGAGGCGGCGTCGAGCTCGGCTTCAAGAGCGGGACGGCGGACGGAGAGTGGGCCGAGGTCGTGAAGGCGAGCCCCTGGAACGGCAACATGTTCGAGTGCCCGCTGCCCGACTGCTGCATGTCGGTCTCCGGGGACACCGTCGTGTTCCAGGGCGACGCGGGCGTCTTCAGCGGCGAGCTCCTGATCGAGGGCGCCAAGGCGACGCTCGGCGAGCCGGTGCACCGCGGTGAGCTGCCCGACGGCGCCTCGGTCTGCACTTCGGGCCAGGACGACCTCGTCCGAACGGTCGCGGGGAACTGGTTGCTGGGCGGCGGCGCGTCCCGGGACCTGGCCGTCTCCGAGACCGGCGAGACGCTGACGCGCACCGACGGAGGCTTCGAGTACGACGGCGCGGCCATCGACGGCGTCGACTACTCGACCTCGCACCTGGTCCACGGGGGCGTCGCGCGCATCGAGATCGACGAGCCGCCACCGTGCGACCAGCGGACGCCGGTGGGCGTGGCCTTGTACGGGGGGCCGTGGTCGGCGGGCGCTACCGGTTCAAGCTCCCACACACGACGACAGGCAACACCTGGGTGGTCGACCGCGAGCTGGAGCCCGAGTCGGAGTGACGGCGGGTTAGAGCGGCCGCATGCTGATCTTCGCCCTGTTCGCCTGCAAGACCGACCTCCCCCTGGCCCTGGTGGAAACTGACCGGTCCGGCCACTGGCTCGACCGGCCGTTCCCCCACGACGAGCTGCTCGTCGACGGCTTCGTGGACTGGTCCGTCTTGCCCGACGCTCCCAGCGACCTGGGCACGACGCTTGTCGGCGGCTGGTCGGGCCAGGCGAGCGAGACCGTGACGGGTTTCTCGCACCAGCCGGCGGTGTACTTCCGGTTCAGCGAGACCTTCGATGTCACGGCAGCGGACGTTCACATCCAGGACAGCTCGGGCGCCGACGTCGCCATCGAGTGGTCCTGGGTCGAGGACCCCGCGGGTGACCCGTGGCTCGCGGAGAACCTGCTCGTCCTCATCCCCGAGCCCACATCGCCCCTGGCCAGCGGCGAGCGGTACACGGCCTGGGTCAGCGGCGAGGTCGCGCTGCCGGCCGAGGGGTACGCGCTGCCCGACGGCGTGCCCGAGGACGCCGCGGTCGGCACCGCCTTCACCGTGCAGAACTCGCTCGGCCAGATCGTTGCGCTCAAGGACGCCACGGACGCCGTCATCGACGCCAACCCCGACTTCCTGGTCTCCGCCGAGTGGAAGGAGGTCGTCGAGCTCACCTACATCCAGGGCGAGACCCCGAGCGGGAAGGAGGCCACCGTCGGCACGGTGACCTACGCCGATGAGACACAGTCCGTGACCCATCTGTACCCGGTCGAGGGGCAGGAGGACAAGGTCGTGGACCTGGGCGAGGACTGGCCCTTCCTCGTGCTCGAGGGCCGCATCACGACGGTGGCCTGGCAGGGCCTCGAAGACCAGCCCTACTCCAACCCGGGCGTCGGTCTCCTCAACGACTTCTCGCGCCGCGGAGACGGCTGGATCCAGTTCGAGGATGGCCAGCTCCAGAACGACTGGGAGCCCGAGGAGATGCGGGTGACCGTGTTGATTCCCCGTGACGCCGACGGCGCCATGCCCGTGCTGACCTGGGACCACGGGACGGGTGGCTCGGCCTACAACATCGTCTCGCGCATCAGCACCGGGGACGACCCGCTCCCGTTCGCCGAGGCGCTGTCGGGCGCGGTCGTCGTCTCGCGGGATCAGCCGCTCTACGGCCAGCGCTACCCGCTCATCGACGACGGCTTCGGCGCCAGCATCGGGTTCTACAACATCGGAAACCTGCCTTGCTTCCGCGACAACCAGCGGCAGGCGACGGTCGACCATCGTGTCCTGCAGCGCTTCGTCGAGGCCGAGCTGGGCGAGCTGGTGGACGTCGACATCGCTCGGGTCGGCGCCGGGGGACACAGTCTCGGCAGCGTGACGGCGCACGGTGGGCTCGCGGCATCCCAGGGCGACGGAGCCGTCGGCGGGCTGATGTCCGGGACCGGCGGGTACCTGACCTACTACATCCTGGAGACCGGCCTGCTGGGCACGGGCAACGACGTCGTGACACAGATCGCGCCTCTGGTCGGTCTGTCCGAGGAGCAGCTCGCCAGCGCGGCCCCGCACGAACTCATCGCGGCGCTGGTGGGTCTGCCCGAGGAGGCCTGGCCGGGCATGGATCGGACGCACCCGGTGATGCAGCTGTTCCAGTCGATCATGGACCCGTCGGATCCCATCATGCTGGCCCAGGACATTCCGGTGCCGGACACCATCGTGTACGGCGTGGACGACTGGCAGGTCCCCAACATCACGACGGACTGGCTGGCCGAGGTGCACCCCGACGCGACGGTCGAGATCTGCGATAAGGGCGACCAGGACTACGACGGCCACTACTGCACGTTCCGCGAGCAGGCGGGGCTGGACTCGGTCGAGGGGTTCGTCTCGGGGCTGTAGGTCAGGCCCCCGAGGCGAGCGCTCCCACACGGACCACCGCCCGCTGGGCCTCGGGCGTCCAGGCGGTGGCGTTCAGGCGGATGCAGCGGCGATGTCCCCCCGTCGCCGAGAACATCGGTCCCGGCGCGACGCTGATGCCCTCGTCCCAGGCGCGCTCGAACAGCTCGAGCGCGTCGCCGTGGGGAAGCTGGAGCCACACGAACTGACCCCCTCGGGGACGCGAGATGCCCGTCCCGAGCGGGAAGCTCGCCGCCACCGTCGCGGACATACGCCCCACGTGGTCCCGGTACGCGCGGCGCAGACGGCGAAGGTGCCGCTCGTAGCCACCGTTCAGCAGGAACTCGGCCGCGGTGAGCTGGGGAACCGTTGCGCACGCCAGGCTGGACACCATCTTCAGGCGCGCCAGCTGCCCGGTGTACCGCCCGCCCGCGACCCAGCCCAGACGCAGGCCGGGGCTGACCGTCTTCGACAGCGTGCCGCAGCTCAGCACGATGCCCGTGATGTCCCAGGACTTCAGCGAGCGGGGCCGACTGCCGTCGAAGCCCAGGTCGCCATAGGCCTCGTCCTCGACCAGCGGGACGTCGGCTGCGGCGCAGATCCGGACGAGCTGCTCCTTGGCCCGGTCCGTCATCAGCGAGCCCTGGGGGTTGTTGAAGTTCGGCGCCACCGCGACGGCCTGGACCGTCGGGAGCACCTGGGCCAGCGCGTCCACGTCCATTCCGGTCCGGGGGCTCGACGGGATCTCCACCGCCTCGATGCCCTGGGCCCGCAGGATCTCCAGCAGCCCGACGTAGGTGGGGGACCCGACCGCGACCCGGTCACCTCGGCGGCACAGGACGCGGAAGCTCAGGTCGAGGGCCTCCTGACAGCCGGTGGTGACCACCAGGTCGTCCGGTCCCAGCGTGCAGCCCGCGGCCATCGCCCTGCGAGCCAGCGCCTGACGCAGCCGAGGGTGCCCCGTGCCCATCTGGTAGCTGTGGCCCTGGCGCTCGCGGGCGACGCGGGCCATCAGCCGGTCGAGCTGGTCGAGCGGCAGCTGGTCGGCGTCGGGTAGCCCACAGCCCAGGCCGACGAACCCCTCGGGGCCGGCGCGCATGGTGACCCGGACCATCAGGTCGCTGACGTCCAGGCCGGGGCCGACGCCGGTGGTCGGCTCGGGCGTCTGGGCGTGGGCCTTGACGTAGTGGCCGGACTGGGGCCGGACCTCGATGACGCCGCGGTCCTCGAGGATGCGGTACGCCTCGAGCACGGTCGACTTCGAGACCCCCCAGTCGCGGTGCAGGCCGCGCACGCTGGGCAGCTTCTGTCCGGTGCGGAACGTGCCCGTCTCGACAAGGTCCTGCAGGCGGTCGGCGACGTCCTCGTAGAGCGGCATGACGAACTGTACCCCCCAAGGGGTGCAGTACAGGAACTGTACCCATGACACTTCCCGAGAACTGTCTCTATTCGGGTACACATCCGGAGCGCAGTCTGGTCCGCAGGAGGTCCGACATGCGCAGTCTCGTCCCCGCTCTCGCCACGCTCTACCTGGTCTGGGGCAGCACGTACCTGGCCATTCGCGTGATGGTCGAGGAGATCCCGCCGCTCCTGGGGGTCGGCGTCCGTTTCAGTCTCGCCGGCCTGGTGTTGCTGGGCATCGGTTGGCTGCGGGGCCTGCCTCGACCGCAGGGCTGGAGCCGCGCAGCGCTGGCGGGACTGTTGATGGTCCCTGCTGGGAACGGTCTCGTCTGTGTCGCTTCGCAGCACGTGCCGAGTGGGCTCACGGCGCTGGTGATGGCGACCGTGCCCATGCAACTGGTGGTGTGGGCGTGGTTGTTCGGCGGGCCGCGGCCGGATGCCCGAGCGGTGGTCGGCCTGGTGCTCGGGTTCGTCGGGGTGGGGGTCCTGGCGGGCGCCTCGTTCGGGGGCGAGGTGTGGGCGCTGGGTCTGCTCGTGATCGCGGCCGCCGGATGGTCCACGGGCTCGCTCGTCCTGCCGTCGGTCCACGTGGCCGGCGCTTGGATCTGGCTCCTCGTGATGGGCTCGCTGGTGGGTGGTTCGGTGTACGCGTGGGCGCTGCGGAACGGGCCTCCGAAGCTGGTCGGGACCTACGCGTTCGTGAACCCGGTCGTCGCCGTCGCGCTCGGGTGGCTGCTCCTCGACGAGCCGGTCACGGGCGGCATGCTCGCGGGCGCCGCGGTCGTCCTGGTCGGTGTGATCCTGCTGCTGCTCCCACGACGGGCGGCCCCGGTGTCCAACGAGGTAGATCCGCTCCGCGGAGGCCCCCGATGTTCCTGCTCGTGTCCTGCATGTCCCCCGGCGATCCGATCGACCCGCAGCTTCCGTCCCTGGACCTGCCCGAGACCGCGCATGCGGCCTGCGAGAACGGGCCCGACCGGATCGTCGATCTGCCTGAGGGCTTCGGCGACTACGAGCGCGAGGACTTCACCCGATACACCGAGGTGGTGGCGCCGAACGGGCGGGCCATCCCGATCTTCGCCCAGGACGAGATCAGCGACACGCAGATCCTGCGGTCCCGGAACCTGCTGCGGTTCTACCTGCAGGACGTGCCTGGCAGCACCTGGGGCGAGGACAAGTCCGACGTGGCCGACGCGATGGCCGACAACGCGGCGGTCCTGGTGCTCGTGAACGGCCACCACACCGGCCGGAACGAGCCGAACGTGCCCGCCCAGCCGCTGTACGACGAGGAGACGCCGGTCGTCGGTCACGCCTGGTTCATGGACAACGACTTCGAGTTCCGCGACGCCGCGTTCGAGGAGATCTTTCACCTCGTCCACGACACCGGCATCGGCACGTACCTGCCGGGTGCTCGGCCCGACTACCAGGCCGACCTGGACGCCGAGGCCCGCCTGGCGATGGAGGACGGCCGGTGGCCCGCCACGGATGACCGCGACGCCACCCAGTGGATCGAGGAGCTCGAGCGCGAGGGCTCGCTGGCCCAGGAGTACATCGCGTCGGTCATCGATAGCTACTACGGGCTGTGGGGTCCCTGGGACGAGGCCGACGGCGGAATGTGGGGCATCTACATCGCCAAGGACCGGGACGAGGTGGCGGCGCTCGACCCCGCTGGGCTGGGGCTGGTCGAGGACTTCCTGTCCCCGACGCTGACCGTCGAGGAGCCCGTGGACGCCGAGTTCACCGGGACGCTCGAGCTCTCGTTCGACGCCGAGACCCCGTACACCCACAAGACCCGGTACATGGCGGCGGTCCGCATGCTCGGCGGCGGGGACGTCGTCGGAAACGAGCTGGACAACGTGTTCGTGTCCGGTCCTGGCGACAACGCGTTCACCGGGGGGGACGGCGTGGACACGGTGGTGTACTGCTCGCCGCGCGAGGAGTACACCGTCGAGGGCGACACCGTGACCCACCCCGACTCGGGCACGGACAAGCTCGATGGCGTCGAGGTTCTCCACTTCCTCGACGGGGCCGTGGAGCGTTAGAACGGGGCGTACACCGGTCCGTCCTCCTGCTGGCATGCTCCGAGCCGCTCCCCGATGACGCCGACGGCCGCATGCACGCGGCCTGGACGGCCTGGCACGACGGCGACGACGACCGGGTGGCCGAGGCGGTGCGGTTGCTGGCCGAGACGCCGGGCGAGGGCGAGCTCACGCCGCTGACCGAGACGCCGGGTGTGTCGCTGGTCAATGCGCTCGAAGGCTGCGATCTGGCCACGGTCGAGGACCTGGTCATCGCGCTGGAACAGGACGAGCTCTTCGACATCTTCGACCACTACGACCGGACGTACACGACCTCGCTCGAGGAGTGGGAGAGCGAAGCGGTTCCGCTGACCTGGACGTCCGACTACGGCTTCAGCATCCCCCTGACAGGGACCGCTGACGCGACGCTGCTGGGAGAGATTCGACGGCTCGACGACGACGTGCTGGCTGCGGTGAACGTGCTGGCCGAGCCAGCCGTCTGGGAGGAGGAGGGCAACGTCTTCGACGAGGACTTCCGGCTCGAGGCCTGGGTCCTGGTGGACGGCACCCCGATCCACGTCGAGGGTCTGTGGCGGCACATGGACGCGGGGGCCTACAACACCGAGAACGAGAGCATCCGGAACCTGGTCCGGAACGGCATCGTGGACTGGGACGATCAGATGATGGCGTCGTGCGAGACCGGTCCACCATGACGCTGGCCGACCTGCTCACCACCGCCGCCGAGCGCTGGCCGGACCGCGGCATCGCGACGCTCGGCGCCGGACGGCTGACGTTTCCGGAGCTCTTGGACCGCGCCACACGCATCGCTGGCGGCCTGGTCGCGGACGGCGTTCGCCCCGGGGACCCGGTCGTCCTGCTCACCCATCGACCGGACGTGTTCTTCCCGGCGTTCTGGGGCGTCGTCCTCGCCGGAGGCACCGCGGTCCCGCTCGCCGACGCCCAGGACGCCTCGCCGCTCGAGCGACGGCGGCTGGAGCGGGTCCTCGAGCTGCTGGGCAGCCCGCGGGTGGTGCGAGACGACCTGCCGGATGGGACCCCCACACAGACTCCGGGTGAGGCCACGCCGCTGGTCCAGTTCAGCAGCGGCAGCACCCGCGACCCCGCCGGCATCGTGCTCGAGCACCGACACCTGCTGGCCAACGTCGCCCAGATGAAGGCGCGGTTCCCGATCCACGAGCACGACCTGAAGCTCACGTGGATGCCGCACTACCACGACATGGGCCTCATCGGCTGCCACCTGCTGCCGATGGGCATGGAGCAGCTCCGCATGCGGCTCGACCAGGCGATGCGGGATCCCCTGGTCTGGCTGAAGGTCGCCAGCGAGTCCGGCGCCACGCTGCTGAGCACGACGAACTTCGCGCTGGCCCGCGCGACCCGGCGGCTGATGAAGGAGCCGGTCGATCTGTCGGGTGTCCGGCACATCTTCAACGGCGCCGAGCCCATCCATCCCGAGGTCTGTCGGGCGTTCTGTCGGGTGTCCGGGCTGCCGGAGTCCGTGCACGTTCCGTTGTACGGCCTGGCAGAGGCCAGCGTCGGGGTCTGTGCGCCGGACCACGGGGGACTGCACACAGTCGAGGTCGATGGGCGCGAGCGGGTGGTCATCGGGCCGGTGCTGGACGGCCTGGACCACCGCGTCGTGGACGGCGAGCTGCAGATCCGCGGCCCCAACGTCTACGAGCGACTGTGGGGGCGGGAGCCGCACGGCCTGGAGTGGGGCCCCACCGGCGACGTCGTCGTCGAGACCGAGCACGGCGTGGCGGTCGGCCAGCCATGCGACCTTCTTCTTTCGCGAGCGGGTCGTGCGGAGGGAGGCCCAGGTCGTGGCGACGTCCGCCAGCCTCACCGGAAGTCCTTCGCTTTGTAGCGGGTGTCCGTCGGCGGCCGTGTCTGCAGCAGGTGCTGGAAGACCGCCAGGTTGTCCTCGGGCGTCACCAGCGTCATCGGGTCCTCGTCGGGGTAGGCGGCTGCGCGCATCTCCGTCCGCATGCCGCCGGGGTCGACCACGTAGACCAGCTGGTCGGTGAGCTCCTTGGCGTAGATCCCCGCGATGGCCTCGAGGGCGTGCTTGCTGACGCAGTAGGCACCCCAGTCCGCGCGGGTCTGGTTGCCGACGCCGCTGCTGAGGAAGATGAGGACCGCGCCGGGGTTCAGCTGAAGCCGCGCCGTCAGATCGAATGGACCCGTGGCGTTCGCGCTCATCACGCGCTCGAACTCGGAGCGCGGGTATCGGTCCAGGGAGACGCGGGGCCCGAGCACGCCGGCGTTGTGCACGACCAGGTCGACCGGCCCCACCAGCTCGGCCAGCGCATCGTTCGCCTCGGCCGAGGTGATGTCCGAGCGAATGGCGTCGACGTGCTGGCCCAGGTCGGCGAGTCGGTCCGGGTGGAGCCCGGTCCCGAACACGCGGTAGCCGCGGGCGGCGAGGTCGAGGGCGAGTGCGCGGCCCAGGCCACGGGTCGCGCCGGTCACGAGTGCGGTCTTCATTCGGGCCTCCAGGCGGGAGGCCTATCGTCAACCGGGGGGGGGGTGGGATCGAACGCACGCTCTCCCATTCACGAAGCAGTGCTTCGACGTCGGTCTGGACGTGGACCACGTGTCCTTGGAGCCAGAGGCAGGCTCCGTCGGGCGCGAATGGAGCGGTCCGCCTTCAGTAGACGTCGTCGTCCGTCGTGGCGTGCACCTTGTCGTCTCGAGACGCCTGGACGTGGGCGGCCTCTCCGTCGGCGTCGATGTCGATCCAGCCGTTCACGACGAAGTCCTCGGTCTCCGGGTGGTCCGGATCGAAGTGCACCTCGACGCTGTAGGTCCCCCGAACCTGGCCGTCCGGCACCCATCCGAGCATCGCCCAGCACATGGCCCGGGGGTCGTCCCCGACGTCCCACGGAAAGTCGACGGCGGTCCGGTCGAGCTCCGCGACGGCCCGCGGGGTGGGTGGGCAGGCGACGTAGGTGTCGAACGTCGCGTGGTAGGCCAGCTGCGCGATGCGGATGCCCTCGACGTTCGAGTACGCCTCGTTGCGGAGCGCGCTCTTGTTCATCGACATCGTGTTGAGCGCCACGACGAGTGAGAGGATCTGGCTGAACGGACCCAGCGTGAAGTAGCAGAGCTTCTATAGCAGGAGCGCGGGGTGCAGCATGCCTACCAGGACGCCCCGAGCGGACCGCCGTGTGCGCCGAGGTCGCTCGCCGAGCCGTCCGCGTCCAGGATGCCGGGGTCGCCGACGTCGATGACCGGCGAGGTCTCCTGGAGCGTCAGGTCCCAGCTCGCCAGATCCGCGTACAGAGGGTCGACCGACCAGAGGTTGGTCACCGTGACGTCTCCGTCGGCGTCCTCGAACGCTCCGTCGGCCGTGGACTCGTGCCAGTTCACGTAGTCGATGTCCAGGCTTCCGTCCGCCACGATGCCGGTGGTGAAGTCCGTCCCGAACCCGTTGTCGACCACGTTCCAGTTCCGGACCGTCCAGTCGCCCGGGATCTGGACCATCGGCTTCGAGCTGGCCTCGGACGCCGTGTTGTTGACGAGGTCCCAGTTCTGCGCGTCCACGTCGTACCCGAAGCTGCTGACCAGCGTGGCCTTGCCGGAGCCATCGTCGTGGTTGCCCGCGATGACCAGGTTGTGCACGGTCGTCGAGCCTTCGTTGTCGACGTAGCCGAGCCAGCCGTAGTTGCTGTGCTCGCTGCCCGACTGCAGGGTGTTGCCCACGACGCGGATGTTCTCGAGGACCACGGCGGAGTCGTCGACGTCGTCCAGCGAGTAGCTTCCGTAGAACGAGGTGCCCGTCGTGACGGTGTTGTTCACGGCGCTCGAGCGGCGATGGATCTGGTCGCCGCCGCCATCCTCCTCGGAGAAGATCAACCCGTAGATGGCCTGGTAGAAGTCGAACTGGTTGTCCCAGACGTGGACGTCCTCCATCAGCACGTCGCCTTCGCCGTGGTAGAGCGTGCCGTAGCTGTGGCTCGTCCCGGTGAAGCTCCCATCCCAGACGTCCAGCCCCTGGACGGTGAAGGTGCCGACCCCGAGGAAGAACAGTCCGTACCAGTTGCTCGTGAGCTCGAGCACCGCGCCTTCGACTGGTCGAGCCCGTTGTCGAGGCTGTGGTGGAAGACGAGGAACCCGTGGTCGTCGCGGCCCCTCCGCGCGAGCCGGTCCGAGCCGCGGTGGTGCCGGTGGAGGCGACGCCGGCTCCCGAGGCCCAGGGCACGGCGACGGTCGTCGTCGAGGGAGACGCGGACCAGATCCGGGCGGTGTTCTCGGGCGGCGAGGCCGTGTCCACCGGGTCGATCACGGTCGCAGCCGGGGAGACGCGCACGCTGCGTTGCTCCGCGGGCTTCACGATCTGCAAGTAGTGACCCGGGACACCCTGGTCCCCGCTGGGACTGTGCTCGGCGGCCGCTACGAGCTCCAGGATCTGCTCAGCGAGGGCACCGAGAGCACCGTTCACGTCGCCTACGACGAGGAGGTCCAGGTCCGGCGTGCTGTCCGCGTGCTGTCTCCGGTGCTTGCCGGCCAGGCCGCCGCGCGTCGTCGGTTCCTGCGGCAGGCGCGTGCGCTCGCTCGCCTCAGGCACCCGAACCTGGTGACCATCTTCGACGTCCGTGACGAGGGCGAGCACGTGTTCGTGGTCATGGACCTGGTCGACGGCGGCACGCTGGCGGCTCGGAGTGCCCGCGTGGGCCCGATGGACCCGGGGACCGTCCGTGACGCGGTTCTTCCCCTGCTCGATGCGCTCGACGGGCTCCACCGCGCCGGCGTCACCCACGGCAGCATCAAGCCCCGGAACGTCCTGCTCGCGAGCGACGGCACGCCTCAGCTCGGGGACCTGGGAGCCCAGCCCTTTGCGGCTCGGTCCCCCGCGGAGACCCAGGTGCTGTTCGGCCGCTGGCCCTACCTGGCCCCGGAACAGCTGATCCCGGGCGCTCTCGATGCGCGGGCCGACATCTACGCGATGGGCGGCCTCCTCCAGGCCCTCTCCACGGGGGCCCCACCCGACACGAAGACCCCGCTGCCCGGGCCCCTCGGTGTGGTGGTGGCGCGCGCGATGGCCGAGTCGCCGGACGACCGGTACCCCTCGGCTGCGGCGCTTCGGGACGCGCTCCGTGCCGTCGAGATCGCCACGCCGGTTCCCTGGGCCCGCTTGCTCGGCAGGGGCGCGCTGGTCATCGCGGGAGCCGCGCTGGCCTTCGGGCTGTTCCGGCCGACGCCGCCGAGACCGTCGTCACGTGCGCAGCGGCGCTCACCGTCTGCAGGTAGGACTCCTCATGCTGCTGGCCCTGGTACTGGACGTACACGCCGTCTGTCCCGAGCTCGTCTCGGCGTCGGACCTCGAGACACACCTCGACGAAGCCGAGACGGCCTTCGCTGATCTCGACGTGGATGGCTTCCTCGCGAACATGGACCAGGCGTCCATCTCTCTCCCGTGCCTCGGGGTCCCGATGAGCCCGGCGCTGGCCGCCCACGTCCATCGGGACGTCGGCCTGCGCTACTACGTGGACCGGGATCAGGAGACGGCGGCGCTGTCGTTCGCGTCGGCCCGCATCCTGGAGCCGGACTTCGCGTTCTCGGACGAGCTCCTGCCGGCGGACCACGGCATCCGGGACGTGTACGCGTCGCGCAGCCTGGTGGGGGACGCCCGCGAGGACGTGCCTCGGCCCGCCGCGGGCGAGCTGCTGCTGGACGGCGTGGTCGGAGCGCAGCGTCCGGTCATCGTCCAGCTCGTCGATGGCACAGGCACACCGACGACCACGCGGTATCTGCTGCCGGGCGAGGCGATGCCGCCGTACGAGGTCGCCCTCGATCCGGGCGAGGACCTGGTCGAGCTGCCCACCGAGCCGCTCGTGCGGCCGATGCACGTCGGGCTGGGCTCTGCCGCCGTCGGTATCGCGGCCGGGGCGGTCTACGGCGTGGCGCTCGCCCAGAAGTCGCAGCTCGGGAGCGACCACCCGGACTGGACCCAAGACGATCTGGACGGCCTGGTCACCTCGAACCACAACATGGTGATCACGTCGGGCGCTCTCGCCGGCGTGGCGGTCGTCGGGGGGGCCACGAGTCTCCTGATGTGGAGGCTCTGATGATTCTCTGGCTGGCGGCGTGCGCCTGGATCACCGAGGATGACATCGACGCGTTCGCCGACGCGGATGGGGACGGCGAGACGTCCGTGGTCTTCGGTGGGACGGACTGCGACGACACGGACGCGGAGATCAACAGCGACGCCACCGAGGTCTGCGACGAGGTCGACGAAGGGCCGGCCGCCCCACGTCCGTACTTCGAGGATCTGGACCGTGATGGGTACGGTCGCATCGACGCCGAGCAGTTCTTCTGCGAGCCGCCGCCGGAGTTCGCGGCCGAGCCTGGCGACTGCCACGACGGCGACGACGAGATCCACCCAGGCGCCGAGGAGGTCTGTGACGGGGTCGACAACGACTGCGACGACACCACCGACGTGGACGCATCGGACATGTCGACGTGGCACGCCGACAGCGACAGCGACAGCGACGGGTTCGGGGACGCGGCAGACTCGAACGAGGCGTGCGACCAGCTCAGCGGCCACGTCCTGGACGACACAGACTGTGACGACACGGATCCCGACACGGATCCCGACACGAACCCGGACGCGGAGGAGACCTGCGCGGAGGGGGATCAGGACTGTGATGGATCGGTCGACGAGGGGCCGCTATCCGACGTGACCGTGTTCTATGAGGACGCGGACGGCGACGGCGACGACTGGGTCACACAGGCCAGCTGCGAGGTGCCGAGCGGCTACACGTCGACCGGTGGAGACTGTGACGACGACGCCAGCACGAACCCGGGTGCGGACGAGGTCTGTGACACCACGGACCACGACTGCGACGGGAAGACCGGGTTCGAGCACAATGTGCCTGGCGACTACGGCTCCATCCAGGAGGCCGTCGATGCGGCGGGCTCGGGCGAGTGGATCTGTGTGTCCGCGGGCGTCTACGAGGAGAGCGTCTCGGTCAACAGCGACGTCGTCCTGCGCGGGATGGGCTCGGACGTGACCACGATTGATGGCTCCGGGTTCGGTCGAGTCCTCTACTCGGTCAACCATCCCGACACGGCGGAGATCGGGGGGTTCACCATCACGGGCGGCGACCTGTACGAAGGCGGCGCGATGTACACCTACGACACGGACGCGTTGTACGAGGATCTGGTGTTCGAGGGCAACGTGGCGCTGGACTACGTGAACAGCTGCTACGGAGTCATCTCGATGGAGGGCTCGGGAGCACCCGTGCTCCGCAACATCGTCCTTCGCGACAACCTGATGGACTGCACCATCGTGTGGGGCCTCATCAACGCATGGGGGCCGGAGTTCACCTTCGAGAACCTGATGGTCGTGGACAACGCCATCCTGGGCGTCGAGACGGTGACGGGAGGGTTCTCGGGCTACGGGACGGTGTCGGTCTCGATCGAGAACGGCATCTTCGCCGGCAACGAGGTCACCACCGATGGCAGCATCTTCGGGACGGCCATCGGGGCGATCAACACCCCGCTGACCCTGACCAACGTCGCGATCGTCGACAACACGGCGACGGCGGGTGCGAGCTGCTTGACCGCCGCGGTCTGGGCAGAGAGCACGACAGTGGTCACCAACACCACGGTGACGGGCAACAGCTGCAACAACGGAACCGGTGGCTGGGCCGGTCCGGGCTCGTTCACGTTCTCCTACTCCAACGCCTATGGCAACGAGCCGTCGGACTTCGGCATCACTGATCCCACCGGTACCGATGGCAACATCGGGAAGGCCCCGCAGTACACGGACACGTCAGGCGCCTCCGCCTACAGCTGGGACCTCACGCCGAAGACGGCGTCCGCCCTGATCGACGGCGGAGACCCCTCGATCCTCGATGTCGACGGGAGCACCAGCGACATCGGCGCGTATGGCGGCCCGCTGGGCGAGAGCTGGTAGGGCTCAGGGGAACAGGGCGTCGACGCGGGGCAGCCGCGTCGCGATCTCGCGGGGGAGCATCGGCAGGCGGGTGAGCTCCACGGCGATTCGCGCTCGGAGGGTGCGCGCCGCCGCGACATCTCCCGCGAGCAGGCGGGTGTGCGCCTCGAGCACGAGGTTGACGAGCAGCTCGACGGGGCTGCCGGCGATCGTGCAGAGGCGCCGGGCTTCTTGGAGCTCCCGGTCCGCAGCGGTGATGTCCCCGAGCTCGGCGAGCGCCAGGGCCAGCCTGCCGCGGGCGTGCCCTTCCAGCAGCACGTGACGGGTGGTGATCGCGTGCTCGACGGCGTCTGCGTATTCGCGGGCGGCGTCGGCGTGACGGGCTTGCTCACTCGCGACCCGACCCAGCCCTGCGCACAGCGGGCCCAGGGAGTGGGTCGCGCCCTGGCGCTGCGCCTCGCCGTGAGCGGCCTGATACAGCTCGAGAGCGCGCTCCGGGTTCCCGCGGCTGACCTCGAGGTTTCCCTGTGCCAGTCCGATGTGCACCAGGAGCATGCGATGCCCCAGGGCCTCGGCCAGCTCCTGGGTCCGCTCCAGCGTCTCGGCGGCTGCGGCGATCTCCCCTCGCTGGAGAAGGAGCGCGCCCGCGCGGAAGCCGTCGTGGATCAGCGGGGGGAGCAGGCGGCGCACAGGGAGAACGTAGCCCCTGGACGCCGCCGGGTCGCTCAGGGCTCTGGTCGTAGCTGGTGCTGGCGTCCTGGTGACCGGCCTCAGAAGCTGCAGGAGTACAGGTAGCGGAGCTCCGTGCGCTTCGGCGCGGCCCCGTCGGCGAGCACCAGCACCTCGAAGTGGGTGCCCTCGAACGAGGCCCAGTGCAGGCCGAAGACCACCGTCTTGCCGACGCGCCAGGCCGAGCTCACGTGGGGCACCAGGAAGCTCGAGTCCATCCGCAGCGGCTCGGCTTCGTATCCGTCCATCAGGTTCTTGCTGACGTCGAAGGTGTCGAGCTGCGTCCCGTCCACGCTCATCATCGCCGTGTGCTCGCCGGTGCGCGTGAGCGCGATGCGATGCTCGCCAGCGCTCCAGATCCAGGCCTCTTCCGCCTTCTCGAGGGTCACGGGCAGGCCCTCGCCATCGACCGAGCTGGGCACGAGCCAGACCATGCCGGGCCCGACGTCGCCGGCCAGCGGGACGACCTTCTTCGTGCTGCCACCGTCGCAGCCGTGGCGACCGTCTTCCGGTGCGCCCACGGTCATGTCCGAGCGTCCGCCGCGCGGGTCGAGGGCGGCGACGATGGTGCCGGCGGGGACATCCCAGGGCTGGAACGTGACGACCGAGGACGAGGCCTTGATCGGTCCCCAGGGCGTGTCCTCGTACGTGGCGCCCGACAGCGCGAGGCGTCCGGGGACACCGATGTCGGGTGGCTCGTCGGCGAGCGCGATGGACAGCAGCCAGAGCATGGCGGCAGTATCCACCGATGCACGCTGGCCTTCCGAACCTGCACTGCCATCTGGACGGCTCGATGCGCCTCGAGACCCTTCACGAGCTCGCCTCGGACCGGGGGCTCAGGGTGCCCGAGCCGCTCGCGTTCTCGGTCGGTATGGGCCTTCAGGCGGCACTCTCGCGCTTTGCGTTCACGGTCCGCTGTCTCGATCGGCTCGAGGATCTGCGGCGGGTCGCGGGCGAGATCTGCGAGGATGCGGCGGCCGATGGCGTCACCACGCTGGAGATCCGGTTCGCGCCCCAGCTCCATGGCAGCGTGCCCGAGGCGGTCGAGGCGGTCCTGGACGGCATCGCGGGGCGGGCCGGTCTGGTCCTGTGCGGGCTGTACGGCCAACACCCGGCGGTCCTCGCCGAGCTGGTCGAGCAGCGGGGCATCGCGGGGATCGATCTGGCCGGGGGACCCGCGCCGCAGCACCCGTTCGGGATGGTCGACTACGCCGGGGCCTTCACGCGAGCCCGCGAGCTCGGCATCGGACGGACGGTCCATGCGAGCGAGGGTCGGCCGCCGCACGAGATCCGGACGGCCATCGAGGTGCTGCACGCCCAGCGCATCGGGCATGGGACCACGCTGCTCGAGGACCCGAGCGTGGTCGAGGTCGTGCTCGAGCGGGGCGTCACCATCGAGGCCTGCCTGACGAGTAACTGCCATGTCGGCGCGATCCCGTCGGTCGCCGCGCACCCGCTGTCCCGGTGGCTGGAGCTGGGCGTGAAGGCCTGCATCAACCCCGACAACACGCTGCTCTCGTCGGTGTCCGCGAGTGAGGAGCACGCGCGCGCCGGGCGAACGCCTGGGATGACGCCGGCGCTACTGGCTGCGGCCATCGCGCACGGTCACGCTGCGGCGTTCTAGAGCGCACACTCCGTCGACTCGACCTGGGGGAGCTGGGCGTCGATGTGCGCCTCGAACGCGTCCTCGTCCGTGATGGGCAGGACGTCGAGCGTGCCCGCCAGCTCGCCGACCAGGAAGATGCGGTCCAGCTCGAGCGCCGTCTTGAACGCCGCGATGTCCGAGTCGGCGTTGCCGTACGCCCACTCGTGGGTCCAGCCGGCGGTCTCGAGCTCGGCCAGCACCGCGGACTTGTAGGCGGCCGCGTCGTCCCCCGCGACGCCGAACCCGTCGCTCAAATACAGCCGCTCGTCGACGAAGGGGAAGTCGTGGGCCACGAGCCAGTCCGAGGTCGCCTCGCGGGCGGTCCGACCGTCGGACATCGCGAAGTCCTCGCCGCGCGCCGTGACGTAGAAGATCTCGTAGCCGGCGTCGGCGTAGGCGTTGAACAGCGTGTTCGCAGCCGGACGCATCGCGGGGTCGTGGTCGGCGTCACCCATCTGGCTGATCCACTCGTCGTCCGAGGTCGTCAGGGTCTCGTCGATGTCGGTCACGACGGCGCGGTGGCTGACGCAGGGACCGGAGTCGAGAGGGGCTTCGGAGGTACAGGCCAGTAGGAGCGTCAGCATGGACGCGGCCTATCGCGAACGCCGGGTCCTGGTGCATCCCATCAGCATCGGCGGCATCCTCTCGTCCAATGCTCCTTCTTCTCTCGATCGCCTGTGCCGACGACTGCCCCCTGCGACTCCGCTTCCGACTCGACGCCTCCGGGCGAGCTCGGCGACGCGCTGGAGTACCGGTCCCAGTCCAACACCCCGAGCTTCTGGGAGACCACCGACGTCGAGGTGGTCGAGGGCGCCGCGTACACCTGCACCGGGCTCCACGGGCTCGACGTGCACGACACCAGCGATCCGCACCGCGTCCGTCGGGGCGAGGCCGTGTCGCTCGACTGGATGCACAGCCGCTACCCGCGCTGCACCCACCTCGACTCGTCGGGCGACCGGCTGGTGGTGAGCGCGCACTCGGACGAGATCCAGCCGACGCCGGGCATCGCGCTGATCGACATCTCCAGCCCCCTGTCACCCCAGGTGGTGAGCTCGTCGGCGTTCGAGGCCCTGCAGGTCGAGGAGGTCGCGCTGGTCGAGACCGGCATCGCGGTCGCGGCCCACGAGGACGGGCTCGTGCTGCTGGACGAGGATCTGGCCAAGGTCGCGCGGGTCCAGCTCGGCAACGTCATCCGGGTCGCGCGGTTCGAGGACGGCATGGTCGCGGCGACGTCGGCCGGCCGTCGAGACCCACGGAACGGCGCTGCGGCTGTCGCGCTTCGAGACCGGCGAGGTGCTCGTCGCCAACTGGTCGGATGTACGCGTGTACGACGTGTCCGGGACGGTCCCCGAGCTGATCGCCGTCGACGGGGTGACGACGGCGGGCGACCGGCCACGCATCCTGGCCGCGGGGGCCCATGGGTGCCTGGCGGTGGCCGGCGAGTGGGAGGGCGTGCACGCGCTCAAGTACCTGCCGGGCTTCGCGTCACCCGAGATCACGCTTTCGTCCTCGCTGGTCAAGGCCCCGGAGGGCTCGGCGTCGACGACCACGGTGCGCGTCTGGAACGAGGGACAGCTCGAGCTGGTCGGGGAGCTGGACGTGCCCAAGGGCTGGGGGGCGTCCCCGGCGTCGTTCGAGCTGGCCCCTGGCGAGGAGCTGGCCCTGGCGCTGACCTCGGACGGGACCGACGACGGCACGGTGAAGATCGCGAGCAACGACGTCGACGAGAGCACGGTCGAGATCGAGCTCCTGGTCGGGAGCAACGGCATCACCGTCGGAGACGAGGCCGAGGCGTTCAGCTACCGCGGCCTGAACACGGGCGATGTCCACACGATCGAGCCCGGAAAGGTCACGCTTCTCAGCTACTTCGCCACCTTCTGACCGATCTGTGCTCTGGATGTTCCAGACATCGAAGAGCGATTCGCCGGGCGCGATGGCGTGAACGTGTACGCCCTGCAGGCGGGGGAGATCGAGGCCATCAGCGACAGCGACGTCCTGGCCTGGTTCGAGGCCACGGGCGTCACCTTCCCGGTGATGGTCGACGACGACCGCACCTATGGCCGGTACGACGCGACCGGCTCGACCGCGCCGTTCCCCCTGGATGTGGTCGTGGACCAGCAGGGCGTCGTCCGGTTCGTCGACACCCGCTACGACCCGGACACGATCGAGGCGGTCATCGACGAGCTGCTCGCCCAGTAGGGGCTACGACAGGGCGATCTTGTTGGCGAGGTCCTGCAGCGCGTCGCGCAGCGGACCCTCCTCCGGCCAGCCATCGGGGC
Source organism: Pseudomonadota bacterium (assembly GCA_024228935.1). Taxonomy (GTDB): domain Bacteria; phylum Myxococcota_A; class UBA796; order UBA796; family CAJQPC01; genus JAAESX01. The sequence continues at coordinate 50,866 of JAAESX010000100.1, forward strand.
CCGCGTCCAGCAAGGCGGCCGTGGTGTGCTCGACCCAGTTCTGACGCTCGTCCGCGAGCCTCTGAACGTCGCTGCGGCGTCGGGTGACCTCGGCCCGGGGCCCGCTGGAAGGCATCGAATCCAGCCCGAGCCTGGCCGCCAGCGCGGGGGTCTCGGCGGCGCGCGCCTCGGTCGCTTCGCCCAGCTTGTCGACCGCCGCGGCGGTCTGACTCCGGGCCTGGGCGATCTCTCCGAGCAGGGCGTCGGCGTCGGGGACGTTGCCCTCCTGGCCTGCGTCGAGCAGCGCCTGGGCTGCGGCGTTCCGCGCCCCCTTCAGCTTGTTCTCCGCGAACGCGATCTGGGCCATCAGGGCGACCTGCTGGGCAGCGGCCTTGGCCTTGGCGAAGAACCCGCTGACGTCGTCCAGCTCGGAGTGTTCGGCCTTTAGCTTGCGCATCTCGGCGCCGATCTCGGCCAGCTCGCCCGCGCCCTCGACGGTCTGTCCTCGCGCGACCGCCGCCTCGAGGGCCTCGCCCAGCCTCGGCGCGAACGCGTTGACGGGGCCGTTGGCGTCGTCGACCGCCTTCTGGCACGAGTCCACTACCGCCGTCAGCCGGTCCCAGGCGCGCTGCACGTCTTCGCCCTCGGCCAGCGCCGCGTCGGCTGCCTGGGTGGCGTCCGCATTCCCATCACGCCGGACGAGGCGCTCGTCCAGCAGCGCGCAGGCGCCGGGCTCCGCGCTCGCGACCAGGGCCGTCAGGGTGGCTCGCGCCGTGGTCAGGAGCTCCTTCTTGCGCTTGTTCTCTGCGTACTTCGCGCCGAGCAGGTTGCCCATCGCAGCGCCGCTTCCGGCGGCGTCCGCCTGCCAGATCGACTCTCCGTGTCCCCAGCGCTGACGGGCGGCCTCGCCGAGCACGACGAGCATCGCGTCGAGCGGCTTGCCGGCTGGGACGTCGGTCGGTTCCGTGGCGCTCCAGCGCGCCGCCTGGGCGGCCGGATCCGCGGGCGCGATGCTCACCACCGGGGTGCGCCGATTGGTCCCGGGGGGGCCCGCGTGGCCCAGGTTCGCGTGGCCGTCCATGCCGCGCCAGCCCAGGACGGGCCCGACGTCGATGACCACGGTCTGGCCAGGCTCGAGCAGGACGGGCGCCGTTCCACAGCCCGCCGGATCGATGGTCGCGACGCCGTCCTGGCGGTGCATCATCGGCACCCAGCCGAGCTCCAGACGACGTCCGGCGGGAACCAGCACCTCGACCTGGAACGGGGCGTCGACCTCGGCCTGCTTGCTGTCCATGTCGTACAGGGTGTGCGCGCAGGGGATGGCGCTCCGGCCGGTCGCCCCGGGGGTGGCGTACAGGATCTCGCCCCTGGGCTGCCAGATTCCGCAGCCCGCGATCGCCAGCGGCTTGAACTCGGTGTACTTGTCGCCAGAGGGCTCGAAGAACTGCATCCGCAGCCACGTCGGCTCCACCTGGCCGCCGCGGACGCGCCCGACGAAGATGACCGTCGCGGCGCCGTCGGTGTCCACGTCGACGGCGGTGGCTGCGGCGGCGGGTGCCGCGAAGGTGTGGCTACAGAAGCGGCAGATCTTCGCCTTCGCCTTCACATCCTCAGCGCACTGGGGGCATTCCTTGGTCTCGGACATGGTCGGGCTCCTGCGGGGGGGGGGGCGGGCACCATACCGGAGCGCTTCGGTCAGACCGGGAGGTCGATCACCAGGGTGTCTGGCTTGTCTCGGGCCATGCGCGCTTTCAGGGCACCGTCCGGGCCCAGGTGCACGCTCCCGCCCATCCCGCGGGTGTGGGGTTCGTTCAAAGAGGACGGCCAGTTCGACTGGACCACGTGGGCTCCGCTCGCCTGGGCCAGTCGCTTGGCTCCTTCGATGTAGTCGTCGGGCCCACCGTCCCACTGGATGTAGCTGGGCCACAGGATGAGATCGCAGTCCAGCTGCGGTGCGTCGAGGACCTCGCGGCAGAGCACGGCGGTCGCGCGGAGTCCGTGCAGGTCGAACACCAGCCGGTGATGACCGGGCGAGAAGAACCGCGACTCGCTCTCGGTCAGTCCGATCTTCGGGAGGAACCTGGGCGGCGCGTCCGGAGTGAGGACCGCCAGCGTGTTCCGCACCCCCTTGCCCACCAGGTGGGGGGTACCGAACAGCGCGGTGACGCCGGTGCGATCCACGACGGCCTGGAGCTTCGTCCGGGCGTCGAGCAGGACCTGGCCGCGGCAGAGCGCGGGCAGTCCGCGGTGGAACCCCGTCAGCGCGCACTCGGGGAACAGCACCGCCTGGACGTCCAGCTGTTCGCCGAGGCGAACGAGCGCGTCCTCGATCTCGGCCACGTTGCCGTCGACCGTCGTGTGCATCGGAAACTGGACCGTCGCGAGCTTCATGGCAGGAACACCTCGGGGTCGAGCGCGAAGACGTAGGGGTAGAAGTCGCCCCAGGATGGGCTGCAGGACAGGTTGTCGTCGAAGCGCTTCTGGTAGTAGCGGCCTCCGCTCTCGGATGCGGTCCAGACCAGCCCCTCTGGGGACAGCCAGAGATCCTCGAAGCCCGCGGGCCCTGACAGGACCTCGGTGGCGTCGTCCTCGCCGGGGGTCCACACATACAGCCCGCTGTCGGCGTCGCCGTAGCTCTTCGACAGCAGCACGCTGTCGTCGGCCAGCGGCTGGACGCCCTGGACCTTCGAGATGGGCAGCTGGTGATGGTCGATGCGGGTGCCGAGCGTCCGGTCGGCGTTCAGCTCGAAGCTGCAGACGGTGGCTCCGGTGGTCGTGCTGAACGTCCCGGTCCAGAGCCGGTCCGTCGCGGGATCCCACGTCATGAAGGATGCGCCGCAGTCGGCGTTCTCGGTGTCCACCGGATCGAGCCACATCGGGGCGCCGCTCGGCAGGACGTCGCCGTCGGCCAGGTCGGTCACGTCGATGGGGATGCCGTCGTCCAGGTCGTAGAGCGCGAGCCCGTCGCCCCCGGTCGTCCAGACCCGGCCGCCACCCACCATCGCGGCGCCGCCGACGTGCGTGGTGTTGGCCGAGCCGTCGGGCTGGCGCAGCATCCAGGTCCGGGTCAGCTCCGAGTCGCAGGGATCGACGCCGACCAGGATGCTGTGCACGTCGTAGGGCTCGTCGTCGCAGCCGTCATCGACGTCCTTGGCGCCGTAGTACATCGCGAGCAGGACCTCGCCGCCGAGCGTTCCGGTGACGCCCTGCACGACGTAGCGGTCGTCCTGGAAGGGCAGGCGGTACCTGGCCGCGGTGGCCTCGAGCAGGTTCGGGTGTGGCTCGATCGAGTCCGCCATCCGCTGGTCGACGCCGTCTCGGCCGGACAGGTAGTCGTGGTAGCTGGGCGAGTCGAAGTAGCGGCTCCCGTCGCGCAGGATGCGGTCGCCGAGCCAGCCGGGGTCGAGCACGTGGTCGTGCACGACGACGGCGTAGATCTCGCCGTCGAAGGGGCTGTCGTACGTGTACGTGCCGCCGTCCTCGTTCGGCTCGGCGCCCACGGTCGGACCGACGCTGCTGTCCTTGGGCGAGTCGGTGTCCGCGCTGACCGCGCAGTCGGACTCGCCGTCCAGCCAGAGGCAGAGCTGGTAGCCGTCACCTCGCTGATCGACGATGAAGGCGGCGTGGTGCCAGCCGCCATCGGCGACGTCGAAGGCGATGTGCTCGAGCGAGCTGTACGAGCTCCCGTCCTTCAGCCGGTACAGCCCGCGCAGCTGCCCCTCCTTCACCTTCAGGCTGAACCCGCCGCCTTCGGTGTTGCTGAACAGCGTCTGCCACTCAACGCTCGAGTCGGTGCGGAACCATGCCTCGACCGTCACGTCGTTGGCGTCGATGGCGTCGTCCGCGCGCCAGTAGTCGTCCTCGAATGTGGTGACCGGCCGATCGCGGAACGGGGAGACGCCGTCGACCTCGGGCCCTCGGTACGTGGTCGTGACGTCGCTGCCGGTCAGCGAGTGGTCCGCGACGTCGCTCACCCAGGACGGCGTGCTGCCGGTGTACGTCCGGAACCGGAAGATCGCGCCGCCGCTCGCGCCGTCGTCGCTCGCGGCCAGGGTCTGGCGAGGCACGGTCTCGCAGATGACGTCGGTGTCCGCATCGGCGTCCGAGTCCGCATCGGCGTCCGAGTCCGAGTCGGTGTCGGAGTCCGCATCGGTGTCGGTGTCGGACTCGACCGTGGAGTCCGTGTCGGGCTCGGGCTCGGGTGTGGGGCAGGCGAGAAGGAGCAGCAGCATGCCGACGGGGTACCACACGGTAGAGTCCGCCCCGCATGGATGCCTTGGTCTACCAGTACTCCGTCGGCGGGGTCGTCTTCGCGGCCGGCCTCTACTTCGCGTGGCGCCAGGGCTACGTCGGGACGAGCGGCGCGCAGCTGCGGAACCTGGTGCTCCTGGTCGGTGGTCTGGCCGCCGTGTTCGGCATCCAGGCCTACCTGCAGTACGCCCCGATGGAGGAGGCCGCCCAGGTCCCGTACACCGGCGAGCCCTACGTCCGGACCCAGCTCGGCACCCCGATCGACTACGCGATCATGGTCGGGTACTTCGTCGCGATGCTGGCTATCGGCACGTGGTTCGGCCGCGGCTCGACCTCGACGAAGGACTTCTTCTTCGGAGGCCAGCGCTTCAGCTGGTGGCTCATCGCGTTCTCGATGGTCGCGACCACCATCGGCTCGTACAGCTTCGTCAAGTACAGCAAGATCGCGTTCGGCTACGGCATCGCCAGCAGCCAGACCTACCTGAACGACTGGCTCTGGGCCCCCTTGCTGATGTTCGGGTGGCTGCCGCTCCTGTACTTCAGTCGGGTCGTCAGCATCCCCGAGTACTTCGCTCGCCGGTTCGGGCCGGGGGCGAGGCAGGTCGCGACGTGGCTGCTGCTCGTCTACCTGGTCGGCTACGTCGGCATCAACCTGTTCACGATGGGCCAGGCGCTCAGCATCCTGTTGGGCTGGCCGGTGTTCTGGTCGGCTGCCGGTGTGGCCGCCGTGAGCGCGGTCTACGTCACGTTCGGTGGCCAGACCAGCGTCATCATGACGGACCTGTTCCAGGGCGCGATGCTGCTCGCGACGGGCCTGATCCTGCTGTTGTTGGGCATCGACTACCTGGGCGGCTTCGACGAGTTCTGGGTGCACCTGCCGCGCGGCCACCGCCAGGCCTTCGTGCCCCTGAACGAGGACCCGAACTACCCCGCCGTCGGCATCTTCTGGCAGGACGCCATGGCCAACTCGGCGATGTTCTACTTCCTGAACCAGGGCATGGTGATGCGGCTGTTGTCCGCGCGCTCGGTGAAGGACTCGCGCAAGGCCGTGACCACCGTGATGCTGGTGCTCATGCCCATCGCTGCGCTGGTCGTGGCGAGCGGCGGCTGGGTCGCCAAGGCCCTGACCCACGCCGGCGTCATCGACCCGAACATCGAGGGCAAGGAGGCCTTCTTCGTCGCGGCCGACTTCCTGGCGATGCCGGGGGTCTTCGGGCTCATCATGGCGGCCCTGACCGCGGCGCTCATGTCGACGGTCGACACGCTGGTCACAGCGGTCGCGGCCATCGCGGTGAACGACCTGTACGTGCCGCGGCGGCCAAAGTCTACGGACGAGCAGCGCCTGCGGGTGGCGCGCATCTCGAGCGTGACCATCAGCGTCGTCGGCGTCGCGCTCGTGCCCGTGTTCATGCAGTTCGGCTCGATCTACTCGGCGCACGGCGCGTTCACGGCCGCGGTCACTCCTCCGCTCGTCGTGTCGCTGCTGCTCGGCGTCTTCTGGCGTCGCTACACCCCGACGGCCGCGCTCTGGACGATGGTCGGCGGGTCCATCGCCATCTTCGCGAGCGTGGTCTGGCCCGAGCTCATCGCGCCGTTCGCCCACGGGGTGCCGATGAAGGAGGTCGAGGACGGCTTCCTGGCCGGCAAGGACGTCTGGAAGTTCATGCGCGCGTTCTACGGAATCGTGGTCTGTGCCGCTATCGGCGTTGGGGTCTCGCTGTTCACCAAGGCCCGTCCGATCGAGGACGTGAAGGGCCTGGTCTGGGGAACGGTCGAGGACGCCATCGCCTGGTACAAGGGCGCTCCCGGCAAGGAGGTCGAGTCCGACTGGGCCCCCGCCACGGCGCGAGCTGGGGACGATGACCGACGGCTCGGCCCGGGGCTCCTGCCGGTGGTCACGCTCGACGAGGGGCTGGCCGCCACCATCGGTGCCAACGTCGGCGACCTGGTCTACCTGAGCGACGCGCGCGCCTGGCTCGGGGGGCTGAAGGCTTCGCACGCCGTCATCGACGGCATCGAGCAGCTGGGCGACGGCGCGATCGTGGTCGGTCCGACCCTGGTGCGGGTGCTCGGTGGGACGGACAAGCCGCTGCGGGTGAAGCGGCTCTACTGAGCCGGGACCCAGGCGGGCCACGGCGCCCAGCCGTCATCGGCCTCGATCATCCACTCGTCGGCCCAGCCCAGGCCGACGCCCTGGTACAGCGGGCCGCCGAGCACGGTGATGTCGTCCCCGTCCACGAAGCCCAGCTCCGAGCAGTCGCCCGCGGTGGTCGAGCCGTCGGCGAACTCGACAGAGTACGCGTACTCGCACTCGGGGCAGCCCTCGTGGGGGCTCACGCCGATGGTCGGGTAGCTGAACTCGCAGGTCAGCTCCTGGGTCGCCGTGTCCTTGGACCACACCGAGTACGTGCCGCGCAGGGTGTCGTCGAGGTCCCGGGTCTCGCCGTGCTCGAGCTCGACGAGGCCGGTGTCCGAGCCGCCCGTGTGGGGCCGCGCCGTGTCGATGAAGGCGACGGACTTGTTGTGCACCAGCACGCCCTCGGCGAAGTAGGTCTCCTCGCCCTCGACCGAGATGTTGAAGACCTCGATGGGGCCGGCTTCGTCGAGGATGACGTCGATGCGACGCTCGCTCGCCTCGACGCCGTTCCAGACGTGGACGGGGCTGCCGACCTGCAGGCTCCTCGCCTCGACCCAGGCGCCGTCGGACCAGAACGGGTGCTCGCCGCTGACGCCGGCGATGAGCCGGTCGCCGACGGTGACTCGGCGGGTCGAGGTGACCGTGTTCCGATGGAGCGCGGTGATGCGGCGCTCGACGCGGCGCAGGGTGGTCACGTCGAAGGCCCAGACCGTGTCGCCGACGGCCAGGGTCTCGATGGGGCGAGGTCCTGTGGGCGTGTCGACGCGCGTGCCGGCGACGAAGCAGAAGGACGTGCCGAAGCAGGCAGAGAGCTGGAGGAGAAGCATGGTGCTCCGGACTGCCCGATAGCTGGAGTGTAGCTGCGGGCGAGGGGGTCAGTAGACGTACCGGTTTGCGGAAAAGCTGAGCGTCGTCCCGTCGAACTCGGCGTACGCCCAGGGGTACCAGGTAGGTCCGTTTCCGCGACCCAGCTGCATCATCAGGACGTCTTGGTATTCGGAGCCGTTCGTCGGATGCACGGCCGTCTCCGCGAAGCCGATGCCCTGCCCGTCGTACAGGCCGGCGTGGGAGGCGGCAGCGCCTTCCTCGATGTCGAGCCTGTCGCAGTCGCCCGATGTGGTCGCCCCGGGTCCGTAGCTGGTCTCCCACGCGAATTGGCAGTCATCGCAGCTGTCGAGCGGAGCGGTGCCTTGGGTCGGCCAGCCGTATGAGCAGATGATCTCCCCGTGGTAGTTGCTCCACAGCCCCAGGCCGATCTCGCCGTTGAGCTCTGCGTCGAGCTCGCCGTTCATGCCGGTCATGAACCCCGTGTCTCCCGGCGCGTCGGAGTCGGAGTCGGAGTCACTGTCGGAGTCGGCGTCCGAGTCCGAGTCCGCGTCCGCGTCCGCCTCGGGAGGATCGGGCTCGGACGAGACGGGCTCGCAGGCGGCGAGGAGAACCAGGAGCATCACAGCCTCGGGACAGAGGTTCGACTTCTTGGTATCAGAGCTCCGGGATGGGCCCCAGGATGGCACTCTTGGTCGGGCTCTCGCCGCGCGTTCCGTGCTGCTCGGTCACCGTGAACCACCCGGCATCGGGGTGGTGGTGGATGCCGGCCACCTCGGCCCCACCGCCCTCAGCGCTAAGGACCGTCGTCAGCGAGTCGTCGTCCGGGTCCCACGCCCACAGAAGGTTCGGGTCGTGCAGTCGGGTGTCCTCGGCGATCATCAACAGGTCGCCCAGCATCGTGATGTTGTCCGGGTTGCTGATGCCGTCCGGCGAGCACATCGCTCCGACGGGATGGCCCGCGAGAGGGATCGACCAGGCCCCGGCGGTCCAGCTCTCATCGAGCTCGAACTGCAGGATGGCCCCGCAGCCGTTCGGCGGGAGCTGGATGTGGTCGTGCAGGTCCCAGGCCGGATCCCGGCGCGTCATGCCGTAGTCGACCGTCGACATCGCCAGGTAGAGCCGGCTGCGCTCGACGTCGATGGCCAGGCCCTCGGCCTTGCTCATCTCGGTGGTGGCGCCCAGCAGCGCGGCGTAGCGGCGTGTCTCCAGGCGCGAGGCCTGCAGCTCCATGCCCTCGTTCAGCGTGAGGCACTCGACCCCCCACTGGGTCAGGATCTCGGTGCAGCCCTCGGCGTCGACGGTGAACATGTCGTCGAAGGGGGTGCTGCGGTCGACCTCGTCGTTCGTCGCGTGGCCCAGCGAGATCCACTCGACCCGGTCGGCGTGGAAGCGCGCAGCGAACAGCTCGCCGGCGGACAGGTCCTTCGGGGTGTCCGCCACGAAACGGTAGAAGCCATCGCCCAGCCCGTCGTCGGACATGTAGACGGTCTTCTCGTCGGGCGCGACGACGCCCAGCTCGTGCGAGAACCGGCCCATCGCGTAGTGCTTCACGACCTGGGTCGTGCCCGCGGCGTCGAGGACCGTGACCTCGGGGATCCAGCCGTAGTCGTACACGTTGGCTTGCGACAGGTCGCCCTCGAACCAGCCGGCCAGGTAGCTGAAGCCTTGCCAGTTGTCCGACACGCCGCCCTCGGGCAGCCACTTGCGTGCGTCGGCCTCGTACTCCTCGCTGGAGAGGAGGGTGTTCCACGGGGTCACGTCACCCGAACAGGGGAGCGCGATGCCGTTCACGCCGCTCATGTCGATGGGGCGGGTCGACACGGGGGTCATCTCGGCGTCCATCTCGGTCAGGTAGGTGGCGCCGGGATGGCACTCGACGTGGGAGAGGTGGAAGGTCTGTCCCTCGACCACCAGCAGCGCGGCGAAGTCCTGGTTGTTGCACTGCTGGAAGCCCTTGCCCGTGCGGTCGACGAGCTGTCCGAAGGGCGTCCCGCCGATGTCCTGCCCGTCTTCGGCGAACACGCGGTACTCGAGCGGGTGTCGCACGCCATCGACCCAGAGAGCGGGCGAGACCTTCTCGTCGGCGGGCTCGAAGACGAGCCGCTCGGCGGAAGGCGGCGTCGGACCCGTGATTTCCGGGGCGGCGATGGGGGGCTTGGTGGCGGCGCAGGCGAGAAGGAACAGCATGGAATGTCAGCTAACTGTGGCGAGGCACACAGGGCGAAGCAACTCTGTGGACTCGGCGCTACACTTCAGCCTCTTGGAGACACCGACATGACTGCTCTCGTTTTTCTCCTGGCCTGTGGCCAGGGTGTTATCGCGCTCGGCGACGAAGCTCCCGGCACCAACGATCCCGGGCCGGGCGACACCGGCTTGGAGGAAGAGGAGCCCGTGATCTCCCAGGCCGCTGGCGACTACGCCACCGAGATCTACTGGGAGATCCCGGACTTCGACTGGTACATCTGCGAGGGTGAGGACTTCGACTTCACGGTCGACGACGACGGCGTCCTGACCGGCGACGGCGAGTGCCGGTACTACGGCTCGGGCGGCGGCGAGTACGACATGTTCTTCCAGGTGGAGGGCGCGGTCGACGAGGACGGCGAGGTCACCGGCTCGATCGAGTTCGACTGCTGGGAGTACCCCGATGACGACTGGGAGCTGAACGAGCTCAGCGGCGAGATCGAGGGTGACATCGACGAGGACGGAGACGTCCAGATCAGCTTCGAGTCCTACGCGAACTACGACGGCTACTACGACTACGGCGACATGGACGTCGTGGGCGAGATCTGGGGCGGCCTGGACTGACGCGAGGCCCTGGGCCGGTTCGCACACCGATAGTACGGCTCTCCTTGACAGAGCGGATCCCGCAGGGAGATCCTCGGTTTTCAACCGAGGAGAACCTTCCTATGTTCGTCGTGTTTGCCCTGGCTTGCTCTGGGGAGCCCGAGAACAACAAGACGTTGCTCACCTGTTCTGCCACGCGCTCCCTGGGATTCGGAGACGTGAGCTGCACCCGGATGGTCGATGACCTTCCACTCGACTGTGGGGTCGAGGCTCCCTCGTGCGACCAACATATCGGGCCGAACCTCTACACGGTCTGTACCGAGCCGGAGCGCTGCGCGGTGCCGGATGACGAGCACTGCGGCGAGCACGCCGAGGCCAACCTGGGCGCCAGCTGTTCGAAGATGGAGAAGTTCACGACGGACTGCATGACAGCCTTCGAGGAGGCCTGTCGAGCGAGCTCGAACGATGGCGCCGAGGGCTGGGTGGCCGGTCAGTGCGAGCCGAAATGGACGCTGGGCGAGTGCGAGACCTCGGCGTCGCGCGACGAGCTGGCGGTGCCCTGCTCCGAGGGCTGCGCCGAGGGTTAGTCCGGTCGCGGAGGTGACCTCTGGACACGGTCGGTCTGAAGCGGGTCATGCGGCAACACGAGGCCTTCTGGGCCGCGCTCGCCGCCGACGCCTGGCATCCCGACGAGGCCTTCCGGCTGCGCTCGCTGATGAAGGCGCAGTCGGCGCTCGAGCTGTTGCTCGAGCGGATGGGCCATGGCCCCGAGGCGGGTGACTCGATGGCGCGGCGCCTCTCGCGGGCGTCGCACCACTTCCGCGCGGACGTCCAGGTGTCCGAGGTGAAGTCGGCCACGCGTCAGAGGAACCGGCTGGTGCACGAGGCGGCCTCGACCTCGACGCCGGACGGGCGCATGTGCGCGAGCCTGGTCCGGGTGTACCGCGACGCGTTCCTGGCCCTGCGGGATGCCTGCGTCCGAGCAGCCTGGCTCGACCTGGAGCATCGGGCCCAGGACCCGTCTCTCGCCCGTCGGGACGCCGAGCTCGACGCGGCCGACGACGAGCCCGAGGACGACTGGTAGGTCAGGCCGCGAGCCGATCCGGGTGACGACGGCGGAGCTCGACCTCGACGCCGTCGCGAGGACGGAGGGGTGACCGAAGGGAAGACGTCCAGCTCGAAGCCCGCCACCGGAGCCAGCTCGAAGGTGCGCAGCCACTCGGCCAGGACGAGCACGGCCTCCATGCGGGCGAAGTGGTTTCCGACGCAGACGCGCTGGCCGCCGCCGAACGGGAAGAACGCGTACTTCGGGTGCTGCGGGTCCTCGAGCCATCTGTCCGGCCGGAAGGTGTCGGCCTGGGGGAACCAGCGCTCGTCGCGGTGGACGACCCACTGCGGCAACAGCAGCACGGTGCCGGCGGGGACGCGGACGTCGCCCAGGACGAAGGGCTCGGCGGCCGCTCGCCCGACGACCCAGGCCGGCGGGTACAGGCGCATCGTCTCCTGGAAGACGGCGTCGAGGAAAGGCAGGCGGCGACTGTGCATCGCGGTCAGGGGGCCCTCGCCGACGACGGCGTCGAGCTCCTGGCGGGCCCGCTCCTGGAGCCCGGGGTTCTTGGCGAGCAGCAACACCGCATAGGACAGCGCCAGCGCGGTGGTCTCGTGCCCGGCGAGGAACAGGGTGAGCATCTCGTCGCGCAGCTGGGCGTCGTCCATGCCGCGGCCCTCGTCGTCGCGGGCTGCGAGGAGTCGCGACAGCAGGTCGCTGGCGTCCGGGTCGTGCTGGGTGCGCTTCTTGGCGACCAGCTCCTGCAGGATGGCGTGCAGCTCACGCTGGTTCCGCTCGGCGATGCGTCGCCCCTTCGTCGGGACCCACTCGGGCAGCAGGCGGCGCCACGTGTGGGTCTTCTCGTTGAAGCCGTGCATCAGCTCCTCGACCAGGGGCCCGACCCGCTCGCCGCCGGGCTCGGCCAGGTGCCTGGGTTGGAAGCTGGGCGCGATGAGCCGTCGGTTCTGGCGCCAGGTCTCACCCTCGGCGGTCAGGAGTCCCTGGCCGAGGACGTCGGAGAGACCCGCCGTGATGGGGGCCTTGATGGTCGCCTTGCGGTGCGTCACGAGGACCTGCTCGATGAGCTCGGGGTCGGTGACCACCAGCGTCTCCTGTCGACCCACGCGGAACCGGGTGACGTCGCCATGGTCGCGGGACAGCTCGGTCATGAACTCCAGCGGGCCGTCCAGGATGGCGGCCAGGTTGCCGATCAGCGGCATGGGGCGGGGTCCGGGGATGTCGGCGATCGAGCGGGTCATCGGGCGTCCTCCTGGGGTGCAGAGAAGGTAGGACGCGCAGTCGCGCAGGGAAACTCGCGCGGTGCTCGGTCGCTCGATCGGCTCGGGGTGCGGACTGACGGCCAAGAACCGAGTCAGCGCTCGGTTTCTGGTCTACGCTCGCTGGCAGATGAGCCGCCGCAAGCCGACCCAGGACCGCGCCGAGGCGACCGTCACGGCCATCCTCGACGCCACCGCCGAGCTGCTCGTCCGCGACGGGTACGCGAGGCCTCGACGAACCGCATCGCCAAGTGCGCTGGGGTCAGCATCGGCTCGCTCTACCATTACTTCGACGACAAGGACGCCATCGTGAAGGCGCTCGTCGAGCGGGTGGTGCAGAGGCAGCTCACGACGCTCGGCGAGTCGCTCCAGGCGTCGTTCGAGATGGACCCGGAGGAAGGGGTTCGCGCGCTGGTCCATGGCGCGCTCGAGTCGCAGAAGGTCGAAGCCGAGCTGGCCCACGTGCTGCTGCCGCAGTGCCCGCGCGAGGGGCGCGAGGACCTGGACCGAGAGTGGAAGCGGCGGTCCAGAGCTGGCTCTTCGAGGTTGCTGGACTTCACGGTGACCGCGGCCTGCTCGCCATGCTTGTCGATGACGAACTTCAGCGTGGCGTAGCCCGCGCCCGCCTCGCACTCGCACTCGCGGAGCGCTGGCTGGATCCGCTCGAGCGCGGCCTCGACATCCGTCCGGTCGACGGCGCCGAGGAGGATGAGGTGGTCCGTCGAGACGCCCCCCGAGCAGCAGGACTGGCCGGCGTCAGCGAGGGAGAGGAGGGCGTAGAGCATGGGGGAACCGACTCGTGGCGAAGCGTTCGGTTCGTGAATGTGTGGTCAGCACTGGACCCTTCGCCTCGAGCGCGTCCACGACGCTCGATTGCTCGATTGCTCGATTGCTCGGGGCTCGAGCGTCGGCGGCTACCGGTCTCTCCTCCGGTTCCTCCGGGGCTTCGTAAGGCCCCCCTTCGCAG
>JAAESX010000101.1 GCA_024228935.1 Pseudomonadota bacterium
CTGGGCAACAGCGGGATGGGTGCCCAGCACCGCCTCGACTTCGAGCGGGTAGACGTTGTAGCCGCCACGGATGTACATCTCCTTGACCCGTCCGGCTAGCCGGAAGCAACCGGCGTCGTCCACATGGGCCAGGTCGCCGGTGCGGAGCCAGCCGTCGACCAGGGCTTCGGTGGTGCCCTCTGGGTCGTTCCAGTAGCCGGACATGGCGCTCGGCGTCTGTAGCCAGAGCTCGCCCACCTCGCCGTCGACGAGGGCCTGACCGTCGTCATCGCGGACCTCGGCGGCAACCCCTGGGCGGGGTCGCCCCACCGTGTGGAGCGCCTCGTCATCGTCGGCGTCCAAGGCCGTACCCAGACCGGTGCCACCGGATTCGGTGGACGAGTAACGAATCGAATAGGCGGCACCGAATCGTTCGCGGGCCTCAATGACCAGCGCTGGCGGTGACGGCCCTGCACCGACCACGATGGACTGCACGCATGACAGGTCCCGATCGTCGAATCCAGGCTCCTGCATGAGGAGCGAGACCTGGGAGGCCACCCCGTTCACGGCCGGGAGGCGGTACCGCTCCACCAGGTCCAGGAAGCCGCTGGCTGTCCAGCGGTCCATGACGTGGATGGTGGCGCCTGAGGCCAGCTGCCACCCGAGTTTGGTCATCACGCC
>JAAESX010000102.1 GCA_024228935.1 Pseudomonadota bacterium
AGACCGGCATCAAGCACCCGAGGACGCGCCCATACACGCCCAGGACGAACGGCAAGGCGGAGCGCTTCATCAAGACGCTGCTGGGCGAATGGGCCTACGTCCAGCCCTACTCCAGCGGCGAAGAGCGCCGACAGCACTTGCCTCCCTACGTCGCCTTCTACAACGACGAGAGGCCCCACCACAGCCTCGGAGCGTTACCTCCAAGATCGAGGCAACCCAGCCAGGTCAGCTGAACAACCTCTTGGGATCACATAGCTAGCTCGGGCTCAGGAGCCCGTGCAGTCGTAGGTCAGCGTGACCGTGTCCGCGGCGCTGCTCGCGCCGAAGCAGTCCGTCACGGTCAGGGAGGCCTCGATCTCCTGGCTGTTCGTGCTGCCGTAGGTGGCCTCGACGCCGCTGACGGTCAGCGTGGGCGTGCTCGACGTCGAGTCGTCGAGCGTGCCGTAGCTGGACCCGCTCGTGACGCTCCATGCGTACGTCAGCCAGTCGTCGCTCTCGGCGTCGGACGAGCCGGTGCCGTCGAGCTCGAAGTCGACGTCGGCGCAGTCGTCACACACGTACGTGGCGCCGTAGCTCCAGGACTGGCAGGTCACCGAGTCCGAGTCGCTGTCGTCCTCGCCGGCATCAGCCACCGGGACGGTGTTCGAGCTGGCCGAGGTGACCGTGACCGTGAGCGTGACCGGGTAGCTGTCGGCTCCGCCGTCGTTCACGCCGAGCGTGAAGACGTAGGTACCGGACGCATCCGGCGTGAACGTCGGGTCGGCGTCGGTCGACGTCGTGATGTCCGAGGTGGTCGCCGCCGATCCGGCGGGGGCCGAGGTCAGCTCCCAGCTGTAGGTCAGCGAGCCGCTGGAGTCGGGGTCGTAGCTGCCCGAGCCCACGAGGTAGAGCATGTCGCAGTGCTCGAGCGAAGACGTCGTGCTGTCGTAGTCGGCGACCGCGACAGGCATCGCTTCCGCATCGCCATCACAGTCGTTGTCCACGCCGGCGTCGAACTCGGGAGCGCCCGGGTACACGCGCGGGTCCGAGTCGTCACAGTCGCCCTCGTCGCGGGTGTAGCCATCCGCGTCGTGGTCGACGTGGCTGCACAGCTCGTTCTCGACACCAGGGGAGCCGGCGTCGCCCGCGGTGGCCCACGAGTCCAGCGCGGCACACCAGTTGTTGGCGTCGTCGTTCAGCTCGGCGCTCATGAACCACGGGTCCACGCCGATCGAGGCGCCATCCGGGTCCGGCATCGTCGCGCCGTCGTCCCAGGAGACCTCGTCGATGATGACGTCCTCGGCGACGAGCTGGATGTTGTCCGACTCGTTCGCCAGCGAGATGCCGGAGTACTCGTGGTCGAGCTCGACGTCGCCGTTCGAGGCCTCGTCGGAATTCGAGCCGATCGTGACGTAGGAGCCAGCGGCCACGATGAGCCCGGCATCCGCGGGGATCTGGTAGCTGTCGCCGTCGTCGCTCTGGAGCGTCAGGCCGTCGAGGCTGACGTCCTCTTCGCCCGGGTTGTAGATCTCGACGTACTCACCGCGCGGGTCGTTCACGCGAGCCGGGTTGATCATGAGCTCGCTGAAGAAGACCGTGCCCTCGGCCCACGCCGACTCGTCGATCATGCCGTCGCAGTCGTTGTCCTTGCCGTCGCCGTCGATCTCTTCGTTGCCCGGGTACGAGTCCGCGTCGTCGTCGTCGCAGTCGTCGTCACACCAGTTCACGCCGTCGCCGTCAGCATCGTGGCCCTCGTCGACGAGTCCATCCGCGTCGTTGTCGACGCCGTCGCACTCCTCGACTCCGATGCAGTCCGCGACACCGTCGCCATCGGCGTCTTCGAAGCCTTCGTCGACCCCGCCGTCGCCATCGTTGTCGAGGCCGTCACAGTCCTCGGTGTCCATGCAGTCGGCCAGCCCATCGGCATCCGTGTCGTCGAACCCTTCGTCGATGATGTCGTTGCAGTTGTCGTCCAGCCCGTTGCAGTCCTCGGTGCGGCCCGGGTACACGGCCGCGTCCGCGTCGTCGCAGTCCCCATCCTCGGCGGCCACGCCGTCGCCATCCGCGTCCGTGAGGGGCTGACTGTCGTGAGGGATCTCCTCGATCGAGTCCTCGAGAGTCGGTTCCTTCTCGGCGCACGACGCGAGGAAGAGGCTCGAAAGGAAGAGGGGAAGTGAGTGCTTGAGGTTCACGACTGTCTCCGGGGTGCCTTTCGGCGAGTGCTGGTCAGGGAGCGGCCCGCGGGAGAGTAGCCGATGTCAAGACGGGCTGACAACACGGCTCGGGAGGCGGTGGATCGGTTTTTTTGCGGGACCCTTGACACCCGTGTCGGGATGGATAGATGGCCGGCGCTCCACGCGGGAGTAGCTCAGTGGTAGAGCCCCACGTTGCCAACGTGGCTGTCGCGGGTTCAAATCCCGTCTCCCGCTCCATAGAAAGCCCCGGTCACTGACCGGGGCTTTTCTCTTCCTTGGCTTCTCCCGCGGCTTTCCCGTCGTGGAAGCGCCGGCCCTTCCACGTGGCCTCCATCCCCAGCATCGACCGCAGGAGGATGTAGACGAACACGGCGTTGCCGATGGGATGGCTCAGGGCGTGGACGCCCGACCGCCCATCCGTGCGCTCCAGCCGCCACCGAAAGACATGAATCAGGAGACAGTTCCCAGCGAGCCACAGAATCCACCCGGGGTCGGGCAAGCTCCAACCCAGCGCGGCGCCTCCGAAGGCTGCGACCGCCAGGAGGAGGTACGGAAGGACTGTCGTGACGAAGACGAACAGCACGGCACCGAGAGCCAGGATGGGCTGACGATCCATGCCCTCGTAGAGGTTCTTGGTGTACCCGGAGACGATGTCTCCCAAGGACTCGTACAACCGCACGCGAAACGAGCCGGGGCCGTGGAGCAGACCGATGCGAAGCGCTCGGCCCTTCAACGCCCTGGCGAGACGCACATCGTCGAGGACCTCGGCACGGACGGCCCCATGGCCACCGATCCGATCGTAGGCCTCGCGCGTCACCAGGATGAACTGACCGTTCGCGAACGCCTCGGGGCGGCCTGGATCGTTCGAGGCGTCCAGATCGACCGCGCCCCGGATGAACCACCCGATGACAGGGATCACCGCACGCTCCCAGAACGACTCCAGTCGCCAGTCGCCGAACAGCGAGAGCATCGACAGGTCGCGCTCCAGCAGCTCCGCGACGGCCGAGCTGGCTGCCCAGGGCGCGAGCTCGACGTCGGCGTCGATGAAGAGCAGGAGCTCGCCGCGGGCCTCGCCGGCCGCGCGCATGCAAGCCCAGGGCTTCCCCGCCCAGCCCACTCCGGGCTCGGTCCCAGACACCAGGCGAACACGCGGGTCGTCGATCGCGGCGACCTCAGCCGCCGTCCCGTCCTCGGACCGGTCGTCCACGACGACGATCTCCAGGTCCTGGAGATCCGAGGCGAGCGCTGCCCGGACGGCCGGCCCGATCCGCCCCTCCTCGTTCCGAGCCGGAATGCAGATCGACACGGAGACGCGCCGCTCGAGAGCCCGCTGGCGCAGTCGCCACGCCGCCCCCCACCGACCGACGCCCAGCGTCAGTCCCACCCAGACCAGGGTGAGCAGAGCCAGCCAGCCGCCAGCCAGGACCGCGCCGAACGCGGGATCGCTCCAGGACATCAAAGCGGGTCCAGCCTACCGTCCCGCGCCGCATAGGCCCCAGGCCCCGCCGGCGCGGCCGGGTTCGTGAGGGGCTGCGGTCCGAGGACGACGATGTCCGCCGGCAGCGCTCGGCCCGGGGCGATCCACACGCCGCTGCCCACGAGCGTCCCGCGTCCGAGCGTCGGTCCGGCGAGTCCCAGCGGCGCACGGACGAGGCTCTGGCCGACCCGCACGCGGACGGCGCGGTCGAGGCCCTGGTCCATCGCGTAGCTCCCCCGCTTGAGCGCCGAGTCGGGTCCGAAGACGGCGAGCTGCGCTGCACCACCGAGCATCGCGCCCGGGGCGAGCACGCAGTAGCGACAGAGAGCCTGGCGCTGGACCACGGCGCCAGCCCCCAGCGTGGTGCCCTCGCAGATCCCCAGCGCCTCGACGCGAGCCCCTTCCGCGAGAAACGCCCCTCGGACGACGGCGCCGGGGCCGACGACCGCGTTCGGGCCCACGACCGAGGCCTCGACCGTCGCGGTCGGATGCACACGGGCAGTGGGGTGGACGCGCGTCAGCTGCGCGGACACAGCCTCGGGCGCCGTGCTCCCCGCTCGAGCGACCGCGCCGAGGAGTCGGACTGCCGCCAGCCAGCCCTCGCCGGCCATCTGGCGCCAGATGCGCGGCGGCAGCGACAGCAGGTTGGCCCAGAGAAGCTGCATCGGGTGTCGGACGCGGATGCCGAAGCGGTCGCTGACCCGGATCTCCTCCCCCCCGGGCATCGAGAGCGCCAGCGACGTCTCCTCGGGCTCGATCACCATCTCGTCCGCCGCCGCGATGCGGGCGTCGAGATCGCCCTGGCCCGGCCCGAGCCAGGACACGGCGCTCGGCGAGCCGCCCAGCGCGACCTCGCCGAGCAGCTCCCCAAGCCGTCCGCCCACGACGAAGCGTAGATCCCCCCCCCTCGCCTCGGCGGCCTCGGCGCATGCCTGCAGCATCGCGGGGCCCAGGACGGTCCCGCGGTCGATCACCAGGCACTCCACGGGCTCGTCGACGATCGACGCCCCCGCTCGCGCCGCGGCGTCCTCGGCCGAGGTGATGAGGGGCCGGTCGACCACGGGCAGGTCCCCGGCCGCGCCGAGCGCGCCGAAGCCGCCATCCCACTCGCGGAGAAAGACCCTCACCAGAGCGCGTGCACCCGGACGCCGGGCTCCTCGCTCGCTGCCGGCACCGCGGTCTTCAGCGCCCGAACCGCTTCGTCGTGCATGTCGGGTCGAGCCATCGGGTCCACGTGGACGACCACGTAGCGGATGCCCTCCTTTCTCGCGACATGGCCGACCTTTGCCTTGAACTCCGCCGGCTCGAGGCCAGCCTCCGTCGCCTCGAGCAGTGCGGCCCAGACCTTCATCCCCGCCCGGTTGTTCGGGAAGTTGAGGGTCCCGGCCAGCGGCTTCGCGTGGACGGTCTGCTCGAACAGGTAGCCGCGACCGCCGACGACCGGGAAGTTCATGACGGCTCCGTCCGGCGCTTCCCGAAGCCACTCGATGGGCTCGGAGACCTCGGTCGGCTCGGTGTCGGGGAGGCCGGCGACAGGTGAGGCGAAGCGGAGCTCCGCCACGAGCAGCAGCGCCGCGACAGGGGCGAGTCGGCCCCAGCGCGACGAGGCGAACAGCCCACCGGCGAGCACGGACAGCGCAAGGGCGGGCCCCGCGGCCAGGCGGTACAGCAGCGACAACGAGGAGAAGCCGGGCAGCCGCTCGACGACGAAGTACGGCAGCGGGATGCCGAGGTTGCCTTCCAGCAGAACCGGCGAGCCGTCCATCGCGACCACCGGTCCCATCGCGAGAGCGAATCCGGTCGCGCCCCCCAGCAGGAGTACGCCCCGCTCACCCTTCTCCTTGCGACGAACGACGAGCCCGCCGGCCGCCAGCAGGATGAGCCCCCAGCCCAGGTAGTGGTAGTGGATGAACTCCTCGCCGTAGCGGGAGAGCGAGCGGAAGTCCGGGCTCCGCCAGTCGCCCGGGATGAACCACCCGCGGGCGTCCGCGGGCCCGATGCTGCGCCGGACCGAGTTGAGCTCCCGCTCGCCCTTGATGCCGACCAGGTTGTCCCGCGCGCTCGACCCGGCGTGAAGTGCTGCGGCGAAAGGTAGAGCCAGGCCGAGACCGATGACGCCGACGAGCGCGGTCCGACGAGCGGAGCCGAGCCACGTCTCTCCTCGGGCCCCGAGGACCAGGAGCGCGCCCCAGAAGAACCAGGCCGCGAGCCCCAGGTAGAAGCTGGACACGGTCGCCAGCCCCAGGCCGAGCCCAGCCCCGACGACCCGCTTCCAGCCGCCGACCTCGGCCGCGCGCAGCGAAAGGAGGACGGCCAGGGCGAGCCACCCACCGCCGAACGCCTCCGAGGTGCCGTTGTGAACACCCGACAGCAAGACCGGCGCTACGAGGAAGGACGCGCCCGCGACCCAGCCCGGCGGCTCGCTTCGGAAGACATGGCGGGCGAGCGCATCGGCCGCCAACCCTGCGAAGACGAGGTGGGCGAAGACGACCGCCGTGTACGCGACGCTCGGCCCGAGGGTCGCGGTGATGGGCAGGAAGAGAACGGCGTTGAGCAGGTCGGCGGGGACCAGCACGCCACCGCTCGGGAAGCCGAGCAGCTCGGTCCGGTAGGGCAGCTCGCCGGCGAAGAGGCTCTCCTGGACGAACCACATGGACCACAGCGAGTTCCAGAGGTCCGTCCGCCCGGCACCGGGGACCAGCGCACTGGGATGCAGCACCGCCGGCCAGGTCACGACCGCGGCCAGGAGGCTGTAGACGGCCACGCGCAGCGGGGTCTTCGGGACGTCCAAGGGCCTTCTCCGGGCCCCACCCTACCTCGCCCCGGATCCCTGAAAGTTGTCCACAGGCTGTGGACAACCACCCGTCGCCCATTCGTCGACACACTCCCGGTACACAGCCTGATAGTTCGGCTCAACATGCTGCGATCACACGACTATCTTTGTGCTCAACTATTGCGCACGGCCGAGCAGGTGCATACAACTCCGAGAGATGTCAATAGTGCAAGCTCACCGCGGCGACACTTGTCCACAGCGCGTCAGGGGCACTGGGAGGGGCGTTGCGATAGGTCTTGGAATCCCTGGAGGAAATCGACATGCTGATGTTCATCGCGGCGCTCACGGCCTGCGGAGAGAAGGAAGAGACGTCCACTGCTGCGGCCGACGAGGCCGCCACCCCGTCCAGTGACGTCGTCCCGGACGACAAGGCGAGCCAGCAGTTCGCCAAGAAGCTCTACGACCTCGACATCAAGCGCTTCCGCCCGGTCGAGGGCGACGGCATCAAGCTCGAGTACGACAGCTTCTCGTTCAGCCCCGACGGCAGCTGGTTTGCCACCGGCGCCGTGTCCGTCGCCGACGAGACGATGGAGTGCAAGGAGCGGGGCACCTGGACCATGGAGACCGCCGTCGACAGCGACACCGCGGACATGGGCTGGACCGTCGAGGACACCAGCTGCGCGGGCCGCGAGGCCGGAGCCGAGCAGCGCCTGCAGATGACCATCCTCGACAATGGTCAGTTCAAGGTGAAGTTCCGCTGATCGGGCTGGTTCGCCGGGGAGCGTGAGACTCGACCACGCTCTCGGCGGCACGCACGCCATCGAGGGCGGCGCTCACGATACCGCCCGCGTACCCGGCCCCCTCTCCGACCGGAAGGAGGCCCGAAAGCGTCGTGCTGTGACGCTCTCGCCCGCGCAGGAACCGCAGCGGGGCCGTCGTCCGCGTCTCCGGCGCGATGAGGACGGCCTCGGGGCCGGCGAAGCCCGGGAGTTCGCGGTCGAACTGCCGGATGGCCCGGACGAGGCCACCGATGATCCCCTCGGGCAGCACATCCCGCAGGTCCGCCGGGATGACGCCCTGGGGGTAGCTGGTGCGCGGCACGTCCGCGCTCGCCCGACGCGCGAGCAGGTCCTGGACGCGCTGAGCCGGGGCCCGGTAGTCCCCCCCCAGCGCGAACGCCTTCCGCTCGATGCTCGCCTGGTACCGAAGCCCGGCGAGAGGGTCGCGACCCGGGAACTCGGTCGGGTCGACGTGCACGATGATGGCGCTGTTCGCCCAGAACGCACGCCGCGCAGAGAAGCTCATCCCATTGACGACGACATGCTCAGGGTGGTTCGTCGCCGGCACGACCATGCCGCCCGGGCACATACAGAACGTGTGGGCCCGCCGTCCCTTGTCCGGCGTCCACGTCAGGCGGTAGCTGGCGGGGGGCAGGTCTCCCCGCTCGTGCCCATACCGACCGTGGTCGATCACCGTCTGGGGGTGCTCGATCCTGGCGCCGATGGAGATCGGACGCGCGACGGCCTCGGCTCCGGCGTCGACCAGGGCGCTGTAGACGTCGCGAGCCGAGTGCCCCGTGGCGACCAGTACGGGGGCGCCGCGAAGCTCCTCGTTTCCGGCCAGACGCACGCCGACGCAGCTTCCGTTCTCGGTCAGGAACTCACTCACGGCGGCACCGAAGCGCACCTCGCCGCCGAGAGAGCGGATGCGCTCGCGGAACCTCGGGAGCAGCGCCCGCACCCTGTCGGTTCCCAGGTGGGCCCAGGCCTCGCGGCGGATCTCGGGGTCCGCGCCCATCTGGACGAGCCTGGAGAAGACGTACCCGAGATCCCCATCCCGCTTGCGTGTGTAGATCTTGCCGTCCGAGAACGTCCCGGCGCCGCCCTCGCCAAACACCACGTTGCTCTCAGGGTCCAGCGCGGCCCCGCGCCAGGTCGCATTGACCGTCTTGACCCGATCTTCGACGGGCTCGCCTCGCTCGAGCAGGACCACCGGGGCCCCGGCCTCGGCCAGCCGGAGCGCCGCGAACAGCCCAGCCGGGCCCGCACCCACCACGATCGGTCGGACGCCGGCGGGCCACGTACTGCGCGGGATGTCGGCCAGGTCGAGCAGCCCGAACCGCAGTTCGTCCCGCTCGCTCCAGGCACGGACGCCACGGAGCCCCCGCGCCAGCAGCGCCGGCTCGTCACGCACCTCGACCTTGTAGTTGGCGACCCAGCGCTTCCGCCGCTGGCGGGCATCCAGGCTCTTCCGGACGAGCTGCGCCGTGAGCACCTCGGCCGGATCCAGCCCGAGGTGGGCACCGACCTGTGCTTCGTGCGCTCCGGTGCCGAGCTCGACGCCGCTGACGAGGATTGGCACACGCCCTCCGTGACAGCCTCGTAACCCGGCGAGAACGGGCCCCCTCGGCGGTTGTGCGGGGGGGGAGCCCCGGTTACTCGCGGCGCCTTCCCAACCCCCCCAAAGGGAGTCCAGATCATGCCCATTCGCGTCGCCATCAACGGCTTCGGTCGCATCGGACGAAACATCCTTCGCACGTCGTGGGGTGACCCCGACATCGAGATCGTCCACATCAACGATCTCACCAGCGACGAGATGCTCGCGCACCTCCTCCAGGTCGACACCGTCCACGGTCGCTTCGGTCACGAGGTCGAGGCGGTCGACGGCGGCATCCGCGTGGGCGACACCGTCATCGCGACGAGCGCCGAGCGCGACCCGACCAAGCTCCCCTGGGGCGAGAAGAGCGTCGACGTGGTCCTGGAGTGCACGGGCATCTTCCGCACTCGTGAGAAGGCCTCGTTCCACCTGCAGGCCGGCGCCAAGAAGGTCATCGTCAGTGCTCCCGGCACCGACCTGGACAACACGGTCGTCATGGGCGTCAACGACGAGACCATCGACACCGAGAACCACCGCCTGGTCAGCAACGCGAGCTGCACCACGAACTGCCTCGCGCCGGCCGCCAAGGTCCTGCACGAGAACTTCGGCGTGGTGAACGGCCTGATCACGACGGTCCACAGCTACACGATGGACCAGAAGCTGCTGGACGGTCCCCACAAGGACTTCCGCCGCGCCCGCGCCGCCGCCGCCAACATCGTCCCGACGACGACCGGCGCCGCCAAGGCCGTCGGGCTCGTCCTCCCCGCGCTGGCCGGCAAGCTCAATGGCATGGCCATCCGGGTCCCGACGCCGAACGTGTCGCTCGTCGACTTGGTCGTCAACCTGGAGAAGAGCGTGACAAAGGAGGAGGTGAACGCCGCCTTCACCGCGGCCGCGAACGGACCGCTCAAGGGCATCCTGGCCGCCGAGAACGCGCCGCTCGTGAGCAGCGACCTCGTCGGCAACCCGCACTCCTCGATCATCGACCTCGGCCTCACGGACGTCATCGATGGCAAGACGGTCAAGATCCTGACCTGGTACGACAACGAGTGGGGCTTCTCCAACCGGATGATCGACCTCACCAAGCGCCTGTTCGCCTGAGATGGCTGGCATCCGCACGCTCGAGAAGCTGGACGTCGCCGGACGTCGTGTCCTCCTCCGCCTCGATCTGAACGTCCCGCTGAACGGCGGGAAGATCGCGGACGCCACGCGCATCGAAGCGGCCTTGCCGACGCTGCGGTGGCTGATGGAGGCCGGCGCCCGCACCATCGTCTGCAGCCATCTCGGCCGCCCCAAGGGCCAGCGCGTCCCAGCGTTGTCGCTCGAGCCGGTCGCGGCCGACCTGGCCGAGCGCCTGGATGCCGAGGTCTACTTCGCCCACGACAGCGTGGGCCCCGACGTCGAGTACCTGTCCAAATCGCTCCAGGACGGCGGGCTCCTCGTCGTCGAGAACCTGCGCTTCCACGCCGGCGAGAAGGCGGGGTCCGAGGACTTCGCCCTGCAGCTCAGCCGCCTCGGCGACGTCTACGTCAACGACGCGTTCGGCGTGATGCACCGCGAGGACGCGTCGGTTGTCGGCGTGGTCCCCCACTTCGAGCAGGCCGGCATGGGCAAGCTCGTCGAGAAGGAGGTCGCGGCGCTGAGCAAGCTGCTCCGCGGGCCCGGCAAGCCGTTCGTCGGCATCCTGGGCGGCGCCAAGGTCAGCGACAAGATCGCGGTCATCGAGTCATTGATGCACCGCGTCGACGCCCTCATCATCGGTGGCGCCATGGCGTACACCTTCCTCGCGGCCAAGGACATCCCGATCGGTGACAGCCTGGTCGAGGAGAACAAGATCCGCCTCGCGCGACGCCTCATCGAGCGCTGCACCGAGCGCCGGGTCAGCCTGTTCCTCCCCCAGGACCACATCGTCTCCGACAGCCCGGACGGCGAGCCGACGGTCACGCGGGCCATCGAGCCCGGCATGAAGGGCTTCGACGTCGGGCCCGAGTCCGTGGGCCTGTTCAGCGATGTCATCGGACGCGCCCAGACCGTCTTCTGGAACGGCCCCATGGGGATGTTCGAGAAGGAGGCCTTCGCGGGTGGGACGCGCGGGGTCGCCGAGGCCGTCGCCGCTGCGGACGCATACACCGTGGTCGGCGGCGGAGACTCCGCAGCCGCCATCAACCGCTTCGAGCTCAGCGAGCGCATCGGTCACATCTCGACGGGCGGGGGCGCCAGCCTGAAGTTCGTCGAGGGCCGAGACCTCCCGGGCATCGCGGCCCTCAAGTCCAAGGGAGCCTGACGTGGCACGCCGACCCTTCATCGCTGGCAACTGGAAGATGAACAAGGGCCCCAACGAGGCCGATGAGCTCGCGCGCGAGCTGAAGTCGGCGCTCGCGGGCAACACGGCGGTCGACGTCGCCGTGGCTCCGCCGTCCATCTCCATCCCCGCCGTCGCTGCGCGCCTGCAGCACACGGGCATCCAGGTCGCCGCCCAGGACCTGCACCCGCAGGTCAGCGGCGCGTTCACGGGCCAGATCAGCGGCGAGATGATCCGCCAGCTCGGCGTCGCCTACGCCCTGTGCGGCCACTCCGAGCGGCGCGCGCTGTTCGGGGACACCGACGTGATCGTCAACGCGAAGGTCAAGGCGGCCTTCCGTGCTGGCCTTCTCCCTGTGCTCTGCGTCGGCGAGACGCTCGAGCAGCGGGACGGCGGACAGGTCGAGGCCGTGATCGAGGCCCAGCTCTCCGGCGGCCTCGAGGGCCTCGAGGCCGATCAGGTCGCTGCGGTGACGCTGGCGTACGAGCCCGTCTGGGCGATCGGCACCGGCCGGACCGCCTCGCCCGCCCAGGCGCAGGAGGTCCACGCCTTCATCCGCGGCTGGCTGGGTCGGTACCCCGACTACGTCGCCCGCACCGTCCGCATCCAGTACGGCGGCAGCGTGAAGCCCGGCAACGCGGCCGAGCTGCTGGCCCAGCCCGACATCGACGGCGCGCTCGTCGGCGGTGCTGCCCTGAACGCCGAGAGCTTCGCAGCCATCGTCGCCGCGGCCACCGCTTGACAGTGACCGCCCAGGCGAGCATGTAGGGGAGCTTCGAGAGACACCATGATCCTGTTCGTGACCGTGCTGCACATCTTCTTGTGCGTGCTCCTCATCCTCGTGATCCTCCTCCAGCCCGGCAAGGGCGGCGATGTCGCTTCGGCCTTCGGCGCCGGCGGCGGCGGCGGCGGCGGTGGGTCGAACGTGTTCGGTCCTCGAGGCCCTGGCTCGCTCCTCTCGAAGGCGACCACCGGCGTCGCGGTCCTGTTCATGGTGACCTCGATCACCCTGGCCCTGAACTCCCAGGACAAGAGCCGCGGCGGCGCCGATGAGCTCGACGACGCCGTGACCATCGAAGAGGTCGAGGGCTTCGGTCTCCCGGCCTTCGAGACGAAGTCGCCGGAGACGCCCAGCATCATCCTGCCTGGTCAGGAGAACGCGGCCGGCGGAATGGGAGCCGGAACGCAGGCCCCGGCGCCCGAGCCCGAGCCCGAGATTCCCGATGAGATCCGGAACCGCTGACAGGGCTTGACACCGGCCTTCGCGAGGTTAATTCGCGGGGGCTTCACCCAGCATGCGCGGGTGGCGGAATTGGTAGACGCGCTAGGTTGAGGGCCTAGTGGCCGCTTTGGCTGTGAGGGTTCGAGTCCCTCCTCGCGCACTTCGAACGGACCGCCTCGGCGGTCCGTTCTTCTTCCTTGAGTCGCTCCCCGCCGCGTCAGTCGCGGGGGGCGCACTCAGGGATGCACACGCCGTAGATCTCGTGGCGGTGATGCGTGACCCGAATGCCGAAGCGGGCGGCCACAGCTTCCTGCAGCTGCTCGATCTGCTCGTCCTCGAACTCGTAGATGCGCCCGCAGCGCCCGCAGATGAGGTGGTCGTGGTGCTCGTCGCCGAGCTCCGACAGCTCGTACCGGGTCTGCCCTTCGCCGAACTTCCGCTCGTCCGCGACGCCGGCCTCGGCGAGCATCTTCATGGTGCGGTACACGGTCGCGAACCCGATGCCCGGGTCCTTCTTCTGGGCCAGCGCCAACAGCTCGTTGAGCGTCAGGTGTCCGCCGGTGTCCAGGAACACGTTGACGATGCCGTCACGCTGCCGTGTATTGCGCTTTCCCTCTCTCGCCATGTACTCGGCGAGGCGTTTCCGGGCGCTGGCCGTACGGTCTTCGTGGCTCATGCCAGCCCCTAACAGGGTGCGACTCCCCACAAACGAAAGAAGCCGCCCGAAGGCGGCTTCTCGATACGCAGACGGTCGGCTCAGCCGGCGGTGTCAGCGTCCTCGGTGTCCTCGTCGGCGGCCGGAGCGGCCTCCTCGACTACGGGCTCGGGCTCATCGGCAGCGGCCTCGGAGGGCTCGTACGCCTCGACGAGCTCGACGAGAGCCATCGGAGCGTTGTCGCCCGAGCGGAACCCGACCTTGTACGTGCGGGTGTAGCCGCCCGGACGGGTCTGGTAGCGCTCGCTGTACTCGTTGAAGAGCATCTCGAGGGCCTGCTTGTCCTGCACCTGCCTGGCGGCCAGGCGAATGGCGTGCACGCGGCGCGCCTTCGCATCGGCCAGCTCGTCGCCGGTCAGCGTGAGCAGCACGGACGGCGGCACCCGCTTCCCGAGCGTGATGAGCTTGTCGGCGACGGAGCGGAGCTCCTTGGCCTTGGCTTCGGTGGTCTGGATACGGCCGTGCAGGAACAGCGAGGTGACCATGTTCCGGTACATCGCCTTGCGGTGGCTGCTGTTGCGACCGAGCTTACGGCCGGACTTCATGTGACGCATGGGTCTCTCCCAGGGCGAAGAAGGGCTGCGCGAGGGGCCGAAGCCCCATCGGCATCAGGCCCGGTTCTTCGGGAAGTTGTGGAGCTTCATGCCGAGCGAGAGGCTCATCTCGGACAGGATCTCCTTGATCTCGTTGAGCGACTTCCGGCCGAAGTTCTTGGTCTTCAGCATCTCTGCCTCGGTCCGCTCGACCAGCTGCCAGATGTACTCGATGCCAGCGTTCTGCAGGCAGTTCGCCGAACGAACGGAGAGCTCGAGCTCATCGACGCGCTTGTAAAGGTGCTCGCTCCACTGCTCATCAGGCTCAGTCGTGTCCTGAATCGCGGGCTCGTCATCCTCGGAGAAGTTGACGAAGATGGCGAGCTGCTCACGGAGGATCTTCGCGGCGTAGGCCACGGCGTCCTCGGGAAGCACGGCGCCGTCGGTCCAGACCTCCAGCGTGAGCTTGTCGTAGTCGGTGCGACGGCCGACACGAGCGTTCGTGACGGTGTACTTCACCTTCTTGATGGGCGTGTGGATGGAGTCCACGGGGATGATCCCGAGACCGCCGTCCTCGATCTTGTTGTTGACGGCGGGGACGTAGCCCTTGCCCATCTGGAAGTTGAGCTCCGCTCCGAACGCGCCCTCGGCCGTCAGCGTGGCGATGGGGTGCTCGGGGTTGAGGATCTCGGCCTCGACACCCTCGGCGAAGTTGATGTCGCCAGCGCGGACGACGATGCCGCTGCCGGCCTCACCCTTCGCGCTCACGGAGCCGGAGAAGCCGTCGATGCGGTCGGTCTTGACCAGGACGCCCTTCAGGTTGAGGACGATGGTGGTCACGTCCTCGACGACGCCGGGGATGCTGGCGAACTCGTGCAGCACACCGTCGATGCGGACGGAGGTCACAGCGCAGCCCTGCAGCGAGCTGAGGAGCACGCGACGCAGGCTGTTGCCGAGAGTGATGCCGAAGCCCCGCTCGAGGGGACGAGCGACGAACTTGCCGTACTGGGTGGAGGAGCGGCCATCGCGCTCGACGCCCTTCGGACGGATCAGGTTGCGCCAGTTGGCGTACACGTTCTGGGGAATGCTCATTGGATTACCTCGTGGGGTTTCTGCCGGCGGGACCAGTCACCGGCTCTACACCCCAGGTGGTGGAGTGCAGCCCCGGGACGCAAAACGTCCCGGGGTCCGTGGTCAGCGGCGGCCAGCGAGATGCTGGCCGGCGGAAATCAGACGCGGCGGCGCTTGGGAGCGCGGCAGCCGTTGTGCGGAATCGGCGTGACGTCCTTGATCATGCTGATCTTCAGACCGGCGTTCGAGATGGCGCGCAGCGCCGACTCACGACCGGATCCGGGACCCTTCACGTAGACACCAACCGTACGCATGCCGTTGTCCATCGCCTTCTTGGCGGCGTCCTCGGCGACCATCTGCGCGGCGAAGGGGGTGCTCTTGCGAGAACCCTTGAAGCCCTTCACGCCGGCACTCGACCAGGCGACGGTGTTGCCGGCCGGATCGGTGATGGTGACGATGGTGTTGTTGAACGTGGCCTGGATGTGAACGACACCCGCGGGGATGTTCTTCTTGACGCGGCGTCCGCCCTTCTTCTTCTTCGGTGCAGCCATGATGAACTCCTTCTAGCGCTTGCGGCCAGGAACGCGCTTCGGTCCCTTCCGGGTACGGGCGTTCGTGTGAGTACGCTGGCCTCGCGCGGGGAGACCACGACGGTGCCGAAGGCCTCGGTAGGCACCGAGGTCGATGAGACGCTTGATGTTCATGGCGGTCTCCTTGCGGAGCTCACCTTCGACCTTGTGCGCCCGCTGGATGACTTCGCGGATGCGAGCCACCTCGACCTCGGAGAGGTCCTGGGTGCGGATGTTGTGGTCGACCTGAGCCTCGTCGCAGATCTGCGACGCGGTCGTCCGGCCGATGCCGTAGATGTAGGTCAGTGCGATGTCGATCCGCTTGTTGCGCGGAAGGTCGACACCTTCGATACGTGCCATGTCGCTATCCCTGCCGCTGCTTGTGCTTGGGGTTCTCGCAGATCACGCGAACCACGCCACGGCGCTTGATCACATGGCACTTGTCGCAGATCTTCTTCACGGAAGCTTGGACTTTCATTCCCTCTCCTCGCCGGTCGAAGCCGGTTCATCGGTGGGCGTTTTTGGATGGACGCTCAGTCGAGCGTCGTCAGGATCTCGGGGCCGTCATCCGTCAACAGAACCGTGTGTTCAAAGTGAGCAGCGAGGCTTCCATCTCTCGTGACAACCGTCCAGCGGTCGCCCAGGGTGATGGTCCTGGCGCTGCCCATCGTGACCATCGGTTCGATGGCGAGGCACATTCCCGATCTCAAAGACAATCCCGTGCCGCGCTTGCCGAAGTTGGGAACGGCGGGCTCCTCGTGGAGGCGCTCTCCGATCCCGTGGCCGACGAAGTTCCGGACGACTCCGAAGCCAGCGGCTTCGCATTTCGTCTGGATCCGGTTGCCGAGGTCACCCACGCGCGCGCCGGACTTGGCACAAGACACCGCCGTATATAGGGCAGCTTCGGTGACGTCAAGCAGCTCCTGGACACGCGGCGGAGGCTTGCCGAGGTACACGCTGAACGCCGAGTCCGCGTAGTAGCCGTCGAACGACAGACCGAAGTCCAGCGAGATGAGATCTCCCTCGCTCAGGGCCTCGTCGTCGGGGATTCCGTGCACGACCTGGTCGTTCTTCGAGGCGCACAGACTGGCCGGGAACACGTCCCGCCCGACCTGGTAGCCCTTGAACGCGGGGACGGCGCCGCGCTTCCGCGTCTCGGACTCCGTCAGCGCGTCGAGCTCGGCGGTGGTGACGCCGGCCTCGACCGCCTGGCGGACCTCGTGGATGACCTCGGCGAGCAGCCGTCCCGAGGTGCGCATCTTCCGCACCGCAGCCGGGCTCTTGACGAGGTTCACGACCCGATGGCGGCCTGGACCCGAGCGCCGATGGCGCCGATGGCTCCGGTGCCATCCACACGAACTGCGCGCTCGCCGAACCACTCCAGGACGGGAGCCGTCTGTCGGTGGTAGGTGGCGAGCCGCTTCCGGACCGTGACCTCGTTGTCGTCGTCGCGCTGCACGACGTCGTTGCCGCAGCGGTCACACACACCGTCCTTGGACGGCGGGTTGTGAGCGACATGGTAGGTCGCGCCACAGGACAGGCAGGTGCGCCGGCCGGACAGGCGAGCGACGAGCTCGTCGTCGGGGACCTCGAGGGCGACGACGGCGGAGAGGCCTCGTCCACTCGACTCGGCCCAGCCCACGAGGAGTTCGGCCTGGGTGACGGTCCGAGGGAAGCCGTCGAACAACACGCCCGCTTCGGTGTCGGGCTGCGCGAGCCGGTCTTCGACCAGCTTCCACACGACCTCGTCCGGGACGAGCTGCCCCTTGTCCATGAAGGACCGGGCCAGCTGACCGAGCTCGGTCTTCTCCTTCAGGTTCTTCCGGAAGATGTCTCCGGTCGCGACCTGGAGGAGCCCGTGTCGCTCGCAGACTGCGCCGGCCTGGGTGCCCTTCCCTGCGCCAGGGGGGCCGAAGAGGATGACGTTCACAGAGCGCCTCTCAGGACTTCTTCGTCTTCTCGATGAGTCGACGATGACGACCACGGGTCGGGCCACCGCCGTCCCCCATGAGGCCGTCGTAGTGCTTGGTGAGCAGATGGCCCTCGATCTGCGCGACGGTGTCGAGCGAGACCGAGACGACGATGAGAAGGCTCGTTCCACCGAAGTAGAACGGGACGCCGACCTCGGTGATCAGCAGGGTCGGAATCATGCAGACCGCGCCGAGGTAGATCGCACCTGCGGTCGTCAGTCGACCGAGGATGGTGTCGATGTACTCGGCCGTCTGCTTGCCCGGACGGATGCCGGGGACGTAGCCGCCGTGCTTCTTCAGGTTGTCCGCGACGTCGACGGGGTTGAACGTCACCGCCGTGTAGAAGAACGCGAAGAAGACGATGAGCCCGACATAGACCGCGTTGTACATCCAGCGGCCAGGAGCCAGCGTGGCGAGCACGCTCTGGAACAGCGGGTGGTCGTAGAACGTGGCGAGCGTCGCGGGGAACATGAGCACGGCGCTGGCGAAGATCGGCGGGATGACGCCCGCGACGTTGACCTTCAAGGGCAGGTGCGTGGCTTGCCCACCGTAGACGCGTCGGCCGACCACACGCTTGGCGTACTGGATCGGGATGCGGCGCTGGGCACGCTCCATGAAAACGATGGCCGCCAACGTGGCGAACATGAAGGCACTCAGCGACGCGATGCCCACCAGCGTCATGTCGCCCATCTGGACCTTCTGGATCAGCTGGAAAGCGCCCGAAGGAAGTCCCGCGATGATGCCCGCGGTGATGATGAGTGAGGCGCCGTTGCCGACGCCGCGGTCGGTGATCTGCTCACCGAGCCACATGACGAAGCAGCTACCGGCCGTCATCGTCATGATCGTCATGAACCGGAACCAGGGCCCGGCCTCGATGACGACGTCCGTCGCGCCACCGGCCTTCATCTGCTCGAGCGTCACGGCGATGCCGAACGACTGCACGATGGCGATGCCGATGGTCGAGTACCGCGTGTACTGCGTGATCTTGTTCCGGCCCGACTGCCCTTCCTTCGAGAGGCGTTCGAGCTGGGGGACCGTCGCGGTCAGCAGCTGGATGATGATGCTCGCACTGATGTACGGCATGATCCCGAGCACGAACACGCTGAACTGCTCAAGCGCACCGCCCGAGAACATGTCGTAGAGACCGAACAGCGTGTTGCTGTTGTCCGCGAAGAACTGCTTCATCGCGGTCCGGTCGACGCCCGGTGCCGGAATGAAGACACCAAGCCTGTACACCGCCAGCATGGCGAGCGTGAACAGGATCCGGTTCCGGAGTTCCGGGACCTTGAAGATGTCCCCGAGCCAGCTCGCCTTCACGGCTAGACGACCTCGGCGGTTCCGCCAGCGGAGGCGATCTTCTCAGATGCGCTCTTCGTGAACTTGGCGGCCTTGATGGTCAGAGCCGCGGTCAGGTCACCGCGTCCGAGGACCTTGAGGCCATCCTTGCCCTTGCGAGCAACGATGCCCGCCTCGTGCAGGCTGACCAGGTCGACGACAGCACCCGCCTCGAAGCGACCCTCGAGGGTCTCGAGGTTGATGACCGTGTAGTCCTTGGCAAAGACGTTGTGAAAGCCGCGCTTCGCCAGACGACGCTGGAGGGGCATCTGGCCACCCTCGAAGCCAGGCTTGACGCCCGAGCCCGAGCGGCTGCCGTAGCCCTTGGTGCCGCGGCCAGCGGTGCGGCCCTTTCCGGAGCCCTCACCACGACCGACGCGCGTGCGCTTCTTCGTCGACCCTGCGGCCGGCTTCAAGTTTGCGAGTTCGTTCGCCATGATCTTTTCTCCTGTCGAGAGGAGGCCCTCAGGCCTCGATCTCCTCGACATCGACCAGGTGGATGACCTTCTGCACCATGCCGCGAACGGCAGGCGTGTTGATCAGGATCCGCGAGCTGCGGATCTTGCGCAGACCGAGACCCTGTACGCATGCGCGCTGGGTCTGGGTCTAGCCGATGGTCGACTTCTTGAGCGTGACCTTGAGCTTCTTCACGAGAGTGGTCTCCTTGCCCCGGAGCCGTGCGGCACCGGAGCGTAAGCACCGAGACTCGGTCGGCTACCGCCGACCGCCCCAGTACCGCTCACCGACGGTGTAGTTCTTGTTGACGTCTTCGACATCGCGACCCGTGCGAACGGCGTACTGCTCAGGCGTCTCCATCCCCTTCAGGGAGGCGATGGTGGCCTTGACGACGTTGTGCGGGTTGCTCGAGCCGAGGCTCTTCGTGAGGACGTTGCGGTAGCCAGCGGCATCGAGGATGGCGCGGACGGTGGGACCGGCGATGACACCGGTACCGGGGGCCGCCGGCTTCAGGAGGACCTTGCCCGCGCCGAACCGGCCCTCGAGCCGGTGCGCCACAGTGCCGTCCACCATCGGGGCCTGGAAGACGTTGCCGCGAGCCTTCGTGCTGGCCTTCCGGATCGCTTCGGGAACTTCGTTCGCCTTGCCGAATCCGACGCCAACGCGACCCTCACCATCGCCGACGACGACGATTGCGGAGAAGCTGAAGCGACGGCCGCCCTTGACGACCTTCGCAACGCGGTTGATGTTGATGACCTTCTCGACGAGTCCGTCGTCCGGCTGCTGATTTTGCCGGCGACCGCGTGACATGCGAGCCATGTGGGACCTCCCTGCAGCGTGCTGCGGGCTAGAACTTCAGACCGCCCTCACGAGCGGCATCAGCCAGCGCCTTGACGCGGCCATGGAACAGGTAGCCGTTGCGATCGAACACAACGGCGGTGACGCCAGCAGCAGTCGCCTTCTCAGCGACGAGCTTGCCGACCGCCTCGGCCGCGGACTTGTTGCCGCGGTGTCCCTCGTGGGAGGCGAGCTCCGACGAGAGGGTCGAAGCCGACGCCAGCGTGGAACCGCTGTCGTCGTCGATGACCTGGGCGTAGATGTGCTTGGCACTTCGGAAGACGGAGAGACGCGGGATCTCGGCGGTCCCATGCATCCGCTTCCGGATGGAGACCTTCCGACGAAGGCGCGCAGTCTGACGAGGATTGGTCTTTGCCATGATGAACTCCGCTACTTCTTCGCGGCCTTGCCGGCCTTCAGACGAATGACCTCGCCCGCGTACCGAACGCCCTTGCCCTTGTAGCTGTCCGGCGAGCGGAAGCCTCGGATGTCGGCGGCGGCCTGGCCCACGACCTGCTTGTCGATTCCGGACACCGTGACCTTGGTGTTCTTCTCGATGGCAATCGTGACGCCCTGAGGCGGGGTGAACTCGATGGGGTGCGAGTACCCGAGGTTGAACACGACGTGCTTGCCCTTGTTCTCCGCCTTGTAGCCGACGCCGATGATCTCGAGCTTGCGCTCGAAACCCTTTGACACGCCGGTCACCATGTTGGCGACGAGGGCACGAATGAGGCCGTGGTTCGCGCGGTGCACGCGGTTGTCGCTGGCGCGGGACACCTTCAGGACGTCACCGTCCTGGGCGATCGACACACCGTCGACGAGGCTCTGCTCGAGCGAGCCCTTCGGACCCTTGACGACGATGACGTCGCCGAGGGTGACGGACACGCCCTTGGGCAGCTCGATGGGCTGGTTACCGATGCGGGACATTCTGCTCTCCTACCAGACGTGGCAGAGCACCTCTCCACCCACGCCGGCCTGACGGGCGGCGTAGTCGGAGAGGACCCCACGAGGGGTGGTGAGAACAGCGACACCGAGGCCATTCCGAACGCGCGGGATCTCGTCCTTGCCGACGTAGACACGACGGCCAGGCTTGGAGACGCGCTTCAGTCCGCGAATGATGGCGTTGTTGTCGCCGTCGTAGCGGAGGAAGACCTTGATATGTCCCTGAGGCTTCTCAGGTACATCGATGTAGCCCTCGATGAAGCCCTCAGACTTGAGGATCTTCACAAGCTCGAGCTTGATCTTGGACCGGGGGACCTTGAGGCTGGCGTGCCGGGCAGTGCCGGCATTCCGGATGCGGGTCAGCAGGTCCGCAATGGGGTCGGTCATTTAGAACTCTCCTGTTCGGGCCGGTTTCCCTTGGGGGACCTGGCTCCGGAAGGGGTCTGGTGAGCTACCAGCTCGCCTTGGTGACGCCGGGAAGCTGACCCGCGAGGGCCATCTCCCGAAGGCAGATACGGCAGAGACCGAACTCGCGGTAATAGGCGCGCGGACGGCCGCAACGCTCACAGCGGTTCTTCTCGCGGACGGCGAACTTCTGCTTGCGCTTCGACTTCGCGATCATCGACTTCTTTGCCACGATCTCTCCTCAGGCCCGGAACGGGAAGCCGAGCGACTTGAGGAGCGCGCGGCCCTCAGCGTCCGTCTTCGCGCTGGTGACGAAGGTGATGTTCATTCCGTTGACGCGGGTGACCTTGTCGTACTCGATCTCAGGAAAGAGAATCTGTTCGGTCAGCCCCATGGAGTAGTTCCCACGGCCATCGAAGGCCTTGGGGCTCATGCCACGGAAGTCACGGATACGGGGGATGGCGACCGAGACGAGCCGGTCGTAGAAGAACCACATCTTCTGGCCACGAAGCGTGACCTTCGCGCCCAGCGGCATGCCTTCGCGAAGCTTGAAGTTCGCGATGCTGCGACGGGCGCGGCGGATGACGGCCTTCTGGCCGGTGATGATTCCCAGCTCTTCGGCGGCCTTGTCCAACAGCTTGGTGTTGGTGATGGCCTCCTTGAGACAGGTGTTCACGACGATCTTCTCGAGCTTCGGAACCATCATCGGGTTCGCGTAGGAGAACTCCTCCTGGAGCTTCGCCTTCGCCTCGTCCTGGTAGAGCGCCTGGATGCGGGGGGTCATCGCGTCCTCCTCAACCGTCGATCCGGGCGCCGCTCTTGCGGTCGACCCGAATCTTCTTGCCGTCCTCGTCACGAGAGAAGGCGACCTTGATGCGGCGGCCTTCAGCTTCGTTCCAGAGAGCGACGTTGGAAATGTGGATGGCGGCCTCGCGGGTCACGATCTGACCCGGCTGCTCGCCGGCGGGCTTCTGGTGCTTCTTGACCAGACCGACGCCCTCGACCACGATGCGCTCGCGGGCGGGGAGGACCTTGAGCACCTTGCCGGTCTTGCCCTTGTCCTTGCCGGCCGTCACGACGACATTGTCACCGCGGCGGATCTTGAAGTTCGTGGTAGCCATCAGAGCACCTCGGGGGCAAGCGACACGATGCGCATGTAGTTCTTCGCCCGGAGCTCGCGAGCCACCGGACCGAAGATGCGGGTCCCGATCGGCTCGCCCTGGGCGTCGATGATGACGGCCGAGTTGTTGTCGAACCGGATGTAGGTCCCGTCCTTGCGACGGATCTCCTTCTTCGTCCGGACGATGACCGCCTTGGCGACCTGGCCCTTCTTGACCTTGCCGTTGGGCGCAGCTTCTCGGACGGAGACGACGATGACATCGCCGACGGATGCATAGCGACGCTTGGAGCCACCGAGCACCTTGATGCACTTCAGCTTCTTGGCGCCGCTGTTGTCGGCGACGTCGACGACGGATTCAGTCTGGATCACTTTCGGACTCCCGGACTATGCGCCGCGGGGGGTGCGCTCGACGACGACCCACCGCTTGGTCTTGGAGAGAGGACGCGACTCACGGATGGTCACCGTGTCGCCCTGCTCGCACTGGTTGTCCGCGTCGTGCGCCTTGTAGACGTTCGTGCGGTTGAGGTACTTGTGGTACCGGGCGTGCTTGACGCGCCGGGTCACCTCGACGCTGACCGTCTTGTCCATCTTGCTGGACACGACACGGCCGCTGAGCACGCGGCGTCCGGAGTTGGCGTTGGTCTCGGTCATGTTCCACTCGTTGAGTGACATGCGAAAGCGGGCCCGCAGGGCCATGTCCGGGAGAATGAGTAGTCCAGCTGGGTCTCCTGCTGAAGCAGGACTCAAACTGGAGGGCCTCGTGCCCGACACCCGGGGGTACCACCCCTTCCGGTGCCTTCGCTCGCCTTGTAGGGCGATGGTTGAGTTTGGCTGCGAGCAGCCTTCGCACGGCGGTTTCCCGACCGGGCGGACGACGTTTATTCGTCGCCTCCGATCTTGTCAACGATCCCCTTCAGGAACCCGCCACCCTGCGCGGCCGAAGCCCCGCTGGTGTCGGCGGCGGCCGCCTGGAAGGAGGTGGCGTGCTGGTCGCGGAGGGCGTTCTTTCGAAGACCACCCTCGCTCTCACGGGTCCGACACGCGGTACGGATCCGCGCGATGTCGCGACGGAGCTTCTTGAGCTGCGAGCTGTCGGCCAGCTGGTTGGTCGCGTGCTGGAAGCGCGCGGTCACCAGGGTGCGCTCGAGCGAGAGCTCGGCGTGGACGAGCTGCTCGTCGGACAGTTCCTTCAGATCTGCGTAGTTCATCAGACCAGGCCCTCACGGCGGACGATCTTCCAACCGACCGGCATCTTGTGCCCCGCACGCGTGAGCGCAGCGGTAGCGATCTCTTCGGGGACGCCATCGAGCTCGTAGATGATCCGCCCAGGCTTCACGACGGCAACCCAGTACTCCGGTCCGCCCTTACCCTTACCCATACGGGTCTCGGCAGGCTTCTTGGAGATCGGCTTGTCGGGGAAGACCCGAATCCAGACCTTTCCACCACGCTTCACGTGGCGAGTCATGGCGATACGACCAGCTTCGATCTGACGCGAGGTCAGTCGGCCGCAAGTGGTGGCCATCAGACCGTACTCGCCGAACGAGACGGACGAACCACGCCACGCGAGACCGGTCATCCGGCCCTTGTGGCTCTTGCGGTACTTGACGCGCTTGGGGGTGAGCATCGTTTTCTCCTACGCCGAGGCGGCGTCGTCGCCAGGCAGGATCTCGCCCTTGAACACCCAGACCTTGACGCCGATGACGCCGTAGGTGGTCTTGGCCTCTGCGAGTCCGTAGTCAATGTTGGCCCGGAGCGTGTGACAGGGCACGCGGCCCTCGCGGTAGCACTCGCTCCGCGACATCTCGGAGCCGCCGAGGCGGCCGCCGCACATCACCTTGATGCCCTGGGCACCAGAGCGCTGCGCCTGCGTGACCGCCTTCTTCATGGCCCGACGGAACGAGACGCGCTTGCACAGCTGCGCCGCGATGTTCTCGGCGACGAGCTGCGCGTCGGTCTCGACCTTCCGGACCTCGATGACGTTCGGGTAGATCTCCGTAGCGGTGAGCTTCTGGAGATCGTTGCGGAGGATCTCGAGACCCGTCGCGCGCTTGCCGAGGATGATGCCCGGCTTGGCGGCGTGGATGAAGACCTTGGCCTTGTTCGCCGCGCGCTCGATGGTGACCCGCGAGATGCCCGCGTTGTAGTACTTCGCCTTGATGAACTTCCGGATGGCGATGTCTTCGTGCAGGAACGTCTTGTAGTCCTTTTCAGCGAACCACTGGGCGTCCCAGCCACGAGTAATGCCGACGCGGAAGCCGACCGGATGGACCTTCTGTCCCATTAGGAGCTCTCCCGAACGTCGAGTTCGACGTGGATGTGCGACGTCTGCTTGTAGATCTTCGTGGCGCGCCCCATGGCCCGAGGACGCCAACGCTTCAGCTTGGCTCCCTCGTTCACGTAGATACGCGAGATGTACAGCGCGTCGATGTCGACGTTGGAGTTGTCGTTCTCGGCGTTCGCCACGGCGGACTCGATCAGCTTCTTGATGAGCGGAGCGGTCTTCTTCCGGGTGAAGGCGAGCTTCTCGAGAGCCTCATCGACGTCGTCACCACGGACCAGGTCGGCCACGAGACGGGCCTTCTGGGCGCTGACGCGCGCGAAGCGCAAGCTTGACTTGGACTGCATTTCCGTCTCCCTCAGCGGACCCGCGACTTCTTGTCGCCGGCGTGTCCGTAGAAGGTGCGTGTGGGGCTGAACTCACCGAGCTTGTGCCCGACCATGTTCTCCGTCACGTACACGGGAATGAACTTCTTGCCGTTGTGCACGGCGAACGTCATGCCGATGAAATCGGGCATGATCGTCGAGCGACGACTCCAGGTCTTGACGACCGGAGCGTTCTGGCCCGACTCGCGCGCCTTGGCCACCCGCTTGAGCAGGTGCTGGTCCACAAAGGGACCCTTCTTGATGGAACGTGCCACGTCCTACTGCTCCTAGCGCTTGCGGCGCTTGACGATGAATGCGTTGGAGGGCTTCTTCCGACTGCGGGTCTTGGCACCCTTGGTCGGCTTGCCCCAGGGCGTCACAGGGTGACGCCCACCCGTCGTACGCCCTTCACCGCCACCATGGGGATGGTCGATGGGGTTCATGGCGGAGCCACGGACCTTGGGACGACGACCGAGCCAGCGAGAACGACCGGCCTTGCCGATCTTGACGTTCTCGTGCTCGAGGTTGCCCACCTGGCCGATGGTGGCGACACAGGTGCGGGGCACCTGACGAAGCTCACCGGAAGGCAGACGGAGAAGGACGAACTTGCCCTCCTTCGCCATCAGCTGGGCGTAGCTCCCGGCGCTGCGACACATCTGGCCGCCGCGGCCCGGGTAGAGCTCGATGTTGTGCACCCAAGTACCCAGGGGAACAGCGTGCAGGTGCATGCAGTTGCCGGGCTTGATGTCCGCCTCGTCCGAAGTGACGATGCGATCACCGACCTTCAGGTTGAGCGGGTGCAGGATGTAGCGCTTCTCACCGTCCACGTAGTGGATCAGCGCGATGCGAGCGGACCGGTTCGGGTCGTACTCGATCGTCGCGACCTTGCCGGGCACGCCGACCTTGTCACGCTTGAAGTCGATGATGCGGTACCGACGCTTGTGACCACCACCCCGATGGCGCGCCGTGAGGCGACCTCGGTTGTTGCGACCGCCGTTCTTGGAGATCGGCGCCAGGAGCGAGCGCTCCGGCTTGTTGGTCGTGGTGACCTCAGCAAAGTCCGACACGCTCATGAAGCGGCGGCCATTGGTGGTCGGATTGAACTTCTTGATGCCCATGGTGGGTGTCCTCAGACGAAGGGGAGGCCTAAGCCTCACCCTCCTCCGCGTAGAAGTTGATGTTGTCGCCGTCGGCGAGCGTCACGTAGGCCTTCTTCCAATCGCTGCGGCGGCCGTGGTGGCGACCGAAGCGCTTGACCTTGCCGCGAACGACGAGGGTCCGGACCTTCTCGACGCGCACTCCGAAGAAGCGCTCGACCGCGTCCTTGATCTGCAGCTTGTTCGAGCTGAGTCCGACCTTGAACACGTAGGTGTTGTCTTCCTGCGCGAACGTGGACTTCTCAGTCACGACCGGGCTGAGGATGATGTCGTGGATCTGCGCCATGTCAGCTCCCGAGGCGCGCGGTGATGCCAGCGATGGCATCCTTCGTCGCGGCGACGTTCTTGTGGTCGAGGATGTCGTAGACGTTCAAGCCGGCGACCGGCAGGACCTTGACACCCGGGATGTTCCGAGCCGAGCGCAGGACGTTCTCGTCCTTCTCCGAGAGGATCAGGAGGAGTCCGTCGAACTCGAACGTGCTGAGCACGCCCGCGAAGGACTTCGTCTTTCCGTCGGTCTCGAAGGCGTCGAAGATGGTGAAGGAGTCCTCCTCCACCCGGCGGCTCAGGGCACTGCGGAGAGCAGCGGCGCGAACCTTCTTCGGCAGCTTGTGGCTGTGGTCGCGAGGCGTCGGCCCGAAGACCACACCACCGCCCCGCATGTGCGGAGCGCGGGTGGTGCCCTGGCGAGCGCGGCCGGTTCCCTTCTGACGGAAGGGCTTCCTTCCGCCACCCGAGACTTCGGCGCGACCCTTGACCTTGTGGGTACCCTGACGGCGCTTGGCCATCTGGTAGCGAACCATCGTGTAGAAGAGGTGTTCCTTGACCTCGGCGCCAAAGATGGCGTCGTCGAGGCTCAGGTCACCGACCTTCTCGCGGCTGGTGTTGTAGACGTCGATGGTGGGCATCGTTCAGTTCCCTACGACAGCTTGATTTCGACGTGGACGCCCGCAGAGAGGTCGAGCTTCATGAGCGCGTCCACGGTCTGCTGAGTGGGCTCCAGGATGTCGAGGAGACGGTGGTGCGTCCTACGCTCGAACTGCTCGCGCGACTTCTTGTCGACGTGCGGTCCGCGCAGGACGGTCCACTTGGAGATGGTGGTCGGGAGCGGAAAAGGCCCCCGGATCTTGACGCCGGTCCGCTTGGCAGCTTCCACGATCTCACCAGCGCTGCGGTCCAGCAGCTTGTGATCGTAGGCCTTGAGCCGGATGCGGATCTTGTTGGTGGCGGACATGTGGATCGCTCCTGGATTCTTCTTCCGCGTCAGCCCACCGTTTGCGACCCTCGGGCCACAAGGTCCCGAAAACCGGGAGTCGGTGGATGTCTTCCAGCTTGTGCCGAAGGGCACGTACCAAGGCTGGATGACGGAACCACCGGCGTTTAGCCGGTTGGTTCTGGCAACGCCACTGAATTCAGGCGGTCCCGAACTCGCGATCCGCCACCGCCCGAGGCATCACCTCGTACCGGGCCAGATCCATCGCGTACATGCCGCGGCCCTGGGTCAGCGACCGTAGCCGTGTGGCGTAGCCGAACATGCCTCCGAGTGGCACGAGCGCGACGATGCGATGCCGCCCAGCACGCACATCGATGGCCTCGACCCGAGCGCGACGCGAGCTGAGATCGCCGACGACCGATCCGACGAACTCCTCGGGGACGGACACCTCGGCGCGCATCAGCGGCTCGAGGACCTGGCTCCCGGTCTCCTCGAGGATCCGACCCACCGCCGCATGCGCGGCGATCCGGAATGCATGCTCGCTCGAGTCGACTGGATGGTGTGAGGCGCCGAGCAGCCGGACGCGGACGCCCGCAATCGGGAAGCCGGCCCGCAGCCCACGAGCAAGCCGCGCCTCGACCCCCTGTCGAACAGCGCGGACGAGGTCGGCCGGCAGCTCCGTCTCACCGGGTTCGAAGCCCGGCGAGTCGTGGGGCTCGAGGACCAGGTCGATCCGAGCGTACTGTCCCCGGCCCCCCACCACGCGGTCGTGGACGTGCTCGAGGCGGAACGCGTCCGTGACGGTCTCCCGGTACGCCACCTGCGGCCGGCCGAACCGGGCCTGGACCGAGAACTCGCGCTCGAGACGCGCTCGGGCGATCTCCAGATGGAGTTCGCCCATGCCGCACAGGATCGTCTGGCCGGTGTCTGGGTCGGTCCGGACGACGAGCGAGGGGTCTTCGGCCCGCAGGCGGGCCAGCGCGGCGCTGAGCCGTTGCTGGTCCTCGTCCGTCTCCGGCTCGACGGCCGCGTGGAGGACGGGCTCGGGGAACTCGATGGTCTCCAGCACGATGGGATGGGCCGGGTCGCAGAGCGTGTCGCCCGTCCCCGCGCCGATCCCGATGGCCGCGACGATGTCCCCCGCCACGAGTCGCGTGATGGGCTCTCGGTCCATCGCGTTCATCTGGTAGACGCGCCCCAGGCGGACCTTCTGGCCTGTGCGGGCGTTCATCACGGTCGTTCCCGCATCGATGGCGCCGCTGTACACCCGAAGGAAGGCGAGCACCCCGTGAGGCGGGTCGGCCTGCAGCTTGAACACCAGCGCCGCGAAGGGAGCCTCGGCGGAAGCGGGGCGCCCATCGCTCAGCGCAGGTCGATCCGTCGGCGCCGGCAGGTAGTCGATGACGGCGTCGAGCAGCAGCTGGACTCCCCGATTGCGGAAGGCGCTGCCACAGAGCGCCGGCACCATCCGACCGCCGACCACCGCACGCCGGGCCGCGGCCTGCAGCGCGCCCACATCGGGCTCCCCTTCTTCGAGGTAGAGCTCGAGCAGCTCGTCGTCGCTCTCGCACAGCGCGTCGATCAGGAGCTCGCGCTGCATCTCGACCTCGTCGACGAGTTCGTCCGGCACGGGGCCGCGGTCGAGCCGAACCCCCAGGTCGTCGCCGCCGTGCGTCACCGCCTGGCGCGACAACAGGTCGACCACGCCGACGAAGTCCTCGCCCTCGCCGATCGGGATCTGGAACGCCCAGATGTTGGCGCCGAGTCGCGCCCGGACGTCCTCGACCGAGCGGTCGAACTCAGCGCCGACCCGGTCCATCTTGTTGATGAACGCGAGACGCGGCACGCGATGCCGGTCCGCCTGTCGCCAGACGGTCTCGGACTGCGGCTGGACGCCCTCGACCCCACTGAACACTACGACCGCCCCATCGAGGACGCGAAGGGACCGCTCGACCTCGACGGTGAAGTCCACGTGGCCAGGGGTGTCGATGATGTTCACCACATGGTCCCGCCACTGCACCCGCGTGGCCGCCGACGTGATCGTGATCCCCCTCTCCTGCTCCTGCTCCATCCAGTCCATGACGGCGGTGCCGTCGTCCACCTCGCCGAGGCGCCAGGACACGCCCGTGTAGAACAGGATGCGCTCGGTCAGCGTCGTCTTCCCGGCGTCGATGTGCGCCAGGATTCCGATGTTGCGAACCGACAAGCGGACTCCAGAGCAGGAAAGGGCACCCCGAGGGGTGCCCTTTCGTAGCCGTAGG
Organism: Pseudomonadota bacterium; assembly: GCA_024228935.1. Classification (GTDB taxonomy): domain Bacteria; phylum Myxococcota_A; class UBA796; order UBA796; family CAJQPC01; genus JAAESX01. Next base: position 29,552 of record JAAESX010000102.1, read on the forward strand.
TAAGGGGTGCTTACCAGCGGTAGTGCGAGAACGCCTTGTTGGCCTCGGCCATGCGGTGCGTGTCTTCCTTCTTCTTCACGGCGTTTCCGCGACCGTGGGAAGCCTCGATGAGCTCGTTGGCGAGCTTGTCCCGCATCGTGCGGCCGCCGCGAGAGCGGGCGTACTGGATGACCCAGCGCATGGCCAGCGCCATGCGGCGGGAGGGACGAACCTCGATCGGCACCTGGTAGGTGGAACCACCGACTCGGCGGCTCTTGACCTCGACCACGGGCATCACGTTCTCGAGGGCGCGCTTGAAGACCTTCAGCGGATCCTCGCGCGTGCGCTCGTGGATGACATCGAAGGCACCGTAGACGATGGCTTCGGCAGTGGCCTTCTTGCCATCCTTCATCACGTTGTTCATGAACTTCGTGACGAGCTGATCCGCGTACTTCGGATCGGGGAGGACAGGGCGCTTCGGGACTTCGCGACGACGGGGCATACCGCTTCCTACTTCTTCGGGCGCTTGGCGCCGTACTTGGAGCGGCCCTGGCGACGCGAGCTGACGCCCTGCGAGTCCAGCGTTCCGCGGATGATGTGGTAGCGGACACCCGGCAGGTCCTTCACACGACCGCCCCGAATCAGGACGGAGCTGTGCTCCTGCAGGTTGTGTCCCTCACCACCGATGTACGAGGTGACCTCGATGCCGTTGGTCAGGCGAACACGCGCGACCTTACGGAGCGCCGAGTTCGGCTTCTTGGGCGTGGTCGTGTAGACGCGCGTGCAAACGCCGCGCTTCTGGGGGCAGTTCTGAAGCGCGGGCGACTTTGACTTCGCCTTGAGCTTCTTCCGCCCCTTACGGACCAGCTGGTTGATGGTCGGCATTGAATTCCTCGAAAATGGTGCACCGTGGCTTCGTGAGCCCCGGTGAGAGCCGGCCGGATCTAATGGAATCCGACCGGCAAGTCAAACAAAGGCTCAGGCGCCGATCTCGGCGGCCTCGACGGCCGGCTCTTCCGGTCCTTCGGTCCTCATCCCCAGCTTCTGGTACGCGGCGAAACCGGTACCCGCGGGGATGAGGCGACCCATGATCACGTTCTCCTTCAGACCGCGGAGCGCGTCGACGCGTCCGTGGATGGAGGCGTCCGTGAGGACACGCGTGGTCTCCTGGAACGACGCAGCCGACAGGAACGAGTCCGTGGACAGCGAGGCCTTGGTGATGCCCAGCAGGAGGCTATCGCCGCCCGCAGCGCGTCCACCAGCGGCCACGATCTCCTCGTTGGCCAGGTCGAACTTGTGACGCTCGACCTGCTCGTCGACGAGGAAGTCGGTGTCGCCGACGTACCGGATCTTCACCCGGCGCAGCATCTGGCGAACGATGACCTCGATGTGCTTGTCGTTGATCTTGACGCCCTGGAGTCGGTAGACCTCCTGGACCTCGTCGACCATGTACCGAGCCAGCGTCTCCTCGCCCTTCACCTTGAGGATGTCGTGCGGGTTGGCGGCTCCGTCCATCAGGGCGTCACCAGCGCGAAGGAAGTCACCCTCGTTCACGGTGATGTTCTTGCCCTTGGCGATGAGGTACTCGGTCGTGCTGCCGTCCTCGGCCGTGACCACGACGCGACGCTTGCCCTTCGTGTCCTTGCCGAAGCTGACGACACCGTCGGTCTCCGAGATGACGGCGACCTCCTTGGGCTTGCGGGCCTCGAAGAGCTCGGCGACACGCGGCAGACCACCGGTGATGTCCTTCGTCTTCGTGGTCTCGCGCGGAATCTTGGCGACGACGTCACCGGGAAGGATGTCATCCCCCTCGTTGACCATCAGGTTCGCCCCGACCGGCAGGAAGAAGCGGGCCTTGACCTTGCGGCCATCGGGCTCACGCAGCTCGACGCGCGGCTTGAGATCGGGGTCCTTGAAGTCGAGGACGACCTTGCGGGACCGACCCGTCAGAGCGTCGACCTTCTCCTCGAGGGTCTTGGCGCTGACCAGGTCCGCGTACTTCGCGACACCGGCACCGTTGGCCATGATGGGCGTGGTGAAGGGGTCCCACTCCGCGATCTTGTCCTTGGCGGAGACCTTCTCCCCGTCCTTGACGAGCAGGGTGGCTCCGTAGGGAATCGCGTAGCGCTCGCGCTCACGGCCCTTGTCGTCGGCGACGGCGATCTCACCGTTCCGGCTCATGACCACCGAGGCACCGTTGCGGTCCGTGACCAGCGCCAGGGCCTCGCTGAAGCGGATGCTTCCCGAGGTCTTGAGCTCGATGCTCGCCTGGGTCACCTTCGCAGACGCCGCACCACCGATGTGGAACGTGCGCATGGTCAGCTGGGTACCGGGCTCACCGATGGACTGGGCCGCGATGACGCCGATGGCCTCACCGACGTTCACCAGCTCACCGCGAGCGAGGTCGCGGCCGTAGCAGCAGGAGCAGACACCCCAGCGCATGTCACAGGACAGGACGCTGCGGATCATCACCTTCTCGACGCCGGCCTGGACGACGCGGTCGACCGCTTCCTCGTCCAGCATGCCGCCGCGGCCGACGATGACCTCGTCGGAGTAGGGGTCGACGATGTCTTCGGACGCGACGCGGCCGAGGATGCGCTCGCCGAGGTGCTCGATGACCTCACCACCCTCGATGAGGCTGGTGACCCACATGCCCTCGTGCGTTCCACAGTCACGCGCGGTGATGATGGTGTCCTGGACGACGTCGACGAGTCGGCGCGTCAGGTAGCCGGAGTTCGCCGTCTTCAGCGCCGTGTCCGCGAGGCCCTTGCGAGCACCGTGGGTGGAGATGAAGTACTGCAGCACCGTGAGCCCCTCGCGGAAGTTCGCGGTGATGGGCGTCTCGATGATCTCACCCGACGGCTTGGCCATGAGGCCACGCATTCCGGCGAGCTGGCGGACCTGGGTGGGCGATCCACGCGCACCGGAGTCGACCATCATGTAGACCGAGTTCATCGAGACCTGCTCGGCCTCGTTGCCATCGGCGTCGACGACGATCTCGGTCCCGATCTCGCGGATGAGCTCCTTGGAGATCTCGTCCGTGACCTTCGACCAGATGTCGACGACCTTGTTGTACTTCTCACCCATCGTGATGAGACCCTCGTTGTACTGGGTCTCGATCTCGGCGACTTCGGCCTGGGCACCCGACAGCATCTCGCCCTTGCGGGACGGGATGGTCATGTCGTCGATGCAGATGGACACACCTGCACGGGTCGACATCGTGAAGCCCATCTTCATGACCGCATCGGCCATGAGGACCGTCGCCTTGGGACCGCACAGGCGGTAGCAGCGGTCGATGAGCTCTCCGAGCGCCTTCTTCGTCATCGCCCGGTTCACCAGGCTGAAGGGCAGATCGTCCGGAACGATGTCGTAGAAGAGGACGCGTCCGGCGGTCGTGTCGACCACCTCGCCACGGGCCTCGGCGCCCTCGTGTCCACCGTCCTCAGTGTACAGCGGGACCTGGCCCTCGTACCCGAAGTAGCCGGCAGGAGCGGAGAACAGCACCAGGTCATCACCGAAGCTCTCGCGAGCCCAGGCGACGGCCTTCTGCAGCGCCCGGAGGCGGTACGTCGTGTTGAAGCGCGCATCCAGCGTCTTGGCGACCTTCTGGTTCGCGACCACGACGACCGAGCTCGACTCGCGACGCTTCGGCAGGCGGTAGGCCCACAGCGTCAGGTCGCCGATCTCCTTGACCTCGATGCTCTCGAAGCCGTCGCCGAAGCTGCTGGCCAGCTTCTTCTCGAGGCCATCGACCTTCTTGTCGAAGTGCTGGACGGCGAAGGCGAGCTTGCCCTTCTTCACCGCAGTGCTCTTCTTCGCGGCCGAGTGGAAGAGGTCGATGACAGCCGCAGGGTCAGCGGGGGCACCGTCGACGTCTTCGCCGTCGATGCGCACGACGACGTCACCGCCAACCGTGGGCATCTCCTGGACGAGACCGCCGACACCCCGAACCCGCATGTGACCGCGGTGGTAGTGCCAGACCTCGCTCTTGTCGGGCGCGGTGTCGACACCGACCACGAGGTGGCAGTCCGCCAGCTCGGGGATGGCGTCCACGACGCGCTGCTCGAGCGGGCGAGCCGGGATGCGGACACGAACCGAGGCGTGGAGCTCCACGTCACCGGACTCGTACGCGATGAGGACCTCGCCGGGGTGGGCGAACTCGGAGTCCGCTCCCCGCGCGTCCTTGCGCTCCCGGGTCATGTAGTAGCAGCCGAGGACGATGTCCTGGGACGGCTGGATGATGGGCTTGCCGTGCGCCGGGCTGAGGATGTTGTTGGTCGACATCATCAGGACGCGGGCTTCGATCTGCGCCTCGATGGACAGCGGCAGGTGGACCGCCATCTGGTCACCGTCGAAGTCCGCGTTGAACGCGGTGCAGACGAGCGGGTGCAGACGGATGGCCTTGCCCTCGATGAGGACGGGCTCGAAGGCCTGGATACCGAGACGGTGCAGCGTCGGCGCCCGGTTCAGCATGACCGGGTGCTCCTGGATGACCTCCTCGAGGATGTCCCAGACCTCCTCGGGCTCCTTCTCCACCATCTTCTTCGCAGCCTTGATGGTCGTGACGTAGCCACGCTCTTCCAGCTTGTTGTAGATGAAGGGCTTGAAGAGCTCGAGCGCCATCTTCTTCGGGAGACCGCACTGGTGCAGGCGGAGCTCCGGGCCGACCACGATGACCGAACGGCCGGAGTAGTCGACGCGCTTGCCGAGGAGGTTCTGCCGGAAGCGACCCTGCTTGCCCTTGAGCATGTCGGAGAGGCTGCGCAGCGGGCGCTTGTTCGGACCGGTGAAGATCTTGCCGCGGCGACCGTTGTCGAACAGCGCGTCGACGGCCTCCTGCAGCATCCGCTTCTCGTTGCGGATGATGATCTCGGGCGCGTTCAGGTCCTGGAGCCGCTTGAGGCGGTTGTTCCGGTTGATGACGCGGCGGTACAGGTCGTTCAGGTCACTGGTCGCGAAACGGCCACCGTCCAGGGGAACGAGGGGACGCAGGTCCGGGGGGAGGACCGGGATGACCGTGAGCATCATCCACTCGGGCCGGTTGCCCGAGTCGCGGAAGGCCTCGACGATCTTGAGGCGCTTGGCGATCTTGCGACGCTGCGGCTCCGAGCTCGTCTCCTTCATCTCCGAGCGCAGCTGCGAGCCGAGCGCGTTGACGTCGAGACGGTTCATGATCTCGCGGACGACCTCGCCGCCCATGCCGACCTCGAAGGCACCGTACCCGTAGGTGTTGATGGCCTCCTGGTAGTCGTCCTCGGTGAGAATCTCGCCTTCCTTGTACGTCGTCTCACCGGGGTCGGTGACGATGTAGCTCTCGCAGTACAGGACCTTCTCGAGCTCCTTGAGGGAGACGTCGAGGAGGTTCGCGATGCGGCTCGGCAGGCTCTTGAGGAACCAGATGTGCGCGACGGGTGTCGACAGGTCGATGTGACCCAGGCGCTCGCGGCGGACCTTGGACTGGATGACCTCGACCCCGCACTTCTCGCACGTGATGCCGCGGTACTTCATCCGCTTGTACTTTCCGCACAAGCACTCGTAGTCCTTGACCGGTCCGAAGATCTTGGCGCAGAAGAGGCCGTCCTTCTCAGGCTTGAACGTACGGTAGTTGATGGTCTCGGGCTTCTTGACCTCGCCATGCGACCACGCGCGGATCTTCTCCGGCGAGGCCAGGCTGATCCGCACCGCCACGTAGTTGAGCGGGTTCTTCGGCTTGTCGAAGAGGCTGTAGATGTCCTTCACGGGGACTCCTTACAAAGACGAATTGGGATGCGGGAAAATCAGCTGCGAAGGATTTCGCGGTCCTCGATGAGGTCCACGTCCAGGGCGAGCGCCTGGAGTTCCTTCACGAGAACGTTGAAGGACTCGGGCAGGCCGGCCTCCAGGATGTTCTCGCCCTTGACGATCGACTCGTACATGCGAGTACGGCCGGTGACG
>JAAESX010000103.1 GCA_024228935.1 Pseudomonadota bacterium
AGACCGGCATCAAGCACCCGAGGACGCGCCCATACACGCCCAGGACGAACGGCAAGGCGGAGCGCTTCATCAAGACGCTGCTGGGCGAATGGGCCTACGTCCAGCCCTACTCCAGCGGCGAAGAGCGCCGACAGCACTTGCATCCCTACGTCGCCTTCTACAACGACGAGAGGCCCCACCACAGCCTCGGAGCGTTACCTCCAAGATCGAGGCAACCCAGCCAGGTCAGCTGAACAACCTCTTGGGATCACACATATAGTGCTCCCCGAAAGTCAGGTCGACGCTCGCATCGAAGAGCTCCAGGCCTCGCCGGACAATCTCGCTCTTCCAGGTCGGAGTCGGCTTGCAGAAGGTGTCCTTCAGCCTGGCCTTGGCGGGGTGGTCCAGCGTCGCGTCCCCCCACTGGTGCCAGCGGTTCTCCTCGCGCAAGGCCTTCAGTACGAGGAACGGGATCGTCGTGCCGAACTCCTGCGTGACCAGGTCGACGCGGGCTCGCTCGCAAGCCCGCGGGATCATGCTCGGGTACCCGCCGCGGATGGCGTACGCGACGCCAGCGTCGGGGTCCCAGGGGGTCACGCGCTCGCCGAAGCGTGCCTTGAGCCGCTCGTACAGCGGGCCCCCGACCTCGTCCTCGACCAGCAGGGTGTCCACGCCGCTCTTGCCCAGGCCGGTGTGGACGTCGATCGCGACGACGTGGTCGCTGGCGCCCAGCTGCTCTTCCACCCAGCTCGAGAACAGGGCGGGCCCCTGCTCGAGTTGAGCGCCGCCGAAGAACAGGCCCTTCTCGAAGGCGTACTGCCCGCCGACGATGGTCTGCTTCAGCTGGTTGAAGCCGTGGCGGGCCACCAGCCAGGCGGCCTCGGCGTAGAAGAGGTCCAGGGACGGGGGCGTCTTCGGGTTCAGCAGGCCGTCGAACGCGGCATACCCGCCGGCGGGGCTGGCGTACTCCTCGTCGGGCTCCAGGAAGTTCCGGTTGAGGTCGACGTTCGACTCGTTGACCCGCCGCAGCCAGGCCATGCCGAACGGGTTCAGGACGTGCACGAGCACGATGGCGCCGTCGTCGGGGATGGCTGGCAGCCCGCGCTCAAGCAGCGCCAGCTGGATCGCGCTGCCCGCGAACCCCTCGATGCCATGCAGGCCCGTGGTGTGCAGGACGACGCGCTTGGCCGAGGGCGAGCCGAAGACCGCCAGATCGATCCCGAGCTCCTCTCCGCCGGGACCGCGCGCGTCCAAGGGGAGCGTCTGGAGCTTGTCGCCGACGGCGGATCGAAAGCGCTGACGCGCCTGGAAGTAGTCGGCGGAGAAGGTCGTGGTGGAGATCGTGCGATCCTCGTGGGCGTGCCTCGTATCACCGTTGTCATCCTGAGCCTGAACGAGGCCGACCGCATCGAGCAGGCGATTCGCTCCGCGCGCTTCGCGGACGAGGTCCTGGTCCTGGATGCGGGCTCGTCGGACGGCACCGTGTGGAAGGCGGCCGAGGCGGACAGGGTGGTCGAGACCGACTGGCCGGGGTTCGTCGCCCAGCGGAACCGCGCTCTGGACGAGGCGACGGGGGACTGGGTCTTCTTCCTCGACGCCGACGAGCGCATCGACGAGGCCATGGCGCGCTCGATCCGGGCGTGCGTCGAAGGCGTGCACGCCGGGTACCGGGCCCCGCGGCACCACACCTGGCTCGGAACCCCGATCCACCACGGGAGCTTCGGTCCAGACGCCCCGGTCCGGCTCGTCGAGAAGGGCGCGCGGTGTGTGGGGGAGGGAGTCCACGAGACGCTCGAGGTCGACGGCTCGATCGGGACCCTCTCGGGCACGCTCCAGCACGACCCGTACCGGGACCTTGGCGAGCACCTGGCGACCATCGACCGCTATTCGGCGTTGTTCGCGGAGCACTCGACGCGGCGCGCTCGCTTGATCGACGTGGTCTTCCGGCCGCCGCTACATTTCGTAGCCAGCTTTCTACTCAGGCGTGGATTCCAGGATGGGATCGCCGGCCTCCAGCTCGCCTGGCTGGGCTCGCTGCACGTCCTGCTGAAGTGGTCGCGACGCTACGTGAAGCAGCCGTGAACGTCGGTCTCGTCCATCGGCGGTTCACCGAGCACGGGGGAACGGAGCGCTTCCTGGTGGGGTTGGCACGAACCCTGCTTGAGCGTGGACACATGGTCCACGTCCACTGCAACGAGATCCACCCCGACGTCGCGTCCGTCGGCGCCACGTTCCACCCGCTCCCGATGGTGAAGCTCGGCGAGACGGCGAAGGTGCTGTCCCTCTGGAACAGCTCGGCTCGCGTGTCCGGCCACGACGTCGTGCTCGGGTTCGGACGGACCATCGGCCACGACGTCTTCCGAGCCGGTGGCGGCGCCCATCAGGCCTACGTCGAGGCGTGTCGCCCAGGCTGGCGGCTCTCCCCGTTCGAGCGCCTCCAGTGCCAGCTCGACCGACGGGCTGTCCTCTCGGCGCGACGCGTCATCACCCCGTCCCAGAGAGCCGGGGACGACCTGGTCCGGTGCTACGGCCTCGACCCGGCCCGGCTCCGCGTCATCCACAACGGGGTCGACTCGGAGCGGTTCCGTCCGGATGAGCGCCGTCGCGCTGGGCTCCGCGCTGCATGGGGCTTCTCGGCGACCGAGCCGGTGCTCGGGTTCCTGGGGACGGGATTCGAGCGCAAGGGGCTGGAGACGGCGATTCGCATCGCGCGGACGGCCGAGCTGCCCATCGTCGTCTTCGGTGACGACCACCGGCTGGCGCGCTGGCGACGCCGGAACCCCGACGTGACGTTTCTGGGCCGGGTGCGCTCGGACGAGGTCCTTCCGGGGGTCGACGTCATGCTCCTGCCGACGCGCTACGAGCCGTACGGGAACGCGTGTCTCGAGGCCATGGCTTGCGGCGTCGTGCCCGTCACGACGCGCTGCAACGGGGTGTCCGAGGTCTTCCCGGTGGACGGGCTGGTGGGCGGCACGGACGACGAGCTGCTCGCTGCGGTTCGGAATGCCTTGGCCGGCGGAGACGTATTGAGGGCGCGCTGTCGCGATGCGGCGGTGGCTCTTCCCCGCGAGCGGGCCTACGAGGCGGTAGAGCAGATCCTGGTCGAGTCGATCGAGCAGGGTGGTCGGGAGGCCCGATGCTGAGGATGGTCGGACGCGTGATCCTGGGTGTGCTGGTGGTTGCCGTGCTGTGCTGCGTCGGTGGCCTCATCGCGTATGAGCAGGCGGTCGTGCAGGACCCCGGGCCTCACCTGGAAGAGGCCCACATCCGCTCGCTGATCACCCAGGAGTCGCCGGTCCTGTACCGAGACGGCCGCACCCCCATCGGTGTGTTCTTCAGCGAAGAGCACCGGCAGTACGTCGAGTACGACGACATCCCCCAGGCCTGGGTCCACGGCATCGTCGCGGCCGAGGACCAGCGGTTCTTCACGCACGGCGGCGTCGATGGCATCGGGCTGTCCCGCGCGATGATCCAGAACGTGAAGGCGGGTCGGGTCGTCTCCGGTGGCTCCACGCTCACCATGCAGACGAGCGAGAACCTGTTCCACCCAGGCACCTACGACCTGTACGGCAAGCTGTTCGAGGTCGTCGACACCTGGCGCCTCGAGGAGCACTACTCGAAGGAGGACATCCTCGAGTTCTACGCGAACCAGTTCCACGTCTACGGGAACGGCCGCGGGCTCGGAATCGCGGCGCAGTACTTCTTCGACAAGGACGTCACCGAGCTGAGCACGCACGAGGCGGCGTTCCTGGCGGGCCTCGTGAAGATCCCCGGTCGCTACAACCCGTTCATCGGGAGCACCGAGGAGAAGCGCCAGGCCGCTCGCGAAGCAGCCCAGGAGCGGACCGCGTACGTGCTCGGGCGCATGGCCGAGGACGGGTACATCGAGGCCTCGGTGTACGAGTCGCTCAAGGACGAGCCCATCCCCTTCAAGAAGGGCACGTTCCGGTACGACTCCAACATCGTGATGGACGAAGTGGAGCGGCAGCTCGAGCAGGCGCCGTTCCCCGAGCTGCTGGCGAGCGCCGGCATCGACAACCCCTCGACATCGGGCATCCAGGTCGTGACCACGCTCGACGAGGACGCGCAGCGCAGCGCCACCTACGGCCTGTGGCATCACCTGACCGAGGCCGGCCCCAGCATGGAGGGGCTCTCGGGGTCGGACTTCGTGGTCGCCTCGGAGAAGGCCCCGCGCCCGGATCCGAACAACGTCCCCGTGGCTCGCGAGTTCCGGTACGGGACCGTGGGCAAGACCACCGACGACGGCATCCTGGTTGACCTGGGCGGGCACCCCGGGCTCCTCGACAAGACGGCGCTCGAGCGGGCGACGAAGCTCCTCGCCGTGGCCGAGCAGAGCAACCGGTACCCGCTCATCACCGACGTGACGCGGGCCAAGGTGACCGACGTCCTGACGCCGGGGGCGGTGGTGTGGGTGAGCGTTCGGGAGTCCCGCGACGCGAAGTGGATCTGTGATCTCGAGGTCCGGCCCGAGCTCCAGGGCGCGGTCGTGGTGCTCGAGGACGGGCGGGTCCGCGCGCTCGTCGGCGGCAACGACAACCGCAACTTCAACCGGGCCAGCACGGCGCAGCGCCAGTTCGGCTCGACCTGGAAGATCCTCGTCTACGACGCCGCGTTCAACCTCGGCTGGGCGCCGACGGACGCGCTGGACAATCGCCGCGCGGTCTTCCCGTTCACGGGGACCTGGTACTACCCCCGGCCGGACCACAAGAGCGAGGACTTCGTCTCCGTCGCCTGGGCCGGTGTGCGGTCCGAGAACCTGGCGAGCATCTGGCTGCTCTACCACCTGACGGACCGGCTGAACCCCGAGCAGATCAGGGTCCTGGCCGAGCTCACCGGCCTCTCCCAGCAGAAGGGCGAGACCCGCACGGCCTACATCGAGCGAATCCGGGACGAGAACGGGGTCATCGCGACGCGGGACCGGCTGGACGACGCGTTCTTCGGCGCGGTGAAGGAGGAGGTCATCGCGGGGCTCGCCTTCACGGGCCACCCCGAGGACGCGGTCGAGATCCGCTCGCTCCACTACGGGCGCGGCTTCATCACCGAGCGCAAGCGTCAGTCCGACGCGCGCAACCTTCGGGCGCTCGACCGCAACTTCCTGCGGCTCGAGGCGATGGTGCCCGACTGCGCCGAGCAGGTCCGAGCTCTCGCCGAAGCCACCGAGCCGATCGACCCGGAGCTGGTGTCCGACCTGACCGTCCGGCCGAGCGCGCGCGGCTTCAAGCTGAACTGCGGACCGACCTCGCCCGAGGGGTGGGCTCCGGCCGGCGAGGACCTCGTCCAGCGGCTGGGTGCGCCGGGCCTTCCCCCCGTCCTGGACGACCCGCTCATCGACGGCGTCGTGCACGCGTCGACGCTGTCCGCGATCCGCTCGGCGATGGAGCGCAAGCGCGACAAGCTCGGTGACTTCGAGCCGTACGACCCGGAGCTGTTGTACCTGCACCCCGACTTCCGGCTCATCCTGGGGCTCGAGTACATGGCCGGGCTCGCGAACGAGCTCGGCGTGGAGACCGAGCTGCCCCCCGTGCTGTCCATGCCGTTGGGCGCGGTCGACATCACGCTCCTCGAGGCTGCGAACGTCTACCAGGGCTACCTGGCGGGCGAGACCTGGCGCTACGTCGGGAGCGGCTACGAGCCGTCCGGCGTCCCCGGCATGCGGTCGAGCTTCGACGTGCCCGAGCAGGACGTACGGGCGCTCTTGATCGCGGAGATCCGGGACCGCGAGGGCAACGTGCTCTACCGGGCCGAGCCCGAGGCCGAGCGCGTCGCCGATCCGGTGTCCGCCCAGCTCACCCAGGACATCCTGCAGAACGTGGTTCGCCACGGGACCGGTCGGCGGGCCGCCTCGATCGCTCCGGGCATCCCGCTCGGCGGCAAGACCGGCACGACCAACGACTACAAGAACGCCGCGTTCATCGGCTTCGCGCCGAAGGCTGACCGGGACGACGTCATCCAGCCTGGTCAGGCCTACACGGTCGCGGCCTACGTCGGGTACGACGACAACCGGAAGATGGTCCGGGGGAATGTGAAGCTCCAGGGGGCCAGCGGTGCGCTCCCGGCCTGGATGGGGACCGTCGAGGGCCTGTACGACGCGGGGCTGCTCGGGAACCCGGGCGAGGTGGTCGAGCCCGAGGACACGGTCCGGGTGCAGGTGGTCGATCTGTCAGGGCTCCCCGGCGCGACCGAGGAGGATCGGAGTGTGCGTGTGTACGGCGACGAGGACGGGGTCGAGCGTCGCTTCGCGCCCTTCGCCGAGCGCGCCGAGGAGATGGACGCGGACGCCGAAGCGCTTCCGGTCGAGTTCGACATGCCGGGCTCCGAGGACGAGCCGGATGGCGTCGAGGAGGACCCGTGGGATACAGCGGCTCCGGTCGAGGATCCGCGGCTCGGGCCGTCGATCTGGGATGAGTTGGAGGACGAGGGATGATCGCGGTCCTGGCGCTCACGGCGTGCATCGAGGTGAAGCAGTACGGCAAGGGCGTCGAGCCCCTGGCCAAGCCCGTCGAGACGACCCAGCAGACGGTCGTGGTCGAGGCTCGGCCCGAGGTCGACTGGGCGGTCTACGAGGCGCGCCTCGGCACGCTGATCGAAGACGAGACGGACGCGGATCGGCGCGAGCGGCTCTCTCTGGCCCACTCGCTGGCCGGCGAACTCGCCCGAGGATCCGAGCGGCATCCGGAGGAGGCCATGGCCGCCTGGATGGACGCCATGGTCGAGGTGGAGGAGCGGGCCGCCCCCCAGGAGCTCGAAGGCTTCGGGGATGGTTTCCGCATCGGCGGCGTCGTGTACGAAGAGGACATCGTCGAGCCTCTGGACATCGAGTCGGCACGCGCCGCGCTCGCGTCGGGGGACTACCGCTCGGCGCTCGACGGACTCCGCGACCACCGCGGGGAGACCGACGTGGACCGGCTCTGGTCCGAGGCCGTCGATGGCTTCGTGCACCAGGAGCGTGAGGCCGCCGGCCAGCTCTTCGTTGCCGCGCGCGACATGCCGGAGGGCGAGGTCCGTGACTCGGCGTACACCGAGGTCGTCGAGACGCTCGAGGGCCTGGTGCGGGACTACCCCGAGAGCTCGTACACGGCCGCGATCGAGGAGAACCTGGTGCTGGTCCGCAAGGCGCTGCCCTAGGCTTCGGCTCGGCTCCTGCGTCGCACGAACGCGGCGAGGAGCAGGAACGCCAGACCCGTCGGGGCCGCGCCGCTGGTGCAGCCGCAGTTCGGTTCGAGCTCCACTCGGGGCGTGTCGTCGACCTGGTCCTCGGAGTCATCCGGGTCGCTGTCGCCAGTCGGCTCGTCGGTGTCGGGTTCATCGGTGTCCGGTGGGTCCGTGTCCTCGGGCCCGTCGTCCAGGTCCGCGCAGGCCGTGGTCTCGAGCAGGCCGATGTCCTCGCCGCTGAGCGCCTCGTCCCAGATGCAGACGTCGTCGACGGCGCCGTGGAGGTCCGACTCGCTGCCGAGGTACGCCCGGGTGTCCGCGCCGATGTAGACCATGCCGCGGCCGCCGCCGGACGGAGGCTCGGTGAACGGCACGCTGTCGCCGAGCTGCTCGCCGTCCTGCCAGAACTCGACGACGTCGCCACGGCGGACCAGGGCCACGCGGTGGAACTCGCCGTCGGCCATGGCGCTCGCGACGGTCGAGTCGAGCACGACGTTGCTGCCGTCGCCGTGCTCCCAGAACGCCCGCAGGATGCCGTCGGAGGTCACCGAGAGCCACCAGGAGTAGTTCGTCTCCTCGTCCTCGGAGTAGTAGTCGTTGGTGCCGTAGCAGATCAGCGTGTTCGCCCACTGACCCGACTCCAGCGCGTCCACGCGGAACCGACCGGCGACCGTCAGGTCTCCGTTGACCGCCAGGACGTAGTCACCGATGGCCCCGGCCTCGACAGCGTCTCCGTCTCCGTCGAGGATCAGGTGGCCGTCCGCCACGTGGGCGTCTCCGAGCAGCTCGCCGTGCACTCCCTTGCCCAGCCCGAGCGGGACGCCATCCGAGGCGTCGGTGTCGAAGCGGTACTCGGCGCGGAGGCCTCGCAGCGGCTCGCCGCCGGACTCCAGGACAAAGCTGTCCAGGGCGTCGTCGTAGCGACCGTCGCCGTCGGCGTCGCCGAAGAACGTGGCCTCGGCGTAGGCCCCATCGACCTCGACGAGCAGGAAACCCCATTGCTGCTGGTACTCGCGGATGGGCTCGAAGCCGGTCCAGCCGCCACCCGTGCCGATGATGGTCTCCCAGGTCGGGCCGCCACCTCCTGGCTGGCTCGGCTGGTAGCGGTGCCAGTGGCCCATGAAGGTGCCCTCGACCCCGTACGCGACCATCAGCTGCCAGAAGTCGCCCTGTGTGCCGCCGATGCTGGACTCGGTGGAGAAGCTGATGGGGTGGTGGGTGACCACGTAGACGTGCGCGAACTCCGAGGACTCGGACAGGACGCGGTCGAGCCAGACCAGCGCCTCGGACGACAGGCCCGTGCCGCCGTTCTCCTGGTCGCTGGTGACGAACACGAAGCGCGTGTTGCCGTGGTCGACGAAGTAGCTGACGCCTTCCTCGCCGGTGGGGGAGTCGTCCGTGGGGAACCCGAAGGTGTCCTTCCAGGCCGCGAAGGTGCCGGAGCCGCCGTACACATCGTGGTTCCCGGGTACGGCGTAGACCGTGCCGTCGAAGTCCGCGGTCGCCAGCAGGAAGTCTTCCCACTGCGTGACCGTCGAGCCCACCGAGTACGCGCCCCCGACCAGGTCGCCCGCGACGAGCAGGACGTCGGGGTTCTTGGCGTTCATGTCCTCGACGAGGACGGGCAGCACGTCCCAGTTGACGCTGGACTCGTCGCCGTCGGTCTGGGGATCGCCGATCACGGCGAAGCGGTAGGCGTCCTGGGCGAACGCTGCGCTGACGAGCCAGATCATGAGCTGACGAACTGGTGGTAGGCGCGCTCGGCCGTGCCGAACCAGGTCTGCTGGTCCTTCCGGATCTTCGCGAACGCGTCGTAGACCTTCTTGTAGCCCGGGTCTGCCGCGGCGTTGTCCTCGAGGTACTGCTGGGACGCGTCCCGGGCGCCCTGCATGATCTCGTCGGAGAAGGGCCGCATCTGGACTCCGCTCGCGAGCAGGCGCTGCAGCGCAGGGGGGTTCTTCGCGTCGTAGCGCTGCTGCATGACCGCAGCAGCTTCGGCGCAGGCCGTCTGGAAGATGGCCTGGTAGCTGGCCGGCAGCTCGGCCCAGGCCTTGTCTCCGACGTAGAAGGACAGGCTCGGTCCCGGCTCCCACCACCCCGGGTAGTAGTAGTTCTTCACGACCTTGTGGAAGCCCAGCTTCTCGTCGTCGTACGGTCCGACCCACTCGGTGGCGTCGATCGCGCCTCGCTCGAGCGCCGGGTAGATCTCGCCACCCGCGATGACCTGGACGCTGACCCCGAGCATCGCCATGACGTCGCCGCCCGCGCCGGGGATTCGCATCTTCAGGCCGGAGAGGTCCGACAGGCCGCTCACCTCGCGGTTGAACCAGCCGCCCATCTGGACGCCCGTGTTCCCGCCGGGGAAGGTGCGCATGCCGAAGTCCGAGAACATCTCGTTCATCAGGTCGAGCCCGCCTCCCTCGAGGAGCCAGGCCGCCTGCTGACGCGCGGTGAGGCCGAACGGAACGCACGTGTCGAAGGCCAGCGCCGGGTTCTTGCCCGTGTAGTAGTAGCTGGCCGACTGACCGATCTGGACGGTGCCCTGCTGGACCGCGTCCATGACCTGCAGCCCCGGGACGAGCTCTCCGGCCGGGTAGACCTTGATGTCGAACGCGCCGTCCGTCATCGCCGAGACCCGAGCGGCCAGGACCTCGGCGCCACCGAACAGGGTGTCGAGGCTGCGGGGGAAGCTCGAAGCCAGCCGCCATCGGATGTTCTTCTGGGTCGCGACCGCGGGGCCGTCCCCCGTCGCATCGGGCTGGTTGCAGGCCGCGAGTCCGGCGACACCGCCGACCCCGAAGCCCAGGGCGCTCCGCATGAAGTCACGTCGTTTCATGCGGCGGAGGCTATCAGTTGAGGAGGAAGGTCACGAGCTCCGGAAAGGCCAGCACGAGACCCAGTCCCGCGAGCTGGATGCCGATGAATGGGACCGCGCCCTTGTAGATGGCCGTCGTCGGCATCGACTTCGGCGCGACCCCACGCAGGTAGAACAGCGAGAAGCCGAACGGCGGCGTCAGGAAGCTGGTCTGCAGGTTGATGGCGATGAGCACGCCGAACCAGATCATGTCGATCTCCAGGATGCGCGCGGCCGGCACGAGGAGCGGCAGGATGATGAACGCGATCTCGAAGAAGTCGATGAAGAAGCCGAGGATGAACACCGCGAGCATGGTCACCGCGATGAGGCCCCAGGCCCCTCCCGGCAGGCCGGTCAGCAGCTCCTCGATCCAGATGTCCCCGTAGAGACCGCGGAAGACGAGCGCGAACGCGGTCGAGCCGATCAGCAGGAACATGACCATCGCGGTCAGTCGGGTCGTCTCGTTCATGGCGCCGGAGACGGCCTTCCAGGTCAGGCGCTTGTTCGCTGCGGCGAGGCCCATGGCCCCGAGCGCACCGAGCGCGCCGGCCTCGGTCGGGGTCGCGACGCCGAAGAAGATGCTCCCCAGGACCAGGAGGATGAGGACGAGGGGCGGGATGAGGACGAACAGGACCTGCCGCGCGCTCACGTTCTGCTCTTCGGGGGGGAGGGCCGGGGCCGCGTCGGGTCGGACCGCGGCGTAGCCCAGCACGTAGACGGCGTAGAGCCCGGCGAGCAGGATCCCCGGCGCCAGCGAGCCGACGAACAGGTCGCCGACGCTGACGGAGAGCTGATCGGCGAGCACGATGAGGACGACGCTCGGTGGGATGATCTGGCCGAGCGTGCCGCTGGCCGTGATGACGCCCGCCGACAGGGAAGGGGAGTACCCGTAGCGGAGCATCACCGGCAGCGAGATGAGCCCCATCGCCACGACGCTGGCCCCGACGACGCCGGTCGCCGCCGCGAGCAGGGCGCCCACGAACACCACCGCCAGCGCCAGCCCACCTCGGACGCGACCGAAGAGGCCGCCGATGGTGGTGAGCAGGTCCTCGGCGAGCTTCGACTTCTCGAGCATCGTGCCCATGAAGATGAAGAACGGCACCGCCAGGAGCACGTAGTTGCCCATGATGCCGAACACGCGCGCGGGGAACGCGTTCATCAGCGCGAAGTCGAAGACGCCCGTGGCGACCCCGATGAACGCGAAGATCAGCGCGGTTCCTCCCAGCGAGAACGCCACCGGGTAGCCCGAGAAGATCAGGCCGAACGCGACCACGAACATCGTCGGCCCAAGGAGGTCGAGGTTCATGCCTCCTCCTCGGGGAGGGGGATGTCCCCGGTCAGGACGGCGATGCGCTTGATGAGCTCGGACACGCCTTGGATGCCGAGCAGCGTGAAGCTCACGAGGATCATCGTCTTGATGGGCCAGCGCGGCAGCCCACCGGGATCGGGGGAGACCTCCCACACGGCCCAGCTGTCCATGACGGTCCCGACGCTCACGTAGAGCGCGAACCCACAGAACGGGAGCAGGAAGAGGATCGTCCCGAGGAGGTCGATCCAGGCCTTCTTCTTCGGCGAGAGGCGCCCGTAGAAGACGTCGACCCGGACATGCTGATCGCGAGCGAGCGTCGCGCCCGCGCCGAGGAGGAACACCAGGCTGAACAGGTACCACTGGCCTTCGATGAAGGCGTTGCTGGACAGGTTGGCGTCCATGAACCGGCTCGCGTAGCGGGCCAACGCGTTGAACGCGCCCAGGCAGACCATGCCCAGGACGAGCACTCCGACGAGCTTGCCGACGAGCTCGCTGAGGCCGTCGATCCAGCGGGAGACGCGCAGCAATGCGGTGATGGGACCCTCGCGCACGAGCGGCCGCGAACCTAACACCGCCGTGCCTGTCTACACTCGCGTGGTGGCCATCCTCTTCCTGCTGCTGGTGATCTCGGATGTGCTCCTGGCGTCCGCGGTGTTCGTCAGCCTCGCCAAGCCCGACCTGGCCATCGCGTTCGCGTTCCAGCGGATGGGGCTCGCGGACCCGTGGTTCGAGGACCACATCTCGGACGTCGAGCTCGTGCGGCTGCGCAAGGTCGCCCGCATGTTCAGCCTCGGGGGCCTGGTCGCGGTCTTCGGCTGGTCGTTCCTGGTCGGGGCGCTGATGGCACTTCGGGCGCTCGCGACCCCTTGACACCCCCGGCGCGCGGGAGTAAATCGCCTGCGCTCTGGCTTTGTAGCTCAGTTGGTTTAGAGCATACGGTTCATACCCGTAGGGTCACTGGTTCAAGTCCAGTCAAAGCCACTCAAAACGCCTCGACCTCGGTCGGGGCGTTTTCTTTTGACCCATCCACTGCCGGAGCGCCGGCCGGCTCAAGTCCAGTCAAAGCCACCATCCAAGACGCCCCGACTTCGGTCGGGGCGTCTTCGTTTCTGGGGCCACGACCGGACCCATCCACTGCCGGAGCGCCGGCCGGTCCAAGTCCAGTCGAAGCATCCACGGCCTTTCTCGACGTCGGGTGAAAGCGCCCTGCAAGTCGGACCCTTGATGCCTGTCGAACCTCAACGACAGGACGGACCATGTCCCTCTTCGCGGCCCTCTTGATCCCCTCGGCCCATGCCGCCAGCGACCTCGAGACCACGCTCAGCATGCCCTCGGGCCACGACGCCTACGACACCTAGCGGGTGAAGGCGACCGTCGAGAACACAGGCAACAAGACGGCGCGCAGCGTTGAGATCGTCATCGAGCTCCCCGAGACCAACACCAGCCCGACCGTCTACGTGATGGGCGACGTGGGCAGCTCCCACAAGAAGTGCTCGCAGTCCGACACCGAGATCGTCTGCAACTTCAACTCCATCAAGAAGGGCAAGTCCAAGACCGTCTGGGTCGATATCGCGCTGCCCTGGTCGGCTGACGCCATCGAGTTCACCGCCGACGCTTCGACCTCGTCGAGCGAGTCCTCGACCTCGAACAACGACGACACCGACGTCGCCGAGATGGCGTACATCGACACCGTGCTGTCCGGCGGCGAGAGCACCACCAACAGTCACTGCTCGGGCACCGGCCTGACCGCGTTCTACGAGTGCACGCTGTTCCCGAGCTCCGTCATGGACCACACCGCGGTGCTCGAGGGCGACTGGAGCATCTCGTTCCCCGACTTCGCCGGCTACGGCGGCACCTGGTGGCAGGACTCCGACGACCACCTGGCGTTCGAGTACACGTACGGCGGCAGCGTCGTCGCCGAGTTCGAGGGCAACGGCGGCGACTGCTTCGAGGGCCTGACGACCTTCCCGGGCAGCAGCTACGTCGCACCGTACGAGGTCTGCATCGACTGACGGCGCGCATGCGTTCTGCGAAGAACCTGCACGGAGGCGAGGTGTCATGACGTCCATGCGCAAGACCCTCCTCGTCTCCACCCTCCTGTTCGGGGGCGCCGCCGCCCTGGCGTCGATCCCCGAGCCGGAGGTCTCCCTCCACCCGCGAGCCCAGCACATCCTCGATGAGCAGGTCGCCGACTGGGAGGCCGCCGAGGGCATCCCCGAGTCCTACACCGAGATGCGGCAGATCAACGCCGAGTGGGACTTCATGGCCCGGACGTTCCTGGTGCTCTCGCTGGCGAACCTCGCCGTCGCCGAGCCGGAGAACGAAGCTCGCTACCTGGGCATGATCGACGCGCTCATCGCCGACACGCTCGCTGCGGAAGCCGAGCACGGCCAGGAGCACTTCCTGATGCCGTACGGCCGCAACGGCGGCTGGGAGGGCTCGGGCCGGAGCATCTTCGTCGACGGCGAGATCGCCCTGATGATCACGGCCCGACGCACCGTCGCCAGCGACCGCTGGGAGGTCGAGGCCACGGACCGCGTCCAGATCCTGGTCGACGAGCTCGAGGCCGCCCCCGAGGGCCTGGTCGAGTCGTACCCCGACGAGGGCTGGACGTTCTGCCACTCGATGGCGCTCGCCGCCATCCGGCTCCACGACCACGCGCAGGGGACGGACCACTCCGAGCTCGTCGACCGATGGGTCGAGAACGCTCGCCGGAACCTCATCGACCGGGACACGGGGCTGCTCGTGTCCTCGTTCGAGCGAGACGGTGACTGGATGGACGGGCCCGAGGGCAGCACGATCTGGCTCACCGCGGTCAACCTCCGGCTGCTCCATCCCGAGCTGGCGCAGTCGCAGTACGACCATGCTCGGACCGAGCTGGGCGGCACACTCCTCGGCATGGGGTACGCCCGCGAGTGGCCGGCGAGCTGGGTGGGACACATCGACGTCGACTCGGGGCCCATCGTCCCGGGCATCGACGCCTCGCCGAGCTCGAGCGGGTTCGCGCTGCTGGCCTCGGCCGCGTTCGACGACGCCGGCTGGAACCGTCAGCTCGTCCGGGCGTTCAACGCCAGCGACGCGATCATCCAGGTGGATCCGACGATGGCCGCGATGGCGGACAATGCCGTCGGGGACGCCGTCCTGTTGTATGCGTTCAGCTTCGGGCCGCTGTGGGACAAGGTCGGGCCCTACCCGAGCTGAGCGCGGCGCCCTACGCTCCAGCGCGATGGCCCATGTCGCGTTCACCCGTCACCTGTCGCGCTTCTTCCCCGACCTCGTCGAGGGCCCGGTGCCCGCAGGGAGTGTCCGTGAGCTCGTTGGCTCCCTCGACGCCACTCATCCCGGCCTCGCCAGGTACCGCTGCGAGGACGACGGTCGCCTCCGGAAGCACGTCAACGTGTTCGTCGACGGCGAGATGGTCTCAGACCGCGTCGCGCTGAGCGATGCGCTGACCGACCGCAGCGAGGTCTTCATCGTCCAAGCCCTCTCAGGAGGTTGAGCATGCTTCTGATCGGAACCCGGAAGGGGTAGGTGCGCTTCGACGGCGACCAGCTCCTCGCCCTCGACTTCCCCGGCGTGCCGGTCCAGCGCGCAGTGCGAGCCGACGGCGTCCTGTTCGCCGCCTTGGACCATGGCCACTGGGGCCAGAAGCTCCATCGCTCGCGAGACGACGGCGCGACCTGGAGGAGCTCTCCGTCGCCTACCCCGAGGACACCGGCGCCAGCGTCGAGAGCATCTGGGAGTTCGCCGACGGCGGCATCCCGGGTCGCATCTGGCTGGGCACGAACCCCGGGGGGCTGTTCCGCAGCGACGACGGCGGCGACACCTGGACCCTCGTCCGATCGCTGTGGGACCACCCGTCGCGCGAGAAGTGGTTCGGAGGCGGGGCGACCAGTGCGCCGCGAAATGCCGGCCTCCGCGCGGACTTCCTGCCGGACCCCGGCGCGGAGATCGGTCAGGACCCGCACCGCGTGGCGTTCAGCTCGGACCCCGACGTGATGTGGCAACAGAATCACTGCGGCGTCTGGAAGAGCGTGGACGCCGGGCGGAACTGGACCGAGGTGAGCGCCGGCCCCGCGAGCTTCGGGTTCGGCATCGTCGCGGACGGTCCGGACACGGCCTGGGTCGTCCCGGCCATCTCGGACGAGGAGCGTCGCGCCGTCGACACCCGGATGCGTGTCTGCCGGACCGAGGACGGGGGCGCGACCTGGCAGGACCTGACGGCCGGGTTGCCACAGGAGGTGTGCTTCGACCTCGTCTACCGGCACGCCCTGGCACGTCGCGGGGACACGCTCGTGATGGGCTCCACCACCGGGAACGTCTGGGTCAGCAACGACCGAGGCGACAGCTGGCGGGTGCTGACCCACCACCTGGCCCCGGTCTACTCGGTCGAGCTCGCTTAGCCATCAGGAGCGGCGACGCCGGAACAGCATCAGCGCGCCCAGGAGGAACGCTCCGAAGCCGGCTGCGGGTGAGCCGCTCGCGCAGCCGCAGCCACCTCCGCCCTGGTACCAGCTGTCCATCGGGGCGTCGATCCCCGTGTCTCCGCCCGTGTCGTCGACCGGGTAGTCGTCGTCCGGATCGAGCGGGTCGGTGCCCGCTTCGACCTCGTCGCCGTCGCCCACGCCGCCGTCGTCGGTGTCCGCGTCGTTCGGGTCGGTGCCGTACTCGTCGAGCTCCTCGCCGTCGTCCAGCCCGTCGTCGTCCGAGTCGGCGTCGTTCGGGTCGGTGGCGGTGTCCTCGACCTCGGTGCGGTCGTCCAG
>JAAESX010000104.1 GCA_024228935.1 Pseudomonadota bacterium
AGGGGACGCGCGACGCACGGGGCGTAGGCGACCAGCGACTGGCAGGTGTCCGCGCCGGCCACGACCGCCTCGACACAGGCCCGGCGCGCTGCGTATGCCCCGGCCCGGTCAATGTGGGTTAAGTCCTTGCCCGAGAGGGCGCCGCCGCCCAGCGGCACGCGCGGCCCGTAGTAGTCCATGACCAGCTTGCGCCCGGTCTGACCGTTGTCGCCGTCGCTGCCACCGCGCAGGAACGGCCCGTTCGGGTTCACCAGCAGTTCAATGTCTTCCCAACCCGCGCGCCAGCGATTATCGGCCCCGGCAATTTTCAGGTAAGCCTCGCCGATGACCAAGGCCACCGCCTCGCACAGGTCGAGGAGGAGTGTGTCCGGGCGGTGCTGGACGCTGACTAAGACCTGCTCGACGACCCAGGTGTTGCGGCGGCAGGTCCTGGGGTGGGTGTCCTCGCGGAGACGGACCAGCAGCTTGCCGTCCGGTCCCTGCCTCTCGAGTTTGCCGCCCGGCCCGAACGCGGCGTCGAGTGCCTCGCGCAGGGAATGGGCCAGGAAGTGCTCGGGTGGCAGGAAGTTGACCCGCTCGTCATAGCCGGCCCAGCCGATGACCAGTGACTGGTCGTTGACGAACCCGGTCCACTGGCCCGGCTCCTCGGCGATGCGGCACACCGCGTCGGTGACCCGGTAAAGCCCGGCGTCGATGTGGTTGCAGCCGTCCCCTTCCCCGTAACGGTCCCGGTCACGACAGTATCCGATCCGCTTGCCGAGGCCGGTGATCAGTTCCCTGAAGTCCCCGCGGATGGGGTCGGCGGATGCGATGGTGCCGTTGAGCCAGATCTCATCCGACCAGGTGGACACCTCGACCTGGGCGTAGGTGCCCGGGTCATGGGCGTAGGCGGCGTCGATGATGGTGTCGGCGACCTGGTCGCAGAACTTGTCAGGGTGGCCGGCGAGTACGGCCTCGGAGTGTCGTATCATGATTCTATGGTGTTAAGGATTTTGTGTGGGGTATTCCGCGAGCTGGGTCGTCGGGATGCCCTCCCCCTCGAGCCTTGCCGGGTCCCCGTGCCTGGCGATGAGGGCGTGGATGGAGGTGTCGCGGGCCGCC
>JAAESX010000105.1 GCA_024228935.1 Pseudomonadota bacterium
GGACGACATCACCACCGGGGCCGTGCAGGCAGACGCAGAGCTCCGCGGTGGATTCCAGGCGGGTGACGGAGGCGAGGTCTTCATAGTGTACGGACAGGGTCGGCACGTGCCTTATGGTCGCGCGAAGGTCTGGCGTGCGGACGGCAGCACAATGCCATCCGACCCCGGCACGCTCGACTGGGTACCCATGAACGACTTCTCCGACGTCGAGTCCGACAGCTGGACTACGAATAAGTCGGAGCGTGCAGACGCAGTAGACGCCAACGGTTCGTGGATGGCGGACCAAGAAGCGCTCTCGTCCTATTACCCGGCCGGAGCTCTTGACGGCCTGTACGAGTCGACTGACGACCGAATCTACGTGGCGGGCGATGTCGGGGTGTTCTTGTTGGACGCTGAGAACGGCGCCGGCACTGTTCCTGGCTACGACACCAGCTACTCCGCCAGTGGCGATCTGGACCTTGATGAGCTTCCCTGGACCTTCGCCTATGATTCGACCGCCGATCAGCCGTTTCAGACCAGTGTTGCCACAGGTGTTGCTTGGTGCTCGGAATGCTCGGACGGAACCGGCACTGGCATAGGGCTCACGTCAGTGCTCGACCTCGGCGCGGCCTGGATCGATGAGGGGGCTGAGTCCACGATCGACTGCCACTTCGAGACGTGGGGCGCGCAGGGACGTTCGGTGGACTTCCTCTACTACGACGATGAGGACGAGAACACGCCAGACGAGGTGGCCTGGGTAGGCTTTGGCCCACAGGATACGGACAGCGACGCACAGGGGGTGTTTCGCTGGAACAGCGACGATGAGCAGTTCTGCTACGGTGGGCTAGATGCCTTCCTGTCCAGACACTCCGGCGAGAGCGATCTCATCGTCAGGGCATTGGCTGATGCCGGCTGCGTGGGTGGCTGCTCCACGAGCGCCGGGCGCAGCGATGGCCTTGTCTGTGCGTGACGTGGCGAACTGCTCATGATGTCTGTTCAGGCGGCGAGCACCTCCTCGCGGCCAGGGTCCACCTCGGTTCGTCGCTCTCGTCGGCGCAGGCGCCGGGGCTGGTCGGGCAGGTCGCGTCGGACCAGCAGCAGGTCCAGGAAGGCGCAGAGAGACCGGATCGAGCGGAGCCTGTAGTGGGACCGTTGCCGCTTGCGGAGCTCCCGGTTCTCCCGCTCGACGTGGTTGGAGGTCTTGTCCGCGTTCTCGAAGGACAGGTGCCGAGTCAGGCGGTTGAACAGCTCCTCGTCGCGGAGGTTGTCGAGGACCGGGGCGAGGCCAGACAGCTCGATGAACTCGGCGTCCTCCAGGATGGCTTGGCGTCGCTCCTCGGCCAGGACGTGGGAGTCGGTGGTGGGGCCGAACAGCTCGTACAGGGTCTCGATGAAGCGGCGAAGATGAGCAAGAGCCGGGCAGAGCCTGAGCGCCTCGTCGAGGTGGCGCTGTTCGTTCTCGGTGATCCTCACCTTGCCCTGGCCATCGACGCCACCGCGCTTGAAGAGGAGGTAGCGCACAGCCTTGACCTTCCTCCGGTTCGCGCGCTTGAGCTTGTCGAGGCGGGGCCTCCCGCGCTTCTTCGGCCTCCCGCGCTTGCGCTTCTTCGGCTCAGGCATCGTCTTGTAGGCGGCCCAGAAGACCTGGGCGAGCTTCTTGTTCACCCCCATGATGAAGTGAAAGACGCAGAGCTGATGCTCGGCCTCGGGCCAGACCTCCTGGATGACCCTGGGGTAGAGCGACGAGGCGTCGGTCACGACGAGCTGGGGCCAGATGCCTGCCTCCCGCAGCTCGAGCAGGACCTCGCGGACGTCCTCGGCCGTTGGCGAGCCCTCGCCGATCCACGCGGTCAGCTCCAGGTTGTTGAGGGGGTCGGTGGCCTTGATGACGTAGAACCCGCCGTCGTAGACCTCGTCGAGGGCGAGCTGGCCGGAGAAGACCTCGGCCATGCGCGCGAGGTGACCCCGGTAGTCGACCTGGTCCCCGGCCTCGCGGTACCAGCGGAGCACGGTGGTGTCGGCGAGCTCGGGGAGGTGGAGCAGCGAGCGCCCCACGGCCGCGGCGCCGGTGAAGGACAGCTTGTGGACCGTCACCAACGAGAGCACGCCCAGCATGCTGCTGGTGGTGTAGTTCCTCCAGCCCTCGAACCCAGGCGGCTCCAGGCGGAACCAGCGCTCGCCCTCGGGGCAGCGCGGGCAGATGTAGCAGCCGACGCGCACGACCTCCTTCTGCGGAGCGGTGAGGCTTGCCGCCCAGCGGGACAGCTCGCGGATCTCGTTGCGAGGCGCAACGGCGCCACAGCGAGGACACCTGCCTGTCTCGGGAGCAAAGAGTGCGAAGGACGTGGGGTGGCTCTTGCGGAGCTGCAAGGGTACGGGATGCATCGGCGCCGGCTGGGATTGGGTTGTGTTGCAACGCCTCGGTACCCGGCCGTGCGCCGATCCACAACTTCGCCACGGCGCTTGAACCCACGCTTCTTTCTTGCGCGCTGGCTACCCCCGCAGACCCTCCGTCTCAGCACTCACGCAGGAGTGTCGATGGGCCAGGCGGCTTCGCCCTCCTTCCCGGCTGGGACATCCCCTGGGACGACCCCCAGTACTGGTAGTCTCGCGTCTCCCCGCTGCCACGTCTTCGGACAGCCGGACTCGCGCCCACCCCGAGCACGGCGTCGAAGGTCAGCTCGGTCAACCGTCGGATCCTCGCGCAGCCGCGCGAGCCCCGACGATGGCCAGGACCACCCAGGCCAGGTCCACCAGGCTGAAGAGCTCGTGTGCCGGGATGCCGGCCAAGCCCATCGTGCCGACCTTGCCCAGCACGACGCCGACAGCGGCCATCAGCATGGCGATCGGGCCGCCATAGCGCGGGCGCGGGTTCGTCATGCGCACGACCGCGCCCCACGACGCCTCCGAGCATCAGGGCCCCCCAGCCGTACTCGTTGCCGGTGGAGGTCACCAGCAGGGCCCAGATGGCGGCACCGACGGCCGCAGCGACGCCGCCC
>JAAESX010000106.1 GCA_024228935.1 Pseudomonadota bacterium
ACGGCTGGCCGCCAGCGCATCCAAGAAAGTGTTGGCGGCTGCGTAGTTCGCCTGACCGGGGCCGCCCATCACCCCGGCAGCCGACGAGAACAGGACGAAGGCCGACAGGTTGTGCGCTGCCGTCAGCGTGTGCAGGTGCCAGGCGCCGTCCACCTTGGGTGCCAGAACCCGGGCCACCCGCTCGGCCGTCAGCTCCGTCACCACCCCGTCGTCCAGCACACCCGCCAGGTGGAACACACCGGTCAGTGGATGGTCGGTTGGAATCACGTCGAGGACCGCGGACACCGCATTCCGGTCCGACACGTCACAGGCGGCTACCGTGACGGTCTTTGCCCCCAATGAGGCCAGCTCGGCGACCAGCGCCTCGGACCCCGGGGCCTGGTCCCCGCGGCGCGAGGTCAGCACCAGGTGGCGCACCCCGTGGACCGTCACCAGGTGACGCGAGAGCGCCTGGCCCAGCTCGCCCAGGCCGCCCGTCACCAGCACCGTCCCGTCGGACTCCAGCGCCCGAGGCGGCACCAGCACCAGCTTGCCCACATGACGCGCGTTCGCCATGTGCTTGAACGCGACCGGCGCGTGCCGAAGGTCCGCCGCAGACAGCGGCAGCGGACGGAGCACACCCGAATCGAAGAGCACACCCAGCTCCGACAGCATCGACCCGATGCGCGCTGGACCCGCCTCCATCAGATCGAACGCCTGGTAGGCCACACCCGCATGCGCTTCGGCCACCTCGGATGCATCCCGGATGTCCGTCTTGCCCATCTCCAGGAACCGACCGCCCCGAGGAAGCAGCCGCAGAGAGGCGTCCACGAACTCGCCTGCCAGCGCGTTGAGCACGACGTCCACGCCCTCGCCGCCCGTCGCCGCCAGGAACGCATCCGCGAAGTCCGTGTCCCGAGAGCTCGCGATGTGGTCTTCGGCCAGCCCCATCCCACGAAGCACCGACCACTTGCCCGGACTCGCCGTCCCGAAGACCTCCGCGCCCATGTGCTGTGCAAGCTGCACCGCAGCCATCCCCGTGCCGCCCGCTGCCGCGTGCACCAGCACCCGCTCACCCGCCTGAAGCGACCCCAGGCCCTGCAGACCGTAGAGCGACGTCAGGAAGTTCACCGGAATCGTCGAAGCTTGTGTGCTCGTGAGGCAGGACGGGGTCGCGACGAGTAGCCGCCGGTCCGTCACCACGACGGAGCCGCCGCCGCTCCCCATCAGCCCGAGGACCCGTTGCCCGACGTGCAGGTCGTCCACGCCCGCACCGACCTCGAGGACCACCCCCGAGCCTTCGCCCAGTACCGGGCGCCCCGTGACGTCGACCATCCCCAAGAGCCGGACGACGTCGAGGAAGTTCAGGCCGAGCGCACGCACCCCCACCCGGACTTCGCCAGCCTGCAGTCGCTCGAGCAAGTCTGGCGCCGCCACCAGGTGCATCCCCTCCACCGAGCCCGTGCCCGTACTCGTGATGCGCCAGGGAGACGGCCCCTCGGGCACCGACAGCGAGGTCGGATCCGAGCCCGCCGACTGCAGCCGCACCGCCAGCGCCACCCCGTACCGCCACGCCAGCTCCGGCTCCGTGTCGGCCGACAGCACCGAAGACACCTCGGCCGCGCTCACGTCGGCAGCACCCAGGTCCACCAAACGCAGCACCCGGTCCGGGTGCTCGCTCCGAGCGCTCCGAATCAGGCCCCATAGCGGTGCGTGCACCAGGTCCGTGGCAGCGTCCATGGGACCCGTTCCCACCGCAGATGACGTCACCCAGACCAGGGAGGTCGAGGACAGCCTCGGCTCGGAGAGCAGCGCTTGGAGTGTCTCCAGATGAGAGGCCGTGGCTTCCAG
>JAAESX010000107.1 GCA_024228935.1 Pseudomonadota bacterium
CACACCAGGGATCATACCCCGCGCGACCAACCAAGGGAACGACGCGCCGACCTGGACCCGCAGCGCCCGCGAGGTGGCGGACCATGCGTCCGACAGCAGGCCGGCAAACGCGCCGAGGCCGCCGCCTGCCCCACCAATGGGACCGGGCATCAGAGCCCCCGGCGCATGGCGGTCGTCTCAACCACCGTCGAGCCGGTCGCGCTCGCGAGGAAGACGCTCACCGTGCCGTGGACCCCGGCGACGCTGTCGGGGCGGGGCTTGGCGCGCTGGGCCCGCACGTCGGCGTCCCAGGTCTCATAGGCTGCGCCGATGTCGACGCCGTCCGCGCCGCTAACTGCCAGCTTGCCATCGTTCGCGATGAATCGAAACGCCAGGTAATCCGCGCCCTTCGGCAGCACGAACTCAGTCGCCACGTCCACGCCACCGAGGGTGGTTCGCACGGGGACTTCTAGGGAGAGGGTCACGGCCATGCGGGCCTCCTGCGGGAGTCTATCACGCTGCACCCAGCAGCGCGTGGGGGAGGATGTACTCAATCAGCGGGCCTGTCGGGGCGCCCACCGTGACCGACTCGACCAGCGCGACGCGCTCCGACATGCCGAGGTCAGAATCCGTCAACAGCACCACGTCGCCGGGCTGATGGCGCTCGGCGGCGGCGTCGTGCATGCGCCACGTCACCGACGTGTGGGGCAGGGCATGGGCCCAGATGAGGTCGCGCGCGTGCCGGCCCGCGGTCCCGTCGTCCCACGTCTGCGGGACCTCGACTGTGAGCGGGTGGACGCCGTAGCGCTTCTGGGATGCGGCTGCGATCTGGTCCGGCTGGATGCGCGTGTCTTCCGAGGCCCCCGGCAACATGGACAGGTTGCCCGCTTGCGCCGTGAGCATGCGCGCCGACCGGTACAGGCCCGCGGCTCGCATCGGGCGATATCGAACCGTGACCTCATTCGTGCGCCGACCTGCGTTGCTCACCCGCAGGCTGGACGTGCGCTCGCCGTCGGCCGGCGCTGTGTAGTGCGCTATCGCGTCCTGTGCGGTCGCTGTCCACCGCCACGGGCGCAGCGACAGGCCGCGGGGCGTCTGCACCCACCGGTGGGGCACAAGGGGCAGCACGGTCGCGTCGAGCCACTCGAGCCCGCGCACCTCGGGGTCGTTGACCCAGGTGTCGATCTTGTACCCGTCGAACCACGACAGGTGGCGGTCCAAGTCGCCCCAGTCGACGCGCAGCCGCTGGCCCGTGCGGCGCAAGGCCCACCGGATGAGCGTCCCGGCGCCTCGGAGCGGAGCCCCAGCGGCGTAGGGGTCCAGCAGGCCGCCGCCATAGGTCGCGTCATTCTGGTATCCGGCGTAGTAGCTCGTCGTCTCGCCTTTCGTGTCTTTCAGCGCCCCGTCTGTCTGAAAGTCGGTATAGGTGCAAAGGGCGCCGAGCAGGTCGTCAACCGTCGCGGGCGGCAGGTCGGACGCGGTATAATTCGCTTTCGCTGCGTTCGTGATGCGCACCGCGTCGGCGTCGATGCGCCCGGAGGCGAGGAAGAGGCGGTCATGGGCGTCCGATAGCGGCGTGTTGTCGGTGACCTCGCACAGCACGATAGGCACCACTGTGTAGGGGCCGCCGATGGTTGGAGCGTGCCCCGGGTACCCGATGGGCAGCACGTAGGGGCTGCCAGCCGAGTCGTCGGGCAGGTATGGAGCCGGTAGAACCTCACCCGTCGGC
Source organism: Pseudomonadota bacterium (assembly GCA_024228935.1). GTDB lineage: Bacteria > Myxococcota_A > UBA796 > UBA796 > CAJQPC01 > JAAESX01. The sequence goes on from JAAESX010000107.1 coordinate 1,709, forward strand.
CACGTCTTCGCATCCATGACCGATTGTGGCCCGAGCAGGAAATCGGAGTCCGTCGCGTCCACCGCCACGGTCAGCGCGAGGCCCTCGCCCTGCTCGCCCCACTCGATGTCGCGCGCGTGCCCGTCGGCCACGACGATGGCGAGCTCCGGGGCGGTGCCCTCGGTCCACCTGGACAGCGTCGCGCGGCCCTCTTCGATGTCGCTCCCATAGGTGGCCCAGTCGGTATCGTCCGTGATGACCACCCCGATCTGTGCTTCCCAGGTGTGCGGGCGCGGAACCTCGAGCGCGTCGAGGCCGGGCTCATAGACCACCGCGTTGCCGGCCGCATCTGTGAGCGTCTGGGCCTCTGGCGCATCGGTCCGGCGGAACACTTCGCCACCGATGGTCAGGTCGAGCAGCCAGTAGCGAACCGCCATCAGACCGACTCCTCGACGGTGAGCTGCTCGCATCGGACGATCTGCTGGCCCGATGTGTCGTCGTCGCCTGACACCTGGGTCAACCGCAGGTCACCAGACAGGAAGCCCCAGAGGAACTGGTCCGGGCTCACCGTGCAGGTGTCATCGGCGCCCGGGATAGACCGGAGGGCGAGCACCGGAACAGCACCGCTTTCGAGCTCGTCGAGGATGCCGCGGAGGCCGGCGAAGACCTCGCCCACGGCGGCCAGGGGGAGGGCGTTGGTCACCGAGGCCGCGACGAAGTCGGGGTCTGTTGTGTTAATCCACCACTGCATAGGGTCCCATGGCATGGTCCAGGTACGGACGATGGGCCCGGTCTTGCGGCGTAGCGTCGAGCCGCGGCGTGATCGGCGCTCCGTGAACGCGGGCGCAACCTGCTCCGACCAGCCCCAGGCGGTCTGCAGGCCGAACGGCACGACCTCACCGATCGCGAGCGCTCCGATCTCATAGTAGTCGTAGGGGGTCACCTGCGACGCCGGGATGCGTAGGCGCCAGTAGCGGGCCGCCGTCGGTGACGCGCTCGGGTGCCCGACGACCCAGGCCCGGGGCCAGACAATGGCGCACGTCGTCCCGGCTTCGGTCCCGTCGATGCCATCGAGGCGAAATCGCGGTTTGATCGTGCTCGTCTCCGCGCCCGAGGTCCACACGCCCGAGTCGGTGTCCACGATGGTTCGCGCGTCCGCAGCGAACAGGACGTAGCCGCCGACCGGGCCGCGGCGCTGCACGTAATAGGTCCCCGTGTTGCCGCTGGCAACGATAGGCGAGAGGATGTCTCCAGCCAGGGCATAGTTCATCGCCGCCCAGCCCGTCGCCGCGTCCCAGGTGAGCTCCGTGGTCCACGCCGCGCCGGTCGCCGATGACTCCAGGTAGGCGGTACGAAACGTGCCCCGGCTGTCGAGGTACATTCCGATCGCGCGCCCGAGCACCGTCGAGCCCACCGATGCGTCGCCGAGGTCCCACGCCAGGATCACCTCGGTCTTGTCGGTCGTCCGCAGGAACGCCGCCGGGCTGGGGGCCACTTGTGGATAGACGGCGGACAACGGGTGATCGTAATGGCGGTCCACGTCCCAGGTCTGGCCGTTCGCTGGTGTGCCGCCGACGCCAGCGAGACGAGCGGGCCCCGCGGTTGTGCCTGCGTCTGGGATGCCGACGCCTAGCCCCGGAGCGGACAGGGCGCGGCCGATCGCGTCGGTCCCCGTCTGATACAGATCGTCGAGTAGCTTGGACCCCTGGAGCCATTGCCAGTCAGCGGCCGTCGTGCTGATCCGCGCGCCCCATTGCAGCTGAGAGGACGCAGCGGGGGTCGCTACGTTGCTGGTGGCTGCGACCGCGTCGACGCCGGTGGTCCATGTCGAAGACCCGATCGTGCGGTGCCACACCGACACGGCCCCGTCATCGCAGTAGAACCGCCACTCGAGCCCGCCCGTTGTGTCAACCGCGACCGTGCCGAGGGATGCTGCACCGTTCAGATCCCACACGACGTAGTCAGCGTCGCCGATCTGAACCTCCACGTCGTAATCGTCCACGAGGTCCGCGGCGGTGAGTCGCACGAAGGCGCCGGACGTGCCCGCGGCATTGGTGGGCCCGTTGTACGAAGCGAGGGCCCACTGCACGTCCTGGGAGGTCGATGCACCCAGGGTCGCCCGGGTGTAATCCACGGTTGACGTGGCTCCACAGGTCGTGCGGAAGATGCCGCCCGTGATGCTCACCACAGGGGCGCCCGTCGTGGCCTTCGCCCAGACTCCGGACGTGTCCGGCTCCTCAAAGGGCACGTAACTTCGCCGGGTGTCGGACCCGTAGCCGCCTCGAGATGTTTCCACCCTGTTCGCACCGCCCACCGTCACCTGGGACCACCCACCGAAGACGTGCCACCAGAGCGCCGTGTTGCTGTTCGTGTTGCTCACATGCTGCGACTGCAGGTAGACCGTCGACTCAACAACGGTGGCCCGGAGGTTCACCGGGTAGACCTGGCCCGAGCCGAACTCGAGCGCATCCTGTGCGAACGCTGCCCAGGTCGCGCCCATGTCTGTGGACCGATGGACCGACACGGACCCGTCGGAGGTGAGGACGTGGTAGGCGTACGCCGTTCCGTCGGGGTACACCGCCGCACACGACCCCCGGGTCGTCCCGGCGCGGACCGTGACCTGCGTAGCCTCCGACAGTTTGTCCCACGGGCTCCCGAGGTGCGCCGCCTCTAGGTCCTCGCTGGTGTCTTCCTGACGTGTGACCAGAAACGAGCCGTCGGGGTAGGCGGCCACATCGAAGGTGTCGCCAGCGGACGCCACGTCCTCCACCTGGGCCCACATGACCCCGTCGGTGCTGGCCCATTGCTCATAGTCGGTGCCCGTGTTGCTGATCAGCATAAGCCACCCACGAGGCGACCATGCCATCGCGCGCTGTCCGGCCGGTGACGCGCCCGTGTAAGGGGTCCGGCTACGCAGGGTCCACGCCGCGTACCCATCCGCGGAATCAGCCGACCAAATCACGCCATTTAACGCAGCGAAGACGCGCCCGTCTGCGCGAATGCCGAGGGCTAGATGGTCCTGTGAGCCCGTCGCGGAGAGCCCCGAGGTCGTCACCGTCGACACCGACCGGTCCGACGGGTCGAAGATGCTCACCACCGGCGTCGTTCCCGCCGCGTTGACGTGCATCTCGAGGACCCGCCCGTCAGGAAGCGTGACGCAGTCGTGGTAGGCGTAGTTGGTCACCGCGGTGTATTGCACCGCGCCAAACCCTGTCATCAGTGAGGGCGTGTCCCAGCCCCGCTCGTCGCCGCTGCTGTCCGTGCCCAGCCGGTAGGTGAGCGCGTCCGCATCCGTCGCCACGATGACGAGGTCGTCACCCTGCTCCGACTCCACCACCGGCGACCACGTCGACAGGTCATCCGCGGCGGCCGGCGTGCCCGGTCTCGAGCCCGCTTGTGTGACCGTCGACAACGTCGCGTCGTAGGTGTCGGCGCTGATGCGGGGGTCGGGCACTAGAAGGCCTTGCAGTTCCTCGGTCGCTCGACTCGCCATCAGATGCCCCCGCGGGGTGGTAGCCGGCCCGTGCGGCGGCCAGCGGCGGCACCGCCGACCGTGGCCATGACTTCACCGATCACACGCCTATCTAGCACGAGCTGTGCCGTGAGGTTGATTGGCGCGCTTGGCACCTGGCCGCGGTTGATCGCGTCGAGCCCGTCCTCGCCCAACCGCTCCATGCCACGGGGCGAAACGATGCCCTCGCGGGGGTCGGCGAAGATCGGGACGTGGTCCCGTGGCGCCTGCACGCGGTCACCCACGAGGCCGCCATCGGCGAAGATGCCGGCGAACTGTTGCTTGTTGATCGCTGCGATCTCGGCGCCGGTCTTGATCCCGGTCGCGATGGCGAGACCGGCGCCGAAGATAGGGCCAGCCCCAAGCGGCGGCGGCGCGAACGACGCTGTTGCAGCGGCGGCGGCGTTGACCAGCGCGGCGGCCTTCTGCGTCTTCTTGCTGTTGTTGAACGCCGTTCGCGCTCTGGAGTTGGCCCGTTGCTTCGCCTTCTCTCGCGCGCCGATGGCCCTGTTGTTGGCGTCGAGCTGGCGCTGAATGTTCGCGAGCTCCTCTTCGGTCGCCCCCTCGCGCTCGGCGCGTAGCTTGGCATTCGCGGCCCGTAGGGTACCGATGGCGTCGACCTGCTTCTGGGCCGACCGCTCGGCTGCCGTCTGGACGTTGGCGAAGACCGCCTCGGCCGCCCCGCCGAAAGCGTCGGTCAGTTGGCTCGTCTTCTGCAGCGCGGACGCCGCGATGCCCATGGACTCCGAGAATGTGAGCGCCGCCTCTGGCATGGCCTCCATCTGCGTCACCAGCGACGCGCCGTAGACCTGGGCCTGTCGAAGTTCCCCATTCCACAGCCGGGTCGCCTCGGCCGACTTGCCCGCTTCGATCTGCGCCTTGCGCTCCGCTTCCGCCTCCAGGGCCAGCTCCGAGTTGAGGGCCTGGACCGCGGCTCGCGTTTCCTGGATGTCGCCACGTAGCACCCGCTGCGCGGTCGCATGCGCAACCCGGGCAGCGTTCGCGGCTTCCTTCTGCGCCTCGGCGTGGCGCTCGGTCACGATGGCGGCCTGCTCCTCCTCCGTGATGAGCAGCCCCAGGGCGTGCAGCATGTCGCGCTGTTCCGCGACGTTGCGCGCCATGGCGACGGCCTCACGGTCCGCGGCCCCGAGAAGGTCGTCGATGGCCTTGCTCGCCAAGACAGACCCCTTGGCTAGGGTCATTACCATCTGATTAGCCGGAGTCATGTTCGCCGCAAATGTCGCCGACCACTCCGCGGCGGTCATGCCAAACGCCAGCGCCTTGCTGGCGGTCTTCGCCGCCGGGGCGATGTCGACCAGCGCATCCGCCACATCGGTGAGCGCCGGGGCGAGGGCGGACCCGAGTTGGATAGCGGCCAGTGCCGACGCATCCGACAGGTCGTCCATGGCCGTCTCATAGTCATCGAGCGCCGCCAGCGCGGTCGGGTCGATGAGCGAGTCGACTGCGATCCCCTCCTCTTCCAGCTGGGTCCGCGCGTCGAGCGCCGCGTCTGCTAGCGCCTTCATCCCCGCGGCGACCCCTACCAGGCCCACGCCAGCCACGGCCACGCCACCGAGGGCGACGCCGACACCGGCTAGGGCGAGGGAACTACCCTCGACGACCTCGACGAGGTCGAACACGTCGCCAGCCACGCCGCCGAACACAGCGCCAGAAAGGCCCTTGATGTTCGACATCTGCTGGTCCCACTCCCGGGCAGTTTGGCGCGCGGCCCGGGTCGTGGCGTTCGCCGCGGCCTTGCTGGCCTTCTTCGCCTCTTTCTCCAGTGCGCGAAAGCCCTTCTCAACATCGAGGACCATCTTTCGGGCTTCGTTCGCCGTGATCCCCTCGGCCGCCTTGAGCGACTTGGTCAGGTCCTTGACATCGGCCCGGAGACTAACGTTAACGACGGTTTCGCGGGCCATTACACGTCCTCCATGAGCTTCTGAATGTTGGGGCCGAGCTCTTCGGCGAACTGCTCGCCGCGGCGCTTCATCGGCGTGCGTACCCACGAGGACCAAATGGACCGGCCACCGCCTCGGGGCTTGATCGCGTAGATGTACGAAAACCCATCGTTAGTCGCGTTGTTTTCGACGTAGCCCTCGATCAGGTCCTTCCGCGGGAGACGCCCACCGAAGCCGAACGCGGCCTTGGACCGCCCGGATTTGACCGGCCAGCGCAGTTGCGCGGAGCGTCCGACCTCGGTGGCGATGTCCTCCAGGCCAGACAGAACGCCCGGGGCGGTCTCCTCGATGCCTGCGCGAATCATGCGCTCGATGTCATCGTCGATCTCGACGGTCACCTTGCCGCGGCCGAACTTGAGCTTACCCACGGCGCCCCCTGCGGCGTGGCTGGCCAGCGCCGGGCTTGGTCTTCGGCGGGCGGGCCGAAATGCGGTAGTCGGCGAGCAGCGTCACGCGCACCTCTCGGTCTAGGCCGGCGAACCATCCGGGGTACTTGCTCCATCGTCGCTCGATGTCGAGGATGACTCTGGCGAGGCCGTTACCTCGCCGGGTGAGTTTCCCGCTTCACGCTTGACTTCTTCCTCCGTGATGACGGACTCGAGCATCAGCGCATAGGCGATATTCGCCACGTCGCCCCACGTCCCGTCAGGGCCGCGAAGCGCCTTGCGCTTGTGGAGCGCGTCGAGCACCGCGCCACCGTACGCCATCGCGTCGTAGCCGTGGTCCGCGTACTTTAGAGGCACACGCCCCGGGCCGCGCATGCACAGCCCCAGCGCAGCAGCCAGGGCGCGAGATGCGTTCCTCTGGGCTGCTGCTGCGACCTCGCGCACGATGGTGTAGGACCCGGGTGGCTCCAGATGGAACGAATGGCCATCCCCCAACTGGTACGTCTTTGGCATGGTGTCTCCCTACGGCGCGGTGCGCCTATCAGGTCTCGTCGATGTCCCAGTCCCCGTCGATCTCGCCGTAGACGGTCCCGCTGAACGACAGCTCATCGGGGTCGCCCTCGGCGCCGTCGAAGCTCATGTCCACGTCATGGAACGTGATCGTGTGGGTGGTGCCGCCGTAGTCGGTGAAGCTGAACGTCACGTCGAGGCAAACCAGAGGATGGGTCGCCCCGAGGGTGCTGATGCGCGCGGCGAACTCGCTGCCCGTCGTGCCCAGGATCATGTCGGCCAGCGGCGAGCCGGTCGTCGCCTTCGTGAAGTTGGCCAGCATCGCCGTGAACGACAGCTCCGGGAAGATGCGCTCACCGAGAGCGAGCGCATGCAGCTTGCCCCGGCGCTGGTAGGCAGCCGTCTCGCGGAGGACGGACTTGAGCGGCCCCCATGAGAAGTCGCCGTTATCCACGTCGGCAGTGTACTCTAGGGCGGTAGCCGTGCCATCGGCAACGACGATCGTACCGTGGCTGAAGTTTTTGGCGAAGGTACTAGGGGCGCTCATGGCGACTCCATCAGGCGAGGGCGTACTTATGCTGCGCTATCCATCGGATCTCGCCGAGATAGACGGTGGGGGAGACCATTTCGCGGACGGTGACCTGATCGAACAGGATGCTATGGAGCTTGCCATCGCTTGTCGTGGCCTTCGTGGCCTTGACTAGGGCCAACTCCCCGTCGAGGGCGGTGCCGTAGTCGCGGACCTGATTGTCGGCCCGGACGGCCATCGCGAACCGCACGAGAACCACGGTTTGCACGAGCACAGCGCCGTGCTGCTGGCGGTCCCGTCCGTCGGGGTCGGTGTTTGACAGCCCCACCGAGTAGGACTTGTGCTGCGGCTTGCGTCCATCGCCCGGGAAGGTGCCGATCGGGTACCTCGAGCGCGTCCAGCCGGACGCGGCCAGGTCGGTCGCGATCTGTGCCGCGACCGCTTCGACGACCTCTGACGGGGTCATGGTCGTCCCCATCTAGCGCCTCGCCATCAGGAACACCGGCGGCTGTCCGCGGCGCTTCGCTGTCCCGTCCTCTCCGATGTCCGGGCGGCCGTCAAGATCGCGGTCGTACACGAAGGACAGTGCCCCCCAGGCCAGTTCGTAGCGTTTGTAGGCCCGGTCGGCGCGGCCTTCGTAATCGGGATTGTCTAGACGCACCTGGAGGTCATCATAGATGAGCCCCAACGTCAGGTGCATGTGGACTTCTCGTAGCGACCCAGGCGACATCACGAGATAAGGGCGCTGACCCTTGCGGATGAGCCGGTCGCTGATCATGGTCCAGGCTTCATCGAGGAAATCTTGGTAGTCGTCGAGGCTGGTGATCGGGGCCGTGCCCGACGGGTCCAGCGCTGGGACGCGGCGGTACAGGTCCACGTCCGAGATCGCAGGCCGCAGGATGCGGCGCACTAGCGCGGCGTCGTTGACCGGCGTGAGGCTTGTGGAGCTCGCCGTGAGATAGAGGTCCCACTCGACCCGCCAGCCCTCCCCGAGGGTGAGGCTGGCCGTCGTGGCGGCGGTGACGATGTAGCTCGCGATGGAGCCCGAGATCGTGACCGCCTGCGCGCTGATCACAGCGTTGTTGTTGCCGTCGTAGACGCTGACAGTACCACCGGCATCCGGGGCCACCAGCGCGCCATCCAGGTAGATGGGTGCGCTGATGGTCGAGTCGACCCCACGCTCTAGCAGGTCTTGCAGCGGGAGGCGGACGGTGTGCCGTTGGTCGATCAGTGCCAGATCGCCCCCTAGTAGTCGCCGAGGTTGGCGTAGAGCAGTCGGATCGTGCCGTTGCACACGATGTTGGTCGGGGTCGTGGTCACGTCGTGGTCCGCGTCATCCACCAGGATGTTCAGGTACACATCCTTGGCCGTCGAGGTCCCGTCGAAGACGGTTCCGACCTCGGTGGCGGTCGCCTGGCCCGTCGCGGTCGTCGCGCTGGCCGCGGCTTGCGGGGTCGCCGTGGTCGGTAGGAGGTCCTGCTCGGTCGTTGCGAGTGTCGCGTCGTTGTCCGCGGCGGTCGTGCCGATCCCGAAGTCCCCGTCCCAATCGGCGTTGACGCCGGCCGCAGAAAGGGTCAGCGCCAGGTCTGCCGTCGCGCCCATGAACGCGATGGCGCCCGCGGGCAGGTCGTAGACCTTGAGGCTGCCGTACGCCACGACGCCGGCCTCGTCGGCCATCACGACCGGCGTGTCGACCAGAGTGAGCACGACCTCGCGCACCGCGCTGATCCGCTCTTCGGCGGTCACGCCGCTACCGGATGCCGTGCCCGTGCCCTCGTCAACGAGGACCTCGTCAAACTTGGAGCGACCGCGATAGTGGTGGGGCTTCTGTGCCATGGGCTACCTCTGCGTATTCTTCGGTTTCGGCTTCGGCGCGCCGTCCGCTTCCGCGTGGGCGCGCTTCGTCAGGCGGCGGGCCCAGCTCTCGGCCTTGGCGTTGGGCACGCCCTCGTCGCGGAGACGCTTGGTCGTGCGGTCCATTGCCCGGCGGTAGCCGTCACGCTCGCCGCTCATGCGTCACCGGCGACTTTCGTGCTGGTCTTGCGGCTACGCTTCGGGCGTCCGCTCTCGACCATGGCCGGCACTTCCTCGCCCTCCGAGTGCGGGTTGTCCGCCACGGCGAGCGCGATCTCATTGTCCCAGACCGCCAGATCAGCCGTGAAGCGCTCGACGGCCGCACGGGCGCGCGGCGTGTCGCGCTTCTGGTAGTCCTCGATCTTGGACTCGCAGCGCTCGCGCAACTTCTCGAGGACGTGCGGGCGGGGCTTCTGGATGATGTCCCGCTCGATGAGGGACGCCAACCACTTGTGGTAGCCCTCCTGGTCGGACCGGACGATGTCCGAGCCCGGAAACACCTTCTTCCACTTGCAGGTGTAGACGTACCCGCCCACGCCGCGGTGGCGGCGAAGGTAGCTGGTGCCCTCACCGTCGACATCGTGGGGGATCACCACATCGCCCTGCTCGCGTGCGGTGGCGAGCGCGCGCTCCCACTGGCCCACATCAGCGCCGTTCAGGCCGCCAAGGTGCTTGATCGCCTTGCAGTTGGGCAGCAGCTTCCCGTTGTAGATGCCCCACCGGCGCTCATTGACAGCGTAGTGGAACGGGGGAGTCGGCGGACACTCGACGAGCTCCGGACCCCCGGTCTTCTTCGGGATGACCGCCTCTCCATCGGAAGCGTGCGCGAAACGGGGCATGGTGTCTCCTTCTTCGGTTCAGGCCCTAGACGGGCCTCGGTGCGGGAGGCGGGGACACCATGACACCGGCGACCCCACCGAGGCCCGCGGGCTAGGCGTCAGACTCGAGCGTCACACCGGCGGCGTTGATGCCGAAGCTCGCCCCGAGAAGCGCGTTATACACGACCTGCTGGACGGCCTTGGAGCTTCCGGTCTTGCCGCGCGCGAACTCGATCAGGATCTTGCCGGCGTTGATGTACGTCCCGGGAGCCATCATCGAGGTGTTGTGCGTCGCGTCGCCCCAGAGGATGGCGCCGCGGCTGAAAATGGACCCGCCGTAGTCGGCGCCCGCGTTGACGGTCGGCACGCGCCCCGAACTGAAAATCGGCACGCCGACGACCGAGCCCTTAAAGCCGGTCCCGCGCATCGCGATGAAGTCGAGCGAGGACGTGTCGAAGGCGATGGCCCCGGTCGCTGCGGTCGCCATGTCCCGCTGCAGGTCGCCGACCTGTTGCGGGTGCAGGATGGACAGGCGGTCGGTGCTGGCGTTCGCGACATCGAGCACGATGTTCGCGACGAGGAAGGAATCGAGGTCGAGGTCGACACCGGTACCCGGGCCCGCGGTGGCGGTGAAGCCGTCCGCCAGCTGGACGATCATGTCCATGAGCTTCTGCTGCGTTGCGCCGACGGCATCGAGGGCGAACCCGGCGGGGCTGGAGATGATGCCCTGGGAGTCGACCGCGGTGAGCAGGTCCGAGATGTTGCGCGTGAGCGCCTTGCGCGCGACGGTGACGGTAGCAGACGCATCGGTGATCGCCACCTCGGTCGCTGCCGTGTCCTCGGCGGTGTCCTGGAGGATGTCGGTGCCAGCCCAGCCGAGCTGCGACTGCTTGATTACGGTGGAACCGGAGCCGGACAGGTCGCCGACGTAGAAGAGGGCCGGGTGGTTGCCGACGAATGCGCGCTCGGCGAGCAGGAATTGGACCTCACGGAGGAGGACCTCAGCCACAGTCAGATCACCAGCGCCAGAATAGAGCAGTTCGTTCGCCATGATAGGGCGCCCCGTGGGTGGGGTTGTCGTCGCGCCCTATCGCCTTGATATCGGATGGCGAACCCGGATGGGCAGGTACCTTGTCGGTATGCTAGCAGTATAGCACCGTCAGCCGAGCTTGACCGTGCCCTGTGCGAGAATCGCCTTGCGGTGCTTGGCGTAGTCCTCATTGGACATGCCCTTGAGGTCGGCGGCCGTGTACGGTCCAGCGTGCGCGGGCGTCTGTCCGGCCGCCCCGTTGTTGGCAGGGGGGAGCGCTGCAGCGGGCGGCGTCGGAGCAGCCGCCGCGGGAGGCACGGCCGCCGCGGGCGCCACGGGCGCCGCGGGAGGCTTCGGCAGATAGGGGCGCATGTGCGCCGCGGCCTTGGTCGGGTCCGCCCGGAGCGTCTGCAACCAGTCACCCAGCGCGGGCCTACCAGCCTCGGGGAGTCGTCCGTACTCCCACTGCGCCAGCGCGCGGCCGTCGTCGGACATGATCCCATTCTGCATCATGGTTCGGTCCAGCTCCAAGCCCACCTTGGCGGCGGTGAGTTCGTCGACCTGCTGCGTGAGCGCGTCGACCGTAGCCAGGCGGGCGCGCGCGCCATCGAGCTCATGCAGCGTCGCGGCGTGCTTCGCCTTGGCCTCGTTCAGCGCCGTATTGACCTCGGCGAACCGGGCGTAGGGGATCGGTGCGGGGCCTTGCTGCGCAGGGGGCTGACCTCCAGGGGGGGCGCCTCCGGGTGGGCTTTCGTGGCTCATGGTGTCTCCTGAATGACCTCTTCGGCCTCTTCGATGGCGACGGCGTCAGCCGCCTGGGTTGCGGCGGTGAGCGCGGCCTCCTGCTTTGCGATCTTGACGAGCGCGTCGAGGGCCTGCTCTTCGGTCGTGCCCGGGTAAATCTCCATATAGACACCGACCCGGCTAGCGAGGCCCGCGTCGAGCCGAGCGACGGCGTCGTCGCGGTTCGCCTCCCGTTCGTCGATGGTCAGCGGAATACCCTCGTAAGCAATGAAATAGCCGGACTCTGGCATGCCGAAAGATGCCGCCCGTGTCTCTCGCTCGCTCCACCGATTGAGCAGAGCCGCCGACTTGTTGATCGTCTCGAGGTCCATACGCCGAAGCTGCGGCTCGTTGCGGCGCTGCATCTCGCGTTGACCCGCCCGAGAAAGCATCAGGGCATAGCCGGACTGAGGCGACCCGGTCGACCGCATGATGTCCGAGCTCGGGACGCCAGCGTGGGCGACGTGGCTCTGTTCGATCGACTGAATGACCCCCAGCAGCGCCGCGGCGTCACCGCCCGAGTCGAACTG
>JAAESX010000108.1 GCA_024228935.1 Pseudomonadota bacterium
ACGCTGAACCGGTCACAATCCCTGTGGAGGAGTACTAGGCGGCTACTGCACGGTCACGCTGGCGGAGCCGGAGGCGCCGGAGAGCTCGTCGTCGCTGGCCCAGGCCTCGACGGTCCAGGTCTGGCCGGACTCCACGTCCTGGCCGGGCACGACCTGGTCACTGCCGTAGCCGGCGCCGTCCACGCTCCAGAGGTACTCCAGCGTGAGCAGGTCGCCGTCGCCATCGGTGGCGAGGGCGACCGCGCGGAGCTCGTCGCCGGCGGAGGGGGCCCCGGGCTCGATGAAGACCGTCGGAGCATCCGGCGCCGAGTTCGCGACCTCGACCTCGACGCTGTACACCGTCGGGCCGGCGAGCTCGTCGTCCATCGGCGTGATCTCGCAGCTCACCAGGTAGCCACGGCTGTAGAAGGAGTTGGAGAGCACCGGTTCCGGGGTCTCCGCGTGGCAGCTGCAGTCCGTGCCGCCGCCGCTGATGTTCCACTGGTAGGCGTACTCGGGGGGATCGTCGTCGGGATCGGTGAAGCCCACCGGCACGCAGTTCAGGTCGTCGGAACCGAGGATGGGCTGGGGGCTCAGGACCACCGCCTGGAGCGAAGGCGCGCTGTTCAGGATGGTGACGGTGTCCCAGGCGGTGGCTTCCGCCCCCGAGGGATCGGTGGCCACGACCTCGACCGACCAGACCTCGTCGCGGGCGGTCTCGTCGGCGGCGAGCACCTCGTCGCTCAGGTCGGCCGGCACGCCGTCGACGTACCAGGTGTAGGAGAACGTGAGCTCCTCGCCGTCCGGGTCGTCGCTCTCGACGACCAGCTCGAGGTCGTCGTCGGTGAC
>JAAESX010000109.1 GCA_024228935.1 Pseudomonadota bacterium
ATTCGACTGCCCGAGGTGCTCCCATAGAACCCGCTGGATCTCGATCGACTGACCCATGCTCATACAGACGAGCGCGCATCGAACGGGGGCCTTCGGGACCTCTTTGAACGGGTGCAACCCGCGACACCTGAAGACGAGTTCAGCCGTGCCAGAGTAGGACTTGCCCTGACGGTTGCCAAGACGCAGCAACGCCGGCTCCCGCCCGGTGTGCGACAACCAGGCGATCTGGAGCGGCAGCCACGCCACGTAATCCACGGGTGAAGCCCGGACGGCCGCCCGGACATCGTCGAGCGCTGTCAGTGCAGCCGAGACGGTCACGCCGCAGTCACACCCACGTATGAGTCGATCGACCATACGGCACGACACTTGGGGCACCGGACCGCATAAGCGAACATGCCCGCCCACGTACAGCGAGCGCCGCACGCGCACCGGAACCGGCCGGAAGCGTCCACGCCCTTCCACTGAAAGGCCGAGTCAGGCGAGCGACCGGGCGGGCCGTGGTACGGCGTCATGACGTTGCCGCCATCAGGAGTCGGCAGATCGTCTGACCCCTCCAGAACGGCGACCACCGTACACGCGTACTTCTGCGTCGGGTCGGCGGCTCGGAGCACTACCGTCGAGCCAACGCGCAAGCGATGCCCAGCAACCGTGACCACGTCACCCGGTGATGCCTCGCAGAAATGATCCTGACCGTCTGGTGTCCACACGTCCAGACACCCGCAGGTTTCAGGCGTCAACGTTCCTTCGATCGGGTCCATCAGTTCTCCTGTAGCTGCATCAGCACCCGAGCACGAAGCACGTCGGGCAGGTCGCGGATCTCGCTGACCAGTTCGTTCACCAGCACGTCAGCCGGACGGTTGGCCCGGTCCGCTGCCGCTCGGCGCTCCTCTTCCTCAGCGATCTGGGCAAGCAGGTCGTGTTCCTGCTTCATCGCCTGCATTGCTGCCGTTGCCTTGCCCGCGCCCTCGCATTGACGACGAAGGGCATGGACGTCCCGGTATAGGTACCGAAGGCGCTCCAGTCCATCCACAGGAACCACGGCCGGATCCACCGGCACCGTCTCGGGCTCGTCTACCCCGCGTAGTTTCGCCTCGAACGTCAGCGAGCGCAGCACCACCGTATGGTCTCCGTCCCGGTCGGCCTTGTCCCGTTGCCGCTTCAGGGTCAGCAGGAGTTCAGCACGGACGGCCGCTCGTCCTTCGCGCTGTTCGTCGGCGAGCTCCTCGAGCAGCGCCGTCCGGTCGCGGTAAATCGTGGACTGGTTCACGCCGTAGTGGGCCGCCAGGCGCTTCGCGACGGGTAACGACCACGCCTCC
>JAAESX010000110.1 GCA_024228935.1 Pseudomonadota bacterium
GGGGAGACCTTCCACCTCGCGGCCGCCTACCGGCACGTGAACGTGAAGGCGTCCACCGCGAACGTCTCGCTCATCGGCGACAGCCCCGCCCCGGACTTCACCGAGTCCTGGTCCGACACCGTGCTCTGGACCTACCAGGTCGTGGAGCAGGACCTCGACCCCGAGGACGGCGACACCCTCCAGCGCTTCGTCGGTGACTCCAAGGGCACGCTGACCGTGCTCAAGGCCAGCATCGACCCGACGCTCAACGACGACGAGGAGGTCCTGGAGGCCGACCCGGTCGTCTACCTGGTGTTCCGCGAAGACCGCGACCGCCTCGCCGGGCTGGTGACCTTCGTGAACGTCGACGGCACCCGGCAGGAGATCGCCTACAGCCTCGGCAACACCGACACCTCCTACAACGCGCTGTCCCAGTCCCAGCTCACGATGGCGCCGGCCTTCCTCGCGCCCTTCGGCGCCCGCTGGTCGGACGTGCAGCTCACCCTGGAGAACGGCTCGTTGCTCGAGACCGTGTCCGGCGACGGCTACACCGACGCCCTCTTCGAGGACGAGCTGGGCGGTGGCCTGGTCGCCACCCGCTACGAGGACGGCCAGCCCTGGCCGACCTGGACGGTGACCGACAACCTCGAGGCGCGGCTGGTGAGCGAGTCCGAGGTCGCCCGGCTGCGCGAGGCCCGTCCCTGGGCCCTGCCCACCCCGCCGGAAGACTTCGACTACAAGGCCGCCCTGGCGACCTCGATCGATCTCGACGACGCCGTGACCCTGGACGGCGAGACGATGGACGGCGGCTGGGACGCCGGTGTGTACGACGGCTACGAGCCCTGGGCCGGGTCCTGGTGGCGCCAGTCCGAGGGCGCGCTGGTCTTCGGCTACGACGACCGCTCCACGCTGTCGGACCGCATCAAGGGCGACGTCGATCCGATCAAGACCGAGATGGACGAGCTCTCCTCCGCGCTCCGGGAGCTCGAGCAGGGCACCACCGAGCACGACGAGAAGTCCGCCCGGTACGGCGAGCTCCAGGACGAGCTGGTCACCACGCTGGTCGGCTTCTACGACGGCGTGCAGGCCGACCTCGACGGCGGCGCGCTCCGCATCGAGGGCACCAGCCTCGTGCACGACGAGGGCTGGAGCTACGACCTCGACGAGCTCTCGCCGTTGGACAAGATGGCGCTCTACGAGCACTTCAGCGGCAACCTCGAGGGCAACAACGCCTGGTACCTGCCCGCCTGGGAGCTGTTGAACCACTACAGCCCGGCGGGGGGCTCCTGGTGGGGCCACTGCAAC
>JAAESX010000111.1 GCA_024228935.1 Pseudomonadota bacterium
GGCGCGGTCTCGCTGTCCGGCGAGGAGTTCGCGCTCCAGGTGGCGGGCTTCAACCTGCGCACGAACCGCTGGGACCTGACCCTCGTCCACGAGCTCGAGGACGGCACGCGCGTCGACCTGCCGCTGGAGCTCCACCTGGTCCAGGCCTGGAACCCCTACATGCCGCCGCACTACGAGCGCGACGACCGGTGGGTCCAGACGTTCGAGGGCACGCTCGCGTTCGATCGGGCCGACCTCGAGGAGCGCCTGGCCGGCGACTACTCGCCCCGCGCCAAGGCGGTCCGCAAGCTCCTCGACCGCACCAAGAACCGCAAGTTCGTGTTCATCGTCAACGCCAACGAGCACGGCTTCGAGATGAACAGCAAGAGCCGACGCCGCACGGGACGATTCGCCGGGGTGGCGCTGAAGGCCGGCGGAGGCGACATCGAGACGCTGACCGAGCGCTTCTGGGACCTGCAGAACGGCCACATGGACTGGCAGGGCCAGGTCGACGAGCTGGCGGGACACACGCCCCAGGGCTGCACCGCCGAGGACGTCGACTGGGCGGCTCGCGTCCTGCTGCTGGACGAGCAGATCGACGAGACCGTGCGCCAGGTCCGGAAGACCCGGGGCACCGCGCGCCGGTTCAGCACGTTCACGTTCACGACGTCCGGTCTCTTCTACGTGACCGGGCTCCAGGCGGTGAACGGCATGCTCGACGCCACGCGCGCCAATCGCTCGGACGACGTGCACCCGAACGAGCTGCGCTTCAACGTCATCACGGGCATCACGACGCGCATCCCGTACCTGGCGAAGAACATCAGCCGCATCCACGCTCGACGCCTGGACGCTGCCAGGGCCGAGCGCGCCCAGGTCGCGGACGAGCTCGGCGAGCTGACGGAGTCCGCCGAGCTGGACTGCCCCTGAGTCCTACTCGGGGACCGTGGTCCCGAGCCGGTCGATCGCGTGCACGGGGGCGGCGTCGCCCTTCATCAGCGGGGCGATGGCCTGGAGCACCATCCGGTGCTTGGCGAGCGTGCGCTTGCCCGCGAACTCGGCGCTGACGACGTCCAACTCGAAGCGTCCGCCCGCTCCTCGGACCGACACGTCGGCGCCCGGGATGGCCTCCTGCACGAGCTCTCGGATCTGGGCGAGCAGCTCGCCGTCAGCGGGGGTGTGGTGGTCGTGACTCATCGATGCCTCGCGCGCGTTTTGTAGACTGTGCCGATGCCCTTGAGCCTGCCCGAGTACAGCGTCCTCAAGGACTTCAGCGTTCTGTATTCCGGCGGGCTCGATAGTTGCGCGGTCCCCATCATCATCGGGAAGAACCAGCAAGGGGACCGGCGCGGCGGAATCCACCTCCTGACCTTCAAGCACAGCTACGGCGCGCTGTTCAACGAGTGGTCCCGCAAGCACACCCCGGAGCTCCAACGCGTGCTCGGCCTGCGCGTCCAACACCACCTCGTCGACCTGACCGAGGAGTGGAACAGGATCGGCGCCAAGCGCTGGGTCCGGGACACGCTGAAGTACGGCGGTCACTGGTGCGTCTGCCTGGGCTGCCAGGAAGCGATGGCCACCCACGCGCTCATCTACAACCTCGAGCGCGGCATCACGAACACGCTCATCTGCAGCAGCGTCGGCGGCGAGTACGCCGTGATGTCGATGCCCATCACGCGCGAGAAGAACATCGAGTTCTACAGCCGCTACGGCGTCCGCTACAACGCCCCGCTGCTCGACCTCGGCATCGGGAAGCCCGAGGAGCGCCAGGTCCTGCGCGAGCACGGCATCGAGGCCGGCTGGGGCGCCCGACGGAGCCACCAGGGCTACCAGCCGATCTGCCTCATCGGGTTCCAGCACAGCCTGGACATCGTGTTCGACTTCCACACGACGTACCCCCCGGACCGCGTCGCCCAGTTCCTCGACGACAAGTACCTGATCATGGACGAGATCATCCGCGAGACCCTGCGGAACCGCGGCTTCGATCCCGACGCGCTCATCGAGCAGAACCTCGAGCGCTACGCCGCCGAGGACGCCCTCATCGAGGAGGTCCGCGCAGCACAGCGAACAGCCGGATGATCTCATCGAGATCCTCGAGGGACATCGGCTTGCTGAGCACGAGCTCGGACGTCTCGCCCAGCCGGTGCGGCTCGGCGGTCATCAAGCAGGTCCGCCGAGCGAGGTCCGGACGCACGTCCCGCAGCGAGGACAGCCACCGCAGTCCGTCCAGACGGGGCATGACCACGTCGCAGAGGATGCCGTCGAAGTCTCCGCCCTGCGCCAGCTCGAGCGCGAGGACCGGTTCGGTGTAGCAGTGGACCTCGTGCTGCTTCTGGAGCAGGCGCTCCAGCCCGCGCAGCAGGATGTCCTCGTCGTCGACGACCAGAAGCCGCAGGCGGGGGGCCGCCGCCATCTCCCCACCCTCGAGCGAGGTGAGAACCAGGACGCCGTGGGCGGCTTGTCGCCGAGCCCAGGGCTGCAGCTCCCCGAGCGTGCGTGGCACGGCGGCGCTCTGCAGCGCGTCCGCCCGGCCGGGTCGCCAGCTGCGGCGCCGGAGGTACATGTCGAGCAGGCCCAAGTCCACGAGGAACGTGAGCTCCCACTCCTGCGCTGCCAGGACGAGCGCGTCCTGACCAGCCGGCCCGAAGACCTGCACGCTGACCCCCCGCAGGGGCTCCACCATCGACCCCAGGGTCGAGGCGATCGCTCGGGCCGCGCGAGCATCGCTGCGTGCGCCGCCCCAGGGGGCATCTGGACTCAACGACCTCTCCAGTACTGCGGACTTCCAGCCACCCGACCTCGAACACCGTACCGACCACAGCCCGGCAGGGGGTTTCACGACGATTCGTCGTCGCCGCGAAGCACCACGAAGAGCCGGATGACTTCGTCCAGGTCCTCCATCGAGAGCGGCTTCGCCAGCACCAGATCCATCGAGCTGACGACGGCCTCGGGCTGGGCCGTCATCACGCAGGTCCGCGGCACGAGCTCCGGCCGGACCCTCTCCAGCGCGGCGATGAAGTCCGTGCCGGTCATGATCGGCATCCGGTAGTCGACCAGGATGCCGTCGAAGTGTCCTGTACGGGCTGCCTCGAGCGCCTCCCTGGGGTCGGAGAACGTCGTCACGTCGTGACGCGCACTCAGGGTCCTGGCCATGATCCGCAGCAACAGCGACTCGTCGTCGAGCAGCATGAGCGCCAGCCGGGGCGCCTCGTCCAGGCCGTCGCCCTCGAGCCCGGTCAGCGTCTGGAACACGTTCACGCCGAGCTGACGCGCCCAGGCTCCTCCGGCGCCAGTCGGGATCGGGACGTCCGCGATGACATCGGACCAACCGGACGTCCACGCGCGCTTCCGCACGGACAGGGCGACGGAACCGGTGGCCACGTCGAGATCCACCTGCCAGCGCGGTCCGCTGACGACCGCCCGCGGCCCATCCGGCCACTCCTCGACCGCGGCGACGGGACCGGCGAGGCGACGCAGCTCCTCCATCAGCGTGCCGACCGCGTCAGGCATCGAGGCACCCGCCGTACACGCGGCTGAGGATCTGCACGCTGGCCTGCATGCAGCCCGGGCAGTCGTCGACCTTCTGGCGGTAGGTCTTCATGCGCTCGCCGTACCAGATGTCGTCGAAGCTCGCCTCCCGCACGTTGCCGACCGGGTCGTGGTCCAGCCCACACCGCACCACGTCGCCGTTGGGCAGCATGTACAGCAGGTCGCGCAGCTCTCGGCAGACGAAGCGGGGCTCCTTGTGCCGGATCTGGCGCTCGAAGGTGCGGTGCACCATGAACTTCGAGACCAGGTGGTCGATGAGTGGCAGCTCGCGCCTGTAGCCGGCGCGATGGTCCTCGATGCGCTTCAGCCCCTCTTCGGGATCGGACAGCAGGATGACCTCCTGCTGCCTGACCTCGGGCGGCACCGTTCCCACCAGGAACGGGTCGACGTTCACCCCGGGGATCAGGTCCGCGCCGTACCGGTCGGCGTACGCGATCATCGCCTCGAAGTCCTGGATCGAGTCGTCCGTGACCGCGAAGTTGATGCCGAAGCTGAACCCGTGCTTCCCACGCAGCTCGGCCAGCGCGCGCACGGTCTTGTCGACGAGCTTCCAGCTACCCTCGACCCCGCGCATCGCGTCGTGGGTCTTCTCGGTCCCGTCCACGCTGATGCGCAGCTGCAAGCCGGGCCAGCCGACCGCCTCGATGGCCTCGACGGTCTTCCGGGTCAGCATCCCGTTGGTCGTGAGCTGCAGGATGTACGGGTCGATCTCGTCTCGGACGCCCGCCAGCAGGTGGACGATGTCCTTGCGCACGAAGGGCTCGCCGCCCAGCACCTTCACGATGTCCAGCGAGCGCAGCTGACGGAAGACGCCCAGCCACTCGGCCGTGGTCAGGTCGTTGTGCTCCTGGACCTTCCACGAGCCGCAGCCAACGCACTTGAGGTTGCACCGGAACGTCGTGATGAGGTGAGCGGCGTGGGGGCGAGGGACCCACTCGGGTCGCACCCGACGCATGGTCGCGCTCGTCGCGATGATCTTCCAGGCGCGCGCCCGGCGACGGGTCTGCTGCAGCATCACATCGTGACCAGCGAGTCGAAGTTCACCCAGCGCTTCAGCAGCAGCGGGGTCATCTCACCCCGCAGGGTCATCTCGGCGGCGACGCCGCCCATGTTGAGCAGGTTGACCGCCTGGGCGAACTGGACGAGGCCGTCCGGATCGGTCTTGTAGGCCTCGTTCCCGTAGAGCTTCCAGATGAAGTCCTTCGGCAGGAAGGACTTGTTCGCGAGCACCAGCAGGGCGAGCCAGCGTCGATCGGCGGCGGGACGGGGGTAGCTCAGGTCCACGCGGAACTGCTCGAACGCGTGCGTGTTGACGCCCTCGATGTGGTGCTCGGCGATGCGTCCCTCGCGCTCCAGCTTCCGGGCCAGGTGCGTGTTCGGGTAGATCGTGAGCCCGAACAGGTAGAGCTCGAACGGCCGCTCCAGCTCCATGATCATGTGGAACAGGTCGTCCTTGTCCTGTTCGGTGCTGACCGGGTCGTCCCAGATGAGCTGAAGGCTCGCCGTGATCCCGATCTTCCGGAAGACGCTCTGGGCGTCCAGGATCTGCTGGTTGGTCGTGTGCCGGTTGTAGAACTCCTGGTTCACGTTCTCGTTCGCCTGGATGCCCATGCAGATGGCGCGCAGGCCGGCGTCCTTCAGCAGCTGCATCGGCTCGAGGCGCACCATGCGTGGGTCGACCAGGACCTCGAACGGCAGACCGACCCGCTTCGGCCACTTCTCCGCGAACTCCTCGATCCAGGCCTGCCGGATCGGGAACACCTCGTCGTCGAACCGGACGACCTTGATGCCGGTGCAGAGCTGGGTCGCGTACTCCATCTCCTGGATGAGGTTCTCGACGCTCCGGATGCGGAAGCTGCTGCCTTTGCCCTCGTACAGTGGCTTCGTCAGGGTGTTGCTGCAGAACGTGCACGTCCAGTACGGGCAGCCGCGACTCGCGAGCAGCGTGTACTCGGGGTTCGTGATGAAGGGATCACCCACGGTGACCTTGCCGCCCTCGACGTGGAACTTGTCGTCCTGGGTGTGGAAGTCCCGGAACGGGATGTCGTCGAGCTCGACCAGACGCGCGACGTCGTTGCGGTAGACCGTGTCCCCCTCCCGGACCCAGAAGCTCGGGCAGTCGTGCACGCTGACGCCCTCGTCCAGACGGACGAAGAACTCCTTCACGATCTCGTCGGTCTCGCCGACCGAGATGGCGTCGGCGACCTCGATGCACATCTCCGGCAGGAACGTCGGGTGCATGCCTCCCCAGACGATGCGCACGCCGAGCGCAGCCCTCAGCCGCTCGGTCAGGTACTTGGCCATTCGATGGAACGCGCTGGCCCGGACCGACAGCCCGATGACGTCGACCTGGCGGCTGCGCAGGAGCTCGATGAGATCGAGGACCTCCTGCTCCTCGGGCCACGGGAACCGGTTGTTCACCCAGTCCTTGAAGTAGACCTCGGTGACCCGGAAGCCCTCCTCGCGCAACGAGGCTGCGACGTGCCGCACGCCGTTGTTCTCCAACGCGTAGAGGCTGACGATCGCGATGGAGAGGGTACGCATGAGGTCGCCAGTGTAGTCGCCGGGAAGACCCGGCATTGCGCTGGCGGGTAGGATTCGACGTGCTCGTCCTCATTGGTGCCAACGGCCGGACCGGCCGCGAAGTCCTTCGGCTCGCCTTGTCCCAAGGCCGCGATGTCCGGCCCGTGGTGCGCGACGACCGCGACATCGACCAGCTTCACGGCATCGCGGACGTGCAGGCCCTGCGCTACGCCGACCCGGACCACATGGATCCCCTGCGGGTGGCGTTCGAAGGGGCCACCGCGGTGCTCAGCTGCATCGATCCGCGGACGGTCGGGCCGGGCGCGCGGATCCATGACGGCCAGGCCGCGGAGAACATCGTGAACGCGGCCCGCGACGTCGGCGCCGAGAAGATCCTGCACGTCAGCATGATGGGGGCCTACCGGTGGTCCTACGCCATGCTCAACCGCCGGGCGTTCTACCTGGAGGGCGGGGTCCGGAACTGCGAGGCCCCCTGGGCCATCCTGCGGCTGTCCTGCTACTTCGACGAGGTCGTCGAGGGCCACGTGCGCCCGCCCGACGGCGCCCGACCCCACCCGTTCAAGCCGAGCAGTCGCTACAGCCCGACCTCGCGACGGGACGCGGCCCGGCTGATCCTGGCCTACCTCGACCGCTTCGAGCTCGGACGGGCCCGTGCGGTCGGCGGACCCGAGGTGTTCACCGGCGAGCAGCTCACCGCCGCCGTCGCCCCCTTCGTGCGCGGCCGCGGTTGGCGCAAGACCCGCTACGCCTCGCTGCCGCCCGGGGACGTGAGCGTCGCGCCGGAGACGACCTGCGCGTGCCTGGGCTTCGTGCCCGAGGACCGGCTGGCGAGCGCGCTGGCCGACGATGACCCGGAGGACGACCCAGGCGGCCCCCGGGTCGACACGGTCTACCCCCGCGGCGACCCCGCTCCACACGCCTCGGACCAGGGCAAAGGGCTGGAAGGCGCCGGCCCGGACCTGCGCCGGGTGGTGCACCGCCAGCTGATGGCCGACCTCGACCGTGTCGGCGTCGTCGGGGCCAGCTCGCTCGACTTCTCGGGCGCCACGACGGGCGCGCGCTGGGTCACGGCCCACGACGGGCAGGTGGCCGAGCAGGTCGGCGTCCGGGTCCTGGACGCGAGCGGCGACGAGCTGTACCTGGGCGCGATGGACGTCCTTCGCGACAAGCTGGCCGACGAGTTCCGCTGCTGGTGGGCCGGCTCGGGGATCCCCAGCTCGACCTGGCGCGAGCTCGACATGGGCGTCCGCAGACGACTCTCCCAGGACCGACACTTCAAGGACGACGCGCTCGTCCGCGTGTTCCTGGAACAGAACCCCTGGAAGGACAGCTGAGCCAGCCGGCGCCGACCGAGTGGACGCGGCAAGACGCAAAGCGGCTCCTTCGACAGTTCGTCGTGGGCATCGCGTTGCTGATGCTGGCGCTGGGCATCGGCGGGAAGCTGTGGCACGAGGAGCTCGTGGCGCTCTCCACCACGTTCGTCGACAGCTTCGGCGGCTGGGGGGTGGCCTTCGGCTTCTTCTACCCGGACATGATCCCGGTCCCGGGCGCGCACGAGGCCTTCAGCGCGGCCGGTCTGCTCGGCGGCCTGCCGTTCTGGGCCGTCGTGGCCTGGGCCACCCTGGGCAGCGTGACCGGCGGCACCCTGGGCTTTGGTCTGGCGCGAGCGCTGCGCCGCACCGAACGGTTCCAGCGCTTCATGACCGAGGGACGCGGTCGCTACGTGCACACGCTGATGCGACGCTACGGCACCGGCGCCCTGGCGCTGTGTGCACTCGCGCCGGTCCCCTACTCGGTCGGCTGCTGGTCCTGTGGCGCCCTGGACTACCCGCTGTGGAAGTTCCTGGCGGTCTCGACCCTGCGCGCCCCCCGAATCGCCTTCTACCTGTGGCTGATCGAGGCCGGCTTGCTGGCCGTCCAGTAGAGTCCGAGCGTGCTGTTCCTGCTCGCCTGCGCACCGTCCGTCGAGCCCGGGACGACTCTCGTCGGCCTGTCCTACCCGAGCCACGCCCAGAAGATCATCGAGTTCGACCAGGACGGGTCGCTCCTCTGGATGTACCGCCTGCCCGAGGACTGGACGCGCTCCGGTGACCTGGCCGCGTTCGAGCTGACGTCGGCCGGCACCCTGCTGTTGAGCGTCGAGGGGGCCGGGGTCTACGAGGTCGATCGAAGCGGCGCGCTGCTCTGGCACCACGCCGACCCCCTGGCCGGCTTCGACGTGGACCGCCTGCCGTCCGGAAACACCGCCATCGCCCGCACGTTCGCGCCTCGGGGCGAGCCACAGATCGCCGAGGTCGACCCCAGCGGCGAAGCGGTCTGGTCCTGGACGGGCGAGGACGCGCTGGGGAGCGACGAGCGGGTCAGCGAGGTGACCGACGAGCACGGCGGCTGGCTCCACGTCACCGGGCTCGAGCGCACGAAAGACGGCACGCGGGTCGCCTCGCGCAACCTGAACGGCATGGTCCAGCTCGGCCCCGACGACGCCCTGGTCGACGACTGGACCCTGGACAGCCCGCCGAACACCCGGCTCGCGGTCACCAAGGGGCCCGTCGTCGGCGAGCGTCCCCACGGCGTGGAGTGGCTCGGCGAGCGGCACCTGCTCGTGGCCACGCGACGGCCACACGCCGCGGTCGAGCTCCTGGACGGCGAGGTCGTGTGGCGCCACGAGGACCCCGAGCTCACCCACATTCGCGATCTCGACCGCCTCGAGGGAGGGCACACCCTGGTGACCGGCCACGACCAGCTGCTCGAGGTCGACGACTCCGGGCGCGTGGTCTGGGCGTGGACCGCCCCCGACGCGCTGGCCCTCGTCGAGACGCGAGCCCCCCTCGTCGGCGCGATCCGAGTGCGCCCCGACGGCACCACGGCGGACCGCGACTGATGAAGCGCCTGGTCCCGATCCTGGTCCTGCTCGTCGCCCTCGCGGCCGGCGCCGTCTTCTGGCTCCAGCGGGGTCCCGTCCAGGTGACGACGGTCCTGCCGGCCGACCCCGAGCCCACCGCCGAGCGTCACGCCACCGACCCCGAGCGCGCCCGGCTCGGCGAGAGCTACGAGCGGATGGACGTCGACGGCGATGGGCGGGTGTCCCGAGCCGAGTACAGCCCCGACGGGCAGCACGAGGACCGGTTCGAGAGCCGCGATCTCGACGGCGACGGCTACATCGACGCCGAGGAGCGGCGCGCCTGGCACGACGAGCACGGCCAGACGACCGAGCGGTTCAAGCGGTGGGCCCAGGTCGGGGTGACCCAGCACGACACGGACGGCGACGAGCGGCTGAGCGACGCCGAGTTCCCCGGCCCCCCCGAGGCGTTCGGCCGCCTGGACCGGAACGGCGACGGCTTCATCGAGCGCAGCGAACTCAAGCGTCGCAGCGGCTCAGGTCGTGAAGGCGGCGATCGATAGCGGCGGTTGGCCGTCGAAGCTGGGGAAGTCCCCGTCGGGCAGCACGATCTCGACGTCGCGCACCGGCCGGCCGGCCTTCTCGGCGCAGCGCGTGACCTGGTGGATCCAGTCATCGGTCGACACCCGCGGCGAGTGGTTCGTCGCCAACAGCACGCCCCCTTCGTCGAGGCACCCGATGCAGGGCTTCGCGAGCGACGGGTAGTCCCGGACGATGTCGACCGCACCCAGCGGCCCTCGCGACAGAGTCGGCGGGTCCAACACGACGAGGTCGAAGCGACGCGGATCGCGCTTCTGGTAGCGCCGCCCGCGACGGCCGAGCGAGCCGCCCGCCCACTGCCGCGTCGCCGCGTAGAAGTCCTCGCGCACGCACTCCATCTCGACGCCGTTGTCAACGGCCCACCCCGCACCGGCCTCGAGCGCCCAGGCGCCGTGATCCAGGTTCAGGACGCTCGCTGCGCCGTGGACCGCCGCGACCACGCCCGCGCCACAGGTGTAGGCGAACGCGTTGAGCACGCGCCGGCCCGCAGCGTTCTCTCGGACCCATCGACGCCCCGCCCGGAAGTCCAGGAAGAGCCAGGGGTCCATGCCGCGGTGCACCAGCGGCGCCCGGAAGGCGACCCCGTTCTCGGTGAACGCCGTCGGCTCGCGCGCCCACCTCGGGACCGGCGTGTCGACCCGCTCAGGTCCCCGATGGCGCCAGACGACCGGACGACCGGTCCACTCCTCGACGACTGCCAGGTCGACCTCGGGCTCCCGAAACGTCTGTACCAGGACCCGGTCGCCATAGCGATCGATGGTCAGTCCCGGGCATCCCTCGGCGATGCCGTGGAACAACCGATACGCAGTCGTCTCGGCGTCGATCGGGCGAGGAGCGGCGTTCGCGAGGACCGTTCGCATCGGCGCGGACTATCCGGAAAGCCAAGGAGGAACAGCAAGACAGCTACATACGGCTATTCAGGTGCACCGATCCGCCGCCGTATAGTCAAGTGAAGGAGGGGCCATGAAGGACTCCACCGCGACCCGGCAGGACGCCACCGGTCGCGAAGCCCTGGAGCGGGCCGTGGGGATGCGCGCGCCAGTCACCCTGCTGCTCGGCTTCCCAGCCGTGGCGCTCTAAGGTCACCTGGATGGGCTGAACGGGGATCGCCTGGGGATCCGACTCCCGTTGTCGGCCTCCCCGCCGCCATGTGGACACCACGTGATGCTGCAGCTCCAGGACGGAGCCCACCGCATCGCGACGTACGCCACGGTGACGATCAGCTCGACGATGATGGAGGTGGTTCTCTCGGGCCGACTACACATGCGGGCGGCCTGAGCGCTACGGTAGGGGCATGCTGCTCCTGCTCGCTTGCGCTCCGGATCCCGACCCGACCCCCGTCGTCGAGCCCGTCGTCGACGAGGTCGTCGAGCCCGTGGTCGAGGCCACCGACGAGCCCGTCGAGGACATCGAGGTCGTCGACACGCTCGTCGAAGAGCCCACCGACGACGAGCTCGACGAGGAAGGCGTCGAAGAGGTCGACGTGGAAGGGTCCGAAGACGCCGAGCTGCTCGCGCCGATCACCGACCTCGACGCCACCGCCTGGACGGACCCGCAGGAGCTCATCGCCGAGCTGTCCGGCCTGCCGTACGGCACGAGCGTCCAGCTGACCGAGGACGTGCGCATAGCGGGCGTGCCCTGCAAGGGGGTGACGCGGCTCGAGGCCTACACCGAGGGCGGCTGGAGCTGCGTCCTGTCCGAGCCGGCCACCGTGTCGGACTGGCCCTTCGACCGCGGCACACGCCTCCAGCTGCACGCGAACGGCGCCGTCGCCCACGCCACGTTCGGCGACCTGCGCAGCCCGCGCGAGATGGTCACGATCGGCGGCATCCCGTGTCTGTCCCGGGCCGCACTCCACGCGACGGGGACGGTGAAGGCCTGCACGCTGGCTCGGGGCAGCAAGTTCGGCTCGATCACGCTTCCGCGGGGCTCGGACGTGACCCTGCGAGACGACGGCGGCCTGGTCGACGCGACGCTCTACGAGGCCACGTCGGTCGCGGGCACGCGCTACGAAGCGGGCCTGTTGCTGTTCGACGGAGCAGGCGCGGTCGCCGGCCACCAGCCGGGCGTCTTCGGCGACTGAGCCTCGCGTCTAGGGCGTCCAGGGCACGAAGCCCACCTGTCGTGCGGCCGCGGCGTGCAGTCGCGTGCCGCCGATCAGTACGCTGCCGACGCCCTCTTCGGTCGCCGCGCGCGGGAACGCCGCCGGCTCGGGCAGCGACGAGATCAGCTCGCTGCAGTCGTCCAGCAGCTCGAAGCTCGACCCGTTCCACAGCTCGGCGCAGCTGTACGGGATGACGTCCTCGGACAGGAGCTCGAGCTGAAGCTCCGAGACCCCGCCGACCACGAGAGCCCGGCCGTCTCCGAGCGGCACGATGGTGTGCTGGGCCCGCGGCACCTGCATGGGCCCGACCTCGGTCCACGCGCCGTCCTCGTACAGGTAGGCAGCATCCGAGGCCGGCACGAGCTCCCACTGCGTGTTGTCGGTCGACGCCGTGCCCCCGGTGAAGAGCGCCGTGTCGCCCAGGTCTGCCATCGCCCCGAACGCGAGCGCCTGGGGCAGGTCGTCCGCGTGGCTGACCTGCGCGTCGACCGCATCGCAGCCCGACGTCGGGGTCCACTGGCCCTGGGAGTTGAACGCCGCGCCACCACAGACCAGGAAGCCGTCAGCGGTCTCCGCGCCGGCGTGTCCGAAGACCCGCTCGGTCGCGCCGACCTCGACGAAGGCGCCACCCTGCAGCTCCTCGGCGGTCGCCCGGAAGAGCATCTCTCCGCCCCCGAGCGTGCGCCCGCCGACCACCGCTCGACCCGACGCGATGTGGTGGGCTCGCCCGATGGTCATCGGCGGACCGAGCCGGGTCTCCCCGTCCTCCCAGATGACGGTGCTGGCGGCCGCGGTCTCCTCGCCCATGCCGATGTCGGGGGCTCCGCCGGAGAACAACACCCGGCCATCCGCGACGTGCGCCGTCAGGCCGATCCGGCCACCGGTCGCGGTGTCGTCGGCGACGGTCAGCGCGCCCGAGAGGCTCGAGTCCATCGGCGTGCCGTCGAAGAGGTCGAACAAGCGAACCGCGGTCTCCCCCTCGGCCTCGTCGGCCCGAGAGGCTCCTCCGCCGTACAGGAACCGGCCCTCGCCGATGGAGACGGCGGCGCCCAGCGTCCGGCTCTCCTCCAGGTCGTCGAGCCAGGCGATGCGGCCCAGCTCGGCGAACAGGACCACCTCGGTGTCGTCCGGCCCACGACCGACCGCGACGATCTCGCCATCGATCCAGCCGTCCACGCGGACGCCGTCTTCGCGATCGACGGTGATCTCGTCCATGCTCCGGACGAGCCCGAGCTGGTTCCGCGCCTCGAGGAGCTCGATGCCCTCGACCTCGGAGCCGTTGCACGCCAGCAGGACGAGGATCACTCCTCGATCGAGGCGCTCTGGATGTAGTCGAGCTGCGGGAACTCAGCGCGCAGGTAGCTGTTGCCCTGCTTCTGGATCAGGTCCTGGCGGGGCCCCTTACCGCGCGGGGCGCCCTCGCCGTACCCGTCGTACAGCTCGTTCACGACGCTCATGCCCTCGACCACCTGGCCGAACGGCGAGAAGCCCATCCCGTCCAGCGAGTCGTTGCCACCGTGGTTGATGAACATCTGCGTCGTGCGGGTGTTCGGGCCCGAGGTCGCGAAGCTGACGTAGCCGGGGGTGTTGGACTTCACGACGGTGTCGTCGGTGATCTTGGCGTCCTTCCAGATGGCGTTCAGCTGGGGGTCCCCGTGGATGCCGAACTGGACCATGAAGCCCTTGATGTTCCGGAAGAACGCGATGTCCTCGAAGTACCCGTTCTTGACCAGGTTGTAGAACCGGTCGGCGCCGTTGGGGGACCACTCGCGGTGGACCTCGATGACGATGTCGCCCTTGGTCGTGGTGAAGCGGGCCTTGAACGCGTCGGGAGCCTTCTCGTTGAGCGCCGAGGGGTTGGCGAGCGCGCCCAGGTCGGCGGCGGTCGCGTCGATCACGGCGTCCGCGGGCTCGGCCGGCGGCGTCAGCGGCTGGGACGGCTTGTCCGGCTGGGCGGGTACTGAGGTCGGGGCGGGCTCGGATCCACAGGCGAGCAGGGCAGCGAGGAGCAGGGTCATCGGGGCGTCTCCAACAGATGAGGAAGCCGACGTCTAACGCTTCTCACAGGTCATGAAGTCCGCGTCGCAGGCAAAGGTGACCGTCTGGCCGGGTCGGATGACGACCGAACCGGCGGGCACGACGCGTCCGTCGAAGTCGGCCTCGACCCTGTAGGTTCCCGCGGGGACCTTGCCTGCAGGGAACGCACCCTCGGCTCCGCGCAGCGTGATCGACGCACCGTGCCGCGAGCGACAGGGGCCGGAACGGGGAGCGGGTCCGCCGCGGGCTCCTCGACGGGCTCGTCGACCGGCTCCTCGACCGCGTCGTGGGGGACCTCCTTCAGCGCCGGCACCTCGCGCAAGACCGGCACGGGGACGGCGACCTCGCGGATGACGGGGACCTCGACCGGCACCTCGACCGGCACCTCGACCGGCACCTCGCGCTCGATGATGAGCGGCTCGACCGGGTCCTCGTCCCACGTCAGCGCAGCGCCCAGACCGACCGCCGCGAGCGCGAAGAGCATGCCGACCAGACCGGCCTTGACCAGACGCAGCCTCGACCGCGGTGTCTCCGGGATCTCGTCGGTGTCCGGATCGGCCTCGTGACCGGTCAGGTCGATGGTGTGGATGGACTCGGGCGATGGGGGCGGCGCAGAAGGCCGCGATGGGGACGGAGCTGGAGCAGGCACGTGCACCCTCTCCCCGACGACGATGTCCCGAAAGCTCGCCACGTCCGCGATCCGGTCCTGGGGGTCCACCTGGAGCGCCCCGTCGATGGCCTGCTCGAGCCGCGGCGGCAGGTCGGGGACCCAGGTCCGGACGGGCCGATACGCACCCTTGGCCACAGCGTTCATCAGCTCGAGCACGTCGTCGCCCTCGAAGGCACGGCGGCCGCTCACCAGCTCGTACAGGATGGCGCCC
This sequence comes from Pseudomonadota bacterium, assembly GCA_024228935.1. Lineage (GTDB taxonomy): Bacteria > Myxococcota_A > UBA796 > UBA796 > CAJQPC01 > JAAESX01. The sequence continues at coordinate 14,531 of JAAESX010000111.1, forward strand.
AGCGCAAAGACGTCGGCCCGCTCGTCGACGTTCTTCGTGTCGCGGATCTGCTCGGGGGCCATGTAGGCCGGGGTCCCCATCGTGCTGCCGGTGCGCGTGTGGCGCTGGCCCTCGCTGCGGATGAGCGCCAGGCCGAAGTCAGTGACCTTGGGCACGCCGTCGCACATCAGGATGTTGGCAGGCTTCAGGTCGCGATGGACCAGCGCGCGCGCATGCGCCGCCTCGACCGCGCCGATGATGGCCCCGAACAGCACCTCGGCCTGGGCCAGATCGATGGTCTCGCCGCGCTCCCAGAGCCAGGTCTCGAGCGTCGGTCCGTCGACGAACTCCATCAGCAGCGCGGGCTGCCCCGCGACCTCGAGGACGTCGGTCACCGCCACGACGTTGGGATGGACCAGCGAGGCCTGGACGCGGCCCTCCTGGATGAGGCGGGTCCGCACGATCTCGCCGCCACGCGTCAGCACCTTGAGGGCGTGGCGTGTACCCAGCGTCTCGTGGACGACGCAGTAGACCTGCGCCATGCCCCCCTCGCCCAGCAGTTGCTCAACGCGGTACCGGGCGACCTGGGTCCCCGGCTCGAGGCTCACGCGCTCACCCGCAGATCAGGCGCGTCGCGTGCGTCAGGACGAGCAGATCTCCCGCCAGCAGGTCGACCTCGCCGGGACCGACCCGCGCGATCTCGCCGCTACGGAAGCGCCGCGCTGCCCGCTTCAGCTCGACCTTGCCGGGCCCCGTCCACGTCAGGTGCTGACGCGAGAGCTTGCGGTCCGTGAGGCCCACGTCGCCGTACAGACCATGGGTCGGGCCGTCGTTGTCGGAGTATCGACCGAGGGTCTGCCCCGGATCGAGCTCCATCACGCGGCCGTCTTCCGGTCCCCCGAGGACGGTCAGGTCTTTCGCCGGGTCACCGGTCCCCGGACGCACGCCGGCCAGGCCCTTGGCGAGGTCCATCGCGAGCACCGAACAGACGTCGTCGAGCGAGAAGCCATCGGTCAGCCCGGACCGCCAGCCCGCCAGCCGAGGAGACAGGCGCAGCTCGGAGTCGCCCGGCTGGGGCGACAACGCCGCCAGCGCCGCCTGGAACTGGTCCATGCGCGGCAGGGTCGCGCGGATCTGGGCGGTCGTCTTGCCACCGCCGTCGACCTGACGAAGCGCCGCGACGACGTGCTCGACCCCCAGGTACCCGACGCCCTGGGCGAGCGAGAGCTCCCGGGCACGGTCCAGCAGGGCGGCGGCGTCGGCGGCCGGGTTCGGCCAGCCCTCGGGACGCCAGGAGGGGGGACGCAGGGCTCCGGTGGCGGCGGCGTCCAGGCCGGCCACGTACCAGCGCCAGCGGGACCAGCGCGCTTCCGGGTGTCGGCGACCCCAGGCCCGCACCTTCCGGCGGCCCTCGGCGACGGCCTCGGCGGCGGTCGCGTGGGCAGCCAGCGCCTGGTAGAAGCCGTCGCTGAAGCGCTGGACCGACTCGACCCCGACCTCGCTCGCGGGGGCCACGACCGAGGGGGCGCCCAGCTCGATGAGGCGCCGAGCCAGGAGCTCGCAGTCGGCCTCGCTCCCCTGGCGTACGGACAGCACGACGCAGGCACAGCGGGAGAGCACCAGGCCGAGCCGCCCCGAGGGCCCGCGGTCCAGGTGCGAGCGCAGGACCTCGGTCTGCCGACCGTTCAGCACGATCTGGAAGACGAAGTTCCCGCTGGGGAGCTGGTTCTCGAACTCGAGGATCTGGATGTCGAGGCTGGCACCCAGCTCGTCAAGGCGGTGGCTGATGCGCCCACAGCCCTGGTCTTCGGCGGTAGGGGACCAGCGCAGCAGCTCGAACGCGTTCTCGCCGGACTGGGGCTGGCCCTCGCCGTTGTGGAGTCGGGCCACAACGGCACGGCGCTCGACCTCGAGCGGGGCATCGCCGTCGACGAACAGCCGCTCCCACGGAAGGCCCGCCAGATCCTCGGGCGTCGTGATGGCCAGGACGGCCGGACGCCCGGACTCGCCGGCGCTCGGAAGGGCCCGGTGGAGCGCTCCCCAGACGGGCGTGGCCTGGAGCAGCTCGCCGAGGCGCCAGCCCTCGTCCTCACCCGGCTCGGTGAGCTCGACGTCGACCGCCTTGTCGTCCGGCGCAGCGAGCTGACGAAGCCGCTGGACGGTCTCGGCCGACAGCACGGCCTCGTGGTCGCCGAATCGAAGCTCGAGCTGGCCGCGGAGTTCGACGAGCCGAAGGTGCAGAACCATGTGGAGAGCCTACTCGCCGAGCCCGCGGAGCGCTCCGAAGAACGCTGCGAGCTTGGCGGCATCGAGCTTCGTGTCGGTGCGAACGCCCGTGCACAGGTCGATGGCCCAGGGGCGGACCTTCCTCACGGCGGCGGCGACGTTGTCCGGCCGGAGCCCGCCGGCGAGCACCACGGGGCTGTCGAGCGCCTCGACGACCCGCGCCGAGACGTTCCAGTCGTGGGTCTTGCCCGTCCCTCCGAGCACCTTGACGTGGGCGTCCGGGTTCCCGGTGTCGAGGAGCACCGCGTCGACCTTCGGGGCCAGTGCGCGCGCGGCCTCGACGGCCTCGTCCCCGACGACGTGGACCGCCTTCAGGATCCGCACGCCCGGGATCTGCTCGCGCAGGAACGCGTACCCGTCGTCCGGGAAGTGGTCGCAGAGCTGGACCATCTCGCACCCGGACCGTCGCAGCTGGTCGGCGACCCGCTCGGGCTCGGTCGCGCTGGTCAGGAACACCGACGACACGAACGGCGGGACGGTCCTCTTGATCTCCGCGATGCGCGCCTCGGGGATCGGCCCCCAGCCACTGGGCATGGCGGAGACGAACCCCAGCGCGCGGGCGCCGTGCTCGATGGCGAGACGGGCCTCGGCCTCGTCCTGGATGCAGCAGACCTTCACGGGAATCATGCGCTCCCCTAATCCGCCCTCAGAAGAGCGCCTGCAGCCAGTCGTACGGGTCCGTCAGTTCGAGCTCGACGCGGATCTCCCCCCCGTCGGTCGAGGTCAGCCTGAGCCGGTCGTCCTCGACGGTCGCGTCCGAGATCGTGAACCGCCGCGACGCCCCCAGACCCGGCCGGCCGGCCCCGAAAGCGAACTGGGCGATCGGCGGGATCCAGGGCTCGCCCTGTCCGACCAGGTAGAGCCCGTCCTCGCGCAGCTCGACCCGCCGGACGAAGGCCTCGTCGACGCGGCTCTTCCCCACGACGACGACCATCCGCCCCCGGACCTCGGCCTGGGTCTTCCTGGCGGGTCCGCGAGACCGGTAGACGCGCAGATCCGCGTCCCGACGGCACCGACCCCAGATGAACGCGCCGACCAGGAAGACCACGAGGCCACCCAGGCTGGCCAGCCCGACCATCGTGTCGAGTGTCATGGCCTGAACACCGCGTGCGCCTCGTATCGGCCCTCGTTCCACCCCTCGACCAGGTGCTCGACCATGGCGTCGCCGACCAGACCGGCGAGCTCGCCGTCCTCGAGCAGGAAGCGTCGCGACGGGCGCGCGTTCCGCTCGAGGTTCGTCACCGTCGGCTGGCTGAAGATCACCCGCCCTCCTGGCGCGATGACGTCCCGGAACCGCGGGAAGAGGTCCCGCTGCAGGTAGTCCACACACACGATGACATCCCAGGGTCCATGCGGCAGGCCCAGCGCTTCCAGATCCCTGTGACACGTGGCCAGGCCGCGACGAGCGGCCAGCGCGAGGCCCTCGGCCGAGCCGTCACACACCGTGACGTCCCACCCGTTGGCGGCGAGCCACGCACCGTTCCGGCCCGCTCCCCCCGCCAGGTCCAGCGCCCGGCCCGGTCCCTTGCCCACTCGCTCGACGAGAGGGTGGTGCGGTGCGGCCAACGCGGCGTCGGCCCGGTCCCGCCAGCGCGCATTCCACTTCATGCGCGCAGGTATTGGGCCACGTCCGCCCAGAGCGCCTGGAAGTGGGCGTCCGTGAACAACGAGCCGCTGGGCAGCCAGTCGTAATGGCGCGGGTCGAGGTTCGGTCCCGCGAAGTGTCCGAGCACGTCCAGGTGGTCACCGGTGACGCAACGGATGAGGTCGCCCCACGGCTGGGAACAGGTGGGCACGATGGCGTCGTTGTCACCCGGGCCCGGGACCTCGCCCCAGGTGTCGAGCATGACGCAGGCGTGCGGGACCGACGGCTCGGGCCCCGCCGACCAGGCGCCCGCCAGGTTCCAGCACCCGATGTACAGCGCCCGGCCAGCATGCGCGGTGGGCCGGAGCCCCGCCTCGACGAAGCTCGACAGCCGGGGCGGGGCCGCGCGGGCGACGACGCTCCCGTACCGGACCTGCCGGTGGTTGGGCAGCGTGGCATTGACCAGCTGCATCGAGTCCGCGGTGAGCTGGGGCAGCAGGGCCCGGTCGTCGCTCACGTCCGACAGGAACGCCGCGATGGCGTCGCGCCGCTCCTCGGAGAACTCACCGAGCAGGGTCTGGAAGAGCTCGTCGCTCAGGCCGTGGGCGCCGCCGGTCAGCCGCCTCGAGGTCGTCGTCACCACCTGGCCGAGCTTCAGGAGGATGTTCAGCGGGACGCGACCACGCCGGATCGAGAACACCGTGGCCAGCGACAGGGCCCGCAGCGCCGCCTTGCCCTGCAGCGTCGCGAAGAAGGCCGCCGAAGGGGTGCCGTGATGGGGCGTGCAGACCGACACCACCGTCTTCATCCGCCCCTTGACCGCCTCGCTCGTGCGGCCGTCCGGGAGCACCACGCCCGGCGCCGCGAGCATCCGTCCGTCGATCCCCCCGGTGCTGTGCCCGACCACGTGCAGGGCGTCCCCAGGGTCAGCGGTCTTCTCGATGGCGTCCAGCAGCCGCATCGCGCGCTGGGGAAGGGTCGCGGTCGGCCGCGTCACCACGGGGTGGATCTGCCAGCCGGGGAGTTCATCTCCGAGCTTTCGGACGACGTGTCCCCAGTACGCGAAGTCGCCCAGGTTGGCGAAGCCGAAGAACCCGGGCACCAGGTAGACGTGGTTCACGCGAGGCGCTCCAGCAGCGTGACCCCGGCCAGCGCCTCGTCGAGACCGATGACCCCGCCCGCGTTCTGCGCCAGCGCGATGCTCGCGTCGGGGACCTGGCGTGCTCCCGCCCGCCCGGCGAGCTGATCGACGAGCTCCTGGACCATGCCGAGCCCGGTGGCGGCCAGCGGATGGCCCTTGCTCTCCAGTCCGCCGGAGACGTTGACCGGGAGACGACCGCCGAGCGAGGTCTCGCCCGCCGCGGCCGCCGGCCCGACCTGGGCGTCGCTGTAGAAGCCCAGCGCCGCCAGCGACTCCAGCTCGCAGAACGCCGTGGCGTCGTGCACCTCGACGACGTCGACGTCCTGGGGCCGAAGCCCGGACTGCGCCCACGCCCGGCGACCGGCCTCGTGGGTGACGCCCGGCTGATCCAGGCCTCGCCAGCCCCCACCGGCAAGCGAGACGGACCGGACGCGGATGACCGGCCCCTCGCTGGGCGGCTCCGAGCCCAGGAGCACCGCCGCTGCCCCGTCCGAGATGGGCGCACACATGGCCCGGGTCAGCGGCCCGACCACGGGCTTGTCCGCCAGCGCGTCCTCGACCGAGACCTGGAACCGGTACTGGGCGTTGTCGTTCAGCGCGCCATGGGCGTGGTTCTTCGACGCGACGGCGGCCAGGTGCTCCTGCGTGGTGCCGTGCTCGCGCATGTGCCAGGCGGCACGCAGGGCGTGAAGGTCCAGGAACAGGATGCGGGCCGGATGCGTCGCCCACGGCAGCCCAAGTCGCGCCGCCTCGGCCTCGTGGAACGCCCTCCACCGCTCCGGGTCGAGCTGATCGATGCCTCCCATGAACAGGTCGAACGTCTTCGGCGGATCGTGCGCGACCCAGGTCTTCTCGACGCCGACGGCCAGCGCGACGCTCAAAGCACCGCTCGCCACCGCCGAGAACGCGCCTTGGAGCGTGGCTGTCCCCGTGGCGCACCCGCCCTCGACGTTCACTACCGGGACGCCCTCGGGCAGCAGCCCGTCCAGCGCTACCTGGCCGCGGATGTTCGGCTGACCGAACAGCCCCATGGCGCAGTTGCCGAACCAGGCCGCGTCGACCGGTGGTCTCCCCTCCAGCACGGCTCGGACGACCTCGGCCGCCAGACCCGCATGGCTCCGCTCGGGCCACTTCCGGAACGCAGTGGTCGCAACACCCAGGACGTAGACGTCTGCCATCATGCTCCTCGCCCGCGCATCCTATCGAGGCCCATGAACCCGCTCCTCAACGCCACCTCGTTTCTCGACGGTCCGTACACCCCGGTCACCGACGAACGCACCGATCACTGCCGCATCTCGGGCGAGCTGCCCGACGCCATGCGCGGCATGTTCGTCCAGAACAGCCCGAACCCGAAGCTGCCGCCGATCGGGGCGTACCACTGGTTCGACGGCGACGGCATGGTTCATGGGGTGGAGATCCAGGACGGCAAGGCAACCTACCGGAACCGTTGGACTCGTACGCCAGACCTGGCCGAAGAGGAGGCCGCGGGACTGGCGCTCTACCCCGGCATCCTGAACCCCATCACCCGGCGCGACAAAGACACCGCGAACACCGACCTGTGCTTCCACAACGGCAAGCTGCTGGCGCTCTGGTGGCTCGGTGGCCAGCCGATGCAGCTCGACGTGCCATCGCTGGAGACGGTCGGCGCCGAGGACTTCAACGGCACGCTGACCTGTGGCGTCGCGGCGCACCCCAAGGTCGACCCGCGGACCGGCGAGCTGCTGTTCTTCGACTACGACCCCTACGAGGCGCCCCACATGCGGTACGGCGTGGCCAGCCCCGACGGGCGCGTCACGAACTGTGTCGACATCGAGCTGGGGGGCCCGAGCCTGCTTCACGACATCGCGTTCACCCCCGAACACACCGTCCTGCTGGACTTCCCCATGCGCTGGGACGTCGAGCGACTGGCCCGCGGCCGCCGTCGCGTCCAATTCGACACAGAGGCGCCGGCCCGCATCGGCCTGATCCCCCGTCACGGCAGCGAGGTCCGCTGGTTCGAGGGACCCGCCTGCTACAGCTACCACACGGTCAATGCCTGGGAGGAGGGGGACGAGACCGTGCTCATCGCCTGCCGCATCGACAACCCGATGCCGTCGGTGCCACACGACCAGGAGCCCGACATCCCCAGGCTCACGTTCCTGCGCATCCACCCATTCCTTCACGAGTGGCGCTTGAACCGCGCCACTGGCCAGATGACGGAGCGGGTACTGGATGATGTGCCGACCGAGTTCCCCCGTATCAACGACCGCTTCCTGGGTGTGAAGAGCCGGTACGCGTACCACCCCCGCGTCGCCCGTGCGCGCAACCTGGTCTTCGACGCGCTGCTGAAGTACGACCTCGAGGCAGGCGCGAACATCACACACGAATGGGGCCCCGACACCATCGCCGGCGAGGCGGTGTTCGTGTCGGATCCCGGTCGCTCCGGCGAGGACGACGGCTGGCTCTGCGCATACGCCACGGACCTGCGCCAGGGAGAGACCACCCTGCGTGTCCTCGACGCCAGCGACCTGTCCGAGGTCGCCCGCGTGCACATCCCCCGCCGCATGCCCATCGGCTTCCACGCCGACTGGGCCCCCATCGGAGCGCCCGCATGAAGCCTCACCGCCGCGTCTTCGTCGTCGGAGGTGGTCACACCACCTTCCAGGGCAAGGGTCGACCTGAGTTCGTCCACCGCCGCCACCCCGAGCACGGCAAGCGGAAGAACCCCGACCTCGAGGCCCACCTGGGTGGCGCCGTGCGCGAGGCCCTGGCCGTGACCGGCGTGGACCCCGCGCTGATCGACCGGGCCGTCGTCAGCAACTTCCTGGGCGAGGCCTTCTGCAGCCAGGGACACATGGGCAGCCTGCTTGCGCGCGTCGTACCCGAACTGGAGACCAAACCCATCCTGCGTGTCGAGGCGGCCTGCGCGAGCGGGTCCGCCGCCATCACGACGCTGATGGACGGCATGCAAGCCGGCGCGGACGTCTGCCTGGCCGCAGGCGTCGAGATCGAGACCAACGTCCCGGGCCACTCTGGCGTCGAATACATGAGCTATGCCGCACACTTCCGGACTGAGCGCGCCCGGGAGTTTGCGCTGTTCCCCTGGATGTTCGCGCGCCGCGCCAAGGCCTACAAGGAGGCCTACGGCTGCACGCACGAGGACCTGGCACGGGTCGCCGTCAAGGCGTATGCGAATGCATCGAGGAACCCCAACGCCCTGAAACAGCACGCGGATCTCGATCTGGCGTTCGCCTCGGTCGAGTCCGGACGCAACCCGACCTTCCTCGAAGACGAGGAGCTGCGCCCCCACATCCATCTCTCGGACTGCACCGCGCTCACCGATGGCGGCTCAGCGGTCCTGCTCGCCACCGAGGACGGCCTGCGGAAGCTCGGCATCCCCATGGACGCCTGCACCGAGATCCTCGCCTACGGTCACGCCGTCCGTGGGCTTGGAAACACCACCAATCCCAGGCAGATGGAGAACATGGCGGATGCGGCCGCCGTCGCCTATCGCGACGCCAGTGTCCGCCCGGACCAGATCGAGCTCGCCGAGGTGCACGACTGCTTCGTCACCGCCGAACTCCAGGGGATGGAGGCGCTCGGTCTCGCGGCCGAAGGCACGGCATGGAAGCGCCTGAAGGATGGGGACACCCAGCTCGACGGAGTGCTCCCGGTGAACACAGGCGGCGGCCTGATCGGCTTCGGACACCCCATCGGGGCGACCGGCATCAAGCAGGTCGTAGAGGTCTGGAAGCAGATGACGGGACGCGCAGACGACTACCAGATAGCCGGAACCGTTCGGCATTCCGTGACGTCGAACCTGGGTGGCGACGACCGCACGGGCATCGTGATGGTGCACCGGGCCTGCTGATCAGCCCAGGAAGTCCAGGACCTCGCGCGTGAACGGTCCGCTGGCTTGGAGGTTCGGTGCGTGCGCCGTCCCCTGGAAGACGTGCAGTCGGGCGTTCGGCAGCATGCGGGTCAGTCGCTCGCCTCCGGCAAGCGGGAAGAACTTGTCGTGGACGCCCCACAGGATGAGCGTCGGCTGCTCGAAGCGGATGTCCGGAGGGTTCTTCGTCTGCTCGACCAGGTCCAGCAGGACGGGCAGCTGTTCGTCCCGGCGGTCCACGAAGGTCGCCGCGTGCACGTCGGCGAGCACGAAGTCCGGCAGCCAGGGTGGCTTGTGCCACGCCACGTGGAGCAGGCGCCGGACCCCCTTTGCGTCGCGCGGCATCAACAGGTCGGAGATGTGGTCGACCTGGAACCGCCGACACAGCGCCAGGTAGTCGTCGTAGTCGAAGCACGAGCCCGGGCAGTCGCTGACCACGACCTTGCCGATGGGCGCGCCGGCGTTCGCGAGCCCCAGCGCCACGAAGCCCCCATAGCTGAGCCCGAGCACGTCGTAGTCCCGGTGGCCGAGCGACTCCATCAGCTCGCCGCACACGGCGGTCTGCCGCGCCAGCACGCCGTCGGCCCCCGGCGAGCCGCTGCCCCCGAAGCCCAGCAGGTCGGGCGCGACCACGGTCCGGTTCTTCACCAGCGCCGGGAGCTGCGGGTACCACTGCCACAGGTTGTCCACCCCGAAGCCAGGGACGACCAGCACGGGCCTCCCCCGCCCGCCCGTCCAGGCCAGCAAGCGGCCGGACGGCAGGGTGAGGGTGCGCTCCACCATCCCCGCGCGCTCGACCTGCCAGCGCAGTCGCCGAGTATGGATGGCGGCTGGGCCGAGTCGGGAAGGGAGCAGGTCCACGGGCCGCCGTCCTAACGCGGTGGGGCATCCATCCCCCGATGATCGGGCACGGATGCCCCGGCAGGCGTGCCCCATCGGTCGTGAAGAGCCGCCTGGCGCCGCGGTCCTGGGTTGGCACGGCCCGTGCAACGGCCCTCGACGTGCTCTTCCTGCTGCTCGGTTCCGTGTCGGCAGCGTCCCTGGACACAGTCGAGGTCGGAGGTCCCTTCGGCTCCCCGACCTCGAGGGACGCTACCGCCACATGGTGGAACCCTGCGGGCCTGGCCTGGAAGGGCACACGCTTCACGCTCGAAGCCGCGCCCACCTGGGGGACGCTCACGATGGATCGTGAGGCGCCCAACCCGGGGTCGCAGAGCTGGTCGGGCTCCTCGGTCATCCCGTTCATCGGGGTGGCCCACTCGCCCCGGAGGGGGCCCTCGTTCGGCGCCTCGCTCGCGATCCCTTACGCCACCGGCGGCCAGGAGCAGGAGCGCGGCGTCGGCTCGTTCTCGATGCGCTCGGGCTCGATCGTCGCAGCCTACGGGCTGGCCGGCATGGCGATGGCGCCGACCGACTGGCTGGCGGTGGGCGCGACGGTGGCGGGCGTCCGCACGAGCTGGTCCAGCACCGTCGACATGGACACGGTCCCGGACCTGCACGACGGCCTGCTCGACATGGGCGAGGTCTCCCCCTACACGGACGCCGATCTCGAGGACGTCCGGTACGCCGCCACCGCGCAGTTCCAAGGCCTCACCGGGAGCGCGGTCACCGGGGGGCTCGGCCTGGCACTCCAGGGCGACCATCTCCGCCTTGGCGCTGCGTTCCACAAGGGCACCCGGGTCATCAACTCCGGCCAGGCAGAGATCCAGTTCGGCTGCCCCCCATCCGACGACGCTATGGGCCGGTTCGGCGCCGAGGCCAAGGGCGTCTGCCACAGCCGGGTCGCGGCCGACGCCCGCAGCATCACCACGCTGCCGTCCCGCGTGCACCTGGGCCTGACCTGGGCGCACCGCGACGTCATCGAGGTCAGCGCGCTTGGCGGCTGGGTCGGCTGGTCCGCCGACGACGAGATGCGCATCGAGCTGTCCAACGTGGCCGAGCGCAACCCCCAGATGGGGCAGCAGGCGGCCGAGGCCGTCGAAGGGGTGCGCGTGCGCGAGGTGGGCGCGCGCGACACCGTCTTCGGCGGCCTCGACGTCAAGGGACGACCCAACAGCCGACTCCTGCTGGGCGGGCGTGTCCTCTACGATCAGGCCGCGATCCCCTCGGACCTCATGTCCCCCAGCTCGGCGGACTTCGAGAGCCTGCGGATCTCCGGCCTCGCCGCCGTCGACGTCCGGCCCGGCGTCGAGCTCTCGCTCAGCGCCACCGGGGTGCTCGCGGCTCCCAGGACCATCACCGACTCCCGCCTCGGCGTGTCGATCGACCAGCCGGGCGCCAGCGAGCTCGCCTACCCCCACGGAAACGGCATCTATTCCAAGAACATGGGACGCGTCGGACTCGGCCTGCGCATCCACAGGATCCGCCTGTGATCCTGCTGTTCCTGGCCTGCGCGGACGGCATCCGGCTCGAGGACTGGCTCGAGCCCGATCTCGTGCTGCGCACCCCCTCCGCCGGCGAGCACATCTCGGGTGAGATCGTCCAGGTATCCGGTATCGCCCGACATCTCGACGAGATCGAGGTCAACGGTGTCCCCGCCGACGTCTCCTTGTTCGGCGCCTTCGAGGTCGACGTGCCCGTCGAGCACGGGATGAACGTGATCGAGGCGGTCGGGTTCCGCGACGACGGCGAGATCCGCTTCGACCGTCACGCCATCCTTGCGGGAACGTTCGACAATCCAGAAGATCCGGTCCCAGGTGCCATCACGGTGCGCGTCAACCAGGGCGCGCTCGACACCGCGATGCTGACCGTCCAGGACGCCATCGACCCGGACGAGGTCACGCGCCAGGCGATGGCGATGAACCCCGTCTACAACGACAGCTACGACATCGCCGGCTGGTCGTTCGTCACGGTGAAGGCGGTCATCGACTCCATCCACTTCAGACAGCCGAAGCTTCGGGCCACCCCCATCGCCGACCAGCTCCTCGTCGAGCTGCGCATCCCCGCCTTCCACGTCGCATGCAGCTCATGGGGACACGTCTTCGAGCGCCCGTTCGACGTCTACGTCAGCGTCGGAGCCGACGAGGTCGTCGTCACTCCCGGCCTCGGCATGCGGGACGAGGACGGACGCCTGAAGCTCTCGCTCGAGAGCTTCGAGGTGCAGCTCAACGGGTTCCGGTTCGACACCAGCCTGCTGCCCGACTCGGTCGAGGACCTGTTGCTCGTGGACTCGGTGCACGACAAGCTCGAGGGCTTTCTGGGCAACGCCGGGCTGACACTGCTCGCGCCGCTGATCGAGACCGCGCTGGACGGGGTCGACACCTCGTTCGAGGCCCAGGTGGGGGGCCACCCGCTCTCGGCCGAGCTGGCGTTCTCCGATGCCCTCATCGACCCGGATGGCATCCAGATCGCGATGGACATGGCGACGCACATGCCCGCCGCGCTCCAGACCCGAGCGCCCGGCTACCTGCGCAGCCCAGCCACCGCCGAGCCCCAGCCCAGCCACGCCGCCGACGTCTCGGTGGCCGTGGCCGACGACTTCCTCAACGCGCTGTTCTTCCAGATGTGGCGAGCCGGCCTGCTCGATCTGACCCTGAGCACCGAGGACGGGAGCCTGGACGAGCTTCTGCTGATGCGCCTCAAGGCCGACGAGGGCACCATCCGCGCCCGCGCCGAGCTACCTCCGGTCATCGGCGAGGAGCGCGGGGAGCTGGCGATCTCGCTCGGAGAGTTCGTCGTGGACATCGACACGCCCGGCGGCGAGCTGGGCGAGCACGTCTCGATGGCCGTGGACATCGACATCACCGCGCAGGTCGAGACCGCCGACGGTCAGCTCCAGATCGACCTGGGCGAGCCCGACCTGGACCTGATGGTCCGCGAGTCCGACTGGGGCGCGACCGACGAGGCCACCACGAACCTGTTCGAGGCGATGGTCCCCGTCGACACCGTCGTCGGACTGCTCGGGCAGGTCGAGGTGCCGCTTCCGACGGTCACGGACGGACCCCTGGACGTACGAATCGTGCGCGACCCCGGGGGGTCGCACACGATCGTGGCGCTCGATCTCTAGAGCGCGTTCAGCGCCACTCGACGGCGTCGTGCCAGTGCGTGCCCAGGTACACCGGGGCCCTCCAGGCCTGGCTGACGTCGCCGCCGACCCACGGGGCGGTACCGACCTCGCTGCTGGAGCTGGCGGGCGACATCGCGATGTCGCGGAAGTCGTCCCAGGCGGCGTCGGGGGCGGACGGCGCGACCATGTAGTCGTGGTTCTGGGTAAACCGGGGAGACTCGGCTGCCGCGAGTTCCGTCGCGACGACGTAGTACAGCGCATCCGGGTGGCCCGAGGCGTGCCTCAGGTCCTCGGAGGCGTACTCGGCGTCCACGACGACAGCCATGCCCGGCGAGTCGCCCATGAGCTCGCCCAGGAAATCCCGGCGCCAGGTCTCGGTGGTGGCGATCGCCACCTGGCTGGTCATGGACATGGCTTCGGGGTCGAGGGCGTCCCAGGCCATCCGGTCATGGCCCTCGAAGACCAGCCAGCCGTCCGACAGCTCGCCGCGCGGCATGGCGTAGACGTAGACCATCGCCGAGTCGAGACCGAGCTCGGCGCGGGTGTCCTCGTCGAGCCGACGCGAGTCGATGATGGCGAAGAGGGCCACCGAGTTCGGCAGCTCAGGCGCACCGTCGATCTCCGGATCTTCCTCGGGCTCGGGGCCTCCCAGCTCCGCTCCCGGATCCAACAGGCCGTCCTCACCGGGGATCTCGAGATCCGGACCGGGCCCCGTCTCGAACGGATCGGCGTGGGCGGCGGACAGGGCGAAAAGTGTGCTCAGGATCATCGAATCTCCTCCAGGGGGTGCCTGAAGGGGATCGGAAGAAACCGCGACCGGAATTACCCGGGGGCTCAGGCCTCGGCGAGACCGTCGAGGCGACTCCGCAGCTTGTACAGCTGGGCAGTCGGGGCCTCGATGCGAAGGAGCGTGCGCCCCGCATTTCGAGACACCACGTGCACACTCGCGGCCAGGCCTTCGAGGACGAGTTCACGGGCGAGTGTTCGGGAGAAGTCCCCAGGAACGGGGAGCATCAGCACGGTCATCCACACCTCGGTTTCGCTCAGGAGTATAGGCACTCGCGGTACCATGCGGCCGATGCCCACTTCCGACTTGCCCATTCAAGGACGCCTCGACCCCCGGACATGCGTCGGCTGCGGGGCCGGCGGGGACGGCAGCGACGAACGCTGCATGGCGTGCGGGATGAGGCGCCCTGTCGAGGGGTGGGCCGAGCTCCCTTCGGCGATTCCCGACATGGGCGGATGGGGCGACGACAGCCCGACGGGGATCCACGTGATGCCCGATGCGATCGGGGGCGGTGCGTCCGACGAATCGGTGAGCGATCCGCTGTCCGCCGACGAATACATCGAGGACGACGACACCGCCGAGACCCCGGCGCCGGTGCGCGTGCGGATCTCCGCCAGCCCTGCCGCCGTACGCGTCGGAGCGACCGCGGTGCCGGCCTGGACGACGGACCTCCCCGAGGGCAAGCTCGACGAGGCCATCGAGCTCGACGCCGGGACGGTGTACGCCGGACGCTACCGGATCAGCGAGCGCCTGGGAACCACCGGGCACGCGGCCCGCTTCCTGGTCATCCAGGAGCCGATGGTACGCCGCGCGATCCTCCACGTGTTGCAGCCCCAGGCCGTGGCACGGGACCGCCGGGAGTTCCTGGCCCAGCGGTTCCTTCGCGACGCATCCGCGCTCGCCAAGCTGAAGAGCCCGAACCTGGCCCGCGTGTACGACTTCGGACGCGGCGCCGAAGAGACCGCCTACGCGACCAGCGAGATCCTGCACGGGCTCTCGCTGCGCGAGGTGCTGAACGTCGGCCCCCTCCCCATGTCGCGTCTACACTTCGTCCTGCACCACGCGACCGCCGGACTGGCGGCCATCCACGACGTCGACCTGGTCCACCGGAACGTGCGCCCCTCGAACGTCGTGCTCGACGTGGACGCCCGCGGACGGGACCTCGTGCGGCTCGGCGGGTACGGACTCGGCACCCTGAAGGCGGAGGTCGACGACCCCGAGGGCCGGCTGTACCTGGCGCCCGAACTCATCGAGGGCAACGAGCCGACACCCGCGAGCGACGTCTACGCGCTGGGCGTGCTCTTCCACAAGGCGCTGCTGGGGCGCGCTCCCGGCGAGACTCGGACCGAGGGCGCCACCGACCAGATGGCGCTTCCCCAGAACCTGGTCGAGCTCGTCGCGGCGATGATCGCCGACGACCCCGCTCGCCGGGTCACCGACGCGGGCGCTGTGCTCGAGGAGCTCGGACCGCCGCCCAAGGGCTTCGAGCCCGCGCTCGAGAGTCAGCCAGCGAAGGCCGCCGTGGTGGCTGCCCCGGCGCCGCCTCCCCCGCCCGAGCCGCGGACCTCGCCCTGGC
Source organism: Pseudomonadota bacterium (assembly GCA_024228935.1). Classification (GTDB taxonomy): domain Bacteria; phylum Myxococcota_A; class UBA796; order UBA796; family CAJQPC01; genus JAAESX01. Next base: position 29,759 of record JAAESX010000111.1, read on the forward strand.
TGCTCGTCGGGGCCAGCGCGCTGCTCGCGACCGCCGCCTCGGCCGCGATCTTCTTCTACCTGGACAGCCAGACCGAGCCGCAGATCGTCGAGGTCGAGGTGCCCGCCGAACCCGCCGAGCCCGCGGTCAGCGAGGAAGAGATCGCAGCCCGCATCCAGGCCGCCGTCGACGCGGCCGTCACCGACGCGATGGCGGAGTTGGAGCCAGAGGAGCTCGAGGAGCCCGAGCCGATCGCGCCCGTCGCTCGTGTACAGCCGGTCGTGCGGCGGGTCGTGGCCCCCCCGCCCGAGCCCGAACCTGAACCCGAACCCGTCGTCGAGCCCGAGCCCGAGCCCGAGCCCGAGCCCGAGCCCGAGCCCGAGCCCGAGCCCGTCGTCGAGGCCGAGCCCGAACCCGAACCCGAGCCCCCGCCCCCCGCCCGCTACCCGGACGCCCCAGCGCTCTCCGGGCTGTGGGTCGGCAAGGCCGACGGTGGTCAGTTCGCGCTGACCATCCAAGTCGACGGTGATGGTGTCGCCAGCGGCACCAGCAAACGCACGGACGGCGGCGACGTCCTCACGGGCACGGTCGGCGGCCAGCTCGTGCCATCGGGTGACGACTGGAGCGTCGAGCTGACGCTGGTGTCCGAGGCCGGGGCCATCACCTACAGCGGAACGCTGACCGGAGGCGAGATGAAGGGTCGGATGTACCAGGCAGGCCGCTCCGTTGGCCGATGGAGCGCGGTCCGATGATCTGGCTCCTGGCATGCACGACGGCGACCGAGAACACCGAAGACACCGAGTTCGGCAGCGATCCCCGCGTCGAGGACACCGCGGACCTGCCGCTGGCGACCCTGCTCGTGTCCGAAGGGACCGTCGTGGACGACGACGAAGACGGGTTCTGGGCCCCGGGCGAGGACGCGGACGTGCTCGTCACGCTGACCAACGCCGGCAGCGAGAGCTTCCCCTACTACCCGGGGGTCGTACTCACCGTGGACGACGCCGACATCGAGCTCCACAACGACGACTGGTACCTGTACGACCTGGCCGCAGGAGCGAGCACGACCGCGGTCTTCGAAGCCACGGCGGGCGGCACGATGGCCAGCGAGACCACGGTGACCTTCACGGCGAGCGCCCATGTGCTCGGCTGCGAAGAAGACGAGTGTCCGGACCCGGGCGAGCACATCTTCCAGGTCCTGGTCGAGGAGCCTCCCGTGGACACGGCGTCCCCAGACTGAGGCTCTTCCGAGGCGCGTCGGCGTGGCAGGATTCGCCCCCCCGGAGGTCTCCCGTGTTTCTCCTTCTCGCCTGCGCGCCCCAGTCGCTCCAGCCCCTCGCCGACGCCGGCCCCGACCGGGTGGGGCCGCCTGGCATCCCGTTCGCCTTCGAGTCGACCGACGCCGTGGGCGAGGTGACCTGGACGCTCCTCGACACGCCCGAGGGCTCACAGCTCACGGACGAGGATCTGATCGTGGAGGGCGAGCGCGCCTGGATCGTCCCGGACGCCCCCGGCCTCTACCTGATCGAGCAGGAAGCCTGCATCGACCTGCAGTGCACGAAGGCCGAAGCCCTGGCCGAGGCCTGGGGCCTCATCAGCGGCGCCGCCCCCACCGCCGACGCAGGCGCCGATCAGGTGGGCGCGTCCGCTGGCGACACGGTGCAGCTCGACGCGAGCGGCAGCACCGACCCCGAAGGCGACACGCTGACCTACGCCTGGAAGTTCGCCTCGGTCCCCGCGGGCTCCTCGCTCGTGTTCACCGACATCACCGATCGGAAGGACGTGACGGCCGAGTTCGTCGGCGACGTCTTCGGCACCTACACGCTCCGCGTGTTCGTGAGCGACGGCACCAGCACCAAGGCGGACACGGTCGACATCACGCTCTCTCCCGGCGGCAACACCGCACCCGTGGCCGACGCCGGATCCGACCTGGCCGTGAACCTGGGCGATGAGGCGACCTACGACGGCTCGAACAGCTCGGACCCCGACGGCGATCCCCTCACCTACCGCTGGGGCTTCAAGACGCTGCCCGCCGCGAGCTCGCTCAGCAACGCGGACTGGACCGATCGCTACACCACCGCAGGCCGGTTCACGCCGGACGCCGTCGGCACCTACGACGCGCGATTCGTCGTGATGGACGGGACGGACCAGGACGTCGACTTCGCCGAGGCGGTCGTCACGAGCACCTCGAACACGCCGCCGGTCGCAGACGCCGGGGCCGACACCAGCGGCGCGGTCGGGACCGAGGTCGCGCTCGACGGCTCGGCCACCAGCGACGTCGACGGCGACACCCTGAGCTTCCGCTGGGGCTGGAAGTGGGTCCCCGTCGGCTCGGCGCTCACCAACGCCGACTTCAGGGACCGCTACACCGAGTTCGGCCGGTTCACGCCCGACGTCGCCGGGACCTACCAGGCCCGCCTGGTCGTGAACGACGGCGCCGACGAGACGGTCGACATCGTCGACATCGTGGTCACCGCGACCAACAACCTCCCCGAGGCGGACGCGTCGCTATCCGACACGGAAGGCGTGGTCGGAGACACCGTCAGGCTGGACGGCACCCTGTCGCACGACGCCGACGGCGACGCGTTCACCACGACGTGGGTCTTCACGCAGAAGCCGGCTGGCTCGGCGCTGACCAACCCCGACATCGCCGGGCGATTCTCGACCCTGGCCAGCTTCGTGCCCGACGTGGCCGGGGACTACGAGATCAAGCTGAAGGCGGACGACGGAAGCGCGGACATCGGCCGCGACTGGGTCGACATCACGGTCTACAGCTACGGCTACGACGACGTGCAGGCCGTCTTCGACAGCGACTGCACCAGCTGCCACAGCGGCGGCACCCCGTCGTCCGGGATGGACCTGTCGGGAGACGCCTACACGACCATCGTGGACGTCGAGAGCCAGGACGTCGTGGGCATGGACCTGGTCGAGCAGGGCGACTCGGCCAACAGCTACCTGTTCCACAAGATCGCCGGGACGCACTCGTCGGTCGGCGGAGCGGGCGATCAGATGCCGAAGGGTGGCAGCGCTCTCGACACAGCCGATCAGGACCTGATCGAGACCTGGATCGACGAGGGCGCGCCCGACATCTAGGCCACTAGAAGATGGTCATCGTCACGCTGTCCGTGACCGTCTCGTCCGAGTCCGTGTGGGCGAGCTGGAAGACGAACGCGCCGGTCGTGTCCGGGCTGAAGCCGGCCTCGGTCGAGCTCGCGTCCGAGATGTCCGAGCTCGTGAGCGAGGAGCCCGACGGCGCGCTGGTGAGCGTCCAGGCCGCGGTCATCGTCTCCCCCCGGTTGTGGTAGCTGCTCGAGCACACCGTGATGTCCACGCCCAGCGGCACGGACTGGTCGAGGCCGGCATCCACGACCGGCGAGCTGGGCCCAGCGACGTTGACCGAGAACTCGATCACCTGGGTGTCCGTGCCGTCACTGCCCTGGACCTCCAGCAGGAACTCACCCTCGACGTCGGGCGTGAAGCCGCTGAGCTGGCTGCTCGCGCCCGCGATGTCACCATCCGTCAGAGCGCTTCCAGCCGGGACCGAGGTGAACGCGACAGACCAGCTGATGATGGCCTCGCTGTCCGGGTCGTAGCTGCCCGTGCCATCGATGGTCACGTCGTCCCCGAGCGCGACGAACTGCGGCGGCCCGACGTCCACGTATGGCGGGGTGTTGCTGGACTCCGGCAGCACCGTGACGGTGACCGAGTCGGTGTCGGAGTCCTCGTCATCCTCGACGCGGAGCTCGACCTCGTAGTCGCCCTCGACGTCGGGCAGGAACGAGCCGTGGAACGGTACCGTGGTGACCCAGTCCGCCGCGGTCAGCGCCGACGAGGCCGGCACCGACACGAACGACCATGCGTAGGCGAGGTCGTCGTCGTTCGCGTCCGTGGAGTCCGTGGCGAGCAGGTTCACGAAGTGCTGGAAGTACACCGTCCGGTCTGCACCGGCGTCGGCCACAGGCGCCGAGTTGGCGTCCCCGCTGATGGTCGCCGAGGCGTAGTAGGGCTGTGAGGCCACGCCGGCTTCGTTCGTGACGACCAGCGCGACGCCGTAGGTGCCCGCCGTGTCCGCCACGAAGGAGCCCGCGTCCGTGTACCGGTCGGCGATGTCGCCGCTCGACTGGAAGCTCTTCCCGGGAGCGAACTCGAGCGACCAGGCGTAGGTCAGCGTGCCGCCTTCGGGATCGAAGCTGCCCGTGCCGTCGAACGAGATGGTGTCCCCCACGGAGCCCGTCTGGTCCGCTGTGATCTGGGCCATCGGCGCGGTGGGACGCGCGGTGTCGCCGGTCCCGCTGTCCGCGCTGTCGCCGAACGAGCTCCACGACGAGCCGGACGTCGCCGAGCGCCCCTGCGAGACCGGGTTCAGGTCCACGCCGAAGCGGCTGGCGAGGCTCGCCGGAGTGTCTGCGGTGGTGTCCGCCTGAGGGCTGCACGCGATGGAAACGAGGATGAGCATGGGATCTCCGTGGAGACCCCTCGGACCATCCAGCCCGCGACTCAAGCCCTCAGATGTCGACGATCGCCGTGACCGTGCCGCCGTCGGCCAGATCCACCATCGTCCGCTCCCGCGGCCAGGTCCCGTCACCGTTCCGGTAGCGGTAGCAGATGGGGCGGTCCCAGGTCTCCGGCGAGCGAGCCAGTGACACCGATCGGACCTGGCTCCCATCGGAGAGCTTCACGACGGTTCCGGGCGGGTAGCGGCCCATCCGGTTCACGAAGAGCTGGAAGAGCACCGGGTCGTACCGGGTGTCCGTGAACGCCGCCATGTGCTCGATGGCTTCGTTCGGAGCGAGCCAGGCGCCGCCCTGCCGGACCAGGTTGTCGTAGTCCTCGGCGATGCGGATGATCCGGGCGAACAGCGAGGGCCGACCTCGCGCGTCGTCGAAGTCCCGGTGGTGCTCGATCACCGCGAGCATCCGGCGGACCTTCTCGTCCCGGAAGCCCTGCTGCCGCATGAGGATCCGAGCGCCGGCGCGAGCGTGCCGCTGGTAGGGCGGCGGCTCACCCGTGATGTGCCCGCGCAGCCCGGAGCCGCGGCTGGCGCCTTCGCGCTTGGCGTAGCCGATGTCGTGGAAGATGGCGGCCACACCCAGGTCCTGGACCGTGCGCTCGTTGAGCCCCGCGGCGTCGCCGATGATCAGCGCGACCAGCGCGACTCGGATGCAGTGGGCGCACTCGGGCGATGCGTCCCCGAGCTCGCGCCAGAGACCGTCCGCGGTGACGCCAGCTTTGAGCATCTCGGTCACGAGCCGGCGGACCGGCAGCGCGTTGGGCACGCGGCCAGCCCCCAGGTTCTGCCAGGCCTCGTCGACCACGCCCACCCGACGCCGGTCCTTCTCCTCCTCGTCCTCGGCCCGGCTCTCGCCCAGGATGCGGAAGCGGAACGGGCCCGCGACGTCGATGGTCTGGATCCCCGCGACGCGCAGCGCCTCGTGGAGTCGGATGCGTGGGGTGTCGGGATCCGGGCGCGCCGAGTACGCCACCAGGAAGTCCCGGAGCTCGTCGGGTGCGAGCAGCGCGTGGAAGCTCACCCCGCCCAGGCCGTGGCGACCGAGCAGCTCGGACAGGGCCATGCCCTCGACCCGATTGGGGTCGAAGCGGATGCGCACGTCGTTGATGTACGTCTGGTCCTCGACCGCGATGATGTGCAGCGACCCAGCGGCGTCGATGAGCACCGACAACACGTCGAGGAAGTCGCTGATCGGCTTCTTGAAGGCGTCGTTGTCCAGTGCGTGGACCCGGGTCATGCGAAGCAGCCCGGTCAGGCTGTTGACGAGCCGCAGGCCGGTCTCGCGGATGGTGCGGCTGAGGTCGACCGCGCCCCCACCGCGGCGGGCATCCCGCAGCGCCGCGCCGAGCCGCTCCTGTCCCTTCTGCAGGTCGTCATCGGCCATGGAGAGTCACCCGTCGCTTCACGATGGTCGCGGCGACATGCCGTCGCAGGTCCCCTTCGCTGTTGGAGGACAGCCAGTGCAGGAGTCGGCTCCCGCGCGCATCCCGCGGCATCTCGCCGAAGCCGCTGACGGCGACCCGGCGCAGGTTCATCCGGGTGTCACCCTTCATCAAGCGACCGATCATCCCCTCCTTCACCGCGACCCAGGACTCGAACTGCTCGCTCGCGACCTCGGGCAGGAGCGTCGCGAGCGCGATGCCGATCTTGTCGGCCTCCTCGGTGCTCATGTCCTCGCCGCGTGTCTCGGCGAGCGCGACCAGGTTGTCGTACGCGCTTCGCTCCCGGCGCTCGGTGAGCTCCTCGATCGCACGCAGGCGCACGTTCGGGATGCTGGACTCGAGCAGGCGCTTCAGGGCCGCTGCGACCTCGGCCCCGTCCTGGCTGCGCTCGAGCAGCAAGCTGATCTCCTCGACGAGATCCCGCTGATCCGGCCGGCTCTCAGCGAGCAGCGCAGCGATGTCCAGCGCGTGCGAGGGAATGGACCGGCCAGCCGCCCGGACGAGGTCGGCGGCCGCGCGGGGGGGCAGCGAGACGGCCAGCTCGGAGAAGCGCGCCTCGCGTCCGACCAGCATCGGCTCGATGAGCTGCCGCAGCAGGCGGCGTACCGCGTCGTCTTCGGTCGCCACCAGCACGCCGACGAGGCCCTCGAAGGGCGGCTCGCGGAAGCGGTTCACGAACGCCACCAGCATGCGCGACGGCGTGACGTGGTGGCGCTGGGCGCGCAGCAGGATGGCGAGCGAGTGCTTGTTCACCAGCGCTTCCCCGAACTCCACGACGAGGGGCGGAGGCGGCATGTACGCCTTCTCGATCAGGTCCAGCAGGTCCAGCAGCGCCTGGAGGCGGGCCTCCTCGAGCAGGTGGTCGCGAAACTCGCTCAGGAACACCAGCACCTTGGAGAGCTCAGTGCCTTCGCCGTGTTGGTCCAGGGACGCTTCGATGAGCTCGGAGGCGAGCCGCAGCCCGAGCAGGACCGCCTGCGAGCTGGCCTGCTCCATCCGCAGCTCGTCGATCTCCCAGAGCGTGACAGGCCGGTAGCTGACCTCGATCCGGTCGGCGAGCTCCGGGAGCGGCTGGTCCCAGTCCGCCGGCGCCTGGTACCGGGGCCCCGTCCAGCAGGACTGCTTCTTCTTCGACAGCGTCGTCTGCTCGTCCTGCGAGATGACGCCCTCGACCGAGTGGACCTCGATGTTCACGAAGCCCGCGCGCCAGAGAAGCGTCACGATGTCGTCTTCCTGCTGGCGCAGGCCCGTGTACCGGATGCTCAGGATCTCGAGCAGGGAGAGGAGTTCCTCCCAGGTGACCTCCGGACGGACGACCAGGCGTCGGATGCCATCGCGGAACATCCGCCACGAAAGGGACCGCTCGCGATCGCGCTCGTTGTAGACGACCTCTCCGTCGCGCACGAGCTCGAACGGCCGCACATCGAGATCGAGCGGACCGTGCATCTCGCCGAACGCCCAGATTCGATCCCGCAGATCGCCGAGGAAATCGCGGATGAGCTGGTTCTCCGCGTCGTACAGCAGCAGCGCCCGTGCCGCCTTCGACAAAGCGAGGCAGGCGGCGTTGGCGTCCTTGCCCCCCAGCGACGCGCCGAGGCGCTGCTCTTCAACCAGCTCGTCCATCCGCTCGATCCTACGTCAACGGTTAGGCGAACACCGCGATGGGAGGCCCACGATGAAGCTCTGGACGCCCTCCTGGCGCTGCGACAGGTGCCGACGGGTCCGCGTGCGAGACGCGATCCGGGCGTGGCTGTTTCAGCCGGTCGGCCCGACGAGCGGGCGCGGAGACGGCGGACGAACCCACTTCACCTGTCGTGCCTGTCGCGCGGTCGCACCGACTTAGTCCCCGGACTGGGCCCCGGACCAGCCCGCGGCGAGGGCCTCCGGGAGCGCCGGACCCTCCTGGATGATCTCGTAGCCACAGACGCTGGCCTCGTCGCGGACCTGGCGGGCCCGACCCAGGGCCACGGTGACCTTCTTGAACTCCAGCTCAGCGGCCTCGTCGGCCCCCTCGGCCAAGGCGTCGGGGATGCGGCTCGAGGCGGTCTCGCTGGCGTCGATGAGCTCGCCCACATGGGTGACCTTCTTCACAAGGCAGGTGCTCCGGTCCCCATCGCTCGCACGCTCCATGATCTCGAGCTCGGTGTGGACCTCGCGCATCTCGGAGATGGCGGTCGCGGCGAACACCATCTTCTCGCGCGAAGACGTCGTGGACTCCTGCTCGACGATTCCGCGCGCAGCGGACGCCGTCAGGACGAGAGACAGGAGCATGGAGGACATCATCGGATCACGCACCCCAGAGATTAGCCGTACCGTATGGACATGCTCTGGCTCCTCGGGTGCCCACAACCAGAAGTCACGCCACCCGACTCGCCCGCCGAGGTGATCGACACCGCCGACACCGGCGACCGGGAGCTGCCCTTCGAAGGGGCCTGGGAGATCGAGGCCCTCGCGACGCCTCTGCGCGGCCCCGAGGACGCGGTCCGTGCCGGGGTCACGCTCGTGGTCGAAGACCTGAACCAGGACGGCCTGAGCGAGCTGCTGGTGGCCGATGACCTGCATCGGGTGCAGAGCGAGGGCACGCTCGACGGCGCGATCTGGATCGGCTCGGTGCCCACCGACGAGGTCCTGCTGGACGAGCTGCCGTTCGTCTTCGGGTCGCGCCACGAGAGCCGCGCGGGCGGCGCGATGACCGGCTTCGGCGACGGGCGGGTGGCCATCGGCGCCCGCTACCACAACCCCGATCTGACCACGATCCAGGGAGCAGTCTGGATCCTCAGCGGGCCGGCCGAGGGCAACCTCGACCACGTCGCGCTTCGCCTGGACGGTCAGGAGGATCACGAGCTCGGGACCGCGGTCGCCGTCCTGGACGCCAACGCCGACGGCGAGCTCGACGTGGTGGCCGGAGCGCCGGGCGCCGAAGGGACCGGGATCGCCTGGATCGCCTTGGGACCCCACACCGCGAGCACGCTGACGGACGAGTCCGCCCTCGGCCTTCGTGGGGTCGCCCCCGGAGCCGCTGGAGGGGGACTCGCAGCCGGCGATCTCGACGGCGACGGGCTCGACGACCTGGTGGTGGGTGCCCCGGACCTCGGCGAGAGCTACGAGGGCGCGATCTACGTACAGCTCGGCCCCATCAGCGCCGGCAGCCTCCTGGATGCCGACCACGCCTGGCAAGGCGACCTACCGTACGATCGGCTCGGCGCCTACCTGTCAGCCGGTGACGCCGACGGAGACGGTCGCACCGACCTGCTCGTCGGCATCCCGCGCTACGCCGCCGAGGACAAGGGTCGGGCCGTCCTCGTGACGGCCTTGGACGCCTCGCTGGCGGACGCGCCGGTGATCCAAGGGGAGCTCCCGGACGCCCGCACCGGTGCGGCGATCGCCGTGCTCGGCGACCTGGACGAGGACGGACACCCCGAGCTGGTCGTCGGTGCCCCAGGCCACAGCGGAGGAGGCGAGGACGGCGGCGCTGTGCACGTCCTGTACGGGCCGTTCGAGGGGACGAGGAGCCCGGACGGGGCAGAGCTCCTGGCCGAGACGCCCGGCGACGAGCTGGGCAGCGCCCTGGCGGCTCCCGGCGACATCGACGGCGACGGTCGGCTCGACCTGCTGATCGGCGCCCCGGGTGGCTCCGATGCCTGGTGGCTCTCGCTCCCCTGACGGCTCAGTGGCCGAGCATGGCGTCGCGGTCTCCGACCACCACGTAGGTCCAGGACAGCCCCTCGATGCGGTAGACGAGGGTGAGCTCCGTCCCGCCAGCCATGTCGCGCTCCAGCTTCCCCGACCGGCCGCTCAGCGCCCAGCTCGTCAGGCGCTCGTCCTCGGGCAGCTCGCCCACCTCGACCCACTCGGCGGTGGTGGCGAGCACGCGGCCCTGCTCGCTCAACAGCATCGCTGCGCGCACCCCCGGGAGACCCGACGGGTCCAGGAGTTCCCGCGCCAGCGCGTCCGCGTCGACCTCGACCGCCGCGACGCCGATCATGCCGTCCTCGCCCGCCAGCGCGACGCTGCACGGGAGGACCCACCCCCCGTCCGTGTGGACCGGGTCACCCCAGACCGGCCGGCGCTGCCCGATGACCTGGCGATACCAGACCTCCTCACGGGGATCCGACTCGCTCTGCTGGCGAGGGAGGGTGATCTGCTCACCCCCGGCCAGCGCGACCGTGACGCGCGTCACACGGGGCACGTCGGCGGCGACCTCGAGCGGACCGTCCAGGGCGTCCGGACGGCCCAGGCGAATGGCCATCTCGCTCGACGAGCCCAGGGACGCCACGTGGGCCTGCAAGTCGAGCAGGCCCTCCTGGACGTCGTAGTGCTGTCGGTCCGCGACCGAGACCGCGTAGCCCATCGCGTCCTCGACCCGCTGGGCCTGCACGCGCTCGCGCTGCTGGCGGTACAGGCTCACGCTGACCCACGCGAAGAACAGCATGGCGAGCGCCACCAGGAGCAGGAGCGTGGCATGCCGATGGGCGATGAGTCGGCGCTCGAACCAGCGGATCACCCCGTCGGGGTCCGCCTGGACCTCCTGACCGTCGATGTAGGCCTGCACGTCCGCCGCCAGCTCCCGAACGCTTCCGTACCGGTCCCGGGGCTCGGCGGCGCAGGCACGATCGACGATCGCGACGAGCTCCCGATGCAGGCGCGGGATGCCCTCGGCCGCCACCACCGGCGCCCTCTCGGCCAACCGAGCCCCCTCGAGCAGCTCGGTCGCGCCGACCCCCGGTCGAGCCCGACGCAGGGTCACCAGCTCCTGGAGGATGAGACCCAGCGCGTACTGGTCCGCCGCCGGTCCCACGTCGATCCCGTCCGCCTGCTCGGGGGCCATGTAGGCGGGCGTCCCGATGGCCGCGCCGAGCTGGGTCACGTCACCGCCGAGATTCTTGACCTCGGAGACGAGGTCATCGACCTCCTCCTCGTCCGCACCATCGACGCGGCGGGCGACGCCCCAGTCCATGACGTAGACCTCACCGAACCGACCACGCATGATGTTCGACGGCTTCAGATCGCGGTGCATGAACCCGGCGTCGTGGGCGTAGTCGACCGCCTCGCAGGCGCGGAGGAACAGACGGATCCTGGCCTGGAGCGACAGCTCGTCCGGCAGGCGCCCTTCGTCCGTCAGGTGGTTCCGCGCGTCGCGCAGCAGGTCGCGAAGGGTCTCCCCCCGGACCAGCTTCATCGTGTAGGCGAGCTCGCCGCCCTGCTGCTCGAGGCAGTACACCGGCGGGATGCCCGGGTGCTCGAGCTGCGCCATGATCTGCGCTTCCCGATAGAAACGGGCCAGCACCTCCCGGTCGCCCACCACGTGCGGGAGGAGTCGCTTCAGCGCGACCCGGCGGCCAAGGTCGCGTTCTCGGACGACCAGCACCTCGCCCACACCGCCCCGACCGAGGGGGCCGAGCGTGGTGTACCCCTCGAGCGCCTGCAGGTGCTCGTCGAGCTGCGAGATGCTGTCCTCGGGCAGGAGCCCGATGGTGTCGAGCGACGCGACGCGGACCCCGCCGCGGCTCTCCGCCGAGATGAACGTGGGGTGGTCGATGTGCCCCTCATCATGGAGCCAGGCGATGAACCGATCCGGATCGTCATCACCGAACTCGGCCCAGAGCGCCTCGAGGCGATCTGGCTCCATCGACAGCAGGACCTGGAGCGCCTCGGTGGGCATGCCCGATCCTACAGCGCGAGACCCGGTAGGCTTGGCTCGTGAGCCGCGAGCGCCTGGACATCGACCCGACGGTCATCGACAACCTCCCGCGGGAAGGCCACAGCAAGCACTGGCGCGAGCTGCTGCTGGCCAACGGAATGCTCATCAACCTCGGGCCGGTCGGCGCCGACGAGTCCCCGCCGACCCAGACCCTCCGCGCCATCCAGGAGCTCTTCGGACGCCTGCCTCCGATGGAGAGCCTGCGCACCCAGCTCGCGCACCGGATCGCCTGGAACACCGGGACCGTCCCGAAGGGGATCTGGGCTGCACTGGGCGTGTTCTTCTTCGCCGTGATGGCCGGCTCGAACCTGCTCGTCGCCATGTGCGGGACGCCGATCTTCCTGGTCCCGTTCGCCCTGACGGGCCTGGCCGTGGCGGGCGTGCTCGAGCTCAACCGACAGACCGAGCTGTCGGACACCGAGCGGCTGCTGCTCAGCGACCGCGAGGAGCTGGCGCACCTGACCCGTGAGTTCCTCACCCGTGACTACGTCTGTCGCATGGCCGGGCGCACCGTGATCGTCGCGCCGACCAGGCGCTGGCTCGGCCAGCGGCTCGCCGAGGTCCGGATGAAGCGGCTCGCCGCGGACGCCGACCAGGCGCTCGACGAGCTGCAGCAGGACCTGACCGATGCGCTCGAGGCCTACGACGCCGCGCTGGCAGACCGGGTCAACGAGGACCCGGAGTTCACTCAAGACGGCCTCGAGATCGACCTCATCCCGCTCGCCGAGAGACTCGACGAGCTTCAGGTCGCGCGGCGCACCCAGCCGCGCTTCGCGGCCGCGCTCATCGAGTCGCGTCGTCCCAGTGGGGATAGTCCGACTTCAGCTTGACGAAGCCGTAGTGGCGCTCGACCCACTCGACCATGTCCTTGCTGATCGACAGGTCCCGCGTCTCGCTCGGGTCGGAGAGATCGAAGGTGTGGCTCGAGCCGTCCGGCGCGGTGAGCGTGACCTCGCGCGGCATGGCGAGCACGACCAGATCCGCCGCCGTCCCGTCGTAGTGGTTGCTCGACCTCGCGCCCTTCTCGGTCGCGTAGACGACGTCGTACGCGTCCGCCATGCGCCGAGCGCTCTCGATCGTCGCCTCCCAGCCGTCGGGGTGCCGCCAGGTGATCGGCGTGGCCAGCCCCCACTCCTGGTCCCGCGTGGCCAGCAGCGCGAGCTTCTGCTCGACCTGGGCCTCGGTCGTGGCGCGCGACAGGATGAAGGCGCCCCACATCAGGTACCCGCGGTGCCGCGATCGGATGGTCGAGGTGATGTAGACCTCGGCGCCCTGGGCGTCCAGCTCGCTGACGAGCTGCCCGATGCGGTCGCTGAAGTCGCTGTTCGGGCGCTCCTCGGCGAGCAGGCGCAGCTGGGTCGGTCGGTCCTCGGGGTTCGGGTACCGCGCACTCCACTCGGGCCCCAGGACGTCACCATCGACGGCGGGCTCGTACGTCGCCGGAGGCTCAGGCCGGTCGATGCTGACGGCCTTGGTGCCGTACCGCCGAGTGGTCCCCTTCCAGATCTCGTCGGGGTGGATGAGGATGCCGGCCGAGCGGAGTCGGCCGCTCGGAACCACGACCTCCTGGCCGGGCTCGCCCTGCGCGAGCACGTCGTCGACGAAGAGCAGCAGGTCGGTCAGGTCGAACGGTCGGCCCGTGTCCTCGCGAAGAGCCCGCAGGATCTCCGGGTCCTGGCTCTGGGAGATGGCGGTCAGGCGCGCACCATCGACGGGGAGTCCCGCCAGCTCGAGCTCCCAGGTCCCGAGCTTCTCACCGGCCTCGGCCAGCATCGTCCGGCCGTCACCGGGGGTCAGCACATCCCAGTCGCGATCCGGCTGGATCTTCGTGGGCGGGGCGGCCAGGGCGGCCCCCAGAGCCAGCGCGAGCGCGAGCGCGATCAATCCAGCATGCCGTCATGGGGCTTGTGCATGGGGGGCAGCTCCGTCTCTCCCAGCCTCTGACGCAGGTTGATCTCGATCATTCGACTGAGTTGGTGCAGCGGCAGGTCGTTCGGGTCGTAGCCGAAGGGCTCCTCGATCTCGTCGCCGATGGCGTCGAGTCCGTAGAACGCGAACGCGACGAGCGCGACGACCGCGGGGGTCATCGAGCCGACGACATCGAGCAGGCCGAAGGGCAGCGTGATGCAGTAGATCGCCACGATGCGGTGGGTGAGCACCTGGTACGCGAACGGGACCGGCGTCGCCTTGATGCGCTCGCAGCCCCCCTGGACGCCGATCATCTCGGTCAGCGAGCCCTCGATCACCGGCAGGTGCTGCGCGTGGACCCAGCCCTTCCGGTAGGCCTCGGCCACCAGCTCTCCGGTCCGGTGGACCAGCGCGTTCGGCCGGTTCGTCTCGGTCTTCAGGGCTGCGAGCTCGTCAGCGGCGATGAACTGCCCCAGCTCCTGCCAGTCCTTCCACTCCTGGTCGCGCAGGTGCAGGCGCAGCGCGTGTACGTACGCCATCTGCCGGCGGACGAGCTCCTCGTGCAGGGTGCGGGCGCCTCCGGCCTCGGGGCTCTGGATCAGCGTCATCACCTGCCGCGTGAAGCTGCGGCTGACGTTGACGATGCGGCCCCACAGCTTCCTCCCCTCCCAGAACCGGTCGTACGACGTGTTGTTCCGAAAGCCCAGGAAGATGGACATCGCGACGCCCATGATGGCGAAGGGCGTCGTCGACAGCGAGTACTGGTCGAGGTGGACGACCTCGTTGTGCCAGAGCGCGGTCACGACCATCGCCAGGCCGGTCGTGAAGAGGATGCGTCGCCAGGTGTGGGGCAGAGTCGAGCCGCGCACCATCAGGGTGATGCGCAGCCAGGTCTTGGGGATTCCGACGATCACGAGCGACTCTCCAGACTGGGCCCGCTTAACGCACCCCGAGCGAGGTCACGCGGGCGGCATCCTGGTGCCGTCCCAGCCGCGTGAGCTGGTCGGCGGCGAGGCCCCACGCCTGCAGCGCCCGCCCCGGGAAGCCCGCGTCCGCGGCGCGCGTCCCCGCCAGCTCGAGGAACCGCGCGAAGTCCGCTTCGGCCAGCGGACAGTTCTGCAGCGCCGTGACGTGCAGGTCCCAGGGCCCGTCGTGGTTCAGGTCGGCCGAGCAGACGAGCAGCCCCAGGTGCGCCCCCAGACTCGGCAGACGGGTCCGGGCGTCCTTGAGACAGGCACGCAGGTGGATCCGCCCCTCGTCGATGTCCTCGCGGGCCACAGCCAGGAGTCCGACGTTCAGGCGAGCCAGCGTCGCCGAGTGGTGGCCGATGCGCTCGAACAGTCGCCAGGCACGCCGGTACTCGACCTCGGCTGCGTCCGGCTTGCTCCGATCGCGCAGCAGGTCGCCTCGCGCCAGCGCCGCCGAGGCGATGAGGAACGGCTCGCGAGCGGCCAGCGACTCGACCCGGTCGAGCGCCCGACGCGCGGCCAGCTCGTCCCGCTGTTGGATCGCCACCATGCCCAGGTTCAGCCAGGCGCGAGCGACCCACTCGTCCTCCTCGCCCGGGTCCATCAAGGCCTGCTGCAGGAGCGCGGCGGCCCGGTCCAGGTCCCCTTGCCGGCGGGCGGTCGCTCCCCGCTCGTAGAGACACCGACACGTCAGCGGGTGGTCCCCGATGGCCACCGCCACGCGGAACGCCTCCTCGACCCGGTCCTGTCCACGATCGAGCTGCCCCAGGGACCGGAAGCGCCAGGCCTCCCGTAGCAGCACCCGGGCGTGGAGCGCGGTCCCCTGCTCGACCGCGGCTCGCGCCCTCTCGTTCCACCGCGCCATCGCCGCGAGATCCGCCCGCAGACTGCAGATCCGCGCCCTCAGGAGCCAGCCCTCGACGCGACGGGGGTCGTCCTGGCGCGCCTGGAGGAGCGCCTCGTTCCGCTCGTCGAGGAGGCGATCCGCGGCGTGGTACCGGCCCTCGAGCACACGCCTCGCGGCGCCCTCGAGCAGCGCCGGGGCGGCCTCGTCCGGGACCCCTGAGCGAGCCAGGTGACGACCGAGCCGAGCTGGCTCGTCGGAGTCCGCCAGGGCCCGCGCGCAGGCAGCGTGGAGACCCTGCGCCCGCCCGGCGTCCACGCAGTCCGCGACGATGGCCTCGCGCAGCATCGCGTGGCCGAACCGCCGCCGGTCCCGCTCGACACGACCCAGCCCCAGCCCCGCCAGGCGCGGCCACATGTCGTCGGGCACGGACACGGACGCCTCGCCACAAGCCCGCACCCACGCGTCTCGCGCCATGTCGATGCCCAGAAGCGACGCCACCTCGAGCGCGTCGCGCCACTCCGGATGGCCCCCCAGCAGCCGCTTCACCCGCGCCGACCAGACCGCGCGCACGCCGTCGGGGAGCTCGACGTCCGCGCCAATGGGCAGCTCGAGGCCCTCGACGCCCGGCTGCAACAGCCCGCGCTCGATCCAGTCCCCGACGAGCTGGACGGCGAACAGCGGGTTGCCGCCACTCCGATCCGACAGCCCGGCGGCGACGTCGGGAGCCAGCCCGAGGCCCCGCAGCAGCTCGGCCCCGGCGTCCCGATCCAGAGGCGCCAGCTCCAGCGCCGCGACCTCCTTCCGCAGGAGCAGCCGATCCAGCGTGTGTTGCTCGGCCGGCCGGCTGGGAAGCGCCTCGTTCTGGACGGTGACCACGGCCAGGACCGGGACGCGACGGTCGAGCAGGTCCTCGACGAACAACAGGCTGTCGAGTCCCCACTGCGCGTCGTCCAGGACCACCACGACCGGGCGGGTCCGAGTGAGACGTTCCAGGTAGCGCCTCGCCACGCTCTGGCGTCCGTCCCGGTCCAACCGAACCGCCAGCGCGCCCTCGCGGAGCTCACGCGGCGATGCCGGCTGGACGAGCTCGGTCAGCGCCAGGACCTCGTCCAGGTCGTCCTGTCCCATCCGCGACAGGACGCGCGTCAGCCGCCCGAGCACCTCACCCCGCCGCCGGTCCGCGCAGTGGGCGTGACGTCCGATGAGCTCGGACAGGCCCTCGCGCGAGCCGTCCCGCTGCGGCGCGTGCGAAGCCTGCAAGGGCTCGGCGATGCCCAGCTCGTGGACCCGATGCAGCACCCAGTGCGCCAGCCGCGTCTTCCCCGAGCCCGCCGGTCCACGCAGGACGACGACCCGAGGCCGGCGCTGCACCGTGGCGTCGATCAAGGCCTCCCAGAGAGCACCTCGCTCGGTCTCTCGCGCGACCAGGGGGGCCTCCCGCAGCCCGTGCAGTCCGAGCCCGGCGCCCACCAGCTCGGGCCGGGAGAGCGGCACAGTGCCGGCCCGCCAGTCCCGCGGCACCGGTGAGACGGACTGCTCCGCGCCCCCCGCCAGGAGCGGCAGGAACGTCTGCGTGGTGTTCTCGTCGAGCTCGACCATGACGGTGGTCGCGCCCCCCTCGCCGGGCAACTCGAGCAAGGCCCGTGCGGCGTCCGCAGCGAACCGGTAGCGACGCTCCGGGGTCTTCTCGAGCAAGCGCCGAAGCCATGTCTCGAGCTCTTCGGGCGCCCGGAACCGGGCACGGAACACGGGCAGGTCGCCCTCGAGGTGCCCCTTCGCCATCAGCTCGGGCTTGCCCTCGTACGGCCGCTCACCGGTCGCCATCCACCAGGCGAGGACGCCCAGGCTGTAAAGATCGGTCCAGGGGCCTTGATCCACCCAGCGGCGCTCGATCTGCTCGGGCGAGGACCAGGCCGCCGTGCCGCCCCCGAACGGTGCCCGGGCCCTCCCGGCCAGGTGGCGGTCCTGCAGGTACGCCATGCCGAAGTCGGTGAGCTTCACCCCGGGCCGACGTCCGCCGAACAGGATGTTGGCCGGCTTCAGGTCGCGGTGGATGACGCCCCGAGCGTGCGCGTGGGCGAGCGCGTCGAGGAGCCGGATCAAGAGCTCGCGCAGCCCGCGCCAGGTGTTGGGGACGTTGTCGATGAGCGTGCCGCCGGCGCAGTACTCCATCGCCAGCCACGGCGTTCCGGCCTGGAGCATGCCGTCGCTCTCGGCCGCCGCCGCCGACCCCACCTCGCCCTGGTCGTAGAGCCAGACGATGTGGGGGTGCTCGAGCGAGGCGACCGCGCGGACCTCGTTCCGCAGCCCATCGAGCAGCGTCCGACTGCGCGCCTCGGGCCGAAGGACCTTGATCGCGACCGTCAGCCCCTGCCGACGGTGCAGGGCACGCCAGACGACGCCCATGCCGCCTCGGGCGATGGGCCTCAGGAGCTCGAACGGACCGAGCCGGAGCACTCAGTCGGCCAGCCACGCTCCGAGAAGCGCACGCTCCTCCGGCGTCATCCCCGTCAGGTTGCCGAGCGGCATGATCTCGCTGTCCACGGACTGGGCGACGATGTCGACGCGACGGGCCTGGACCTGCTCGGGCGTGTCGAACATCAGGCCGTTGGGCGCAGCCGGGAACGCGGGGTTCGTCGGGTTCGCCGAGTGGCACGGGGTGCAGCGCTCGTTCACGATCGAGAGCGCGGCCAGATCGGACACCTGGGTCGACGCGGCGGCATCCGGCGTCCGCTCGGGCGCCTTGGTCGCGTAGAACAGGCCCAGGATGAGCGCGGTCGCGACCGGCAGGATCCAGACGTTCTTCTCGCCACGGTCGGTCAGGTTGAACCAGTGACGGACGCCCATCCCGGCCAGCGCGATGCCGGCGAGGATGGCCCAGTTCAGCTCGTGTCCGTAGGTGCTCGGGTAGTGGCTGCTCACCATGATGAACAACACGGGCAGCGTGATGTAGTTGTTGTGCAGCGACCTCAGCGCCGCCCGCAGGCCGTACTTGGGGTCGGGCACCTCGCCCTTCTCCATGAAGTCGACCGAGATGCGCTGGCCCGGGATGATGACGAAGAAGACGTTCCACGCCATCATCGTGCCGAGCATGGCCCCGACGTGGATGTACGCCGCGCGGGGCGCCATCACCTCGTTCAGGCCGAACGCCACGGCCACCATCAGCGTGAAGCCGACGACGGCGAAGGCCGGGCGGTTCTTCGACAGCGGGCTCTTGCAGAGCAGGTCGTAGACGATCCAGCCGCCGACCAGCGCCCCGATACCGATGCCGACCGTGGCCCCCGGACCGAACGGCGAGTCCGCGTCCAGCAGGAACGACTCGGCTCCCATGTAGTAGACGACCGCCAGCAACGCGGCGCCCGAGATCCACGTGAGGTAGCTCTCCCACTTGAACCAGTGGAGCATCGCCGGCAGCTGCGGCGGCGCGTTGATGTACTTCAGGACCTTGTAGTAGTGGCCACCGTGGATGGACCACACCTCGCCGCCGACCCCCTCTTCGGGCGTCTCCGGCTCACGGACCGCGTTGTTCAACCAGTTGAAGTAGAAGCTGGTGCCGATCCACGCCGCACCCATGACGACGTGGAACCAACGGAAGAGCAGCGACAGCCACTCCTGGACGTGCTCGAGCATGGGCCGACTCTACGTCAGAGCGGGCTCACGCTGCCGAGCCTCACTTGCCGAGGAGGCTCGCGACTTCGTTGCTGATCGTGCTGGCGTTCCCAGCACCGATGTACTGCTCGTGCAGCTTCATGTCCTGGTCGAGGAGGATCATGTAGGGGATGTAGCCCTCGTAGATCCCCTCGTCGCCGAGCGGCTTGTAGACCTTCTTGTAGAAGTCCGACTTCTGGTGGCCGTTCCCGACGGGGAACTCGATGTCGTACTGGTCGGCCCAGCCGGCGAGCCACTCGGTGTCAGGCGCGTCGCCGTTGTCGTCGTCGATCATCGCGTGGATGACGATGAAGCCGTCGTCAGCGTGCTCGAGCCACAGCTCCTGGGCGTCCTTGGCCTCGCTGCGGCAGGGACCGCACCAGCCCGCGGACATGTCGATCAGGACGACCATGCCGCTGAAGGCGTAGAGCTCGACCTCGCCGCCGTACTGGTCCTCGAGCGTGAAGTTCGGGACCGTCTCGCCCCAGCCGATGGCCGAGTCGTCGAAGTCGACCGTGCCTTCCAGATTCGGCCAGGCGCCGGTGCCGTGGGGCCAGCTGAAGGGGTTGACCGGGTCGGTGCCCGCTTCGATCTCCTCGCCGTCGAGGAAGCCCTCGCCGTCGGTGTCGTCGAGCGTCGGGTCGGTGCCATGCTCGGCCTCGTCACCATCATCGATTCCGTCCGCATCCGTGTCGGCGGAGTCATCGCTCGTGCCGAGGTCGTTCTCCTCGCCCAGGGTCAGGCCGTCGCCATCGTTGTCGACGGTCAGATCCGGCCCGTCATTGCCGCCGCCTCCGATGCAGGCGGTGAGAACAAAGGACAGGCCGATGGGGGCGAGAAGGCGCATGGATCCAAAATCTCCAAGAATCAGGGATGTAGCAGCCTAAACGACCATCCGCCGGTCCGCTGGCCCCTTGCACACCCTTGACGCCGTCAGAGCAGGTACACCATCGAGCCGGTCAGCTGGGCGTCGCCGTCGACGCGGATGGAGGCGTCCTCGAACGAGGGGATGCCCTTGCTCCCCCCGACCATGCCGACCCCTTCCTGGGGGATCCCGAGGAAGGTCTCCAGCTTGCCGTCGACGTTCTCATCGTGGACCGCCGACACCGCGTAGACGCCCCTGGCGAGCTGTTCGAACACGACCGTGGCCTTCTTGCCGTCGACGTCGGCGACCGCCGTCTCGCACGCCTTCGACGGGTCCTTCGGGTAGCCAGCGTCGTCGCAGTACAGATGGACCACCACCTGCCCGTCGTCGCTTCGCAGCTCGGTGAACTCGATCGAGAGCGTCACCGGCTCGCCAGCCGAGGCCAGGGAGACGAGGAAGAGCGCGGTCATCTCACACGCTCCCGGAAGGCCTGTACATCGGGTTCGTCAGGGCGCAGCCAGGCCTGCTCCTCGGCCCGAGCGGCGAGCCACTGGCGCGCGTCCGCCTCGCAGTCCCGCTGGTCCGAGAGCCGGAGCCCCAGCGCGTCCCCCCACCGCTCAAGCAGCGAGACCTCGCGCGGGTGGAGGTCGTCGTCGAGCCAGGCGACCACCCAGCAGAGCGTCAGAAGCGTGGAGCCGACGTCGTGGTCGACCCCTCGGAAGTCGATCTTGTCCAGCGGCGGACGCTGCTCGACCTGCTCGACGGTGCCCACCTCGTGCGGGAAGTTCTCGACCAGCCAGCTCGTCTCGGCCGCGTCCTGTCGCCCGTCGGCGGCGGACGCCTCGACCAGCATGCGAGCGAACAGCCTCCGGTCCCGAGCCGACTCGATCGGGGCCGTCTTGAGGCGCACCTCGAGCCGGTCCATCGTGCGGGCGGCGCCCTCTCGGGCGAGCCATCGCGTTCCATCCCAGACGAATCGGTCCCGGACCCGCTCGAACGCCCCCGTGATCGCCTCGTCCCGGTGACCAGCGAGCTCGAGCTGCTCGTGCACGGCCGGGGCGTGGAAGAGCCCGTCGACGGCCCCGGCCAGGAAGCGGGCCAGGAAGCTCCGGCCGAACATCCCGCGAAGGATCCCGACCAGTACGAACCGGACGCCGTGGAGCACGGAGTGACGGACCGTGCTGCTCATCGCGTTGTTGAGCTCGGTGTCCGACCGCACGCGAACACCGCTCTCAGGGCACTCGAAGATCACCACGGCGCGGCGCCCGTGGACCTGGACGTCCTGGACGAGGGGTTCGAGGCGATCGAGGTCCATCTGAGCTGTCATACGGCCAGTCTACGGGGTATGTTCACCGGACCTTTCGACCCTCATGGGAGAAGTGCGCATGTCCGGCGGTAAGAAGCAAGACAAGCGCTCCAAGGATGTAGGCACGCAGGCAGCCTCTCCTCAGTCCACCGGTCCCCAGCAGAAGCAGGGACAAGGACAGGCCACCACGGGCAGCAACGCCCAGGCCCAGGAGCAGCTACAGGCAGGTCAGGAACCCACCAGCGGCGTCGTCGACGGGAGCAACAGCTCCGCGCAGACCGCCCTGGACCCCAACGCCAAGGACGAGCTGACCTCGGACAAGGCGCCAGACGAGGGCGCGGACAAGGGGCCCCCCGTCTGGGACGAGGAACACGACGAGGAGCTCGACCAGGTCGAGGACAAGGCCGACGCCAAGACCGAGGACGGCGGCGAAGCCAAGAAGGAAGGCGAAGGCGAAGACGCCGACAAGGAGAAGGGCGGCGAGGACGAAGGCGACGGCGACGCCAAGGGCGAAGGCGGCGGCGGGTCCGGCGACGCGGTGGCTGCGGCCCCCGGCGGTCCGGGCGGCGGCGGCGGAGGCCCGGCCGGTGCTCCCGTGAGCTTCCAGTCCGCGAAGTCGAGCTCGCTGTCCAAGTGGGACGACGAGGTCGCGTGGTCCGACTACTTCAAGAACGGCGAAGCCAGCGGCATGTCGCTGAGCATCGACCGCAACGCGCTGGTCATGGACGCCCTGGCCGGCGGCGCGATGGCGGGCTTCCTGAGCGGAGCCAAGGCCGCGGCGATCGATCTGGTCGTCAACACCGCGCTGTCCCGCGTGCCGGTCGTCTCGGGCTTCCTCGAGATGGCGCGCATCGCGTACGACCCCGCCGGCTACCTGCAGTCGCTCTCGCAGTCGACGATCGGCAAGGCCGTCATCGGCGTCGAACAGATCATGTCCGGCGACCCCATCTCGATGATCGAGGGGGTCCTGAACATCATCAACGGCCTGAACGGCGTGATCGGCATGCTGTCGAACATCTGCTGGATCGCGGCCTCGCTCGGCTTCCTGGCCGGCCTGTTCTGCCCGGCGATCCTCCCGTTCGTCGCGCTGGCAGCGTCCTGGGCGACCACGCTCGGCTCGATCGCGGGGGTCGTGGCGATCGTCACCACCCTCCTCCAAGCCGGGGTCGTGGGACTGAGAGCGCTCCAGATCAAATACAGCGACGCCGATCCACGCGAGATGCTCGCCCAGGGCGAGTCGCTGCGCGAACAGACCTCGGCCTTCACCGCCGGCTTCACCGTGCGCGCGGCGGGCTCGCTGAAGGGCCGCGGCGCCAAGAAGATGCAGGAGCGTCGGAACGCCAAGAAGAACGACGCCGAGCCGGTCGTTCCCGCACCGACCGCCAAGCCCGAGACCCGCATGGAGCGGGTCATGCAGGTCGCTTCGATCGCCACCGGAAACTTCGGCGACAGCGGCTACGCCGGCAGCGGCATGAAGGCGACGATCGACGGCGCCAAGACGAACATCGGCAAGCAGGGCGACATCAACTCGGCCTACCGCGGCACGGGCAAGTACTCCAAGGGCGGCTCGACCAACAGCAAGGGCAACCGGTCGACGATGCAGCAGATCGCCGACATGCAGGGCGCCGGAGCCAACGTCTTCGCGAACGTCCGGCACCGCGACCGCGTCACCGACAAGCTCAAGAAGCAGGGCGAAGGTGACTTCACCAGCCGGGCCGAGGACGTGACCAAGGCGCGCGCCGACCTGGCCTCGGCCAACGAGCGTGTGAACCGGGCACGCCAGCGCCGCAAGCGGATCCAGGACAAGCAGCAGGAGACCCAGGCCCGTCTCTCCCGCGCCAAGGAACAGCTCGCAACCGCGCAGGACCAGAGCGGAACCGACATCAAGGCGAGGACCGACGAGGTCGCCCAGCGGCAACAGCTCCACAAGCTCGTGAAGCAAGACGAGGCGGCTCTCGACGCGACGCTGACGCATCAACGCGACGTGCGAAGAACCATCGAGGCTCACAACGACGCGCACCCGTCGCCCCAGTACAAGAAGATGCTCGAGCAGGCCGACGCCGACGTCGCCGCGACCCAGGCGTCGCTGTCCCAGGCTCGCCGGGACACCGCCGAGGCCAAGAAGTACTACGACGACGGAGTCGCCGAGCTCGCCACTGCGCGGAAGCCCGTCGACGATGCCCAGACCGAGTTCGACAGCGCCAACCGGATGAACAACCTGGCGGGCAACCTCCGGAACAACGCGCAGACCGACGTCAACATCGGCCGGGGCCAGATCACCAAGGAACGGCAGCACCTCAAGACGTTCGACGCCGTGGAGGACGGCCGGACCAAGGAGGGCAACGACGCCTGGGAGAAGGGCCACGACGAGGTCGGCATCTGGCAGGCCATCCAGGGTCAGGGTCCCTCGGGCGCATACGGCGTGAAGCGCGCGAACGCGCGCCTCCTGACCGGCGACGTGTTGAAGAACAACATGGAGCAGCAGGAGGAGACCGAGGCCGAGGGCCAGGACCCCAGCGGCGGCCCGCTCGGCGCCTGGGAGCAGACCTCCGGGATGATGGACGGGAGCGAGGAGTTCGACGCCATCGGCAAAGCCGGTCGCGGTGACGCCGGCTACCAGGGCCAGCTCGACGTCATCCTCGAGACGCTCAAGACCACGCTCCCCGCTGTCCCCACCGAGATCCCCGGAAAGGTCGACGGCGCCACCGAGGCCTGGAAGGACCTGGAAGAAGAGGAGCTCGAGCTCCAGGAGCAGAAGGCTGCGCTCACCAGCGTGCAGGCGGACGCCGACATCGAGCAGCAGGCGCTGGTCGGCATCGACGCCGTGGCAGACGCGAACAAGGGCGCGGCCGCCAAGACCCAGGAAGGCCTGGACGAGAAGAAGGGCAAGCAGGACGAGCTGAAGACCGAGGCGACCAACGCCGAAGGCACGTTCGACAAGTCCGGCGAGAAGTCCGACGAGTCCCAGGGCCTGGTCGGCGGGATCATCACCAAGTTCATGTCGCTGATGAACATGATCCCGAGCAAGCTGATGGGGAACTCGGGCGAAGGCTCGGGCGGCGCCAAGAAGCTCGACGAGGGTGTGAAGGGTGGAGGCAAGGCCACCGAGACCGGCTCGGAGACCGTCGCCCAGGTGACCGAGGGCCAGGAGGCGATGGTCGCAGCCACGGACGAGGGCAAGGCCCAGGTCTCGGAGTCCGACGCCGCGCTCGACACGGCCAAGGGCGAGATCGCCGCGAAGAAGGACGAGACCGGGACGGCCCAGGACGAGATGGCCGGCGCCAGCACAGACCTCGACACCCGCCTGACCAACATCGCCACCGAGCAGGAACGCCTCGAGGCCGTGCACGACATGAACGTCGAGCAGGCCTCGAGCTGGTCCAACGTGCACGAGACCCAGCGGGTCGCCGGCATGGGCGAGCTCGACGGCATCGTCAAGCTCGTCGAGAAGGACCAGGCCGCCGCGAAATGACACCCGAGGAGCTCCAGGAGGCGCGGAGCGAGCTCGACTCCCGCGTCGCCGAGGCACGTCAGACCGAAGACCCTGCCCTGCTGGCCGACGCCTTGACGCGTCGGGCCAGCGTCTCGGCCGTGCTCGAGATCTGGGGGGACGCCGACCGCGACCTGGCCGAGGCCTGCGACTGCTGGCTCCAGGCCGACGACGTGGGCTCGAGGGCGCGCAGCACGTACGTCCGGGGCGGGATCCTGGCCCGCATGCCGGACCGACAGGAGGACGCCGAGGCGCTGTACCGGCAAGCGGCAGCGATGGGCCGGGTGGCGGGCGACCGCGAGACCGAGATGAAGGCGCTCGAGAGTGTCGCCGCGGTCCTGGGCGGGCGGGGTGACCTGGAAGGCGCGATGGCCCAGCACCAGCTGATCGCCGACATGTGCCGCGAAGCGGGCGACCAGGCAGGGCTGGCGGACGCGCTCAGAAACATCGCGGCCATGTGGCAGGCCCGGGGCCGGCCCAACCAGGCGCTGAAGGTCTTCGAGCGGGCGCTGGCCGCCTCGCGCAAGTCGGCGGATCCCGGGCGCATCCTGCGCGGTCGCATGGACAAGCGCGCGCAGCAGGCGTTCGCATCCCACCCGGGCACGATGGAGTCCCTCGAGGACCTGGCCGCCGAGGCCAAGGAACAGGGCTCGTTCGACCTGTCCGGCCAGGCCGAGCTGCAGCGCGGCGCCGAGCTGATGCGGCAGGGGAACGCGGACGACGCGGCGCTGGCCGGGGAGACCGCCCGCGCGCTCGCGCTCGAGACCCACCAGCCCGTGGTCTACGTGATGGCCTGTCTCCTGATCAGCGAGACCTGCGAGGCCAAGGGCGATCGGCCGGGCGTGCTGGCCATCCTTCTGACCTGCAAACAGACGATGGAGCAGAGCTTCGGAAAGGAAGCGGGCCGCCCCGTCGTACAGGTGCTGGACTCACTGGAAGAGCGATGGGGTGCCGAGGGTCTGCAGACGGCGTTGGTCGAGTATCGACGTCGGATCGCGCGGCGGATGCCGCAGGCCTGACAGGGCCTGAACAGCGCCCCCCTTCCAGGGCACTCAACGGTCCCGTTAGAGAGCCTGCATGACGCGTCCCTTGATCCTCCTGTCGATGCTCGTCGCAGCGACCTTTCCGTCCACCGAAGACCTGCGCAACCGGGTCTCGACGGGCGGCGACCTGCGACCCGAGGCGACCCCGGTCACCGTGAAGGAGCGCACCGTCCAGGTGGGCGCCTGCACGGTCCACCTGAAGGACGGAAGCGCCCTGCCCATCAAGGCCGGCAAGGGCGAGAACGAGTGGACCGCCGGGTTCATCTTCCAGGGCGAGGGGACCATCGAGTTCCCGTTCACCGAGCGCTCGGACGCCTGGAACTTCGCCAACCACATGGCGCTGACCGGCCGCCAGGACGTCGAGAAGCTGGCGCCGATCGCGCACCAGGAGGTGCCGTACACCGCCAAGATCGGCCGCGGCGTCATCATCTCCACCCGCGACGAGGTCCTGCAGGTCCTGCTGCCCGCTGACGTCGAGCGGGTCGAGGGCGTGGATCTTGCCGCGACCGCCGACATGACCATCATCGTCGAGGACCGCCGCGACCGGACCGTGCGCATGATCGCCGCCGGCGCGACCGTTCCGAGCCGCGTCCTGATGATGCTGACCGGAGGCCTCGACCTGCGGCCTCGCATCTCCGATGAGATGCTCCAGCGCGCCTGGGGAGGGCTGCCCCAGGACCGCCGCCTGGCGTTCGCGGACTTCATCACGGACGACCACTTCTCCGTGGCTCGACCCGGTGTCGGGACCAAGAGCAGCGGCCCCGAGGATCGCTGGCTCTCCTGCCTGGACGACCCCACTGGCGTGATGGGGACGGGCGAGCAGAGCACCGTCTTCTCGCACGGTGAGGACAGCGACGGCAACTACCACCGGCGTCGCTTCACAGGAATCGGGTTCCCGGAGGAGGTCCAGATCGCCCCCGGGGTCGACGGCCTGCGCAAGGGCGACTTCGAGGCCGTCAAGGCCAAGGTCGACGTCAACGCCGAGCCGATCCGCCTGCGCAAGTACGTCGAGTTCGAGGTGGACTCCGAGTTCACCGTGCGCGCGACCCGCGATGGCGTGCGGCAGCTCACGGTGTCCCTGCCCCGCTTCGAAGCCAAGGGCCGGACCTTCACGATCGACAAGCTCGCCCTCAAGGACGGCGAGGCGCTGCCCTGGGCCCCCCTGGGCGTCGAGCTCATGCGGGCGTCGAGCCGCGGCAACCTGGACAGCGTCGCCGCGGTGGACGGCGAAGAGGTCGACGCTGGAGACGGGCCCCCCGCCGTCGCCGGCCCCGGAGGCTCGGCCGGCGCGAGCACAGGCGGGACGACCGACGCCCCCGCGATCGGCGGCATCGAGTTCCCGAACGACACGTCCGACCTGGCGGCGATGTCCCCAGACCGGTCGTGGATGCGGGCCGACTACCTGATCCTCCTGCCCGAGCCGCTGAACGCCGGCGACGAGCTCACCATCGAGCTCGACTGGCACGGCGAGTGGAACTTCATCCAAGGCCAGCAGACCGTCAACGAGTCCACCTCGACGGGGTACGTCACCTCGGGTGGCCCGACGACGAACTTCCGCAACCTGCTGCCCCAGCTGCACCCCATCGAGGCGGGCACGCGCTGGGACCACACGACAACGGTGACCATCCCCTCGCTGACCGGCTTCGAGATGGCCGTCAGTGGCGCGACCCAGCGGACCTTCTACAACCAGGAGACCGACCGCATCACCATCATGTCGCGCGGCAAGGACCAGCTCCGGCCCGGCATCGCGCTCGGCAAGTGGATCACCTTCGAGGAGCCGTCGATCGTGGGGTGGCCCGCGATCCTGGTGCACCTGCACCCCGTCGAGAGCTACGCACTGGACGAGTTCGGCCCGCAGCTGCGCACCGTCTTGAGCTTCTACGACCAGCTGATGCCCAAGCTCTCCGAGAACGAGTTCGAGATCTACCAGGGCGCGGACCTGGTCGGACGCCGCGGCAGCGAGCCCGGCGACTCGCTGCTCGAGCTCAACCAGATCGGCGTCGGCTCCATCGGCAGCGTCACCGCCGAGTACGCCCACAAGCTCGACCCGTACAGCGGACACACCCTGCTCGCCCGCGAGGTCGGCCGCCGGTACTGGGACGGCATGGTGCTCGCAGGCGGGCCCCGCGAGGCCTGGATCCCCGACGTCATGCCCGAGGTCTACGCCAGCTTCTACATCCGCGGCGTCGAGGGCACCCAGGCCTACTTCGAGTGGATGGAGAGCGTCCGCGGCGCGGTCGAGGAGCAGTTCGCCGAGGACCTGAGCGTCCAGACGAGCTGGCTGACGTGGAGCCTGACCGACACCAGCACCGACACCACGCGGTGGGCCACCCCCCGCCACTGGTACGGCACCTACATCATGGGCAACAGCCTGCGGTACATGGTCGGCGAGGACCTGTACTACCCGGCGCTGGACGCCTTCATGGAGGAGAACAAGGGCGGGTACGTGACGACCGCCATGATCCAGGAGACCTTCGCTACGGCCTCCGGTCGGAACCTGGACGACTTCTTCGACTTCTGGGTCCACGGTGGTCGCGTGCCCGAGATCACCGTCGAGACCAACACCGCGGACGGCATGACGCGGGGCTGCATCACGTCGAGCGTCCCGTTCGGACGCGTGGACATCCCCATCACGCTGATCGACGAGGACGGCGGCCGGACGGTGAGCGCCCTGGTGACCGTCGTCGACGCCAAGGGCCAGTTCGAAGTGCCCGGTCGCACGGACGACGTCGAGGTCCTGGTCGACCCCGACGGCCTGTTCCCCCTGGCCAGACGCAAGGTGAGCAAATCCAAGAACCTCGAGTGTTTCAAGTAAGATGCGCGCAATTCTGAGCATCGACGGAGCGACCTGGCAAGCCGAGACCGAGGCCCCGGAGCCCTGGGACTTCGGCGAGGCGATCTTCTCGAAGGTCATCCGGTATCGGGGCGACCTGGCCGCACTAGCGTCCGACCTGGCCGGAGGGAGCACCCGAGCCTGGTCCCGGCTGGGCGAGCGCGGCGCAAAGACGAAGCCGACCGACGACGACTGGCTCTACGAGCTCGACGCCGCCGCGCGCACGCTGCGGGTGTCCCGGGCCGGCGTCGAGCTGGTCACGGCGACCTTCAACGAGCGCGGCCGCTCGAACCCCATCTCCATCGATCGTCCTGCGGAAAGATGGGCGTCTATCCCGACGGAACCTACCGAAACTGGTCAGGTTTCTTCCTTCGTTGCCGACCACTTCGGCGAGCGACTGGCGGGCGTTCGCGCCGCAGCACAAGCCGCTGTGGCGAGTCGATTGGAGCTCACGGAGACCCGAGCGGTCTACCCCATCCGTCCCGAAGCCGCATACGTCGAGGTCGACCTGGGCGAACAGCGCCTGCTCATCCCCTCGCCGGCCTGGCGCCACGCGGCCGGCTGGCGTCAGCGGTCCCCCAACGAGCTGCGCATCTGGGTGCCTCCCCACGACGAGTCGGTGCTGGACCTCTCCCCAGCCAGATTCGCCAAAGACCTGGAACCGCAGTGGAACTCGGAGCTTGGAAGTCCAACCGAGCTGACCTACGCGCTGATCACCGGGGCCTTCTTCGCGCGCGGCGGCAAGGGCGAGCTCAGGTACGTGCACGCTCCCCTGCCCGAGCGGCAGTGGACCGTCGTCGAGAAGGGCGGCGACCCGAACGTGCACATCGCGCAGAAGGACAAGCGCATCAAGAAGAAGAAGCTCGCGGTCGGCGCGAGGTTCGCCCGCGACGTGGACTGCCCGGGGTGGCAGTGGGTTCTTCTCGACTGGCTCGCCGGCGCGTAGAATCGCAGGATGTTCCTGCTCATCGCCTGCACCGCCACCCCGTCGGGCGACAGCTCGACCTCGATCGACAGCGACCCTCTCGTCGACGAGGTCCCACTCGACTGGGGCGTCGTGAGCGACTGCGACTCCTCACAGGAGGGTGGCTTCGACGCGTTCTACGCCGAGGCACGGAACGCCACACTCGTCGTCGCAGACGAGGACCTCGGGCCGATGGTCCACGGCTGGTACAGCCGCTATTTCAACGACCTGGAGTTGGTCCATCCGGACGCGGTGACGGACGAGCAGCTGGAAGGCAACCTGTTCATCGTGGGGAGCGTCGCCGACAACTCCGTGCTGGCCGACCTGGCCGACGCGCTGCCGGCGAACTTCGAGGCGGAGCGGTTCACGTTCGGCGGCTACCGCTACGCGAACCCCGGCGACGGCATCGCGTTCATCCATCCCAGTCCGCACGCCGAAGGCAAGATGCTGCTGCTCCACGTCGGCAACAGCTTCCACGGCGCCTACGCGACGTTCACCGTCCCGACCGGGCAGAAGAACTACCAGACCGTGCACGGACGCGGCGTCGCCTGGCAGAAGGGCAACTTCTGCGTCGACGCCGGGCCCTGGACCGTCGACTCCGGGCGCGACAAGGACAGCCGCGCCGACTGAGAGGCCTGGCTCGCGACGCTGGACGAGACGACCGGCGCACACAACGTCCACCACCTCCCGAGTGACTCGGACGTCGCGCAGGACCCGGCGGGCTACGCGGACTAGCACGAGACGCAGCGCCAGCTCGCCCTGGACATGCTGGAGATCGAGCCCCTCGAACGCCCGATCGACAGCTGGTACTACGCCACCAACTCCGACAAGGGCGAGATCACAGGCAGCAGCGGGAACGCCCACGCGAACGACCTCGCGATGGAGGCCCACACCGTCTACGGGCCAGAGGTGCACGCCGGCGGCGCCCACGAGGATGTCCACGTGCTGGCGTGGCATCGCATCGGCGCCACCAACACGACCCTGATGGGCGAGGGGCTGGCGGTACGGGTCGGCGAGGTCTGGTGGAGCGACCCACTGGACACCTGGGTCGAGGGCTGGAAGGAGGACGGCAGCCTGCTGTCGCTGCGCGACCTCATCGACGACTTCTGGTCCCATGACGACGCCGTGACGTACCCGACGGCCGGCCACTTCGTGCTGTGGGTCGACCGGACCTGGGGCATGGACACCGTCAAGGCGCTCTACGTCGCGGACGACCTCAACCAGGCGTTCGAGGACGAGCTCGGCATGACGACGGGTGAGGTCGAGGCGGCCTGGATCGACAGCATCGAGTGAGGTCGTTCAGGGGCGGATGAGCCAGTCCCCGACGTCCTCGACCGACGCGCAGCCCGAGAGCGCCATCGCCTCGTCGAGCTCACCCCGAAGGATGTCCAGCGCGCGCCGGGCTCCGGCGGCACCATTGGCCGCAAGTCCCCACAGGACCGGTCGTCCGACCAGGACCGCACGGGCCCCCAGCGCGAGCGCCCGAAGCACATCGTGGCCACGGCGAATCCCGCCGTCGACGTAGACCTCGAGATCGGTGGCGTCGACGACATGGGGCAGCGCCACCGCCGTCGGCACGCTGCCATCGAGCTGCCGGCCGCCGTGGTTGCTCACCACGATGGCGCGAGCCCCATGATCCTGGGCCCGCCGGGCGTCGTCGTGACGGACGACGCCCTTCACCACGATGGGCAAGCTCGTAATGCTGGCCAACCAGTTGAGATCGTTCCAGGAAAGCGACTCGTCGAGCAGCTGGGCGAACCACGTTCCCAGGCCCGAGTCGTCGACCTCGGGCAGCGTGTCCGCGTCAGGGAGCGCGTTGGGCATCGACAGGTGCTTCGGCAACGTGAAGCGGTTGCGGACGTCCCTCTCCCGTACGCCCAGGACGGGAGCGTCGACGGTGAGCACGAGCGCCGAACACCCCGCGGCCTCGGCTCGTTCGACCAGGGCTCGGGCCGCCCCTCGGTCCTTGTACACGTACAGCTGGAACCAGACCGGACCGCCCACGGTGGCGACGACACGCTCCACCGCCGTGTTGGACAGCGTCGACAGGCACATCACGGTGCCGCGTGCCGCTCGAGCCGTCCCCAGCTCGGCGTCGGCGTGCGCCAGCCCGTGGAACGCCGTCGGTGCCACCAGGATGGGGGCGTCGATGCGTTGTCCCAGGACGGTCGTCTCCAGGGTGCGCTTCGAGACGTCGACCATGACCCGGGGCCACAGCTCGATCTCGGACCAGGCCTGTTCGTTCCGGGCGAGCGTCCGCTCGTCGCGGCTCCCGGAGCGGTAGTAGTCCAGGGCCGACGACGACAGGTTCTGGTACGCGAGCTCCCTGAGATCGTTCAGGTTCACCGCCATCGTCGGACTCCCGCGAGCAAGAGCAGAGGCAGCAACCAGACCGGGCTCCGCCGTCCTCCGGTGACCGAGTTGCAGCCCTCGTCGTCCGGCGGCTTGGGCGCCTCGTACCCGCACTCGACGAGCATCATGTCCGGGTCTTCCAGGTCCACGTGCAGCTCCAGGTCGAAGGACGTGTCCGCGCTGCCCTCGTGATTCTTCACGACGACGGCGATGGTGTTCTCGCCCTGGTGGAACAGCCTGGGATCCACGATGACGTCTTCCGCGGAGTTGTCCCAGTCCTCGTCCTCGGCCCACGACTCGTGCTTCAGGTCGATCAGGTTCGTCGTGTCCACCAGGTGGCCGTTCACGAACATCGCGATGCCGTCGTCGTAGATGGCGGTGATCCAGGCGGCCGTCACCCTGCCGGAGATGTCGACCTTGCGGCGGAAGTAGACGCTGGTGCGGTCCTCGTCCCGAGCGTGCAGTTGGTGACTCTCGTCGCCGTCTCCGACGCCGATCTCGGCCCGACCGACGGGCCAGTCGCCGTCGTCGAAGTCCTCCTCCATCCACGTCGGGCCCGGCCAGTCGACCTCGTCCCAGACCCGCCAGTGGCTGCCATAGGGGAAGGTCAGCGAGCCCATCTTGCGGACACGGAAGCGCCCGTCGCTGGTGTCCGACGAGTCGGCGCCGACCACGCGGACCCGGGCCTCGGTGGTGCGCACCTCGGGCACCGTCCACCCCAGGCGCCCCCCGGTGACGCCCTCGGCGAGCGTCTCCCAGGTCTCCCCGTCACAGGTCCACTCGATGTCCACAGGCGCATCCCCGGGACTCCACCAGCGGATGGGTCGCGAGCGGCCGGCGAGCACGTTCTGGTCTCCGTCCGGCTCGACCAGGACGACGGTCTCATTCTTGAGAAGGACCACCTCGTCCGACAGCGTGCGGTTCATCCGGATGTTCCGAATCGTGAGCCGTTCCGGGGTGATGTCCAGGATCACCGACCCGTTCATCAGGTCCTCGAAGGCCATGACCGGGTGGTTCGCCCGACCGCTGTTCCCGGTGCCGCCATGTCCGGCGACGACGTAGAGCGCGCCCTCGTCGTCGAACTTCTCGTAGGGGCCGTCCGAGCCCGGCCGTCCATCGCCACGATCAAGGATGCCCTGCGCAGTCGAGGGGGTCTCGTACGACCCGCTGAGCAGGTAGCTGCGCTCGTAGATGTGGGAGTGGCCGCCGAGCACCAGGTCCACGCCGGCCGCCTCGAGCAGCGGGACGACGGTCTCCCGCATCTCCATGTGCGTGCGCTCGGTGTCCGAGTTGTGCGAGCCGTCGGTGTAGGGCGGGTGGTGCCAGAACGAGATCAGCCAAGGCCTGTCGTTGGCCGCCAGGTCCTCCTTCAGCCAGCGGATCATGGCGCTCTCTTCGCGCCGGTCACTGCCGTGACTGTCCAGGACGACGAAGTGCACCAGGCCGACGTCGAACGCGTAGTAGGCCTCGGTCCCGCTCGCGACGCCCCCCGCCTCCCCGCCCGACGGCAGCACGTAGCCGTCGTAGTACGGGCCGCGCTGCCCGCGCGAGTCGCTGGTCTGACCCTCGTGGTTCCCGATGGTCGGCCAGACCGTCGTGTTCCGCAGGATGCTCGAGTAGATGCTGTAGAAGTGGTCGTCGAATTCCTGGGTGGTTCCACTGCCATAGGCCATGTCGCCCATGTGCAGGAAGATGTCCGGCCGGTCGGCGTCGGTCACGTCCAGCATCGCGTCGCGCGTCTCGGTCTGGAACGGCAGTCCCGTGCCCGAGTCCCCCACGACCCAGATCCGAAGCTGCTCCTGGTCGCTGGGGACCGTCTCGACGAAGAAGTTCTCTCCGCCGGCGAGCTGCTCGCCCTTGCCGTCGAAGACCGCGTACCAGGTGCGCACGCCAGGCTCCAGGTCGGGGAGCGTGACCTCGTGGTGAGTCGTCAGCTTCCCGTCGGTCGCCACGTGAATCAGCTGCTCGGGGTCGGTGCCGTAGCGCACCTCGCCGAAGCTCATCTCCTCGGTCCGCCACACGACGATCGAGGACGTGGGCGTCGTCCCCTGCAGGTAGGGCTTGCGCTGGAGCTCCGCCCCGAGGGCGGGAAGGGTCAGCAAGAGCATCGACGTCTCCCGAGCAGGAACAACCCCAGGAACCAAGGCCCCACCATAGTCGCCCCGCAGCCCCGTGGCTGGGCGGCGAGCGCGCGCTGCAGCTCGTCGGAGCGCAGATCGTTCGGGTTGGTCTCATACCGCTCCCGAGCCAGGGCGAGCGCGGCGACCGCGTCGTCGTCGTCCCCCGTCAGCTCGTGGCGTCGAAGCAGGAGGTCGGGCGAGGCCGAGGATGCGAGCAGCGCGTCCAGGTGCTCGAGCGCCCTGTCGAGCTCCCCCGCCTGATCCCAGGCCTCGACGGCGGCGCTCTGGAGGACGAACGAGGGACCGACGGCGTCGAGCGCGCGCTCGTAGCCTCGGGCCGCATCCGCCGGGTCCAGCTGGAGCGCGACCTGGCCGCGGGCCATCGCCACGTCGACGGTGACGGTGATGGCGAGCGCGGCGTCGTAGGCCTGGAGCGCCGCAGAGCCTGCGCTCAGCTCGCCCCGAAGCACCAGCGCATCGAAGCCGTCCAGGCCATCGAGCAGGGCCACATCTCCGGACAGCCGCGCGCGGTCGAGCCGCACGTCTGCACCGAGCAAGGCCGCCGCATCCAGGTCGTCGAGCGCGGCCTCGACGTCACCGAGCGCCGCATACGCCTCGGCGCGGTCCCGAAGCGCCTCGACCGTCGGCTCCTGGGCGATCTCGGCCGTGGCCGACTCGATACGCTCGGTGGGGCCGATGTGCGCCCAGGCCATAGCAATCGCCACAATCATTCGGCATCTCCGTTCAATGGTGTTCGCGACAAGCCGTTTCTCACCCGCCCATGGCAGGGGCAGGGGCAGGGGCAGGGGCAGGGGCAGGGGCAGGGGCAGGGCCAGGGGCAGGCGCAGGGTGTTCTCACTACCAAGAGGATTCCATGCGAGCCGACATCTTTCAGGAAGCTCTGATGGCCACGGCCCGCGTCGCCTGCTGTGCGGCCCTGGTCGGCTGTGTCCCGACGAAGACCCCGCCCGACACGGCGGCGGACAGCGGGGCGGCGACGGACAGCCCGGCGGACACCGCCATCGACTCGCTCGAGGAGTGCACCGAGCACGTCACCGAGGTGTTCGCCGAGGCCTCTCCAGCACCCTCGGACGCCACCGAGGAGTGCTGCCAGACGATCACCGAGGACTACGACACCCGCGACCTCGAGGGCATGGAGACCTGGACCGAGCGCGACGACTGCTGCGAGCTCCTCGAGTGGCAAGGCTCCATGGCCTGCACGCCCTGGGGTCCGCCCTGCCCGCCGGCCATGGCCGCGGTCGCATGACGATCCTGGACCTCCGAGCCGAGGCCCGTCCGCACAGGCCCGTGGTCGTCGACCGCCCCCACCTCCGCGCGGCGGCCATCCGCACGTGGATAGGGCGCATGGTCAACGAGCACGCCAGCGGGCGGGTGTTCGACCATCTGGCCGATCAGCTCGAGGCCGCAGGCGTCGCGGCGGTCGAGGTCGAGCGTTGCCGCGAGTTCGCCTCCGAAGAGCGCCGACACGGGGCGATGTGCGGCGCGGTCGTCGAGGCCCTGGGCGGCCAGGCGCGGACCGAGATCGCCGAGCCCCCGCTCTACCCGGCCGACGTCGAGCCGCTCGAGGCGGCGCTGCGCAACCTGCTGTCCATCAGCTGCTTGTCGGAGACCGTAGCCGTCGCCCTCATCGGCGCCGAGCGGCTCGAGATGCCCGAGGGCGAGCTCAAGGAGCTGCTCACCGAGATCTACGCGGACGAGTGCGGACACAGCAACTTCGGCTGGCGGCTGCTAGGCGAGGTGCTGCCCGACGACCCGGCGCTGAAGGAGCGACTGGGCGCGTATCTGCGGGTCGCCTTCGAGCACCTGGAGACGCACGAGCTGGCCCACCTCCCCATCGAAGCGAGCTGGCCGGCCGAGGGCGCGGACCTGGCGCTGTGCAACGGCAAGGACGCCCGGGAACTGTTCTACGCCGCCATCGAGCGCATCATCGTGCCGGGGCTGGAGTCGGCCGGCGACGTCGACGGGGACGGCTACGACGACGTCATCGTCGGGACCCCGGACCAGGACGACCGAGGCGTGAACTCGGGTGGGGCCTACGTCTACTTCGGGAGCGCGGCCACTGGTGTCACGAAGCTGGCGCACAAGCTCCTGGCCGCGGACGCGAGCGGGAGCGACGACTACGGGGCGGCGGTCGCGGCAGCCGGCGACACCAACGGGGACGGCCGCGCGGACTGGATCATCGGAGCTCCTGGCGTGACCGCCAAGGGAAAGGTCTACGTCTACGAGAGCGCGACCGGCCGGCCGGACGAGGTGGGCCTGAAGGCCTCGGACGGCGCCAGCTCCGCCGTAGCCGGCCTCGGCGACGTCGACGTCGACGGCTTCGACGACCTGGTCGCGGGCGCTCCGGTCCTGACCGGAACCGAGGAGACCCAGGGCGGCGCCTGGATCCTCTATGGCTCGGCCTCTGGCGGCATCACCACCGAGGAGCTGGACCCGGGAACGCTCGCCGCTGGCAGCCGCTTCGGCGCGTCGGTCGCGGCGATCGGGGACCTCGACGGCGACGGGTTCGCCGACCTGCTCGTCGGCGCCCCTGGGACCGATGGTCCCGGTCAGGCGTTCCTGGGCATGGGCAGCGCGGACGGCATCGACCTGATGCAGCAGATCGCCGCGTCCGATGGCGACGACGAGGACGCGTTCGGCGCGAGCGTGGCGGCAGCGGACATCGACGGGGACGGGGACGGCCAGGCCAACCTGCTCGTCGGGGCCTCCGACGACGACGACCTCGCCCCGAGCGCTGGCTCGCTCTACGTCGTGAGCCCCTGTCCGGACGAGGACGGCGACGGCAGCTGCACCGACGACGACTGCGACGACGACGACCCGAGCGTGGGCGACGCCGAGACCTGGTACGCGGATCAGGACGGGGACGGCTGGGGATCCATCGCGGACTGGATCCACCACTGTGGCACCCCGGACGACTACCTCGAGACGACCGGCGACTGCGACGACGCCGACGCAACCATCCACCTCAGCGCGACCGAGCTCGTCGGCGACGAGGTCGACCAGGACTGCGACGCCAAGGAGCTCTGCTACCAGGACGCCGACGAGGACGGCTACCGGAGCGACGAGGTCGAGGCGAGCGGCGACACCGACTGTGGCGACAGCGACGAAGCCCGCGCCTCCCAGCCCGACGGAGACTGCGACGACCTGGACCGCAACGTCCACCCCACCGCGACCGAACAGCCCGGTGATACTGCGACGGCCTGGAGCTGTGCTACGCGGACCTGGACGGCGACGGCTACACGGACGGCAGCTCGGTCGTCCCCGAGGACCTGGCCTGCGACGCGGCCGGCGAGGTCGACGAGGACGCACCCGACGGGGACTGCGACGACGCGGACCCCACCCGGAACCCCACCGCCACCGAGGTCCCCGGTGACGGCGTCGACCAGGACTGCGACGAGCTGGAGCTCTGCTTCACGGACGCCGGCGGAGACGGGTACTCGATCAGCGTCCGGGTCTCCTCGAGCGATCTCGACTGCCAGGGCAGCGGCGAGGCCGACGCCGATGTGCCCGGCGGCGACTGCGATGACGGCGACGCCTCGGTGCACCCCGGGGCGACGGAAGCCGTGGCCGACGAGGTCGACTCGGACTGCGATGGCATCGAGCTGTGCTGGGCCGACCGTGACGCCGACGGCTTCGTCGGCTCGGAGAAGATCGAGTCCATCGACGAGGACTGTCACGACGGAGACGAGGTACCCGCCGACGCCACGTTCGGGGACTGCGACGACCAGGAGCTCTGCTTCGCCGACGCCGACGGAGACGGCCACACGCTGGGCCAGGTCGCGTCCGAGGACCTGGACTGCGAGGACGCCGGCGAAGCGAGCGAGGCGAGCTGGGACGAGGACTGCGACGACAACGACGACTCCGTGCACCCCGGCGCCGAAGAGGGCGTGGCTGACCAGCTGGACTCGGACTGCGACGGGGGCGAGCTCTGCTTCCAGGACGGCGACGCGGACGGCCATGGCACCGGCTGGACCGTGCCGTCCGGAAACCTGGACTGCAACGACCTGTACGAGCTGGACTCGACCGCGCCGATGGACGACTGCGACGACGGGGACGACGACGTGTTCCCGGGCGCCGACGAGGTCCCCGGGGACGGCATCGACCAGGACTGCGACGGGTCCGACCCGGCCCCCCCCCCGGAGACGGACGACGAGGAGCCCTCGACCTGCGGCGTGCCGCTCTCAGCCAGTCCACTGCTGGCGCTGCTCGGCGTCGTCGCGCTGGGCCGTCGCCGCCGGCGCACCAGTGGTTAGGTGGGGGCCACGCCCCCGTAGCTCAGTTGGATAGAGCACCGGCCTTCTAAGCCGACGGTCCCGTGTTCGAATCACGGCGGGGGTGCCTTCCGCCCCTCAGTTGCGCGTGACGACGACCGTGTCGCTCCCCACGCTCTCGCCACGCAGGTCGAGGGCCTCGAGCGTCAGGACGTTCTCCCC
>JAAESX010000112.1 GCA_024228935.1 Pseudomonadota bacterium
GATGGGCACCATGCCCGTGCGCAGCGCCTCCGCTGCCAGCGGCCTCGACGCCTCCCAGGGTCGGGCGCCGAACGCGAGCATGAGCTCGAGCTCCGAGCGCCGGTCGGTGACGCCGGTCAGGACCCGGTCGATTCCCAGCGAGACCCCCGTGAGCGTGTTGCCCAGGATCATGCCCAGCAAGGGGATGGCGTACTGCGGCTTCCAGAACGGCTCGATGTCGAGCAGCAGCGTCGTTGCGAAGAGCGTGGTCGGCACCGCCGCCATCACCATGCTCACCACGCCCACCAGCAGGTCACCCCCGAAGCGCTTCTTCGTGCGCAGGATGCTGGCCCGGCCCGCCAGGACGACCATCACGCCGCCGATGCCGAGCACCAGCCCGGGGTGGGCGATCGAGAAGACCGGGACGAGGATGGTCCCCAGGATCATCAGCTGGACGACCGAGCGGACCGACGCGACGAGGAGCTGCTTGCCGAGCCCGAGGCGCAGCCAGACGCTCAGGAGCCCGTTGAAGAGGACCAGCGAGGCCGCGCCGGCCAGGCTCCAGAGGGAGATGTCGACGGCGGAGCTCACGTCAGGTGCAGCCGGTGGTCGGCGACCCGCTCGAGCTGCGCGCTGTCGTGGCTGACCCAGACCGCGGTGCGTCCCGCCAGCAGCTCCTCGACCTGCGCAACCCGGTCGGGATCCAAGGCGGCGGTCGGCTCGTCGAGCAGAAGCACGTCCGGCTCCGCAGCCAACGCCAAGGCCAGGACCATCCTCTGGCGCTCTCCCCCGCTCGCGTCGGCCCAGGGTCGGTCCCAGGCTGCGACCCCGAGGTCGGGCGGCTCGCCGAGGGAACGGATGGCCGCGA
The DNA here is from genome assembly GCA_024228935.1 of Pseudomonadota bacterium. GTDB lineage: Bacteria > Myxococcota_A > UBA796 > UBA796 > CAJQPC01 > JAAESX01. The sequence goes on from JAAESX010000112.1 coordinate 848, forward strand.
TGCGCTCGTGCAGCTCGCGTCCCGTCCCCCGAAAGGTGGGCGGAGCCTGCGGGACCCACAGCACTCGGCGTCGCCACTCCTGGGGCGTCATGTCCTGGAAGGCCCGATCTCCCAGCTGTCGCCTGCACTCCGAGGGATCGAGCGCCGCGATGGCGCGCAGCAGGAGCGTCTTGCCGCTGCCGCTCGGCCCATCGATCCCCAGGACCTGCCCTTCGGCCAGCTCCAGACGATCGGGCCAGGACAGCACCCGGCCGTCGACCCCGCGCCTCAATCCAGAAACTGTCAACACCTCGGAATCCTTGCATATCCAAAGTTGGCACGCAGCTTGCGCCGGCTCTGAATGGCCACTCAGTCGGGTGGATCGTACTTACCGGCCGTCACCAGGGCACACGCCTGGTCCCCTTCCCAAACGGATTCAACGGAGCTCATCATGCTGCTCGTTTCCCTCCTCAGCCTCGGCACCCTGACCGGCTGCAACGCGGGCAACCGCGACCACGTCTCCCTCGACTGGAAGTCGGGCGAGACCTTCCACGTCGGCACCTTCTACAAGCAGGCCGCCAACAAGACTGAAGAGAGCGCCCTGGCGGACCTCGACGGTGGCGAGCCCGACAAGTTCGACACCGAGGCGTGGTCGGACGAGGTCGTCTGGACCTTCCAGGTCGTCGAGACGAACCTGAAGCCCAAGCAGAACGACGAGCTCTACGACTTCAGCGTCACCGCGACCGGCGAGACGACGAGCCTCTCGGTCGTCCGCGCCTACCTCGACGACACCCTGAACGACGACGACGGCATGCTCGACCGTGACCCGGTCGTCTACCTGGTCTTCCGCGAGGACCGTGACCGCCTCGCCGGCATCGTCTCCTTCGAGTACGACGCCGACGGCAACCGCGTCGAGAGCGCCTACAGCACCAACGAGCTCGGCCGCAGCTGGAACGCCCTGTCGCAGTCCATGCTCACCGAGGTCCCGACCTACCTGGCTCCCTACTCGGCCACGTGGGAGACCAGCTCGACCACGCTCGAGAACGGCAGCCTGCTCGACAGCGTCGAGGTCGACAAGGGCATCGTCGACACGTTCTTCGACGACGAGCTCGGCGGTGGCCTGGTCGCCGCTCGCTACGAGGACGGTGAGCCCTGGCCCACCTGGGTCGTCTCCGACTCGATGGAGGCCACGCTCCTGACCGAGGACGAGGTCAGCACCAAGCGTGCCGCTCGCCCCTACATGCTCCCCGAGGCCCCCGAGGACTTCGACTACCGGGCGGCCCTGGCCACCGCGATCGACATGGACGCGGCCCTGGTGCTCGACACCGAGATGGTCACCGACGGCGGCTGGGACTCGCAGGTCTACGACGAGTTCACCCCCTGGGCCGGCTCCTGGTGGAAGCTCAGCGAGGGCGCCCTGGTCTTCGGCTACGACAACCGCGACACGTACTCGGACCGCATCAAGGACGAGGTCGACCCCATCAAGAAGGACATGGACGAGCTGTCCAACGCCATCCGCGACATGGAGGACGGCGCCGAGAAGGACGCGAAGCGTGAGGAGTACTCCGCCAAGCAGAAGGAGCTCGTCACCATCCTGGTCGACTACTACAACGGCCTTCGTCAGGACCTGGACGGCGGCATCATCACCGTCGCCGACGGCAAGATGACGCACACCAACGACAACTGGTCGTACGAGCTGGACGAGCTGTCCCCCATGGACAAGTTCGCGCTCAAGATGTACTTCGACGACAGCATGCCGGGGAACAACCCCTTCTTCCTGTCGGCCTGGGAGATCCTGAACTCCTACAACCCGGCCGGTGGCAGCTGGTGGGGACACTGCAACGGCTGGGCCGCTGCGGCCATCCTGACGAACGAGCCCACCGAGTCGATGGACGTCACCATCGGCGGCCAGAACGTCGAGCTGACCACGGCGGACCAGAAGGGCCTGCTGACCGAGTCGCACTACTCGACGAACAGCCGGTTCTACGGCGGTCGATACTACAAGGAAGGCGATGACATCGCCGACCTGTACCCCAAGGCGTTCACGAACATCATCAGCTTCTACCTGAAGGACCAGCGTGTCCCTCTCGTCTTCGACACCACCGCCGGTGACGCGGTCTGGAACTTCCCGGCCTACGCCGCGGACGTGGACCTGACCGAGACCACGCCCGAGGGTGCCGAGAGCCTGGTGAACATCAACACCGCCTCGGTCGAAGAGCTCGACGCGCTGCCCGGCGTCGGCCCGAGCAAGGGCACGAGCATCGTGGAGTACCGCGAGTTCAACGGTCCCTTCCAGTCGCTCGACGAGCTCGAAGAGGTCTCCGGCATCGGACCCTCGACGATGGAGGACGTCCGTCCCCTCATCACCATCGACGCCTTCCAGCGCACCTTCGACGTGACCGCCTCGGTCAAGTTCGCCACCGACGGTGTCTCCGAGACGCACGTCGACAGCGGTGACGAGCCCGAGGGCTTCACGAAGACCTACAACTACACGCTGACCACGGACGCCGACGGCCTCGTGACCGGCAACGGAACGTGGGATGACGACAACGAGCACCCGGACTTCGCTTGGGTCCCGTACAGCAACCCCACCTGGGAGGGCAACGGCTCCAGCGAGAACCCCTTCCTTCCCTATGGTACGTTGGTCGAGGTCCTCGGCGACGACGTCGAGCGGAAGTAAGACGGACACAAATGCTTGAAATCCTACCGATTTCGCAGAACAGGAGGGTCGCACTCGCGGCCCTCCTTCTTTGCTCTGCAGGCTGCACTCGTGGCGGAGGGTCCGACACCGGAGACCTGCCCGAGCCGGTCGGCATCCTGGTCCAGCCCGAACAGCTGGTCGTTCCCGTCGGACAGACGGCGCAGCTCAAGGCGACGGGTCTGTACGAGGACCGCACGTCCTCGGACATCACCCACCTGGTCTCCTGGAAGTCTGCGAACAGCAACATCGCGACGGCCAGCGACGGTCTGGACAGCGAGGGACTCGTCACCGGCCACTCGGTCGGCGGCACCGAGCTGACCGCCTCGCTCTCGGGTGTGGACTCGGTCCCCGTCATCGTGAACGTGACCGACGCCGAGCTCATCGGCCTGACGGTCGAGCCGAAGTCCCTGGACCTGGCGACCGGCGACGAGGTCCAGCTCAAGGCCATCGCCGCCTACAGCGACGGCAACCGGGCGGACAGCAGCTCGCAGGTCCGCTGGATCACCGACGACGGCTCGGTCGCCCAGATCGCCTCGGGCGGTGTGCTCACGGCTGCAGGCGTCGGCTCGACCAACATCCACGCGGACTGGGATGGCACCGTGTCCGCCGATGTGCCCGTCGTCGTCGTGAACAACGCGTCCGCGGACCTGAAGGTCATCGAGGTCGAGGCCGAGTCCTCGGCCGACTCGGTCACGGTCTCGGTGCTCGTCGGAAACGTCGGGGACAAGGGCGCCAGCGGGTTCTTCGTCGACATCTGGCTCGACCCGAGCGGCACGCCCGAGGTCGGGGACTACGGCGACCAGTACGAGTACGTCGAGTACCTGGAGCCCGACTACGGCATGCCGATGACGTTCACGTTCGACGCCAGCAGCGGGAGCCACACGGTCTTCATCGTGGCGGACAGCGAGGGCACCGTCGACGAGTCGAACGAGTCGAACAACACGTTCTCGAGCAGCATCGACGTCAGCTCAGGCGGCAGCGGACCCAACCTCGAGATCACGTACTTCGACTACGTGGCGGACTCCGAAGAGATCTACTTCGCCGTCGACGTGACCAACACGGGCGGCGAGGACGTCGGCGAGTTCTACGTCGACCTCTACCTGGACCAGGACTCGGCCCCGGAGCTCTTCACGGACGGCGACCAGTACACGACCGTGACCTCACTCGACGCCGGCGAGACCACCTTCGCCGACTTCCTGTTCGAGGACGAGTACTGCTACTACTGCTACTCGTGGGTCCTGATCGACGGCTACGACTACGTCGAGGAGACCGACGAGGACGACAACATCGCCGGCGCCATCTACGTCTGGAGTGAGTAGGCCCTACTTCTCGTAGGCGCCGATGCTGTAGCTGCCGCTCGACCTGCTGGTCCCCGCGTAGTCGTCGGTGACGCCGTAGCCATCGGTGTCGTCGCCGTCGTCCTTGCTCGGTGAGCCGCTCTTCAGGCGGTAGTCGTGGCCGCTCTGGTCCTCGTACTTGGGGTCCTCGGACTCCTGGTCGGGCCACAGGCTGTTGTCGCAGTACCAGCTGCCCCAGTCGTACCCGGAGCCCGAGTTGTAGACGTTGTTCCGGGCCACGTCGCCGAAGTAGTAGCAGTGGTAGTACGTCGCGTAGAAGCCGACGTACCCGCTGTTCGTGACCTGGTTGTTGATGTAGTCGCCCTGGTTGTACGAGCCGCCGTTCGTGGCGAAGTACAGGCCGATGTAGTTGTCGTCGATCGTGTTGTTGATGACGTCGATGTCGCTGCCGTTCGTGAACACGAGCGCGTACTGGTCATGCCCGTACACGATGTTGTTCGCGAACAGGCCATCGGCTCCGTAGAAACGGACCGCGTCGCCCAGGCTGTTGGGCGCGTCGTTGTCCTTGAACTTGTTGTGCGTGATGGTGGCGTCGCTGTCGACCATCGCCAGACCGCCGCCGTCACCGCTCGAGCCCGTGGCCTCGTTCTCCTTGAACTCGGTCCCGGTCAGCGTGAAGTCGGAGTCGTAGGCGTACATGCCGCCGCCGCCGTAGTTGTCGGCGTCCGCGGTGTTCCCGTCGAACTTCGAGTCCTCGATGGTGCCGTCGTACTGGTAGGCGAAGATGCCGCCGCCGAAGCCGGTGGCGTCGTTGTCCTTCAGGTTCACGTCGATGAGCGTCGGGCTGGCGCCCATGATGAGGATGCCGCCGCCGTGCGTGTCGGAGGACGACATGGTGTACCCGGCTCCAAGGGACGTGCCGTCGCCGGTGGTGCCGGTGCCGTTCTGGATCTTCACGCCCTCGAGCGTGGCCGCCGCGGTCTCGCCGCTGGTGAACGTGAAGACCGAGCCGGTCGACGTACTGCCGTCGATCTTGGTCTTGGACTCGCCCTGGTCGCCGAGGATGTACAGGTCGTCGCCGCCGAAGTCGACGGTCTCGTAGTAGGTGCCCTCGGCCAGCGTGATCTCGTCGCAGTACTCGCCGCGTAGCGTGATGGCGTCGTTGATCGACATGTAGGGGTCGCCTTCGGACCCGTCGCCGTTGCTGGTCAGGTCCGGGTCGGCCCAGACCGGACAGTCGTCTTCGCAGTCCGCCGTGCCGTCACCGTCGGTGTCGGTCATGCCCTCGTCGACGCTGCCGTCGCAGTCGTTGTCCTCGTCGTCGCAGACCTCGGTCGCGCCGGGGTGGATGGCGTCATCCGTGTCGTCGCAGTCGTCGGACGTCGAGCTGTAGCCGCTGGGCAGCGAGCAGGCGTCGGTGGTCGACGAGGTCCCGCCATACCCGTCGGCGTCGCCGTCGGCGTAGAAGGTGCTCGCGTCGACCGCGTCGTCCTCGTCGGTGGTTCCGTCGCAGTCGTTGTCGACGCCGTCGCAGTACTCGTCGGCGCCCGGGTACACCGAGTTGTCCGAGTCGTCGCAGTCCGCGTCGTCGGAGACCGAGCCCGTGGGCTGGTCACAGGCGTTCTTGAACGCGGTGCTGTCGCCGTAGCCGTCGCCGTCGTCGTCGTCGTACCAGGTCGATGCGTCGATGGCGTCGTTCTCGTCGGTATTGCCGTCGCAGTCGTTGTCCACGGTGTCGCAGACCTCGTCCTCGTCCGGGTTGGCGTCCGCATCCGTGTCGTCGCAGTCGGTCTTGTTGTCGACGTAGCCCGAGGGCTGATCACAGTCCGCGACCACGTCCGTGGTGTCGCCGTGGCCGTCGCCGTCGGCGTCGGCCCACCAGCTGCTGGCGTCGGTCGCGCTCTCGTCCACCGAGCCGTCGCAGTCGTTGTCCGCGTCGTCGCAGACCTCGGTGCCGCCGGGGTGGCTGTCCCCATCGGCGTCATCGCAGTCGCTCGAGTTCGTCGCGTAGCCGCTCGGGAGCGAGCAGTCCGCGGTCGTGCTCGAGGCGTCGCCATAGCCGTCGCCGTCCGTGTCCGCGTAGTAGGTGTTCGCGTCGGTGGCGTCGTTGTCGATGTCGCCATCACAGTCGTCGTCGACGCCGTTGCAGACCTCGGTGCCACCGGGGTTCACGTTGGTGTCCGTGTCGTCGCAGTCGGTGTCGTCGGACGCGTAGCCGCTGGGCTGGGTGCAGCTCGTGGTCGTGGTCGAGGCGTCGCCGTAGCCGTCGAGATCCAGGTCCCGGTACCAGGTCTCGGCGTCCTCGCTGCTCGGCGGGTCGACCACGCCGTCGCAGTCGTTGTCGGCGCTGTCGCAGACCTCGATGCCATCGGGACTGATGTCGGCGTCCGAGTCGTCACAGTCGTCGGTGTTGTCCGCGTAGCCGCTGGGCAGCTCGCACGAGGCCGTCGTGGTGGCCGCGTCGCCGTAGCCGTCGGCGTCGGCGTCGAGGTACCAGGTGCTCGCGTCCGAGGCGTCGTCCTCGTCGATGGTGCCGTCGCAGTCGTTGTCCGCGTCCTCGCAGGTCTCGGTCGCCGCGGGGCTGATCGCGCCGTCGCCGTCGTCGCAGTCGGTCGCGTCCGAGGTGTACCCGCTGGGGACCGAGCAGGCCTCGGTGGTCGAGCCGGCGTCCCCGTAGCCGTCGCCGTCGCCGTCCGCGTACCAGGTGCTGGCGTCCGCCGCGTCGTCCTCGTCGACGTCGCCGTCGCAGTCGTTGTCGACGCCGTCGCAGACCTCGGTCCCGTCGGGGTTGATGGTCGCGTCGGCGTCGTCGCACTCCTCGCAGGCCGCGAAGCCGTCGCTGTCGCCGTCCTCGTACCCGGTGGCCCCGTCGCAGTTGTAGTCGTTGGGGTCCGTGCAGTCGTCCTCGGTCGCGCCCGGGTTGTAGGCCTCGTCCGCGTCGTCGCAGTCGTCGGCGGACGCCGCGTAGCCGGAGGGCTGGGTACAGGAGTAGGTCGTCGCATCCGGCACGCCATAGCCGTCGCTGTCACCGTCGACGTACCAGGTCAGCGCATCGAGAGCGTCGTCGTCCTCGGCGCCGCTGCAGTCGTTGTCGAGCCCGTCACAGATCTCGTCCGCGTCCGGCGAGATGTCGGCCCGCGCGTCGTCGCAGTCGGTGGCCTCGGCGACGTACCCCTCGGGCATCTCACACGAGATCAGGACGTCTTCGGGGTCACCGTGCCCGTCGCCATCGGCGTCGCGGTACCAGGCGATGCCGTCGGTGGGCTCGTTGTCGATCACGCCGTCGCAGTCTTCGTCGACGCCGTCGCACGTCTCCTCGGCGCCCGGCATGATGGTCTCGTCGGTGTCGTCACACTCCTCGCACTGGGCGTAGCCGTCGCCGTCCGCGTCCATGTCGTCGGGGATGCCGTCGCAGTTCCGGTCGAGCTCGCTGCAGTCGACGGGCGCGTCCGGGTAGGCGCCTGGATCCAGGTCATCGCAGTCGCCGTCCAGCTCGCTCCAGCCCTCGCCGGGGTCTTCGCAGAAGGCCATGGCGTCGCCCGCGCCCCAGCCGTCTCCGTCCTCGTCCGCGTAGAGGCTGAGGTCACCCGCCTCGTCGATCTCGCCGTCGCAGTTGTTGTCCAGGCCGTCGCAGACATCGATGGCGTCGGGGTGGATGGCGTCGTCGTCGTCCACGCAGTCCCCGCCGACCTCGACCACATCGAGTGGCAGGTCCGAGCAGGCACCGACCCACTCCTGTCCGCCGAATCCATCCCCGTCGGCGTCGATGAACGCCGTGCAGTCCGTCGTCTCCGAGGAGACCGGGAGCTCAGGAAGACACGCGAGGATGAGCCAGGTGAATGTCACGGGATGTCTCCAACCGTCCGAATCAGTGACAAGTGTACGCGCCTGAGCGCCCCTTGGTGACTTCCCCACACTTACAATTCTCCCATGCTACACTGAACATCTGTTCATGGATGCGTCAACGAAAAAGGCCGAGAAGCTCCAGGAGCTACGAGCGCTGATCGCGCGCCACGAGCCAGCTGCCAGGGTCTCGGCGACCACGATCGAGAGCGATCTGCCGGGTCTCGACGCGGAGATCGGGGGCTGGCCCTCCCCTGGACTCACCGAGATCGTCGGACGGATGGGCTCGGGCCGACTCTCCTTGATCCTGCCGACGCTGCGACGCCTCACGCGGGCCGACCGGGCCGTCGGGATCGTCGACCCCCTGGGGCTCATCCACCCCCCAGGGCTGTCGGGAGTCCGGCTCGACCGCCTCCTGATCGTCCAGCCGGCCTGCAAACAAGCGGGCTGGACGAGCGAACAGCTGGCTGGCTCTGGCAGCTTCGAGCTGGTCCTCCACTTCGCGGCCCTGCGCCTGGGACGCTCTGGAGCTCGGCTGGCTCGAGCTGCTGAGCGAGGCGGCTGCTCGGTCGTCGTGCTGGCCGAGAAGCCTGAACAAGGGCTCCCAGCGGCACTCCGCCTCCGCGTCGAAGGGCGGGACGCTTCGGCGGTCCACCTGCGAGTCGCGCGCTGTCGAGGTGGGCGAGTGGGCCAGCCCCTGCGTGTGTCGGTTAGTGAAGCGTCGTGAGTGAGACGCCCTCCAAGGTCGCCCAGGTGGTGGCTGTGCTGCTGCTGGTCACGATGGTCACGCTGTCGGTGACCGGAGACCGCGACGACAAGGCCTGGACCTGGATGACCGGTCAGGTCGACGGCTGGTTCAGCGACAAGCCGGCTCCGAAGCCCAAGACGCCGACGCCGAAGTAGGGACCCGAAGGGCCGGACAGTTTCTGGCTCGTGTTCGCCGCAGAAGCGCATAGACTACTGAACACACCTTCAGCACGTCCGCGAGGCACCATGCGGCACAAGAAATCCCTGCCGCTCCCCGACCTGTTCGGGGAGCGTCCGGCTCGAACTGCGCCCTCGAAGCGGCCCGCGCCAAAGAGCTCGCGGCGCTTCCTCGTCGCCCACCTGCCGAACTTCCGCCTCGAGCGGTGCGGCTGGCGAGCGGACGAGCCCGTCGTGCTCCTGGCCGAGGAGAAGAGCGCGCTTCGCGTCCAGGCGCTCAGCGATGCCGCCCACAGGCTCGGGATCCGTCTCGGCATGGCCATCGCCGAGGCGCGTGTCCTCGCGGACGAGGACGGAGTGAAGCGGAAGCTGCACGTCGAGCTCGCCACGGATCCCGTCGAGGAGCAGGCCGACCTCATGGCGCTCGCCCGGGTGCTCGACGGGCTGTCCCCCGAGCTGAGGGCGCTGGACGAGAACTCCGTGGTCGTCGAGCTCACGCGGGTGGATCGGTCGGAGAGGGACGCGCTGGAGATGGCCATCCGGGTCCTCGAAGGGGTCGGCCATGCCTGCCACGTCGTCATCGCGGACGAGCCGGCTGCAGCCCGCGCTCTTGCCGCCACGGCCCGACGACACGACATCATCGGGCCGGGAGGCGTGCCGGACGCGCTCGCGCAGCTGCCCCTCTCGGCGCTCGAGCCAGAAGAGAAGGTGCGGATCTCGCTCCAGTCGGTCGGCGTGCTTCGTGTCGGACAGCTCGCGGCCTTGCCCGCCTCGTCGGTCGCCGGGCGGTTCGGGGGCGAAGGGCTGAGGCTCCATCACATCGCCCGCGGGACGGCACCCCTCCCTCCCCTCACCCCGGACGAGGCGGGCGCGAACCTCGTCCTTCGTCGACAGCTACCCGACGCCGTCGAACAGCTCGAGGCCATCCTCTTGGTCCTGAACGACCTCAGCGCGCGGCTCCAACAGGCGCTCTCGGCGCGCGAGCGAGCCGCCGTCCACCTCCAGATCCGGCTCGGCATCGACTGCGCGCCGATGTTCCTCCTGCCCATCCGCCTCGGCCAGCCTCGTCGAGGCGCTCGCGAGCTGATGGAGGTCTTTCGGAAGCGACTCGAAGGCGTCCGGCTCGCCGGTGCCGTCACGGATGTCTCGCTCGAGGTGCTCGAGGACGTCGTCTTCACGGGGCGCCAGCGAGGCCTCCTCGACCGTCGGGATGCGTTGGAGAGCCTGCCCGATCTGCTCGGCCGCCTCGCCGACACGCTGGGCGAGGAGTCGATCTTCGCGCCCTCGCTGGCAGAACGACATCGGCCCGAGCTCTCCTGGGCCACGTCGTCGTTCCGCGTCCGACCCGGGAAGCCCGAACGCGCCGAGGGGCCTCCACGGCCGGGCATCCTCCTTCGGGATCCTCTCCCCGTCCGGGTCGAGCTGGGGAGCTCGGCGCCGGTCGCCATCGAGATCGAGGGCCGCTGGTCCCGGGTCGACGCGCTGGACGTTCCGCGACCCGAGCGGCTCTGTGGCGGGTGGTGGGAAGACCCCTTCGACCGCGACTACCACGCCGGTTCCTTGAGCGATGGACGCCGACCCTGGTTCTTCCTCGACCGGGAGACCGGCCAGTGGTGGCTCCACGGCTGGTGGGACTGATGGACTACGCCGAGCTGCACTGCCAGACCGCGTTCTCGTTCCTCGAGGGCGCGTCCATGCCCGAGGAGCTCGTCGCTCGGGCGGCAGGACTCGGGCTCTCCGCCATCGGCGTCGGCGACCGGGACGCGGTCTACGGGATGGTGCGTGCCTGGAAGACCGGCAAGCAGCACGGCGTCGACGTCCTCCACGGCGCCCTGCTCTCCGTCCGCGACCCGACCTCGCCCATGATCGGCAAGGGCAAGGGTCCGGACCGCACCGGCCTCGCACCGGTCCTGGTCTACGCCGAGGACGAGGTCGGGTGGAGCAGTCTCTGCGAGCTCCTCTCCCTCGGACGCGCCGACCAGAAGAAGGGCAGCCCCCTGCTGGAGCTCCCCCAGCTGCTCGAGCACAGCGCCGGGCTCCTCGCCCTCGTCGATGGAAGCTGGGACGCCTCGCCTCTCGCGGACGCGTTCGACGACCGCCTCTACATCGAGGTCTCCCGACTGCTGCGCGCCGACGACGGGCCTCGAGAGGAGCAGGCCCGAGCGCTCGCCCGACGCCTCGACCGGCCACCCCTGGCCACCAACCGGGTCCAGATGCACGACCCCTCGCGCAAACAGCTCCAGGACGCGCTCTCGAGCATCCGGAACCGCACGACCGTCGACCAGGCGGGACACATCCTCCAGCCGAACGCCGAGCGTCACCTGAAGTCGGCGGCCCGGATGTCGCGGCTCTTCGCGGGGGAGCCCCAGCTCCTTCGGCGCACCGTCGAGGTCGCCGAGCGGGCCCGATTCCGCCTCGACACGCTCCACTACGAGTACCCGAGCGAGGTCGTCCCCGACGGACACACGGCCATGAGCTGGCTTGTCGAGCTGGTCCGCCAGGGCTGCGCCTGGCGCTGGCCCGACGGCACGCCGGACGACCAGCGGGCCCAGATCGACCATGAGCTCGCGCTCATCGACGACATGGACTTCGCCGCGTACTTCCTCACGGTCTACGACATCGTCCGGTTCGCCCGTGAACAACGCATCCTCTGCCAGGGCCGTGGAAGCGCGGCCAACAGCGTCGTCTGCTACGCGCTCGGCATCACGGCCGTCGACCCCAGCCGCCAGCGGGTCCTGTTCGAGCGCTTCATCAGCAAGGAGCGCGGCGAGCCCCCGGACATCGACGTCGACTTCGAGCACGAACGGCGCGAGGAGGTCATCCAGTACGTCTACGCCAAGTACGGCCGACACCGGGCTGCCCTGGTCAACGAGATCATCAGCTACCGCCCGAAGTCCGCCATCCGCGACATGGGCAAGGCGATGGGGCTGTCGCTGGACCAGGTCGACCGGCTTGCCAAGAACATGGACTGGTGGGACGAGGGCGGGCCCTCGATCGAGCGGGTCGCCGAGGTCGGGCTCGACCCCACGGACATGCGCATCGAGCACGCGCTCGAACTGGCCGTCGCCGTCCAGGGCTTCCCTCGGCACCTGTCCATCCACGTCGGCGGCTTCGTCATCAGCGAACAGCCGCTTCGACATCGCTGCCCCATCGAGCCTGCAGCGATGCAGGACCGGACCGTCATCCAGTGGGACAAGGACGACATCGACGCCGTCAACTTCGTGAAGGTGGACGTGCTCGCGCTGGGCATCCTGACGGCCATCCGCAAGTGCTTCGACCTGGTCCGAGCGCACCACGGCCACGATCTGACGCTGGCGACGACCCCCTCCGAGGACGCCTTCGTCTACGACATGATCTGCCGCGCCGACACGATGGGCACGTTCCAGATCGAGTCGCGAGCCCAGATGTCGATGCTCCCCCGGCTCAAGCCGCGCAACTTCTACGACCTGGTCATCGAGGTGAGCATCGTGCGGCCCGGCCCCATCCAGGGCGGCATGGTCCATCCGTACCTGGACCGACGCAGCGGGGTCGAGCCCGTCCGCTATGCACACCCCGACCTCGAGCCCATCCTCGCTCGCACGCTGGGTGTCCCCATCTTCCAGGAACAGGTCATGGAGATGGCCATGACCGTGGGCGGGTTCTCGGCGGGCGAGGCCGACGAGCTCCGACGCGCGATGGGGGCGTGGCGCAAGCGAGGTGGACTGGGGCCCCTGGTCGAGCAGCTCAAGTCGAACATGGAGGAGCGCGGCCTGGACCCGGCGTACGCCGACCAGGTCGCTCGCCAGATCATCGGCTTCGGCGAGTACGGCTTCCCCGAGTCCCACGCCGCCAGCTTCGCGCTGCTGGTCTACGTCTCCTGCTACCTGAAGTGCTACTTCCCGGCCGCATTCTGCGCCTCGCTCCTGAACGCCCAGCCGATGGGCTTCTACAGCGCGCGCAACCTGATCGACGGCGCTCGGCGTCACGGGGCCGAGGCCCGCCCGGTGCGCATCTCCATCAGCGACTGGAACAACACGCTGGAGCCCGACGGCCGGGTCGACCCGCTCGACGGAGGCCGGGATCGTGTCGTCGCCGGCGGCGTCGCTCTGCGCATGGGACTGCGCCAGGTCTCCGGGTTCGGCGAGGAGGCGGGCCTACGCGTCGAGCAGGCCCGCGAGCAGGCGCCGTTCCGCGGCATCGCGGACCTGGCCACCCGCGCCGGACTCGACAAGGGCGATCTCCTGGCGCTGGCGCGCGCCGACGCCTTGAGCTGCTTCGGCATGGATCGGCGACAGGCGTGCTGGGAGGTCGAGGGCCTCTGGACCTCGAAGACCCCACTCCTCGCTGGGCTCCCGACCGGGGATGGCGAGCAGACCCTCCCGGTCGCGACCGCCTACGAAGAGCTCCAGCAGGACTACCTGTCGACCGGGCTGTCCCTCAGCACGCATCCGCTGGCCATCGCGCGTCCGGCGCTCGATGGGAAGGGCGTCGTTCGGATCGAGGATCTCGCGGATCACGAGCCTGGGGACGCAATCTGTATCGCCGGCCTGGTGGTGAACCGTCAGCGTCCGGGAACAGCGAACGGTGTCGTGTTCATGACCCTCGAGGACGAGACGGGAATGGCCAACCTCGTGATCTGGCCATCGCTCTTCAAGCGTCAACGCCGCCTTTGCCGGGCCGAACCGCTGGTTCGGGTGTGGGGACTGCTGCAGAGAGAGGGCGACGCATTTTCTATCGTCACCACACGGTTCGCTCGACTCCCATTGGACGAAGTTCGTGCTCCAAGTCGGGATTTCCGCTGAATCCCCGGTGTGTCGAAATACTTACATCGGGCGGGACCGGTATCTCCGAACAGCCCCCACGCGTATCCTCGTCCTCGTGCACACCCTGATGCCACAATCGGCCTGATGCCCGCATGAAGCAGCTCGGCTTCGACGACATCGCGCAGCTCCTGAGCTCCGTCGGGCGCGACTCGCTGTTCAGCTACTACGGCGTGCGACCGGATGCGCCCGGGCCCGTGCTCGAGCAGGCCATCTCCGAGCGCCGCCGCTGGGCCCAGGGCATGCAGTCGAACCCGAAGTACCGGGGCGAGGCGGTCTGGCTCATCCGGAACAACAGCCGGCTCAAGGACCTGCTGATCAACAACCGGGCGGCCTACCTCGGTCAGCTCTCCGACGAGAAGGACGAAGCGAACCTCGAGTTCCTGTCGCTCTTCATCCGCGGCACGATGTTCAGCGGCACGTTCTCGCCCGAAGCCGAGGAAGCCATCCGTCGCCAGGCCGAACAGCTCGGCATCACCGACGACGTGCTCGAGGAGCGCATCGAGCTGCTGCTGTCGGAGAACGGCGCGAGCCGCCTCGCCGAGCTGCGCCGAGCGAAGAAGGAGCCGGTCGCTCCGCCGCCGACCATCTCCATGGCGCTTCCCCAGGCGCTCAAGGCCGAGCCCGCCTACGCCGACCACGTGCGCGGCAAGCCGGTCGAGGGCTCCGGCTCCATCGAGCTCATCCGGGAGCCCGCCACACCGTCCCCTGGACACACGCGTCCGATCCATGACGAGCCGGTCCGGTTCGAGCGTCCGACTCGCCTGGCCCCGGTGCCGGCTCCGGTGGAGGCACCTCGCGCGGCCGATCCGTCGGCAGCCGCTCAGCTGACCGGCCTGATCCATGACGCGATGAGCAAGGGGCGCCTCCCCAGTCATGTGCTCAACCAGCTCCTGGCCGACGGCCAGCGCGAGAACCTGGACGAGGCCGCGCTGTTCGCCAAGGTGCAGCACGCCATCGCGAGCCACACGACCCAGACCCAGGGCCCGCCCCCGCGTCGCCCGAAGCAGCGCCCCCAGCCGCCAGTCGGCCGCGGTCGTCAGCGGCCCCAGCTCCCCCAGGCACCCCGTCCGTCCACCGGTGCGTCCACCGGTCCCGGCGCGAGCCGCACCGAGGCCGTCCGCGGCCTGGTCGATACGCTGCGAGGCGCGATGCTGCAGGGCGTCTTCGGCGAGCCGACACTGCGTGCGATGCGCAGCCGCGCGCTGTCGCTGGGGCTCGAGGTCGCGACGGTCCACGACCTCATCGAGCAGGCCCGGAACCAGCTGGGCAACTACCGCTCCGGCGTCGAAGATCCCTACACGACCCTGGGCATGGCCAGGAACCTGTCTCTCAAGGAGCTCCAGCAGGGCTACCGCGAGCTTCGCGGCTGGGCCTGGAGCCACCCCGATCCGCTACAGTGCGCGGGCACAAGCATCCGGTTCGACGCAGCCTGGTGCGCCATTCGGGAGGCGAAGAGCCTGCATCGATGAGCGGTCTGCCCTACTGGCTCGACCCGCTCGTGGCACCCGCCACCCCCCTCCCCGGCGACGTCTCCTGTGACGTCGTGGTCGTGGGCGCTGGGCTGTGCGGGACCTCGGCGGCGCTACGCCTTGCCCAGGCCGGCGTCGACGTGCGCCTGCTCGAGGCCCGGCAGGTCGCGATGTCGGCGACCGGACGCAACGCGGGCTTCCTGCTCCAGGGCACCTGCGAGCGCTACGACCGGGCCGTCGAGATCATGGGGCGGGACCGCGCGCGGCGCATCCACTCCTGGACGCTCGACAACCACGACCGCATCGCGGCCTGCATCGAGGAGCACGGCATCGAGTGTGGCTATCGACGGGCCGGTAGCCTTCAGCTCGGCGGCTCGGCGCTCGAGGACCAGGAGCTCCGCGTCTCGGCGGCACTGCTGCGAGAGGACGGGTTCGACGCCCAGTTGCTCGAGGGCGATGACGTCCCCCAGGTCTTCCGGGGGACCGGGCGACAGGTCGCCGTGCACATGGTCGCGGACGGCGAGCTCGACCCCGCCCGCTTCGTGCGGGGTGTCGCGCAGGCCGCCCAGGCCGCAGGCGCCACCATCCACGAGAACACCCGCGTCACCTCCCTGGACGCCAGCGCGCCCGGAGACGTCCGGGTCGAGACGGAACACGGCGTGGTGAGCGCATCGCTCGTCATCGTCGCGACGAACGCTCGGGCCAGCGACCTGCTCCCGTGGTTCGAGGGCAACGTCGACCCCGTCCGCGGGCAGATGCTCGCGACCGCTCCCCTTCCCCGCCTGTTCGACCGCCCGATCTACGCCAACCACGGCTACGACTACTGGCGACAGGACGAGTACGGACGCGTCGTCCTCGGCGGCTGGCGCAACCTCGACGCGGACACCGAGGTGGGCCATGCCGAGGTCCTGAACCCCCGCATCCAGGCCAAGATGCGCGCCTTCCTCGAGCAGTTCCCATGGGACCAGCCGCTGGAGATCACGCACCAGTGGTCCGGCATCATGGGGTTCAGCAAGGACGGGCTCCCGCTGGTCGGCCCGGCCCCCAGCGTGGCCGGCGCCGTCGTCGGCACCGGCTTCACGGGTCACGGCTTCGGGTTCGCGTTCCTGGCCGGCGCGGCACTCGCGGACCTGGTCCTCGAGGGCACACACCCGTTCTGCGACGACCTGGATCCGCGACGCCTGAGCTGAGTCGCCACCTCAGGTCACTTGCACTGGACCGCGCCGACGTCGTCGACCAGGCAGGTCAGCGAGGTGCCGCCCTTCACGCCCTGGTACTGGGCGTCGCCCGGCTTCACGACGAAGAAGCAGCTCTCGCCGGGCACGGTCAGGCTCGCGACGCCATCGGTGACCGGGAACACCTCGGTGGTGCCCGTGTCCTTGCAAACGACCTTGATCTTCTCGGCGTCGGTCTGCATCTGGACGCGAACCATCGTGGTCGGATCGGGCGCGGGCGCCTCTTCTTCGACAGCGGCCTCGGGCGCGGGCTCCGGGTCCTTCTTCTTGCAGCCGATGAGTGGGAGGATGAGCAGTAGCGACATGGGTGGATCTCCTTTGACCGAGGTCTACCACGTGCTCACGGCTCGGGGTCGCAGACGTCCCCAAGACCATCGCCGTCGCTGTCGACCTGATCGTTGACCCAGCTGCCGTCGGGCGAGAGCGACAGCTCCAGCGCGTCCAGCGGCTCGCCGTCGACGTCCAGGAAGCGTGCGTAGAGCCCGAAGCCGCCTCCCTGATCCCGCACCTTCACCATCAGGCGCGACCAGCCCTCGGGCAGGGTCACCTCGGCGGTGAACTGGTCGACGTTGGTCCCCTGGCAACCGCTGACGTCCAGCACCTCGACTCCGTTGAGCCAGGCGCGCGCTCCATCGTCCGGCCCCAGCGCGAGCACGGCGTCCTGCTCACTCCCCGAGCGCACGTACACCGCCGTGTAGACCTCTCGCGGCGCATCGACCCCGCCGTAGTCGGTCAGGAACTGGATGCGGTCCTCGTCGCTGAAGAGCGCGGTCCAGACCATCTCCCCGGCCGGCGCTCCGAGCTCGGGGACTGCGGCCGCGTCGTCCTCGGCGACGAGCATGTCGTCCGAGGGCCGGCACGAATCCGTCGACTCGGTCCCGGTGTAGGGCCCGGCGGCGAGCCAGGTCCAGATGAAGCCAGAGGACTGGGTGCCGAGGGGCTGCATGTCGGGCCCGTTCGGGACCTCGGGGCAGTTGTCCTCCTCGTCGGCGACGCCGTCTCCATCGTCGTCGGTGTCGCAGCGAGCCGGCACGCCATCCCCGTCCAGATCATCGGGGATGGACCAAGACGCGTCGTCGACCTCGTCGATGGTCAGCTCGTAGAACGGGACGTCGGCGTCGAGCAGTCCACTGGCGCAGACCGTCCAGACCCCCGGACCGAGGAAGCGGGCGCCCGACGACAGCTCGGGATCGAGCGACGCACAGTGGTCCGCGTCGGCCGCTCCGCTGGCGACCGTCTCACCCGTCGGCGAGGTGAGCAGGAGCTGCATCGGGACCGGGCAGTCGGCCACAGCCGAGATCGACGTGCAGTCCTCGACCTCGACCGAAACGCAGTCCGGATCGCCTTCCAGGCTGGAGCCGTGGAACGAGGGGCCGACGTAGGCGTTCGCTCCGTCCAGGTCGTCGTTCGGCTCGACCTCGAGCTGGCCGGACTCGAGAGCACAGGTGGGCGTGCAGCCGTCCCCGCCGAGCTCGTTGCCGTCGTCGCAGTCCTCGCCCGCGTCCTCGACGCCATCACCACAGAACCCGACCGACGAGTCGGCCGCGCTGTCGGCGTAGGAGACCGGTTCGGGCTCGCCGGTGCAGGACAACAGAAGAAGGACAGACGGGGTCATCCACGAACAGATAGCATGGCGCCGTGCTGCTCATCGCGCTCCTGGAGCCGGCTCAGGCCGGCACCGACGCCCACTGGCCCGACAACGGTGACGTGGTGGTCCGCGCCGAGGAGCCACAGGCCCTCGCGGCGCTGCGGACGATCGATCGCGTCGAGGTGCTGGCGGGCGACGGACAGGTCGCTCGCGTCGTGCCCGCACCGGGCATCGACCCGCACACGCTCGCGGCCCGCCTGTCGGCGCGGCCCGACGTGACCTGGTCCCACCCGGACTACCTGGTGCCGGTGCACCTGGACGAGCTGTCCGACGACCCCTACTCCGCCGAACAGTGGCACCTGCAGAACACCGGCCAGCGCGGCTGGACCGCGGGGGTCGACGTCGGGGTGGAGGACGCCTGGATCCTGACGCGCGGCGAGGGCGCGCTCGTGGCGGTCCTCGACTCGGGCGTGGACATGCTCCACCCGGACCTCGCGGTCACATCGGGCTGGGACTACCTGGACGACGACGCGGACTCGCAGGACGAGAGCGGCCACGGCACAGGCGCCGCGGGCCTGATCGCTGCGATCGGCGACAACGGCGTCGGGGTCTCCGGGGTGGCACCGGACGCCGAACTCTACGGCATCCGGATCATCGGCGGCGACGCCTCGACGACCGACATCTACGAGGCCTTCGTCGAGGCCACCGATGCGGGCGCGTGGGTCATCAACAACAGCTGGAGCATCGGCTCGGACTGCAACGCCTACCAGCTGCCGTCCGCCATGCGCGACGGGCTCAACTACGCCGACGAGGTCGGTCGCGATGGGCTGGGCACCGTGATCGTCTTCAGCGCGGGCAACGAGGGCTGCGACCTGGAGGGCGAAGGCCTCAAGCGGCACAACGCTACGCTCGTCGTCGCCGCCAGCGACGGCAACGACGACCGCGAGGGCTACTCGAACTTCGGCAAGCACGTGAACGTCACCGCACCTTCGGGCGGGCTGTTGACCACGGACATCGCCGGCGAGGGCGGGTACGGCTCGCACGAGGGAGACGACGCCTACTACCCCTCGTTCTCCGGGACGAGCGCCTCGGCCCCGGTCGTCTCTGGTGTGGCGGCCCTGGTCATCGCCGCCAACCCACGCCTGACCGCCGAGCAGGTCCGCGAGGTGCTGTGCGAGACCGCCGTACGCGTCGACATCGAGGACGGCGCCTACGACACGTCGGGCTGGAGCGCGTACTACGGCTGCGGTCGCGTCCGAGCCGACGTTGCCGTCTGGTCCGTGGCCAACGAGCCCCCCTCCGCACCCGAGCCACTCGGCCCCGAGGACCCGCGCGTGGACGACGTCGTCCTCACCTGGGCACCCGCCGCGGACATCGACGGCGACTGGCTCGACTACACCGTGACCTGGTGGACCGACGGCGAGCCGACGGTCGAAGCCGTCGACGGGACCCGGCTCGACCTGACCGGCCGGGTCGACGCCGAAGTCGAGGTCTCCTGGACGGTCGAAGCGAGCGACCTCTGGGGCCCCGGTCCGGTGAGCGAGGTGGCCCGTTTCGAGGTCCGCCCGGCCTGGACGAAGCCGAAGCCCGAGCCGACCGGGACCTGTTCCTCGGCGCCGGCTGCGGGTGGACTGTTCGCGTTGCTGCTTGCGCTCAGCAGACGTCGGTCGGGTTCAGGCGCCGAGCGCCGCTGAACTCAGAGGTCGACGCGGATGCCCAGGAGCGGCAGGAACGACGGCCCGCTGACGAGCGCCGACTGGCTGTAGTCGTAGCTGTAGACCACGTACATCGCGTTGTTCGCCGCCGGCACGTACCAGCCCTCGGCGTACCCGCTGACCGTCCACTTGCGCAGCAGGAACGTCCGCTCGAGGTGCACGTCGACCTTCTGGTACGCCGGCAGGCGCGCGCTGTTGGGCTCGCCCGCAACCGCCTCGTACGTGTCGGTGTCGCCGAGGTAGATGCTGTCGTCCACGGGGGTGTACGGAAGGCCAGAAGCGTAGCGATACCGAACCCCTGCGTTCCACCCGGGACGGAAATCCCACGAGGCGACGAGGTTGACCGACAGCGGCTGGTCGAAGTCGAACGGCGCCCCGTCCCGCATCGCCCGACCCACGGTCACCGAGCCCCAGGCGAAGAACAGATCGCGCAGTCGGTACCGCGTCGTCAGCTCGACTCCCCAGGCCGTCCCGTCGACCGCCTCGGGGGTCTGCCCGGGCTCGCGCACGACCACGTCGCGCATCGACTTGCCCCACAGCTCCGCGCCCAACTCCAGCCGGCCGAGCACCGCCCAGTCGACCCCGATGGCGCCTTGGTCCGAGCGTCCGTACGGGAGGTCGCGGTTGCCCGCCGCCGACGCGAGCTCCCACAGCTCCGGCGCCTGGCTGTACTGGCCGACGGCTCCGCGCAGGCGCACGTCATCCGAGAGCGCGACCCGAGCCGACAGCCGCGGATCCACGACCAGGGCGCCCACCGCCGAGTCGGCGTCCAGCCGCACACCCGGCCGGACCAGCCAGCGGCCACGCTCGAAGCGACCCTCGGCGTAGGCCCCACCGGCGACCCGCCCGAGCCGCTCCCCCAGCAAGACCCCCGTGGCCATCAGCGGGGCCTCGTCACCGATCTCGTCGACCGCACGCTCGAGCGTGTTCGTCTGGGTGACCTGTTCGGGCTTCAGCGTGCCCCCGACCGCCAGGGTCACGGCATCGGTCAGGTCGATCCGCGCGTCGTGCCGCAACCAGATGTAGCGCTGCAGCCGGTCCTGCCCGCCATCCGTCACCTCGCCCAGCCAGCGGTCCTGGACGACCGCAACCGACGTCCGCAGCTGGGCGTCCCCGACCTCGTCCGTCTCGCGAATGGAGATCGCATGGAACGAGCGATCGAAGCTGAACTCGTCGGCGTTCTCGGCCTCGAGCGGGTCGAACGTGGCCGTGTCGCCCACGAATCGGGTGTAGGCGTCGCCGGCTCCGAACGCGGTCACGGCCAGGTGGTGGCTGCCCTCTCCCCAGTCCTGGTCGTAGCGCGTGAGGTAGTCGAAGAAGCGCGGCCACACCGTGTACTGGTCGTTGCCGCCCTTCAGGTCGTGGTAGCTCCGTCGCGCGCTGGCGCTGAGGGCCCCACGCTCTCCGACGGGGATCGTGACGTAGGCGCTGCCCATCACGAAGTTCAACGCCACGCCGCCATGGAGACGCGTCGGTTCGGGCTGACGGCTGGACGCCTCGACCGCGCCGCCGATGGCGTTCCCGTACGAGGGGCCGAAGGTGGACGGGTACAGCGCGAGCTCGTCCAGCAGGCGGGTGTGGAACACCGAGCTGTACTCGTGGAAGTGGTACAGGTACGGAATCTCCACCCCATCCAGGTAGAAGCGGCTCTCCTGCGGCGCCGCCCCCCGGATGGCGACCGCTCCGGCCGTCGGCGAGTACTCGGGCGTCGCGGCGACACCGGGCAGCGACTGGACCAGGCGGACCGGATCGTCGAAGTTCCCAGGCGCCTTCTCCACCCTCTCGCGGTCGAGCACCTGGGCGCTCACGTGCGGGGGCTCGCGCCGCGCCTCGACCACGATGGTGGCCTCGGCCACGGACGGGACGAGGAAGAACTCGGCCGTGCCGGGCGCGGTGACCTCGACGGCCTGGGGCGCGTATTGGGGCCCGAACGCCTCGAGCGTCCAGGCGCCCTCGGCCAGGTCCAGCCGAAACGAGCCGTCCGCAGCGCTCTGGACGGCGACGTCCCCGGCGGTCACCGTCGCGACGAGAGGGTCGCCCGTCCCACGTTCCCGAACCGTTCCGGTCACTTCCGCCGCAGAGGCGAGCCCGACGAGCAGGATCACCACAGCTCGACCTCCACGCGCGCTCCGACCACCTCGTCCAGCCCGCAGCGACCGTCCGTCACCCAGGCCAGCCGGAAGGATGCCTCGGGCATGCAGGGGAGCAGCTCGACGTCGGACAGGTCCTCGGACAGGTCGTCCAGGGCCACGCCGCCGTCGTCGCCGGGCGTGAGTGTGGCGGCAAACCGTCCGATGCCAGCGGCCTCGACGAGGCGACCCTCGTGCTGCACCAGGCCGTCCACGCCGAACGCGCTGTCGATCCAGACCCAGCGGTTTCCTCCCCGCCCGTCCTGGACCAGCGCGAGATGGTGGGCCAGCCCCGGCTCGTCCCAGGTGACCTCGGCGGCCAGGGACTCGACCGGGATGGCCTCGTTCACGGCCTGGGCCGTCATCCAGCGCGCAGAGCGCTCTCCCGCATCCAGCTCGAGCCGGACCACGCCGTCATCCTCGGTCCGGGTCCAGGCGACGTCCGCCGCCTCCCGGATGGAGACCCGCGCGTGCTCGACGACACCGCCGGAGTCCGCCTCGAGCTCGAGCGTGCCCGAGTCCGGCACCGCAACGTCCCAGCCCGTGCCGAGAACCTCGCCGTCGACCGACCACGTCAGCGTCGGGGCGGTGGCGTGCCCCATCCCCTCGCCCGAGTAGATGGCCGCGCTGGCAAGGCCGTCCTCGACCCCGAGCGCCGCGATGCGGAACGGGCCCAGGTCCTGCCGCCGAACATCGAACGGCTCGGCGCAGGCGAGGAGGAGGAGGAGGAACACCTCCGAGGTCTATCCCCTGGGCGGGTGGGCTGCGATGCGGGTCATCGCCCCCAGTGTCGTCTCCGAGGGCGTGGACTCACCGACCCCTTGCCGCGTGACGGTGTCGACGAGGGGCTTTCGAGCGAGCGCTTCATCCACCTCGGGCGAGGTGCCCTTCCGGTACGCGCCGAGTCGGACGAGCTCCTCGTTCTCCTCGTACACCGCCAGGTTGGCGCGCAGACGCTGCGCGACATCCATGTGCTCGGCCGAGGCCACGGCCGGCATGACACGCGAGATGGACGCCAGGACATCGACCGCGGGGAAGTGCCCCTTGCTGGCCATCTTCCGCGAGAGCACGACGTGACCGTCCACGATCCCGCGCACGGCGTCGCCGATCGGATCGTGAATGTCGTCGCCGTCGACGAGGACGGTGTAGACGCCGGTGATGCTGCCCCGACCGGCGCCAGGGCCAGCCCGCTCCAGCAGCTTGGGCAGCAGGCTGAAGACCGAGGGGGTGTAGCCGCCACGCGTGGGGGGCTCGCCGGCTGCGAGGCCCACCTGGCGCTGGGCCATCGCGAAGCGCGTGACCGAGTCCATCATCAACAGGACGTCCTTGCCCTGATCGCGGAAGTACTCGGCGATGGTGGTCGCCGTGAAGGCGCCCTTCAGCTGCAGTACCGGGGACTTGTCGCTCGTGACCACCACCAGGACGCTTCGTGCCAGGCCCTCGGGGCCCAGGTCGCGCTCGATGAACTCGCGGACCTCTCGGCCTCGCTCGCCGACCAGGCAGATGACGTTGACGTCGGCGCGGGTGTTGCGCGCGAGCATGCCCATCAGGGTGGACTTTCCGACGCCCGAGCCCGCCATCACGCTGATGCGCTGGCCTCGCCCCAGCGTGAGGAAGCCGTCGAGCACGCGAACGCCGGTGTGCAGCGCGGTGTCGATGACGCTGCGCTGGAGCGGGTCCGGCGGCTCGCCGTCGATCGGCCGGCGACAGGCCGGTCGGAGCGCGGGGCCCTGGTCCATCGGCTTGCCCATCGCGTCCAGGACACGGCCGACCAGGTCGTCGCCGAGATCCACCGAGACATGGCCGTCCACGGTCACGACCTCGGCGCCATAGGCGACCCCGCGGACGGACTCGAGCGGCATGAGCAGCACCCGGCCCTCCCGGAAGCCGACCACCTGGGCGCGCGCCCGACCGTCGATGCGACAGAGCGAGCCCATCGCGACGCCCGGGATGCGCGCTTCGACCAGGTTGCCGACGACCTGGACGACGCGACCCCGCACCTTCTGAAGCGGCGCGCCTTCGATGGCCGCCGCGAGACGCGACAGGCTCACGCGCCCTCCGCGAGCCAGTCGGTGACCGCGGTGTCGAGGCCCTGCATGACCGTCTCGAGCGAGGCCTCGACGCTTCCCGCATCGGACTCGACCATGCAGCCACCGGAGATGGCCGGATCGGCGACCACCTCACTCATCGGGAGCCAGGCCGCGACCCGCTCCACGTCGTCCGGAGCCACTCGGATGGTCAAACTCGCCGGCTCTGGGAATCGACCGACCGCTCCCGAGACGACGCTCTGGAGCGCATCGGGATGGAGCACCAGCGCGTCCCCGACCACTCGCCGGGCCAGGCCGAGCACGATGGCGGCGATCTCGGCGCTGGCGTCGTCGAGCATCTGCGACCGGGCCGTGGTGAGCTCGCCGGCAAGGGCCCGGATCTGTTCGCGTTCCTTGGCGATGGCCTGGCGCTCGGGCATCAGCTCCAGCGCGGCCTTGGCGTAGGCCCGCTTCTCCGCCTCGGCGATGAGCTCGGCGATGTCCGGCTCCGGCTCTGGCTCCGGGACCGGCTCGACGGCTGGCTCCGGGACGAGGACCAGCACCTCGGGCTCCGAGTCGACCGGCTCGGCCGAGGCGTCGAAGAACGAGGAGAACCCGTGACTCTCCGCGGGGCTGTCCCAGATCGAGACGAACGGCTCACTCATCCTCTTCATCACCCATCGGCAGGTAGATGAGGCCCTCCTCCGCGAGGCGGAGCGCGATCTCGACGACGTTCTCCTGGGCCTTGGTGATGACGGCCTTCGGCGTCGGACCCATGATCTCGAGCTCCTCGCGGATGTCCGCGGCGGCCCGCGAGCTGAGGTTCTCGAGGAACAGGTCCTGCATCGAGACCTCGGCACCCTTGAGCGCCATGAGCAGGTCCTGCTTGTCGATCTCCTTGAGCATCGCCTGCACGGCGCGGCGATCGAGGCCGGCCAGGTCGGCGAAGACGACCATCCGTCGACGCAGCGTCTCGGACAGGTCGCGGTCCTGGGTGGCGAGCTTGACCAGCAGCGGCTCGTTGACCTTCTTGCCCATGCGACCGAGCGTCTGGGCAGCCTGGTCGACGCCCTCGACGGACCAGCGGTCGGCGCCATCGTCCTCGAGGGACTCACGCAGCGCCTTCTCCACGTCGTCGGCCAGCTCGCCGGGCACGTTCTTGATGCGAGCCATCCGCATGGCCGAGTCCGCCTGCTCCTCCTCGTCGAGGAACGCCATCACACGAGCCGCGTTGGTGGGCCCCATCAGGAGCAGCGCGACGGCCCGGGTCTGGGCGTGCTCGTCGCTCAAGAGCGCGGCCACGGCGCGGGGGGAGCGCGTCTTGATGTACTCCTCGAACTCGGTCGAGAGGCGACGGCGAAGGGCTCCCTCGACGCGGGGTCGACGCTCGTCGTCCACCAGCCCGGGGAGCACCCGCAGGGCGAAGGCGCGGCCGCTCTTGGGCAGCAGCGACATGCGGTACAGGTCGCGGATGAAGTCGCCGACGATGCCCTCGATGGTCTCAGGGGAGACGTCCTCGACGTCCGCCATCGCCATGCCGACCTGGCGAACCTCGGCCGTGGAGAGCTGCTGCAGGAGCTTCCGAGCGATGTCCCGCTCGAGGTACATCAGGAGCAGCGCCGCGCGCTGGATTCCGGAGAGCTCAGGAGCTGCTGCTGGGGCGACTGCGGCCATGTGACTTCCTCTGCGTTCTCAGGACTTTGCGGACCACTGGCGCAGGACCTGGGCGGCCCCTTCGGCCTCCCGGTCGACCAGACGGTTGAGGTCGGCGGCATCCACCGGCTCGTAGTTCTCGACCAGCAGGCGGAGGCGCCCGGCCAGGTCGTCGTCGTCGTTCTCCTCGCCGTCCTCGCCGTCCTCGACCGACTCGCCCGTGGCGGCGGCGATGGCGGCGGCGATCTCCTCGGGGCTGCGGGTCACGGCCTTGACGACCGGGCGGACCACGAAGCCGAAGACCAGGACCAGGGCGAGTATCGCGACGGCGTAGGGCATCCAGGGGAGGACGGTCGTGGCCGCGACCGCGGGGGCCGCGTCGGGCACCACGGGGAGCTCGGCGAAGGGCACGAAGTTCACGACAACCTGATCACCGCGCTCGGCGTCGAAGCCGGCGGCCAGGGTCATGGACGCCTCGATCTTCTCCTCGAGGACGGAGACGGCCTCGGCGATCTGGGCCTCGTCGGCCTCGACGTCGCCCAGGCCACTGATGACCAGCGAGCGGACCTGCCGCTGGTCCACGTTGACGGCCAGGCTCATACGCTTGATCTCGCCCGGGCGCTTCTCGATGAGCGTCTCGGAGGTGCCCACCGCGTAGGTCGTCCTCATCGTCATCGAGTCGCTGGTCTGGCTCTTGTCGTCGACCATGCCGTCGCCGGTGTTCGAGGCGGCGCCAGCAGCGCCCCGAGCCGAGCCACGCATCTGGCTGGTCTCCGAGCTGGTCTCGTCCAGCGCGGCCATCCGGTCCGGGTCGACGTCGCTGTGCACGACGGTCTGCTCGTCGTGGTCGAGCTCCAGCGCGACGGTCACCGTGGCGGCGCTCGTCGTGCCGAAAATGTCCGTCAGGGCCGACTCGACCTTGTTCGTGATGGCGAGCTCGCGCTCGAGCTGCAGCGTGAGCAGCTCGGAGCCACCCGCGGTGACGCCATCGCCGTCCGGGCTGTGCAGGACGTTGCCGTCCTGATCGGTCAGCGAGATGCGACCGGGGTCGAGGTCCTTCACGGCCATCGACGTCAGGTTCACGATGCTGCGGACCTGGCGCTCGGTGATGGTCGAGCCGTCCTGCAGCGCGACGACGATGGAGGCGCGCGCCTCGGTGTCGTCGGTCAGGTAGGTGCCGTTGCTGGCCTCGGTGATGGAGACCCAGGCGTAGTCCACGACCTCGATCTGACGGACCATGTGCGCCAGCTCGTTCTGCAGCATCTCGCGCAGGACGCGAGCCTGCATCGCCGGGGGCAGGCCGATGGGGAGGTCGACCTCGCCGACACCATCGGGACGAAGACCGTCGGCGGCGACCGCCATGTGGGCGGCACCGACGCTGGCCTCGATGACCTCGAGCGAGGTGCCGTCGTTCGTGATCCGGTAGCTGATCTGCTCGGCCGAGAGCGCCCCGGCTGCACGCCGGACCTCGTCCGAGCTGCCGGAGACGACGGGCCTCCAGGTCTCGCCCTGGGCCCAGACACCGACGCCGACCAGCAGCACCGCACATCCGATCGTCGCAGCCAGGAACATCTTCTGCTGCGCGGGCTCGAGCCCTGCGTAGAAGTCCTTCAGCTGCTGGATGAACGCGTCCAAGGTCTCTCCGTGGATCCGAAATCGGTCACGGGGCCCGCCGCTTTAGGCTGGAGTCACGAAAACGATCGCGTGCGAGTTCCCGCCCCGAGAGCTGTGCGAGCTGACACAGCCCCACGAAGTGCCATCGCGGCCCACCCGGGATCCAGGGGGATCCAGCGGGATCCGGCACAGGCTACGGCGCTTGCGCTGCCTGGGAACAAGGAGGACCACCATGTCCGACAGGAAGAGCACCCGACCGATCGAGATGGCCGCTGACGAGCTGAAGCTCCAGGCCTGGCTTGCCAAGGCCGAGCTCGACCACCCGAGCAGCAAGGCCGTGGAGCACCACCAGAGCATCAGCGTCCTGGCGATGCTTCGTGATGAGCTCCGGCTCCAGGTCGCCCTCGGCAAGCTCGAGGCCCGCGACGAGTGGCACCAGCACGAAGGCCGCTGGCGCAAGGTGATGTCGATGGTCGGCGACACCGCCCACGACGTCGGCGAGGACCTCGGCGCCGTTCTGGACGACATCCGCAAGGGCTACGCCCGCATCAAGGCCCAGGGCTGAGGACACCGCCATGACGTTGGATCAGACGCGACAGAAGCTGGTCGAGGAGCTGAACGAGCTGAAGGCTCGCCACGACCACATCGAGGCCCACCTTCGGAACGCCGATCGGAACGTGCCGCAGGACAGCGGCGAGCGAGCCACCTTCACCCAGAACGACGAGGTGCTCGAAGCGCTCGACGACTCGGGTCGACTCCGGCTGGCTGCCCTGACCACCGCGATCGAGCGCATGGACGCCGGGACGTGGGGTGCTTGCGCCGACTGCGGCAAGGACATCCGGTCATCATGTCCCCAAACGATCTGCTCTTGTTCTTCAAGGCCCTCGCCGACGCCAATCGCCTGCGTGTGGTCGGTCTGCTCGACCACCGTCCCCACTCCGTCGAGGAGCTGGCGACCGTGCTCGAGCTCCGACCATCGACGGTCAGCCACCACCTGAAACGGCTGTCCGATGCGCGCCTCGTCCGCAGCGAGGCGCAGGGGCACTACCACGTGTACGCGCTCGACGTCGACGCGCTCCAGGAGCGGGCCAAGGCCATGTCCGAGCCGTCGGTCCTGAAGGCGATCGAGCCCGAGGAGGACCCCTACGCAGCCCGCGTGCTGCGCGCGTTCCTCGATGAGGACGGGTGCCTGAAGCAGGTGCCGATGAAGCGCAAGAAGTTCGAGGTGGTGCTGCGGTACGCCCTGCGCCACTTCGAGGACGAGGGACCCTGGACCGAGGTCGAGGTCAACGAGCGACTGAAGAGCGTCTCGGACGACACCACGACCCTACGTCGGGGGTTCATCGACCACGGACTCATGACCCGCGATCGGCGATGTCAGAGCTACCGCCTCGTGCAGTAGACACCACCGGCGGCAGGCTTCCGGGCCCGTCGCCTACGTCATCGCAGCGGCCGCCTTCTCCGCGATCATGACCACGGGCGCGTAGATGTTGCCGTTGGTGACCGCGGGGATGACCGAGGCGTCCACCACGTGCAGGCCCTGGATCCCGTGGACCGCCAGATCACGCGGGCTCACGACGGCCTCGGGCCCGACCCCCATCCGACAGGTCCCGCTCGGGTGCAGCGCGGTCTCCCCATCCCGGGCGACCCAGTCCAGGATCTCCTCGTCGGTCTCGACCTGAGGACCCGGAGAGATCTCGCCCCCGTCGAGCTCGGCCCACGCGGGCTGGGCCAGGATCTCGCGGGCGGCACGCACGGCCTCGACCCACTCGCGCCGGTCCCGCTCGGTGCTCAGATAGTTGAAGCGCAGCGCGGGCTTCTCCGAGGGGTCCCTGCTCTTCAGCGTCAGGCTGCCGCGCGCATCGGACAGGTTCGGTCCGACGTGCACCTGGTAGCCGTGGTCCGCCGCAGGCTGGCTGCCGTCGTAGCGGATGGCCAGCGGCAGGAAGTGGAACTGCACGTTCGGGTAGGGCTCGTCGGGATTGCTCTTGATGAAGCCACCGGCCTCGAAGTGGTTCGTGGCCGCCTCGCCGGTTCGCCCGAACAGCCACTTCAGGCCGATCCACGGCTGCCTCCACCACGTCAGCGCCGGCGCCAGGGAGACCGGCTGCCTGCACTGGTGCTGGATGTAGACCTCGAGATGGTCCTGCAGGTTGCGCCCTACCCCCGGCAGGTCGTGGACCACGGGGATGTCCAGCTCGCGCAGCTCGTCCGCCGGGCCCACACCGCTCAGGAGCAGCGCCTGGGGGCTGTTGAACGCGCCCCCACACAGGACGACGCGACCCGCCAGGATGCGCTCGCCGTTGGCCTCGACCCCGACGCATCGGGTGCCCTCGAACAGGAGCCGCGTCACCATCGTCCGGCAGCGCAGCTCCAGGTTCTTCCGAGACAGGACGGGGTGCAGATAGGCCCGAGCCGCGCTCAGCCGCCGGCCCCGGTGCACGTTCCGGTCGAACGCCGAGAAGCCCTCCTGCTGGACGCCGTTGACGTCCTCGGTCAGCGGATGGCCAGCTTGCTGGACCGCCTCGAAGAAGGCCTGGAACAGCGGGTTCTCGCAGGACCCGACCTCCAGCTTCAGGGGTCCGTCCTGCCCTCTCAGCGGCGTCGTGCGCAGGCTGCTCTCCGCCTTGACGAAGTACGGCAACACCCCGTCCCAGCCCCAGTCCTCCATGCCCTCGGCCCGCGCCCAGCCCTGGTAGTCCTGGGGGTTCCCGCGGATGTAGATCATCCCGTTGATGCTGCTCGATCCGCCCAGCACCTTGCCTCGCGCGTGGTAGATGCGACGCCCGTTCATGTGAGGCTCGGGCTCGGACTCGTACATCCAGTCGTAGAACGGGCTGCCGATGGGCGTGCTCAGCCCTGCCGGCATGTGGATGAAGATGTCCCACAGCCAGTCGCGACGCCCAGCCTCGAGCACGAGCACCCGGTGCGCGGGGTCCTCGGACAGCCGGTTGGCCAGCACACACCCCGCCGACCCACCGCCCACGATGAGCGTGTCGACCATCAGGCCCCCTGCGGCACGCGGTTCCACATCGTGGCCATCAAGAGCGCGCCGATGATGGTGAGCGGCACGAACAGGTTGAACACCGCCGACCAGCCCCAGCCGTCGCTGACGTAGCCGATGACCACGCCGCTCAGAGCGGCCCCGATCGAGCCCAGGCCGTTGACCATGCCGGCGGCCTTCGACGCGGCCCGCTTGGTGCCGAAGTCCACCGCAGCGACGCCCGCAGCGACCGAGTCCGGCCCGTAGATCAGGAACCCGATGCCGAACAAGGCGACGCCCATCCCGACCCGTCCGAGGTCGGGCATGGCCGAGAAGCCGAACAGCGCGACCGCCAGGAGCCCCATCATGATGACGCAGATGGGAGCGCGCCGACCGCCGTGAACGCGGTCGCTGACGGTGCCCGCGAAGACCGCCCCGGCGATGCCCGCGACGCCGAAGATCAGCGAGGTGTAGCCCGCCTCCTCGTCCGAGTAGCCCAGAGCGTTCGAGAGGTAGAACGGCAGCCAGAAGATGAAGCTGTACCGGATGAACTTGAGCACCACATACGTCAGCCCGAGCGTCCAGATGTCCCGGCTCTTGAGGACGAGCAGCGTGTCGCCCCAGGGATCGGGAGGCGCCGCGTCCTCGACTGGAGGCTCGGTCCCGGTGACCTGGGCGTAGTAGCTCTCGACCGACGGCAGACCCGCGCTCGACGGCGAGGGCTTCTGGACCTTCAGGAACACCAGCCCGAACCCGCCGATCAACAGCGCGGGCACGAAGAACGCCGTCCGCCAGCCGTACTCGGCCAGCAGCCAGGTCGCGAGCAGGCCGGCCAGCACGTACCCGGCCTGGTAGCAGGTGCACCACCAGCCCATGACCTGGCCGCGCTCGCGCTGGGCGAACCACTGGGAGAACGTCTTCGCACAGCCAGGCCAGCCCGCGGACTGCGCCAGGCCGTTCACCGCGAAGCCCGCCACCAGGAACAGCATGCCGTGGCTCGAGCCGAGCGCGACGTTGCACAGCGCGGTGAGGATCAGACCCAGTCCGACGAGCCGCGCCCCGCCGATGCGGTCTCCCAGCCAGCCGCTCACGAACTGCCCGACGGCGTAGAGCGCAAGGTAGGTGGTGTCGAGCTGCCCGAGCTCCACGGTGGACAGGCCCAGGTCCTCGCCCACCGCGCTCTTCACGATGGACCAGTTCGCGCGGCAGAAGTAGAACCCGGCGTACGCCAGCCAGGTCATGGCGAAGGCCTGGATGCGGAGGATCCGGTACTGGCGCTGGCCGGGGGCTTGATGGGTCATCGGGCGCGCATGCTAACGGAGCCCCCCTGCCCACGGGCTCCGGCTACTTCAGCTCGACCTCGACGATCTCCCCGCTGACCGCCTGCAGTCGAATGGGGAGCCCGTCCGGACCCAGCGCCCAGGCGACCTGCGGCCGGTAGACGCTGACCGTGGTGTGTCCCGGCGCGAGCTGCGAGAGATCGCTGCCGCTCAGCTCCATCCGACCGTCGTCCGAGGCCCGGCACATGAGCCCGGTGTCGTCCGAGGCGCTCGTGACGAAGGCGAGCAGGTAGTCCGCGTCGCCAGCCGGGAAGTCGACGCGGAGGCCATCCGTGCGCGAGGTCTTGCCCAGCGGGCCCCAGACGTCGTCCAGCTCGATGGAGTCGGGCACGATGACCCAGCGCTGGTCGTCGATGGGTCCGAAGTAGCTGCCGGCATCGCCGGGGGCCGTGCCGCGGACGATGTCACCCGAGCGCAGGTCGACGGGGCTGGCCAGGATCTCGTGGCCGTCGAGGTCGAGCGTCTCCCACAGGTAGACCGGGTTGCCGTCCAGGTGGCTCTGCTCGATGCGGTACTGCTCGCGCGGGGTGTCGAGCTTCAGGTACGAGCCGACGCTGCGGGTCTCATGGGCGATGCCGACGGTCCGCGGCTGGAAGTTCTCCGGGAAGTCCTCGGGCGAGATGGCGACGCAGGTGTCCAGCGGGATCTCCAGCCAGAAGTCGTCGCAGAGCGTCGGGTCGCCCGGCGGCTCCCAGAACCAGGCCCGGAGCTGGTCGGCCTCGAATCCCTCGTCCATGCCGCTGATGTGCAGCTCCAGATCGTCGGCCATGACCATGCCCGCTTCGCGGCACACGGCGATGGGGTACCCGGGCACGGCGTCACAGCTCCCCTCGCCCAGGATGGTCTCGGTCCACACGGCGGTCCACGTCCGGCCGCCCACGAACGTGTAGGCCGAGAACTGCACGGTGTCGCCGATCGCGACCTGCAGGTCGTACTCGCCGTTCTCGTCGGTGACGGTCTCCGCCGTCGTCCAGCCGCCCGCAGCGACGACTCGAGCGCCTCGGATGGGGAAGCCGAGCACGTCGACGATGGTCCCCGAGCTGCACGTCCACTGGATGGGCTGATCGCAGTTGTACCAACCGCCATCCGTCGAGGAGATGTCGAAGTCGAAGGACAAGGCGCCAGCTGTGCCCGCGACGGATCCGGCTCCCTGCTCCGTCCAGATTCCCTTGTCGGTGTCCCAGCGCCACAGCGGAACCGAGTCACCGGCGCTCAGCGCGTAGGCCGCGGGCAGGCTGCCATTGCTGACGGGCATGCTCGCCGCAAACGAGGCCGCCAGGGCCTCTCCCTCGGGCGTGGAGACCTCGACGTTGAACATGCCGTTGCTGACGAGCTGGGTCGGCATGGTCGGGCCGGCGTCCTTGGCGACCGTGTCGGCGAACGCCAGGGCCTTCAGGTCGCCGGGGGCGTACGCGGCATCCGAGCTGTAGGGGTCGAGGTAGGTGACGCGGACCTCGGCGCGCCCGTCGTAGTCGGCGCCATCGAGCACCAGATCCCGGAGCTCGAGCGTGATG
The DNA here is from genome assembly GCA_024228935.1 of Pseudomonadota bacterium. Lineage (GTDB taxonomy): Bacteria > Myxococcota_A > UBA796 > UBA796 > CAJQPC01 > JAAESX01. Next base: position 33,662 of record JAAESX010000112.1, read on the forward strand.
CCGTCGAGCGTGACGGTGGTGTCGCCGGTGCGCGTGTCGATGGTCGCTCGGCCACCCTCCTCGCCCAGGACCGCGTCCAGGGAGACCGTCTCCCAGGAGTGGAGCGCTGTGGTCTCCCAGCCCGGCGCGTAGCCCTCGGCCAGAAAGCGCACGACGTGGTCGCCCGGGGGGATCCCATCGGCGACGTAGACCCCCGCGTCGTCGGTCTCGACGACGAAGCCATCGATCTCGACCTCGACGCCCGACAAGGGAGCACCGGCGACGTCGGTGACCGTGCCGCCGACACGGCCGATCGGCCGCATCTGGACGTCGGGGGTGGAGGTGCTGCAGGCGGCGAGAAGAACGAGCATCGGGGACTCCCTGGGTCTACGAAGCCTCTCCCCGGACGATGACCTGGCCGATGACGCGGCGATGACGCGTGGTCAGTTCGTGTCCACGAAGGAGCGTCGCGCCGATAGGATGCGGCCTCTCCATCCCGAGGAAAGCGTGCTCCTGACCGCCGTTCTGGGTCCGCTGGCGCTCGGCTGCCTGTTCAAGCTCCCTTTCGCGGAAGGCACCGACAGCGGGGATCCGCCGACGAGCCAGGGCGACGCCGACTCGGCCACCGAGGGGACGGGAGACAGCGACGACGCCAAGGACAGCGAGGACCCCGGAGACAGCGCGGGCCCGGGGGACAGCGAGGACCCGGGGGACAGCGAAGACGAGACCTGCGAGGCCTGGACCGACAGCGACGGAGACGGACATGGCGCGGGCACCGCGGTCGAGGTGGACTGCGACGCGATCCCCGAGGGCCTGGTCACCAACGACGATGACTGTGACGACAGCGACGGCGCCGTGAACCCCGGTGCAACCGAGGTCTGCAACGGCATCGACGACGACTGCAGCGGAGCGGTCGACAGCGCCGACGTGTGCCCGTGCCCCCTGGAGCACTACGGCGGGCACGCCTACCTGTTCTGCAACACCTCGGCGACCTGGTACCAGGCCCAGTCGACCTGCGAGGCCCTCGACAACTACCTGCTGGTCGTCCTCGACGACGCCTCCGAGCAGAGCTGGGTCACGACGAAGGCCGCCGCACAGGGGGGCTCCGCGTTCTGGTGGCTCGGGTACCACAACCTGAACGCCACCCCGGGCCAGGAGCCTGCGGGCGGCTACGAGTGGGTGGACGGCAGCAGCGCCGGCTACGAGAACTGGCGCTCGGGCGAGCCGGACGACGAGGGCGACGACGGGGACGAGGACTGCGCCCACCTGGACACCGCGCACGGCGGGTGGAGCGACCTCCACTGCAGCTGGGCGGACTTCGACGGCGAGTCGATGTCCTACGTCTGCGAGTCGACCGTCCCCTAGCCTCAGCTCCCGTAGCGCTCGCGGATCGCGCCGTACAACGCCGCGAACTCCGGCACGTCGGACAGCACCAGGTCCGGAAGGCTGCTCCCCGCGGTGAACAGCGTCACGCCGCCGTTGTCGAACATCTTCCCGAACATCGCCTGGCCCTGCTTCAGCGAGTCGATGCGGTCGAACAGCACGCTGGTGTGGGTCTTGTAGATGACCCCCTCGTCGACGACCACGCGCTCGGCCTCGACCCGGTAGTGCCGACGCTTCAGCGCCATCCAGCTCCACGGGATGAACAGCCAGAGCGGCGGGAACAGGCACCCGAAGACCCCCAACTTGACCAGGGTGTTCGCCACGGCTGGCTGGAAGGACGGGCCATCGGCGACGGCGAGCGCGGTCCCGGCGGTCTGGGGCTGGATGCGCCCCTGGAGCAGCGCGTCCAAGCTGGTGATGAACGGCCGGACGTCCGGCATGTAGTGGGCGGTGAAGCTGTTCGGGATGACGGGACCGGGCCCCTTCGACGTCTGGATCTGGGTCTCGCCGGCCACGAAGAACGTGACCTTGCCCGCGTCGATCCCGGCGTAGCGCTGGACCGAGACCTTCTTGATGTCGTCATAGCGGGCGTACGTGTGCGTCCGAAAGAACACCCCCTGCTCGAGCTCGATGTGGTGCTCGTGCAAGCGGAAGGCCTGACGCTTGGCTCGGGCCGCGGCCCACACCGCCACGAGCCCGAGCGGAATGGCCAGGAGACCGAACGTGACGAGGACCAGCGGCAGCCAGAACACGGCTCCGACCGCATGCGCCCGAGCGAACGTCCCGAAGCTGAAGGTGGCCGGCAGGTCGAGCTGCGCCTCGCCACCGACGATGCCGCATTGGCGAAGCAGCGCAGGCAGGTCCACGTCCGAGCGCTCGACGTGCGCGAGCGTGATGGGCGTGCTGGAGCCGATGCTCCAGATCTTCACCGAGAACGTCCCGAACAGGTGGTCCAAGGGGCCGGTGCTGACCTGGACGCCCGTGACCTTGTCGTAGGCGAACTCGAGCTCCTGGCGCCCCAGGAACGAGTACGTGCTGGACAGGGACGCGGGACCGACCGTGAACGTCGTGGCCAGCGCCCGGATGAGCCCTCCGCTGAGCGTCGCCCGCAGGGTGTTCATCTTCAGCTGGGCGGTCCAGGCCTCGCTCGCCGGGACCGGAGCGGCAGCGGGGCGGGAGGCGCGAGGTCGGTCGCCGGGAACCTCGACCACCGCCTCGGCCTGGCGCTGATCCTGGGCCGAGGCGACCCGGTCGCGGATGACGGCCTGCAGCGCGGGCCCATCGGCCAACCGCCGGAACGCGACCTCCGAGCCGCTCCCCTGGCAGCTGACCCGCACGTCCCAGATGCCAAGCGCCTGATCGATGAACGTCTGGCGCGTCGCGGCGTCGGCGATGTTCTCGTTCGGGATGAACGCGTTGGTGCGACTGAGGAAGCCCTCGCGGTACTCGACGACGTCGTCGTAGACCTCGTAGGTGCGGCGCTTCATGTCCAGGTAGTGGAGGACGAGCCAGACGCCAGCGAGCGCCACGAGAGAGCCCATTCCGAGGAGCCCCAGGACCACCCCGACCGGGCCCGCCGCGGCGAGTCCGGCGGACAGGGCCGATGCTCCTCCCAGCAGCCCGAGCGCGCCGAGGCCCATCTGTCCGACCTCGAGAGCGGCGCCAAGGCTGCTCGGGGTCTCGCTGTGCAGCTTCTCCCGAGCCTGGAGCGAGAAGCCGTTGTGCCGCATCAGCTCGCGGATTCGCGCGTAGAGCTCGTCGGGCTGCTTCACCGAGCGGAACACGACCTCGGCGCTGCTGCTGCCCGCCGACTGGACGATGACGTCGCCGACGTCGAAGAGCTTGTACCGAAGCCACGAGAGGTGCTGCTTGACGTGGGTCACGTTCCGTACGTCGAGCTCCGTGACCCGGTCGCTCAACAGGCCCCCGCCACGCGCGACGAGGTGGTGCTCATGGATCTCGTACCGCTCCTTCTTCCAGGCCACGAACCCGCCGACGGCGGACCACGCGACCAGCGCGACGGCCAGCAGGCCGCCGAGCGCCATCAGGCCGAACATGTCGGTCACCAGGCCGGCCCCGGCGAGGAGGGCGAACACGAGTGCGGCGACGACGACACCCGAGCTGACGCGGCCGAAGAGGAACGGACCGATGGTGGGGCGGAGCTCTTCCATCAGGAGAGGTGGGCGGGATCCACGTCGATCAGACGCAGCGCCTTGGGGGTGACGGTGAACGTGGCCGGCACGGCGCCGACCTCCTCGCCGTCCATCTCCAGCAGACCGGGCTCGTCGCCGACGGACTGCACCTCGAGCACCCGCCCGCGTCGGAACACCACGCGGTCCAGCTCGATGTGGGTCCCCTTGTACAGCCGAGGCAGATCGCTGATGGACTGCAGGAACGTCGCGTCGCGGACCAGCACCACGTCGATCTGACCGTCGTCCACCTTGGCGTCAGGGGCGAAGAACATCCCGCCGCCGGCATACGGCGCGTTCGCCACGCTGAGCACCGTGGTCTTGTGGGACCCCAGGTCCTCGCCGTCCAGCTGAAGGCTCAGCACGGGAGGCCGATAGGCCGCCAGGGCACGCACCGTCGCCAGGCCGAAGCTGAGCGTGCCGCCCAGCCGCTTGCTCGACGCGTTGACCCCCTCGTCGATGACCGCAGAGATGCCGACCGAGGCGATGTTGAACGCGTGACGGACCTGGCCATCCCACTCGACGCGGATGGCGTCCACCGGATGGGCCGCGCTCATCAGCCCTTCGGCGGTCCCCTTGTGGGTGAGGATCCGACGCAGGTCGCCGCCGGTGCCGCCGCTGAGCAGGCCCATCGTGGCGTCGGTCCGGCCCGAGTCGATGATGCCGTTGAGGACCTCGTTGTGGGTGCCGTCGCCGCCGAGTGAGATCAGCGTGTCGAAGCCCTCGCCCAGTGCCTGAGCGGCGAGCTCGCGCGCGTGACCGCGATGCTGGGTGAGGCGGACCTCGACGCCGGGCAGCTTGGCCTGCCAGCCCGCGAGCTTCTTGCCGACACCTCCGGCGCCCGCGACGGGGTTGGCGATGACCACGACGGACTCGAGCATGGGACCTCCGCTCTGGAGCTATCCGGCCCGACGCATCAAGCGTGTCGGGATCAGGCCGCCTCACCGTGGCAGATCAGGAACACCGAGGTCCGAGCGAGCCCGTGGCGGGCGTTCAGGCTCAGGAACAGCCGCCCCGCGGGCGCCACGAAGCGGTACGACTCCGGCACCACGACCGGCGCCCCGTCGCCTGAACGGGCCAGGATGGCGCCAGCGGGATGTGAGGGCATGTGCCGGGCGATCGCCTCGCTGCGCGGGGGCCGCTCCTTGACACGGATGACCTGCACGAAGGCGCTCTCGGGCACCACCAACAGCGTGTGCGTCCAGTGGCCGGCCCTCAAGGCGTAGTGTCCTCGGGCCTGCTCGAGCTGCCGGTATCGCGCCTCCTTGATGATCCGAATCGAGACCGCGAGCCCGACGCCGATGGCCAGCGCAGCCAGGAGCAGCCAGGAGCAGCCAGGAGCAGCCAGGAGCAGCCAGGAGCAGCCAGGAGCAGCCAGGAGCAGCGGCGCGATGGCGCCCCCGCAGGCCGCCGCACAGATGGCGACCGTCGCCACGACAGCCCCTCCGACGATGGTGCCCCCCAGCAGCAGGAGGCCCAACGCGAGCAGGAGATCTCCGCTCGCGGAGGGCCCCCCGTTCTCGTTGCCGGTGAGTCCTCTCACCCGCCGAGCCAGGCCCGGGTCGCCGGCGAAGACCCCGGACTGCGTCCCGACCACAGCCAGATCGGGTAGCAATCGACGCAGCTTCGCGAGCCGACGCCGGACCGGCGCCAGGTCTTCAGGCGTCTTCGGGAGCTGGCCCACCATCGACCGCTCGAGGGGGTCCTCGGCGTCCTGGGTCAGGCAAGCGCGAACCCGCGCGAGCCCATCGGCTTCGACATCGAGTCCACACGGCTGGGACATCAAGGCCTCGGCGCACAACACGCCACGCCCGACCCGCCGGGCCACGTCCTGGATCAGCGCCTGGGCCTCGGGAAGGAGCTGCTCCTCGAGCGAGTGGTTGGCGAAGCAGCGGTAGGCCCCCAAGCACGCGACCGCGTCGGCCAGCGCGAAGAAGTCCCGCGGAGCCGGGTGCTCGAAGTTGGAAAGGATGCGGTCCCGGGCCCGCTGGACCTCGGCTTCGGCCGCCAGCAGCCAGCCCTGTCCAGCCCGAACCGTCCCCTGACCGAGAGCGGCCGCCACCGCTGCGCCGCCACCGATGAAGTCCCGCCTTCGCATTGGGGAATGCTATATCGCCGAGGCATGTGGATCCTCCTCTCGGGAGCCTCCTGGGCCTTCGCGCCCGTCTCCTTTTCGGCTGGGGTCGGGACGACCCAGAGCTCGACGTCTCTCGGCGTGCACCAGGATCTGGTGGAGGCTGCAGACGGAGGCGTGCTGGAGGTCGGACGTGGCGAAGGCCTCTGGTTCGCGGGCGAGCTGGCGGTCCGCCTCCCACTTGGTTCCCGCTGGGAACTGAGTGCTGGCGTGGGCTCGTGGGCGCAGCGGACGAGCCTGCCGATGGCGTCGATTCACGACGGCGAGGAGCCCCCCCCGGGTCGCGCTGGGCGACATCGACGCGGCCCTGGTGCAGATCGGCCCGCGAGTGGGACTGCACGCTCGTGGGCCGTGGCTGCTCCCCTGGCTCGGCATCTACGCCTCGGCCGAGGCGGGC
>JAAESX010000113.1 GCA_024228935.1 Pseudomonadota bacterium
AGACCCTCGGCGGCGAGGTGCCCGACGGCCAATGCGTGCAGATGTCCTACGACGCCTGCGGCGGCACCTGCCAGTGGGCCACCTGCCGCGACGGCGACTGGGACTGCGGCTCCGACGCCTGCGGCGCCGAGCACCCCCACGACGCCTGCGTGGAGCGCGAGCCCCCGGTGCGCCCTATCGGCGAGGGCTGCTACAGCCGCACCCTGGGCCAGCGCGTCTACGACGGCGACCGCGTGCAGATGGCTTACGCCGCCTGTGGTGCCGGCCCCTGCCGGTGGGCGATCTGCAACGACGGCGACTGGGACTGCACGGCCAACCCCGCCCGCGGCGACGAGTACCCCCACCGCAGCTGTCGCTAGGCCCGTGCTCGGCCCTTCAGGGCCCTCAGACCGACCCCTGAGTCGGGCCAATGCCCGACTGGACTTGACCCGGTTTCCCGGACACCCCGGATGAGGCGAAGGTGCCTCGACAGGAGGTTTCGTGGGAAAGCGAGCGAGAAGGAAGTTCACCGACGAGTTCAAGGCCGACACCGTGGCCCTGGTCAGGAAGGAGGCTAACGAGGCGGAGGGGCGCGGCATCGCCCAGATCGCCCGCGACCTCGACCTGACCGAGTCCGCCGTGAGGCTGTGGGTCCGGCAGGCCGACGTCGACGGGGGTCGGGGCCCTGAGGGAGCGTTGACGACGGAGGAGCGCAAGGAGCTCCGGCGCTTGCGCAAGGAGAACCGCGTCCTCCGGATGGAGCGCGAGATCCTAAAAAAAGCGACGGCCTTCTTCGTGAGGGAGAGCCAGTGAGGTTCTCGTTCATCCTGACGGAGAAGGCCTTGTACCCGGTGGCCTTGATGTGCCGGCTGCTGCAGGTCTCACGCAGCGGCTTCTACGAGTGGGTGAAGCGTGGACCGAGCAAGCGAGCCAAGCGGGACGCGTTCCTGAAGGAGAAGATCGCCGCGTCGCACAAGGGAAGCCGAGGCACCTACGGTAGCCCGCGCGTCCTCGCCGACCTCCAGTCCGACGGGCAGCGCGTGGGGCGGAAGCGGGTGGCGCGGCTGATGCGTGAGGAAGGCCTTCAAGGCTGCCGGCCTCGTCGCTTCAAGGCGACGACTGACTCGGAGCACTCGATGCCGGTTGCGGAGAACCTCGTCAAACGCGACTTCGAGCCGGACGGCCCGGACGAGCTGTGGGCGGCGGACATCACCTACATCCGCACCTGGGAAGGCTGGCTGTACCTGGCGGTGGTGATCGACCTCTGGTCCCGCCGGGTTGTGGGGTGGTCGATGGCTGACCACATGCGGACCGAGCTGGTGCTCGGCGCGCTCGAGATGGCGGTCGGCCAGCGCGAGCTGGGGCAGGAGGCGGTCCATCACTCGGATCGCGGTAGCCAATACGCCAGCCGCCAGTACCAAGACGCGCTGGCGGAGCTGGAGATGAAGTGCAGCATGAGCAGGAAGGGCAACTGTTGGGACAACGCGTGCGTGGAGTCGTTCTTCGCCACGCTGAAGACGGAGCTGGTCCATCGGCGACCCTGGCCGACCCGCCAAGGGGTGCGGCTGGCGGTCCACGAGTACATCGGTGGGTTCTACAACGGCGTCAGGAAGCACTCGTTCCTGGGCCTCATGAGCCCAGTTGAGTTTGAGCATTCAGGCTGTGACCATCTGACGGTCGCAGCATAACCAACGTGTCCGGCGAATCGGGGCAAGACCACAGTGAGCGTCCTCGACGCAGGCCTGGCCCCGCTCGCAGGGATCGCAGTCCCCACCGCAGTCCACGTCGGTCTCCGCGCCATTGTGGCGGGCGTCCTCGCAGGTGGGATCCACGCACTGCCCGTCGACGCAGCGGTCCGCACAGTCGGCGTCCTCTTCGCAGACGGGGCAGGGATCGCAGTCGCCGCCGCAGTCCACGCCCTCCTCCTCGCCGTTGAACTCCCCATCGTCACAGCTGGGCTCGACGGGCAGATCAGGCTCGAAGCCGACGTCCTCGGCGGTGATGGGCGCTGCGTCGACGCTCTCCTGAGCGTCGTCACAGGCGACGAGGGTGATGGCGCAGCAAAGCGCCACACGGGCCAAGCCCATTGCGGTCTCCCGGATATGTGGCGTCCTCACCCTCCCGAGGACCCCTTCATTGGAGCGTAGAAGCCGAGCAAATCAAAGTGCCGCGCCCACGCTGCTCCGGTTGTTGCCGGTCTTCAGCCGAGGCCCAACTCCAGGCGGTAGCCCACGCCGCGGACCGTGCGGATCGCCCAGCCGGCCTCGGCGGAGGGGCGGAGCTTCTTCTTCAGGGTGCTGACGAAGTTGTCCACCGTGCGCCCGTCGACCACCACGTCCGCCCCCCAGACGCCGTCGAGGATCTCGTCGCGACTCAGGGCGCGCCCGTTGTGGTCGAGCAGGAAGATGATCAGGTCGAACTCGGTGCGCGTCAGGGCCACTGGCCCCTCGGCGTCGCGCACGATGCGGGCCCCCCGATCCACGCTCCAGGCCCCGAGCTGGTCGACTTGCTGGGGCGCGCCGCCCGCTCGTCGGAGCAGGGCGGCGACGCGGGCGAGCAGCTCGCGCAGGCGGTAGGGCTTGGAGAGGTAGTCGTCGGCCCCCGCCTCGAAGCCCCGCACCAGGTCCTCCTCGAGGGTGCGCGCGGTGAGCATGATCACCCCGCCGCCGTAGCCCCCGGCGCGCAGCTCGCGGCAGAAGCTGTAGCCGTCCCCGTCGGGCAGCATGATGTCGAGGATGATGAGCGCCGCGCCTTCGAAGGCTCCCCGCGCCTCGGCCAGGCTCGAGGCGGCGCGGACGAGGTAGCCCTCGTCCTCGAGGTTGTCGCAGAGGGCCAGGCGGAGGTTCTCGTCGTCCTCCACCACCAAGAGGGTGTGCGCCATGGGCGCCACTCTCTCAGCTCGGCAGGGGCAGCTCCAGAAGGAAGATGGTGCCCTCGGAGCTGCTCTCTGCGAGGCCGAGGCGTCCATGGTGGGCCTCGGCGATGCGCCGGCAGATGGCCAGGCCGAGGCCGCTGCCCGGCGTCTTCTTCTGCGCCTGCGCGCGCACGAAGGGGGTGAAGATGCCGGCCTGCGACTCGGGTGGGATGCCCACCCCGTTGTCGCCGAAGCGAAGGCGCAGCCAAGCACCGTCGACCTCGGCCTGCACCCTCAGACGGACCGGGCTGCGCTCCGCGTACTGGCAGGCGTTGCGCGCCAGGTTGGTGAAGAGCAGCTGCAGCAGCTCGGGGTCGGCCTCGAGCTCGTCGGGCGGCAGCTCGACGCTCCACTCGACCGGACCGGGGGCGTGGCGGGCCAAATCCTCGCGCACCGCCTCGATGACCTCGCCCAGGTGGAGGCGCCGCGTCCTCGGCGTCCAGCGCCCTTTGTCGAGGCGGTTGAAGGAGAGGATGTTCTCGACGAGGAAGGCGAGGCCGTCGGCCGCCGCCACGATGCGCGAGGGGTAGTCGCGGGCCTTGGGCTCGTCACCGAGGCGGCGCTCCAGGGTCTCCCCCATCAGACGAATCGAGGCGAGGGGGGTGCGCAGCTCGTGGCTCACGGTGGCCACGAAGTCGCTCTTGAGCTCCACGAAGCGCTGCTGCCGCCGCAGGAGCAAGCGACCGAGGCCCAGCACCAGCAGGGCGAGCAGCCCGGTGAGCCAGGCCAGGATGCTCTTGTAGAGCCAGGCTCGGCGGGCCTGGGCGTAGAGAGACTCGAAGTGAGCCGACTCCACCTTCAGACGGATGCGCTCCAGGACCCCCTCCGGCTCGATCGGCGTGAGGCGGTCGTCACGGTCGAGCAGGCCGCGGCTCTTCATCTCTTCGGCGACCCGGAGCCAGATCTCACCCGGCTCCAGGGCCACGCCGCGCGCGCCCCCGACCTCGGGCTGCACGTACCAGGCGCCCCCCGCAGTGAGGCTGGGGCCGCGAAGCTCGCCCGGCCGCCAGGGTGGGGCCTCGTCAGCCAAGGCGCGCTCGAAGGCGTCCACCGGCACCCGCGCCTTGCGGGAGAGCTGGACCAAGGCCTCGGCGAGGGCCTCGAAGTCCGGGGCGGTGAAGGCCGAGCGGCGGCGCAGGAGCTGACGCTGAAGCCCACTGAGTCGCAGGCCGCGGCGGTCCTCCAGGCCCTCGTGGAGCAGGCTGCGCAAGAGCTGGCCATCGGGCTTGCCCCGGTCCACGAAGGCCGCGAGCGTGGCCATGAAGAGGGGCACGTCGAGCACCGCTTCCAGCTTGAAGCGCGCGCGGTGGCCGAGCAGCGCGCGGAAGGCGCCGGCCACCTCCCCACTGTCCAAGGCCGCGAGGAAGGCGGCACGCAGTCGAAGCCGCTCGGCGAGGGGGGTCTCGGGGGGCGCGGGCACCGGCTTGCCGGTCATGACGGCCTGGTAGACCGCCCACCCGGGTCGCTCCTGTCCCGGCCGGTGGGTCCGGGCGCGAGGGAGTAACACCACCCCGTCCCGCTCGAGATAGAGCCCGGCTGCCGGCGCGAGTGGGTCATTCGTGGCCCGGTCGATGAGCCCCTCGACCCGCCTCAGTCTGGACTCCGCCCAGCGCCCAGCCGCGACCCGCGCGTAGTGCTCCAAGGCCCGCCGACGCTCGGAAACAGCGGCGTAGGCGGCCCCACGCTCGCCGGCGAAGATGCTCTGCAGGCCGTAGACGCCCCCACCGAGAGCGCCGATGAGCAGCAGGGTGAGCGCAATTCGCATCACGGCTTCAAGTCTCGCAGCCAATTAGTCGATTTGAGGAGGGGACTGGAGAGGGCCATGATAGGGATCCGCTGGATGCATTACATGAGAGGGGGGTGCATGCGCGCGCTCACAATCGCCGCGATGCTGCTCAGTTCGCCAGCCTTGGCAGGGGAACTTCAGGACGTGAGTTTCGAGGCGACGGACGCAGAGCTCGTCTTCACCTTCACGGGCGACGGGCCCATCGCCGCCGACGCGGCCGAGGCCAGCCTCGCCAGCAAGGGGAAGGTGCTGGTGATCGCGGTCGCCGGGCTGAGCGTGAAGCAGCGCTGGCTGAAGACGCCGGACGCGATGCTCAAGCGCACGCTGGTCAAGCCCGGCAAGGGCCGGATCATCCTCCGCACGCGCTTCAAGAAGAAGATCGCGGCCGGCACCCTCGAGAAGATCAGCTTCGACAGCAAGGGCAACACCCTCGTCGCGCGGGTCCCGAAGGACCCCAGCGCGGCACCAGCCGTGGTCGCGGCCCCGGTCGCCGCGCCGGTCGTGGCGATCGCACCCGTGGCGGCGCCCCCCCTGCCGGGCACGGGCACCGACAAGCCCGAGAAGCCGGCCGAGCCGCCCAAGGAGGCCGCGCCCCCGCCCGCAGCCCCGGCGAAGAACCA
>JAAESX010000114.1 GCA_024228935.1 Pseudomonadota bacterium
CGGTCGCGCATGGTCGCCAAGTCGGGGATGAGACCGACGTACCAGAACAGCAGCGACACTGTGAAGTAGGTGCTGATAGCGAACACATCCCACAGCAGCGGGCTGCGGAAGTTCGGCCACATGGCCATCTGGTTCGGCAGCGGGAAGAGCCAGTAGGCGACCCAGACGCGGCCGATGTGGATGCCCGGGAACATGCCCGCGCAGACAACCGCGAAGATCGTCATGGCCTCGGCCGCCCGGTTCACCCCCGTCCGCCAGTTCTGGCGGGTCAGGAACAGGATCGCCGAGATGAGCGTACCCGCGTGACCGATGCCGACCCAGAAGACGAAGTTGACGATCGGCCAGCCCCAGTAGGCGGGGTTGTTGTTGCCCCAGACCCCGACGCCCGTCGTGATCAGGTGCAGGATCAACAGGCCGAGCATGCCCAGCAGCGACAGGGAGATCGCGAAGCAGATGATCCAGGCTCGGTTCGTCCGCTCGACGGGGATCTCCGCGATCCCGGCCACCGCATCGGTAACGGTGGTGAAGTTCTCGCCCGCGCCCTCGACGAGGGGCAAGCGCACGCTCGGGTCGTCCTCGCCGTTAGGCTGACTCCCGAAGGCGGAAGGATCAGTGATCGTCATGGCTGGTTGCCTCCTCACCGTTGTGGCTGTCGCCGTGGTCGTCGTCGCCGTGGTCGTCGTGTCCGTGATCGCCGTGTCCGTGATCACCGTGGCCGTGGCCACCCTCGCCGTAGGTCGCGGGGTCGTAGTCCTCGCGGCCCTTCACGCCCTGCGGCATGGCCTCGGCGAGGACGGCGTTCGGGTTCTCGATGCGCGCCAGGTACTGGGTCCGCGGGCGGATGTTGAGCTCCGCCAGCATGGAGTAATCGCGGCCCAGGGCCTGCTTCTTCGACACCCGCGACTCGGGGTCAGTCAGGTCGCCGAAGTTGATGGCGCCCGAGGCACACGCCGCCTGGCAGGCCGTGATGACCTCGCCGTCGCGGATCTTGCGGTCCTCGTTGCGCGCGGTGATGCGTGCCTCGGAGATCCGCTGCATGCAGTACGTGCACTTCTCCATCACGCCGCGGCTGCGGACGGTGACGTTCGGGTTCTGGGCCAGCTGGAGCCGCTTGTGCTCCGGCTTGTCCATGTACTTCGTGTAGTGGAAGTAGTTGAAGCGCCGGACCTTGACCGGGCAGTTGTTACCGCAGTAACGAGTACCGATGCAGCGGTTGTAGACCATGTCGTTGGTCCCCTCCTCGCCGTGCACCGTGGCCGCCACCGGGCAGACCTGCTCGCAGGGCGCGTTCTCGCACTGCAGGCAGTTGATCGGCTGGGTGACCGCGTCGACCGTCGAGGCCTCGTCCGCGTCGCCCTGGAAGTACAGGTCGATGCGCATCCAGTGCATCTCACGGCCGCGCTTGACCTGCTCCTTGCCGACGATCGGGATGTTGTTCTCCGACTGGCAGGCGACGACGCAGGCGTTGCAACCGTTGCACGTCGAGAGGTCGATGGTCATCCCCCACTGGTGGGTGCCGTCGTACTTCTTCTGGTCGAAGAGGGAGGTGAGCGGCGGCACGTGATAGACGTGCTCGGTGAAGTTCGGGTCCTCCTTCCACTGCTCCTCGGTCCCCTCCATGGCCAGCTTGTAGAGGCGCTCGCGGCGCCCCTGCATGCCGATCGCGTCGATCAGGTGGTGCTCCTGGGTCGTGGCGAAGGTGTACTCACCGGAGGTCTTGGCGATGGACGCGCCCGTGGCGATGCCCATGCCGCCGGTGCCCCGGAGGACGAAGGCGTCGAAGCCAGCGGAGCTGACCTCGGCCTTGGCCGAGCCAGCGACCAGGCCGGCCGCGCGGCGACCGTACCCCATCGAGATGGCCAGGCTCTCCTCGGCCTGCCCGACGGCGACGAAGGCGGCGGCCTCGAGGGTCCGCCCGTCGAGGGTGACCTCGACCTTATCGCCGGTCGTGACCCCCATGCCGTCCGCGGTCTTCTTCCCGATCATGACCGCGTTGTCCCAGGTCATCTTCGTGGTGAAGTCCGGGAGCTCCTGCAGCCATCCGTTGTTGGAGAAGCGACCGTCGAAGACCTTGGGGCAGGGGAAGTAGGTGATCTCCATCCCAGCGCTGGGCTCGGCGATCGCGGGCAGGCTCCCCACCGTCAGGTCGAGCGCAGCCATCCGCGTGCCGTCCACGACGCCGTCGTGGATCGCCTGACGGAAGCGAGCCTCGCCGCTCCCGGCGAGCCCCATGGCGTCGAAGGTGCCGCGCACCTCGGCGCGGGCGTCCTCCTTCCGTCCGAGCAGCGCGGCGCACACCTCGATGGCGCTCATGCCGCCCGCGATGGGCTTGATCAGCGGCTGGGCGAGGTGGACCGAGCCGTCCCAGGAGCGGGCGTCGCCCCAGGCCTCGAGCCAGTGCGCGGCCGGCATGTGCCAGTCCGAGATGCCGGCGGTCTCGTCACGGTAGAGCCCGTGGTGGAAGACCAACACGCTCTCTGCGGCGCCCGAGAAGTCCAGGTCAGCGGGCGCGTCGTAGGCGGGGTTGCCCCCGAGGACGAGGAGCGACTTCACCTCTCCGGAGCGCATCCCTGCGACCAGCGAGGCGAGGCCGGCGTCCGTGGCGCCAGCCGCGGGGTCGTCGGTGTAGCTGACCGTGGTCCCCACCGCGCCGAGCGCAGCGTTGACGGCGTGAGCGTGGGCGTGAACCTCGGCCGGCTGGTTCACCCCGGGGATGATCACGCAGCGGCCGCTGGAGCCCTTCATGTCGTCGGCGACCGCCTTGACGAAGGCGGCGACCTTGTCGTTCTTACCGAGCTCCAAGGCGCGGGCGCCAGGGGTGCCCATGCCGAGGCCGGCCTCGATCAGCTGGAGGATGGCTCCAGCGTCCGCGCTCTTCACCGGGAGGCGGTGATCCGACACCACCCCCGTCGTGGAGAAGCGGCTCTCGATGGCGTAGAGCCGGGACATGTCACCGAGCTCGGGCTCGCGGCGGGCAGCGAAGTCCGCCGACATCCGGACGGAGTCGGGGTGCCCGTTGAGGAAGTCTCCGTCGAGGCTGACCACGACGTCGGCCTTGGAGAGGTCGTAGTGGGTCCTGACCGGCTTCCCGAAGGCCATCTCGGCCCCCGTGCGCTCGGTGTCGCGCCCAACGGGCGACCACCAGACCCACGTCGCGCCGCTGGCGGCGAGCTCCTTGCCCAGGCGCGCCAGGGTCGGCGAGCTGTGGGTCGAGGCGAGCACCGCCATGCCACCGGCCGCGGCGGCCTCCTTCATGGCCGCCAGCGCGCTGCCGTAAGAGGCTCCGTTGTAGAGGCCCTCCTCGTTGCGCTTCAGGGGCGACTGGCTGCGGTCCGGGTCGTAAAACCCGAGGACCTCCGCCTGGCTGTAGACGTCCGTCCCCTGGCCCAGCAGCGTGTTCGGTTCGACCTTGACCGGGCGACCGTCGTAGCTGGTGACCGTCACCGGACGCGCGGCGCCGGCGAGGTCGAGGGTCGACGCGTAGTGCTTGGGCTTGCCGGGGATCGTCTCCTCGGGGCGCACCGCGTACGGAAGGATCTCCTCCTTCTCCCAGCGGCAGCTCGAGGCGCCGGCGAGGGCGGCCGAGGCTCCGAGGATCTGGAAGAAGCGGCGCCGATCGACTTCGTTCAGCTGATCGAAGTCGTCGGTCGGGAACTCACGGCCGACGAAGTTCGCGACATCCTTGGAGGAGTCGGAATCGGCTGCGGCACGGTCGAGGGACCCATCGAACTCACGAAGGGACTGCCAGATTGCAGGCTTCGACTCGGCGTTCGGATCGTCGAGGATGTCGCTCATCTTGGCGCGCTCAGCCTATGGCCTTGCGCGAGGATGTTGGGGTTGGCGCCCCGTCTGGGGCGAGTGCCGGAAATGGCGGTGTGGGACGGGAAGAGACGGGCTCCGTGGCGATCGCTACCGCGGAGCCAGAGACGAGACTCAGCGGTGACAGGTGCTGCAGGTCTCGCGCGGGTGGATCTCTTCCGGGGTATAGAAGAGGGTCGCGGGGTCAACGCCTTCGGCCGGGGGCTCCCAGCCGAGGTTGGTGACCTGGTCGAGGGGCCGCAGGTGCGGCTCCGGGTTCCGGTGGCACTCGAGGCACCAGCCCATGGAGAGCGGCTCCTGCTGGCTCACGACCTCCATCTGGTCCACGCGGCCGTGGCAGGAGACGCAGGACACGCCGCGGCGGACGTGGGCCGAGTGGTTGAAGTAGGCGTAGTCCGCGAGGTCATGCACGCGCACCCACTCCACCGGATCACCAGACTTCCAGGAC
>JAAESX010000115.1 GCA_024228935.1 Pseudomonadota bacterium
CTGGAGTGGAAGGGCACGCCGTCTTCTCGGCGTGCCTTTCCTACTCTGGGGCCCAGAGTAGAAACACCCGGTCGTGCGCGTGCGTAGGATGACGGCCATGCAGCACCGCATCCCCCACGACCTGGACATCGCGACCGCCCGCCACGCCACCCGCGAGGCCCTGGAGTCCTACCGGAAGGACTTCCAGGAGTACAGCCCCACGGGCGAGTGGACCGACGAGGACAACGCGACGGTCCGCTTCACCGTCATGGGCAAGACCCTGCGGGGCGTCGTCCAGGTCGCGACCGACTGCGTGACGCTGGAGCTCCTGGACATCCCGTTCATGTTCCGGCCGTTCCGATCCGCGGCGATCAAAGTGATCGAAGCGGAGATCCGGGAGTGGATCGAGAAGGCGAGGCGCGGCGAAGTCTGAGGCAGCGCGGCCACAGCATGTTCCGAATTGGTGAAGGCGCCGAGAAATCCTCGCGTTTCTTTGCACCCCCCCTGCAATCCGGGTAACTTCCGGCCGCCAACCCCCCCCTCGGGCCACCTCGGCCTGCGATCCCTTGGAGACGCAAATGAAGATCACCGACCTCCGTCTGGTCGTCGCCGTGACGGCCCTCGGCCTCGCCGGCATGGCCTGCACGAAGACCCCCAGCGACACCGGCTGCGAAGACGACACTGGCTGTGATGCCGCTGACGCCGACACCGACGCCGACACCGACGCCGACACTGACGCCGACACCGACGCCGACACCGACACCGGTGTCTGGACCTACGGTTTCTCCGGCTACTCGGATGACGAGCTGACCGGCGCGTTCCAGCTGTGGACGTACTACTTCCTCACCGAGGAGATGACCTGCATCCTCGACTGGCCGACCACCGGCTCGGAGCCGCTCTCCAGCTGCGACGACTGCCTGTTCGCCTGGGCCACCGAGTTCGAGGCCGCTCAGACCAACACCGGTGACTGCGCGTCCTGGATCGGTCTCACCGACGGCGCCCCGATCGAGGATCTCGGTCTCTCGCAGGGCTTCGGCATGGGCTGGTCGTACAACGGCACGAGCCCCTACTCCGGCAACTCCTACGAGAACATCTGGATGATGGAGTTCGAAGGTTCCGACGGCACCAACAAGTGGTACCCTTGGGCCTACGGTGAGTTCGACGGCACCACCGCCTACTGGCAGCGTGGAACGGGCTCCTACTACTACTACTAGTAGCCGCCCGGCTTCCGCCGATGAGACCCCGGTAGGCTTCCGCCTGCCGGGGTTTCACTTTGTCCGCTTCGCGGATACACTGCGTCGACCCTGACCACCTTCGGAGACCCAATGCGCCTGACGACCATCTGCATCGGCATCACCACCCTCTCGCTGGCGGTGTCCTGCACCAAGACGGACGTCATCACCGACACGGGTGAGACCGGCCTGTTCGGCGACGCCGACACCGATGCCGACTCGGACAGCGACTCAGACTCGGACAGCGACGCCGACAGCGACGCCGACTCGGACAGCGACGCGGACAGCGACGCCGACAGCGACGCCGACACCGACGCCGACAGCGACGCCGACACGGACGCCGACACGGATGCCGACACCGGCGTCTGGACCTACGGCTTCGGCGGCACGTCAGACGACAGGCTCGTCGGGCACTTCGACCTGTGGACGTACTACTTCAAGACCGAAGAGATGACGTGCGTGCTCGAGTGGCCGACGACCGGCTCCAAGGCGCTGACCAGCTGCGACGACTGCTTGTTCGCCTGGGCCACGGACTTCGACCCCGCGGTCACCACCACGGGTGACTGCGCGTCCTGGATCGGCCTCACCGACGGCGCGACCATCGAGGACCTGGGCCTCGAGCAGGGCTTCGGGATGGGCTTCGCCTACGAGGGCACGAGCCCCTACAGCGGCTCGACCTACCCGGACGTCTGGATGATGTTCTTCGAGGACAGCGGCGGCACCAACCAGTGGTACCCCTGGGCCTACGGAACGTGGGATGGCTCCGAGGCCGTCTTCCAGCGCGGCACCGGCAACTACTACTACTACTGAGGCTCTGACGGCTCGGGCTTCGGCTCTTCAGGAGCCGGGTCGCGCTTCGCCTTGGAGGCCTTGGCCCGCTCGAACGTGGCCTTGGCCTCTTCTTCCTTGCCCTGCTTGTGCTGGACGTTCGCCAGCAGCAGCAGCGCCTCGGGCTCCTCGGGATCGCCCTCGAGGACCTTGGCCAGGACCACGCCCGCCTCGTCATAGCGGTCGAGGTTGAACAGCACCTGGGCCTTCGTGTTCATGAGCTGGATGTCGCCGGGACGTGCCTTGAGCATGACCTCGACGACGGGAAGCGCCTCGGGGTGCCGATCCTCGTTCCCGAGAAGCGTGACCAGCAGGACCCGCGCCTGCCGGTTGTCCGGGTACAGCTTGAGCTCGGCCCGAAGGTGCTCGATGGCCTCTTCGACGTGCTTGCTGCCCGCGCCCAGCACGCCCATGTAGTAGTTGACGTTCCGCGGCGGCGTCGGGGACTGCAGGCTGTGCCGCATCAGCGGCTCGGCCTTCTCCATGTCCGGCACGCTGGCGTAGAGCACGCCCATCATCCCGGAGATGGTGTAGGCCTTGGTGTTCCGGGCGAGGAAGCCCTCGGCGAACGCGATCGCGTCCGGCGTCCGGTCCATCGACGACAGGTTGATCATCTTGTACTGGGCGAACTCCTGGCCCGAGGCGTCCAGTTCGAGGCCGCTCTCGGCCAGGGCCAGCGCCTTCTCGTGCTGGCCGGCCATCGTGTACTGGATGGTCGCGGCGAGGACGATGTGCTTGGCCGAGGGATCGATCGCGACGGCCTCGTCCATCCACTTCAGCGAGGTCGCCGTGTCGTCCTTCTTGCTGTAGAGGCGAGCGAGTCGCTGCCGGACGTCGACCAGCTTCGGCTCGGCGGCCGCCACCTCCTCGAGCTTGGCGATGGCGCCATCGAAGTCGCTCTCCATGGCCAGAGCGGCGCCCTCCTGCATCGTCGCGAGGATGTGCAGCTTGTCCTTGGGGTCCGGCAGGTCCGAGACACCGCGCAGGTCGTCGCCGCCCGCCATGTACCCGAGCGCGGCCAGGCGCTGGAGGGTCTCCGCGTCGAGGTCCGAGCCACCGGACGGGGCGTCGTACCCGAGCGCGGTCAGCGTGGCCTGCATGGCCGCGACCTGGTCCGGGTTGTCCGCGGCGAGGTCCTTGGTCTCCCCCGGGTCGGCGAGCAGGTCGTAGAGCTCGGGACGGGGCGTGTCGATGAGCTTGTACTTGCCGTCGACGACCGTGATGTGCGGCGCGTACGAGAAGCGCTCCTGGCCCTGGTAGCTCTCGATGTACACGGGGGCCGTGTTTCCGGGCTGGACCTTGCCGTCCATGCCCTCGGGTGCCGCCACGCCGAGCTGCGCCAGGACAGTGGGCATCAGGTCGATCAGGCCGACCGGCTCGGACACGACCGCCGGCTCGATGCCGGGCCCGGTCAGGATGAAGGGGACCCGCTGGGTGTTGTCGTAGGTGAAGAGACCGTGAGTCTCCTCGACGTGGTCGCCGTGGCCCTCGCCGTGGTCTCCGATGAGGACCCACACGGTGTTGTCGGCCTGACCCTGGGCGGCGATCGCCTCCTCGAGCCGTGCGATCTGGTCATCGACGAAGGCGATCTCGCCGTCGTACGGGTTCGCGAGGTCCTGGTAGCCCTCGGGGGGCTGCAGCGGCTCGTGGGCGTCGTAGACGTGGACCCACGTGAAGAAGGGCTGGTCGGCGTCCCGCTCCTCGGACTCAAGCCACCCGACGATGTCGCCGACGGTCTGGTCGGCCGTGCGCTCCAGACGCCAGATGTTGCTGCGAGACAGGAGCGACGACTCGATGTCGTCGAAGTAGACGTCGAAGCCCTGCTCCAGGCCCCAGATGTCCGTCGTGACATACGCCGCGGCCGAGCCGGCGGTCGCGTAGCCGGCGTCCGAGAGGACCTCGGCGAGCGTCACGTGCTCGGCGTCGAGGACCGCGCTTCCGTTGTTGCGGATGCCGTGGTTCGGCGGGGTCTTGCCCGTGAACATCGAGGCGTGCGCGGGGATGGTCAGCGGCAGCGGCGAGTACGCGCGGTCGAACCGGATGCCCTTGGCGGCGAACGCGTCGATGGTCTCGGTGCGGCCCTTGTCGTAGCCGTAGGCCCCGATGTGGTCCCAGCGGGTGGTGTCCAGCGTGACGATGACCAGGTTCGGTCCGTCGGCCTTGGCGACCGGCGCCTCGACCTCGGGCGTGACCTCGCGTGTCGTCTCGGGGGTCGGCTCGTCGCCGGAACAGGCCAGCATCAGCGTGAGGAGCGTCATGGGGAGGTCTCCGTGTAGGGGACAAGCCGCTCGAGCGAGCGGTGGGGATTCGTCTGGACCGCGGCGTAGATCGCGGCGTGATGAGCCATGGCTTCAGCGTCACCCTGGACGCGGGCGACGTACCAGGCGCTCGCGAGGGTGTCGGCGTCCGCCGGATCGAGGGCCTGGGCGGTCTCGAGGAGCGCGATGGCGTCGTCCATGAGACCGAGGTCCACCAGCGTGCGGACCAGCGACGGCCACATGCGCGGGCGCTCGTCGATGACCTGGCGGCGCCGCTGCAGCAGGTTCCGAGCGGTGTGGGGGTCACCCAGGATGCGGGTGGCCTCGCCTCGGACCAGGATGGCGGCCTGGTTGTTCATGTCGAGGCGGTTGGCCTCCTTGGCGATGCGCTCGGCGGCGAACGCGTTGCCGAGGTCGAGCTCCAGGCGAGCCTCGAGCACCAGCGCCGAGTGCTTCCCGCGCGGCATCTCCCGCAGGATGGGGAGCTCGGTCTCGACGTCGTCGAGGCGTCCCTCGGCGGCCGCGATGAGCCCGCGCGTGTAGTGGACGCTCATGTGGTCGGGGTCGAGCTCCTCGGCCACCGCCATCGCCTCGGCCGAGCGCTCCACGTCGCCCATCCGGTGCCGGTACAGCGCGAGCCGCGTCCACTGGACCGGGTTGTTGGCGTCGAGGTTGACCGCGTCTTCCTGCCAGTACTCGGCCGCCGAGAAGTCCCGACGCCGGGCGTAGCAACCGGCCAGCTTGCCGGCGTACTCGAACTGGAACGCCGGGCGGGTGCGGTGCGGGATCATCCACTCCTCACCCTTCTCGCACTCGTTGAGCTCGAGGTGGGCCTCGCCGATGAACAGGTGCAGGCGAGGGCTGTCCGGGTTGTCCTCGAGCATCGCCATGAACGTCTCGAGGGCCTGGTCCGGACGCTGGTCGTGCAGGTTGCGCATGCCGAGGAAGACCGACGGCCCGAGCGACCGGATGGCCTGTCCGGCGCGCGGTCCACCGTCCTCGGCCAGGACCGGGGTCAGGAGCGCTGCGATCAAGAGGCCAAGGCGCATATCGCGCCCGACTAACGCGCTGTTCTAAAGCCCGCTGTCCGGGACCCAGAGGCCGACCGGGCTGTTCACGGAGTGCACGAAGTCGATGACGATGTCGCCGTCATCCGAGGGCGGCGCCGAGGAGGAGCTCGGGCGGACGTTACCGGAGCGCCCCGGAGACGCCATGCCCGAGCTTCCAGAGGTCGAGATCATGACTCGCAACCTGCGTTCCTGGCTGGGTCCGGGGCCGGTCGAGGTCATCTCGCACGACGCCAAGATCGCCGAGGTCCCGGCGTTCGACATCGAGCGGGTCTGGCGACGAGGAAAGACCTGCATCGTCGAAGGGTTGGACGGCGGACTGCTCCTGCACTTCCGCATGACGGGGAAGGTCGTTCGGGACCACGGCGGGCGGCGGTACCGCGCCGAGCTGGTGACCCCAGACGAGGAGGTCGTCTTCATCGACCCCCGACGCTTCGGGACCATCGAGTGGGTGGCCGATGTCCAGGGCGCGCTCGCCGGGCTGGGGCCCGAGCCGTACCCCGAGAAGCGAACCGGCGGCTGGTGGAGGGACCGGTTCGCTCGCAAACGCGGGCCCATCAAGCCGGCGCTCCTCGACCAGAAGTGCGTGGCCGGGCTGGGGAACATCGCGGCGTCGGAGATCCTGTGGCGAGCCGGGGTCGACCCGCGGACGAAGGTGCCGGACGTGACCCGCTGGGACGCCATCGCCGACGAGACCCACGGGTTCCTGCACGAGGTCATCGAGCTCGAAGACAGCGAGGAGATCGCGTACATCAACACGGACGCCGGCGCCCGGAACCCGTTCGCCGTCTACGGGCGCGAGGGCGAGCCCTGTCCTCGGACCGGGAGGCCCATCGTGCGCATCGTGCAGGCCGGCCGGAGCACGTTCTTCGTGGAGTGAGGGCCTGGGCTCAGCCGGGGAGCGTCGCGCCCGAGCCGGCCGTCTTCGGGTGCTTGTCCAGGCCACGGCACAGCCAGTCGGCCCACAGGATGGGGTAAAGCGCGAGCATCCCCCAGCTGAACATGCCGAGCTCCATCGTCATGGCGATGCCCAGGTGCATGAAGGCACCTCCGAGCGCCCACCATCGGCCCAGCCTGGAGAGGATGACGAAGGCGCCGATCTCCCAGATGATGGTGAACCAGCTCCCCGCCAGGAACACCGGCCAGAAGTCGATCCAGTAGTTGGCGTCCAGATGACCGGCGAGCGGGTCGGTCACGATGCGGTACAGCGGCGAGAACCTGCCGTTCCCGAGCCAGCCGGGCTGCTTGGCGATCTTGGCGATGCCTGCGCCCATGTAGATCATCACCAGGAGCCACTTCATCACGTCGTACATCCACAGCGGAGTGGTGACCGCCGGGACGCGCTTCCAGATGAGGTTGTCGAGCGAGAACCGCTTGTGGGCGTTGGTGAAGAGCAGCAGGAACAGCGTGATGCGCAGCACGCGGTCGATGGCGCGGTCGCCCGGCGGGTAGCCGTGACCGAGCTGGGCGTACGCGAAGATGCCGATGAACATGGCCGGCCGCGTCGCGATGCCGAGCGCCGAGCAGGTCATGCAGACCAGCGTGATCCAGAACGCCGTCGGCCCGGCCTCGGCCGCACCGATGAGGTCGTCGAGCCACCAGGCGTCGTCCTGGGTCTTCGAGAGTCCCCCCAGCGAGTACGGCGTGAAGAGCGTCTTCACCATGCCGACCTGGAGGATGCGAAGCAGGTCGAGGACCACGCACATCGACACCGTGATGCGCAGCACGGAGAGCGGACGCACGTCGACTTCGCGACGGCAGCGCTCGACCCAGCGTGTCCAGACACTCACAGGTGCAACAGCTCCCACTCGGGCGCAGCGGCCAGGATCTTGTGGTGGACCGTGACGGGTCCGGTGCCCGGAAACTTCTGCTCGGTCGCGCGGATCTCGACGGTCTCGGCGCCGAGCTCCTCGGCGGCTCGCTCACAGATGAAGCGGGAGAGACCGCGCCAGTTCTGGGCCTCACGCCCAATGGTGGTGGTCTCGACCATCGGGCGCACGCGCCGCATGCGCAGCTGGGCGTTGAGCCAAGTGTACTCGTCGTCGGCCGAGCGGTGCTTCAGCTCGCCGTCGACCCAGATCTCCATGCGCCGGATCTTGCCGGGCCCATCTCGGTACAGGCCCCAGTTCTGGGCGCCGCGGATGGGCTGCTCCAGCACGTGCAGCTTCTTGTGGAGCGGCAGTCGGTGTTCGCGGTTCCAGTCAGCGATGCCGACCGCGATGCCTGTCCAGAGCGGCCCGATCACGGCCTCGACCTCGGCGATGTCGTCGGCATCCTTGAGCTCGCGTGAGCCCATCGAGTCGATGCCCGGCGTCCCCTGGAACAGCATGAAGGCGCACAGCAACAGCACGGCGACGGCTCGGAGGTGGTCCTTCACCGACGCCGACTATCCGGGTTTCAAGAGCCGAACACCTCTGCGAGACAGCGTACCAGGAGATGATTCTGGTATCGCGGAGCCCCCCCTCATCCGTACAGAGTGGAGACAGGGCAGGATGTCCTTCGGGGTGCGCGCATGAAGACTCTCTCGAACCCGGTTCAAGTGCAGGAGCTCCTGCAGGCTCTCCTGGGCCGCAAGGTGCCGGTTCGGGTGCACCCACCTCGACGCGCTGCGGTCGTCGCGACGGTGCGCTCGCTCTCGTCGACGGGGTTCCTGACGCTCGAGACCTCGGGGCCTGCTCCGCCGCGCGGCGTCTACGTGCAGGTCACCGGCATCCGCAACGGCGCCGCGTTCGGCTTCGTGGCCGAGTTCCTTCGCACCGACGCCGACGGCGGCTGGATGATCACAGCGCCCTCGAGGATCGAGTTGCGTCAGCGGCGGACCGCGCTTCGCATGCGCCCGACGTTCGAGATGAGCCTGCGGGTGTCCGTCGGCGGCCGGTTCGTCGAGGCGGACCTGTTCGACCTGTCCGAGGGAGGCCTCGCGTTCTCGACGCGTGAGTTCCCGGCTCCGGCGGTCGCCGGCATGCTGTTGAGCGGGCGGCTGGATCTGCCGCGCAACCGCACCATCCCAGTCGACCTGGAGGTGCGGCACGTACAGGGCCTGAAGTGCGGCGCGCGCTTCGTCAACATCCCGCGCGCGGCGATGTTGGAGCTCCGGAACCTCGCGACACGCGAAGAGCGGACCGGCGACCTGCCCGAGATCAGCCTCGGGACCTGATCAGGACCGGGTGCCGATCCGGGCCTGAAGCGCGTTGGCCCAGTCGCCATCCGCGATGCCATCGAGGATGGAGTGCGAGAGCTGGCACAGGTCGGGCTGCTCGCGCAGGACCTCGGCCAGCACGGCGTTGTCGACGCTCGCTCCGGTCTTGGCGGCGTGCTCCTCGCACCTCGCGAGGAAAGCGGGGTCGGCCGCGAACGGGGCCTCGACCGCGTTGTCCGGTCCGAGGGCGTTGATGGCCGCGATGACCAGCTTCTTGCGCTCGCCGTACGGCATCGAGGCGAGGGTCTCGGGGAGGATGGGCTTGCCGATCCAGATGTCCTGCTGGCCCATACCAAGAGGAAACTCGATCCGGGCGTCCAGCGGGCTCGTCGGGAGCGCTCCCACGAAGCGGATCGGCACGACGGGTGCGTTGACGGCCATCGCCATGTCCAGGAACGCGCCGCTCATCTTCTGGACGGGCGTACGGCACTCGAGGCTGCGGGTGCCCTCGACGTGGATCATCACGGAGCGGCCTGGCCCACCCGCAGAAACGCCGGCCATCTCCTGGCCCAGCTCGCCGATGATGCGGGGGAGCGAGGCCTTGTCGTCGCGGTCGAAGTACTCGATGAGCTTCGGGTCGCGGATGCCCGGGTAGGCGAAGCACAGCTTGATGAGCGTGCCGAGCCAGATGTCGCGGTGCTCGGCCTTGGCGAGCGTCACGGTCGGGACCTGGTTGAGGCCCCCGGCGACGATGCTCAGGAGCAGTGACTCGAGGCCCACCTGGTGGTTGCCCAGGTACAGCAGCGACTGAGCCTTCACGGCGGCCAACGCCTCGGGGTACGGCGTCACCACCCGGCGGACGAAGCGCTGGATGAGGCCGTAGTACAGGTCCTCGACCGGCCAGCGCAGGCCGCCGAACCACTCGGTCCAGAACTCGCGGACCGGCGTGATGTCGAGCGTCTCGCTGCGGGTCGTCAGGCCCTCGGCGGTGGTGTCGAGCTCGAAGCGGCTCAGGGGAGCGGCGTCGCGGGCGACCTTGGGGTGGACTCCCAGGGCGCGACCCAGGTGCTCGCGGATGCCGAGCTCGGCGGGGTCATCCGTACCGAACACGGCGTTCACCGTGCCGGGGAGCCAGTCGCTCGCCTCGACCGCCTTTGGCTCCAGCGTGGTGACGCCCTCGACCGTCGTGCTGAGGCCGGCCTCGGGCACGTGCCTTCCGGTCAGGAAGTCCCGACGCGCGATGGGCTCGAGCTCGCCGATGGGGCCCTTGGCGAACAGCGCCTCGACCAGCTTGAAGCGGCACCAGACCTGGTCCTCGACGACGAGCTGGACCTCGAAGCTGGGGAGCTCACGGGCTCCGACGTGGAAGCCGGCGAACCGCACCTCGCAGCGGACCTCGCCGCTCGTCGGGGCCGGGCCGTGCAGGTCCAGGCTCGGGATGAACGCGGGGTACGCGACCATGCCCTTGGGGATGTCGGCAGACCAGCGGCGCAGGTCGTCGTGGGGGATACCGTGGGTGGCGGCGTCGACCAGCGAGGCGTGCAGCGGGCCGAGCGGGGCCCGGTGTCCGGCTTCGAGGATGGACGAGCTCCCCTCGCCCGTCATGACCAGCTGGGTGAGGAACTGGAACTCGGGGCCGTGGAACAGGGCTCCTGAGGCATACGGGTTCGGCTCGGGGTCGCCGGACAGGGTGCGCAGCGCCTCGGCGCCCTGGCTGTGGGCCCAGGACAGGCGGACGCGGCCCTCGCAGACCGGGCCTTCATTGTCGTGGAGCACGACCTTCACGCCGCGGGACTCTCGCGTGACCTTGGCGGTCAGCGTCGTCGGGCCGTTCACGACGGCCCAGCGCAGCACCTTCACATCGCGGAGACCGACGACGGTCTGGCCCTCAGCCTGGGCCTCGGCGGCCTCGACCAGCCGGTCGACCAGGTACATCATCGGCAGCGCCGGGACGGTGTAGGTCGGGCAGTGGTCGCCAATCCAGGTGTCGACCGTGGGGTCGAGCTCGGTCGTGTGGACGGGGGCCTCGGCGGGGGTACCGACCAGGCGCATGCCGACGCCCTTGGCCTCGTAGATGCGCATGTCGTCGACCCACAGGCTGGCAGTCGCGATGGCGAGGACTGCGCCATCTTCCTGGCGGACCTCCTCGATCTGCAGCGTGCAGTGGTTCCGCTTGTTGTGCGGCAGGACCTGACCTCGGTACTTCCAGGTCAGGGGCTCAGCGAGCGCGACGGGCTCGAAGCGGGTGTCTGTGAGTCCGGCGTCCAGACCCTTGTCGAGCATCGCGACCTGCAGGAGCTGGAGCATCGCCTCGATGCCGAGCGAGCCCGGCTGGACCGGGTCCTGGCAGAAGTGGGCGCGGAAGTACCAGCTCTCGGGGTCGACGGGCTGGCTCGCGGCGTAGACGTCCTCGGCGATCTTGCGGACCGGGCCGATGTTCGTCAGGTAGCTGCCGGGAAGGCGCTCATCCCGAATGGGGACGGGGGTGCCCTCGCCGTCGCGGGTGGCGATGGAGTTGAAGGGCTTGTCTCCCGCGGGGATTCCGGCCTGGGCGGCGAGCGCCTCGGCGGGGAAGAACCCGAACACCGTCTTCATGTCGAAGACGAGCTCGCCGGACTCGGTGCACGTCTCGACGACGAAGTTCACGATGGTCATGCCGCCGGCCAGCGAGACGCCGGTCAGCTTGGCGGTCGTGACGAGGGTGCCCTCGTCCTTGAAGACCTCGCGGTGCTGGGTGCCGGTGCCGTCCAGGTTCCGGAAGAACAGGTCGTGGGGAGCGGCGAGCGTGCAGCCCACGTAGCTGGCGAGCCAACCGCAGGGCTGGAGCGCGGCCTCGAGCAACACGGCGTACGGCATCGTCGCGTTGCCGTTCTCGGTGAAGTACCAGGCGTCGTTCGGGACCTCGTACGCCATGAGGACCTCGGCCCCCTTCTTAGGCACGCCCATCGGGCCCTGCACGTCGAGCACGCGCGTGCAGAAGTGGTACGGCGGGCCGGGCAGGCGCGGGACCTTCCGGTGGCTGTCGAACTTCGCGTACATCGGGCCGAACGCGCGGCTGGGGCGGCCCCAGGCGCAGGCGACGAGCGCGTCGTGGTCCAGGCGGTGCTCCTGACCCTCGTAGGTGCAGATTGCGGCCTGATCGGACTTCGAGTCGACGATGGCGGGCTTGCTGTCCATCGGCCAGCCGGGGCTGAGCTGCAGCCCCATGCGGCGACAGTGGAAGGCCTTGAGCGGCGTGCCGTCCTCGCCGATGACGGTGCAGAGCAGGTCGGCGAAGAGCATCGGGATGGGTCCGGCGACGACCTCGTCGATGAAGACCTCGTAGATGAGCTGACGGCTGGTCGGGGTGACCTGGCCGCGGCAGCGCATGAGGTACTTCTCCTCGGGGATGGGCTCGAAGCGCCAGCCGTCACGATCGACGGTGAAGCCCATGGACGCCATCATCAGGGCCATCGCCTGGAGGCAGCCCTCGAACATGAGCGTGCCCGGCATGCACGGGTCGTTCTTGAAGTGGCCGTCGAAGAACCAGTCCTCGGGGGTGATGTCGTCGATGGCGCGAAGGTAGCCCCGGCCCCAGGGTCCGCCCGTGGGGTCCCACTCGGTGACCTCCTGGAGGAACAGCATCCGGCCGTTGGCGATGCGCGGGGTGCGGGTGTGCGTCTTGGTCTTCTCGAACCCGGCGCCGAAGCAGTCCCAGGTGCGGCCGTCGGCGAAGGCCTCGAGGTCGCGGCGGGAGAACGCGGTCTTCTCGCTGGCGATGTCGGGCGCGTCGAGGCGCGGGTTCTCGGCGTGGTCGCCTTCCTCGGGCGTCCACAGGATGCCGTCGCTGTCGGCGAGCTCCTCGGTCGTGAAGAAGCCAGCCTGACCGCCCCGGACCGACAGGCGCGGCTGGCCGTCGACGGTGCAGTTGTAGTGGAAGAAGAAGAGCCGGACCGCGCCCTGGTTGGCGTACCCGTCGACGTGGATGTCGTAGAGCATCGTCTCGCCCGTCTTGGGGAGACCGCCGTGGTAGGTCAGCTCGCAGCCGAGCAGACGGTAGATGCGCTCGTCGTTGTTGAGGAAGTCGCAGCCGAGGTAGCTGATGAGCATCAGGTCGGCCTGACCCGACTCGATCATCACGCCCGCGGGCATGCGGCCTTCGTGCAGGTACCAGCTGGTCTCCGTGACGTCGGTCTCGGTCCAGATGGTCCCCTTGCCGTGCGACTTGGGCTCGGCGACCAGGCCGACGACACGGTCGGCGAGGAGCAGCGGCGGCTCGGGCATGCGGGTCTGGCGCGCGAAGCCGTCCTGGCCTGCGAAGTCCGGGCCGAAGATCTCGGAGATGTTGCCGCTGGCGTGGACGAGCAGGTCCTCGCGGCTCCAGGTGGGGCCGGTCGGGGGGCTGCGGTCGGGGACCCGCGTTGGCTTCTTCAGGGTCGGCTTTGAGGGGGGCTCAACTCTTGAGGGGGTGTCAATTTTTGAACGGGGTTCAAAAGTTGAACGGGTATCAAAAGTTGGACGGGTGTCAGTTTTTGAGGGGGTGTCAAAAGTCGACCGCGTCTCAACGACGGGAACCGGAGCCACGGGGGGGGCGGCCGGCACGACCGGCCGAGCGACCACCGGAGCCTGGACGGCCCGAACCGGCTGGACCGGCTGGACCGGTGCAGCACCGGCCGCCGCGAGCAAGGTCTGCGCCTGCTGGTTCCGGAGCTTCAGGAACGCCGCGTGGGCATCGGCCTGCTGCTTCAGGAACTGGGCGTGCACCTGGGCCATCTGGCCGCGGAGACGCGTGGCCTCGGCGAGGATGTCCCCCGCGGGCGAGGGCGTGGCGGGTGGCGAGAAGACCACCGGAGCGGGCGCTGCGGCGGGCACCACCGGCACCACCGGAGCGGGCGCCGGAACCGTGCGCGTCATCACGACGGGCGCTGCGACGCTCGAGACCGAAGGCAGCGAGGGCGCGGGCGCCATCACCCCGGACGAGGGGGCGAGCGGGGCGACGACGTGACCGTCCTCGGAAGCCGAAGCAGAGGTCGAGGTCGAAGAGGAACTGGGAAGCACGACGGGCTCCGGGTGAGCAGGCTTCGTGAAGAGAGGTCCGGTCTGGGCCGGCGCGGGACGCACAGGCCCCACCTTGGGCGTGACCGTCACGCGGGCGTCGCCGCCCATGAGCGCGATGGTCGAGACGGAGACAGGAGAGGACAGGTCGCCCGAGCGGCCCAGGAGCACAGCGGCTCCGACACGCAACAGGCCGGTCGCCGCGTGGCAGTGACCGATGGTGGCCTCGACATCCGTCGAGAACGCCGGCGCGGCTTCGTCCGACAGCACGGCGAGCACACGGTCTGCGGGAGCGTCGTCGAGACGCATCAGCACCAGCGCGACAGCACCGTCGCCGGTCGTGCGGCCAGGCATGAGCACATCCAGCGCCGACTGGTGGACGGGCTCCACGGATAGATCCACCGCGCCGACCACCGCAGCGTCGATGCTCCCAGCCGACAGCTCCCGCATCGCGACGCCCAGGGCCCGGTCGCCCGAGACCTCTTCGGCCGAGAGCGACCAGCTGGGGCCGGCCACGTCGAGCAGCGCGTTGATGCGGTTGGCCGGGATGTTCGGCATCGTTCCGACCACGCCGCTGGCCTGGAGCACCGGGACGAACTGGTCCTTCACCGCAGACACGTAGGCGGCATCGCCCACCGTCGGGCCCCACTCGCCAGCACGCCAGCGAGCGCCCCAGCGGGCGACCTCGCAGTCCGTGCCCATGCCGATGAGCACGCTCGTCCGGTCGCGGGGAAGCGGGATGTCCGCGACCGCTTCCTGCGCGGCTCGCAGAACCATCAACTGCTGGGCGTGGGTCTGCTGCAGGTCCTTGGGCGGCACGCGCATCCCGGCCAGCTGCAGGACGACTTCCTTGGCCTTCCGCTCGTGGGGGGCTCCCTGAAGCGACGCCTGGAAGTCCTGGGCGCTGGTCCCCCGCCCCACCAGCGCGCCGATGCCGACGACCGCGATGGGGGCGGTCCTCTTCGCAGCACGAGCCGCCACGGAAGGGACCTCGCTGTCCGCGCTGACCACCACGTGAGCGTTGTTGCCGCCGAAGCCGAAGGCCGAGACCGCGGCGTGCTTCGCTCGGGTCCAGGGGCGAGGTGCCGTGATGAGGTCGAAGCCCTCGAGCTCCGCGTTCTTGGCGTCCGGCTCGCGCGTCGGCGGCAGCTGGCCGTGCTCGAAGGCCTTCAGGACCTTGATGAGCCCAGCGACACCGGCCGCGGTGATGAGGTGGCCGAGGTTGCTCTTCAGCGAGCCGATCTTCTGCCCCTCGGCGAACACCGTCCGCATCGACCGCAGCTCGGTGCCGTCGCCGACGGGCGTTCCCGTGGCGTGGCACTCGACCAGCTCGACCTGGTCCGGAGACACACCCGAGCCGACGTACGCCGCCTTGATCGCGCGGACCTGCCCCTCGGTCGAGGGGGCGAGGAACCCGCCGGTACGGCCATCGTTCGACAGGCCGATGCCACGGATGACGCCGAGCACGCGGTCTCCATCGCAGCGCGCGTCCTCCAGCCGCTTGAGCGCGACCAGGCCCGCCCCTTCACCGGGAACGAGCCCATCCGCCGCCGCGTGGAACGGCCGCGTGCGACCCGACTTCGACATCGCCTGGAGCGCGCAGAACCCGACGTGGATGAACAGGTCGTCCGAGCGAGAGACCGCTCCAGCGAGCGCCAGATCCACGTCGCCATCGGCCAGCGCCTTGCAGGCCACGTCGAGCGCGTACAGCGATGAGGCACAGGCCGCGTCGAGCGCCACCGTCGGCCCAGTCAGCCCCAGCGCCTTGCCGACCAGCGCGGCCGGGAGACCCGACATGAACCGGTTGACCGGGTCGACCGCCGGCATCTCGAGCGCATCCGCCAGCGGACCGAGCCACTGCCGCTGCGCGTACGCCGCCATCGAGGTCGACGGGAACGACAGGTTGCCGATGACCGCCGAGGCCCGCTCGGGCACGGCGACGCCGCTCAGCGCCTCGCGACCCGAGTACAGGAGCCACTGGACGAGCGGATCGAGCGCCGCGACCTGCTCGCGCGGGAACGCGTAGACGCTGGGGTCGAATACGTCCTCGAAGCCGGTGACGTAGCCGCCGGCGTCGGACCAGGTGCGGTCGTCGTGGGCTTCGGGCGTGCCCATGGCGTTGGCGTGCGACAGGCCCCACCGACCCTTGGGGACCGGCGAGGTGCAGTCGCGGCTGGCCACGACGGCCTGCCACAACGCTTCAGGGGACAGCGCTCCAGGCAGGACACAGCCCTGCCCGACGATGGCGATCTCGAGCATGGCGTCTCCATGCCCTCGTGTTCAAAAAACTACGAGGGGCGCAGGCAGGTCTCGACACCCTTCAGCTCGGCGACGGTGTTCCCGTCAGCCTGGAAGACGATGTCACTGACGGTCGTGGCGCTCGTGACCTTGCGGGCCTGGAGCACCGCCTTGATCGGGCCCTTGGCGGGACCCTCGGCGTACACGGTCATCTCACCGAGCTTCGTCGGGAGGCTCGCGCCGCCCAGCATCCGCTTGGCCCAGAGGACGGCCAGCTGGAGGCCTCCGTCCATCGCGGCCACATCGGTGGTGAAGGTCTGGTTCCAGGCGCGGCTCTGCACGCCCTCGAGCACCGCGGCGGCGCCCTCGTCGGACACCCCCTCGAGCTCACGGATGACCTGGAACTCGGGGCCGTGGAACAGCATGTGGCCGTCGTAGACCTCGTCCTTCCACGTCTCCAGGTTCGCGTGCTCGGCCAGCGGCGAGCCGCCCACCCGAGCGTCATCGGCCAGCTCGGCGTTCGCGGTGTAGTGCAGCGTGCCGTCCGCGCCGCGGAGCTCGAGCGCCAGGAGCGCCCCCTGTCCGTTGCGCAGCTGCTTGCTGGTGACCGTGAACACCGCGCCCCAGGCGAAGTCCGCGATGCGGATGCCGCGCAGGACCTTGATCTCCTGGACCGCGACCAGCTTCAGGTCGGGGCGGGTGCCGCGGGCCGCGCGAGCGAACCACTCGGCCGCCAGCACCACCGGGACGACCGGAGCGCCCTGGATGCTGTGGTCGTTGAGCCAGGGCATCGACTTCTCGGTCACCACCAGCTCGAAGTCCACGCGGTCGCGGTCGCCGTCGTCGATGAGCGCCTCTTCGGTTGGCTCACCGCCGAGCACCAGCTCGACGCTGGTCCGGGCCGAGCTCAGGAGCTCGTCGCACAGCATGTTCGCGCCGGACTGGAGCGGGATGAGCGGGACCCCCAGCGACTCGAAGCGAGCCTTCAGCGCCGGGGTCACCATGCCGCCTTCCCAGGGTCCCCAGCCGAGGCTCTTCACGAGCGTGCCGGGGTTCTGGGCCGCGAACTGCCAGGCGACCTTGTTCAGGACCTCGTTGGCCATCGCGTAGTCGCACTGACCGGCGTTGCCGCCTCGGGCCGCGACGCTCGAGAAGAGCACCAGGGCCGACAACTCGCTGCCAGTGGCCGCGAGCAGCGCCCGCAGGCCGTTCACCTTGGTGTCGAACACGAAGTCGAACTGGTCGTTCGTCTTGTCGGCGATGTACCGGTCGGCGAGGACACCCGCGCCGTGCACGATGGCCGTGACCTTGCCCACGTTGGCCGTCTCGATGGCGGCACGGATGCCGGCCTCGTCGGTGACGTCACAGGCCAGGTACTGGGCGCTCGATCCGTTGGCGGCCATCTTGGCGAGCGTCCCGCGGACCTCGCGCTGGGCCAGGATCTTGCTGACCTTCTTGCCGACCACCGCGGGGGAGACGAGCTCGCCCGAGGCCTTGGCCGCCATCAACAGGTGACGCTTCAGGCCGGTCTCGTCGAGGCCGAGCAGGGCCGGGTCCTCGTCGACGAGCGGCGTGCGGCCCATCAGCAGGAACGTCGCCTTGGTGCGAGCCGACAGCTCGATGAGCGTCGCGGCGGTCACCCCGCGGGCGCCTCCACTGGCGAGCACCACGCTGTCAGCGTCGATGGTGGCATCACCACCCTCGACGGGCGTCAGGTTGGCGACGAGCGTCCGGCGGGTGCCGTCGGCGGCGAGTCCGACCTCGCGCTCGTTGCCTCCGTCGAGCAGCTCGTCGACGAGCACCGTGGCGAGCTCGGAGGGCGTCCGGTCCTTCACCTCGATGTCGAGGGCGCGGAGTCCGGCGTCCTTCCACTCCTGGCTCGCGGTCTTCACCAGCGCGGCGAGTCCACCGACCCACGCGTTGTCCGAGCCCGACAGGCCGAAGTCCGCGCCGGTGTCCTGGACCGTCACGAACAGGCTGGCCTGCTTGGCGAGCGTCCGGGCGGTGCGGAATGCGTGGCGGTTGACCTCGCGGGCGCCGTCGGCGTCGACCTGGGCGAGTCCGCCGAGGAAGATGGCCTTGGCCCCGCCCTCGGGGGCGTCCGTGACGACCTCGACGGTGACACCGCGGTCGGTGAGCTCACCGGCGACGGCCGTGGCGACCTCGCCCGAGCCACCGACGATGTAGACCGGTCCCTTGCCGGCGAAGCCCTTCAGGCTCAGCCCGACGGCGGGGGCGTCGACGGCCTCGACCAGGAAGCGGCCGAGTGCGGCGGTCTTCTTGGTCTCGACAACGGTCTCAACCGCAGTGGCGGCGGGCGTTCCGCTGACACCCATCTGAGCGTTCATGTAGTCCACGATCTGACCGAGCGTCTGGAGGCTGGCCATCTCGGAGGCGTCGACCTCGGGGAGCGTCGGCTCCGCATCGGTCATCGCCGAGAGGATCTCGACCCGCTTGATCGAGTCGATGCCCAGGTCGCCCTCGAGCGACATCTCCATCGTCAGCATCTCGGCCGGGTAGCCGGTCTTCTCAGCCACCACGTCCAGCATGAGCTGGTGGATGTTCGCGGTCGAC
>JAAESX010000116.1 GCA_024228935.1 Pseudomonadota bacterium
ACGTAGGCCCATTCGCCCAGCAGCGTCTTGATGAAGCGCTCTGCCTTGCCGTTCGTCCTGGGCGTGTATGGGCGCGTCCTCTGGTGCTTGATGTCGGTCTCCTTCCTGAGGCCGGCGAAGCGCCTACTGCGGTAGCAGCTGCCGTTGTCGGTCATCACGCGCTCAGTGTGGATGCCCTGCTCGCGGAACCAGCCCACGGCCCTGCGCATGAAGGGGATAGCGGAGGCGGCCTTCTCGTCGGGGAGGATCTCGACGTAGGCGAGCCGGCTGTGGTCGTCGACGCAGACGTGCACGAACTCCCAGCCCGCGCCGATGCTCTGCTTCTCGCGGGAGTTCGTCACGCGGTGACCGGGCCTCCAGAAGCGAGCCAGCTTCTTGATGTCCACGTGGAGGATCTCGCCGGGCGTGGCGCGCTCTCGGTGTGCGAGGCGCTGGAGGGAGATGGGTCCGGCGAGACGCTCCACGGCTCCACAGTCCGGCACTGCGTGAAGCGAGTCGACGCTGCGCACCTGAACCGATGATCTGGTTCGCGCTCGTGGCGTGCGGGGGGGGCGCCGTCGTCCTCGGCGGTGTCCGAGCAGGCCGTGATCGACGTCCCCGACTGCGTGGCCTACGCATCGGACCCTGCGAGCTTCGCGTACTGCGCCTACAACGGGGGCGGGCGTGAGCGGTGGCTCGAGGGCGCTCGGCTTCGATCCAGCCACGCGGGGGCGTGGAGCGAGGCGTGCCGGGAGTCCTGGGCGGCGTCTCCGACGCACTGTGGCAACGACGTCGCTGGTCTTCTCTCGCTGTGCGAGACCGATGAATGCGGCTTCGCCGTGCTGGACGCCCGTGGATCCGCGGATCTGCTCGAGCAGGTCGACCTGTGCGAGCGACACGCCGGCGTCTACGCGACGGATTGCGCGGGACACGCCCTGCAGCGCTGGCTCATCGAGGGCCCTGAGGTGGCCGAGGTCGATGCGCTCATGGCGCGGTCGGGTCCCGATGTCAGCGGGTACTGGGCGGGGCTGGCGATGGTGAAGCTGGGTGAGGGCGGCTGCGATGGGGCGGACACGTTCCAGCCCCCGCAGGTCAGAGCGTGCCGGCAAGCGCAGGCCCGGTGCAGTCAGGCACCCGAGTGGTGTGAGGCTCGCTTCTGAGGGGGCTCAGTCCTCGTCGTGCAGCAACCGGACGGGCGGATCATCGAGGTCCTCGAACTGCCCCTGCTTCGCTGCGGCCAGGAAGAACCCGGCGAAGAGTGCACCCAGCATCAGGGCGAGCGGCAGCAGGATGAGGACGGCGTTCATGCCCGATCTCCGGTTCGGCTCAGTGCCTTGTCCACATGATGCTCGACCCGCCATGCGGTCCACAGGACCATCGCGCTCGACAGCGGCATCGCCAGCGCGGCCACCAGCGGATCGACGAGCCCGGCCAGCGCGGCCCCGACGGCGAGCACGTTGTAGACGACGGCCCGGCGCCGGCTTCGGCGAGCAGCGGCCTGGCCCTCGCGAGCGGCCACGACGCCGGCGAGCAGGGGGCGGATGCCCTCGCGGACGAGCACCCCATCGGCGGCCAGGAGCGAGGGTGCGGCGCCCGTGTGCATCGCGATGCCGACCGGCGCCGCGGCCAGGGCGGCGGCATCGTTCAGCCCGTCGCCGACGAACAGCGTGCCGGGCTTGGCCACCCCGTGGAGCTTCTCGAGCGGCGTGGCGGCGCCGATCACCTGGGCGATCCCGAGGCGGTCGCCCACGGACCTGGCGATGGACGCGCGGTCGCCCGAGAGCACGCCGACGTCGATGCCGAGAGCCCGCAGCCCGGAGACGGTCGCCTGGGTCTCCGGTCGGATGCGATCGCGCAGCTCGACGGGGTGGGCGACGCCGTCGACGTGGATCACGACGTCGTCCAGGACCGCGCCGATGCGCACCGAGTGGCCCTCGACGACCCCGTGGATCCCGACGCCCGGCTGCTCGAGTACGCGCTCGGGCTCGGGGAGCGGCAGGCCGCGGTCCCGGGCGGCGCGGACGAGCGCCTTGCCGATGGGGTGGACGCTCGAGCGCTCCAGGCCGCTGGCCAGCCGCAGGATCTCGTCGTCGAGCAGGCCGACCTGGGGCTCGCCGTGGGTGAGCGTGCCGGTCTTGTCGAGCCAGACCCGCTCGGTGTCGGCCAGGTCCTTGAGGACGCGGGGGTCGCGCAGGAGCAGGCCGCGTCGGGCGGCGGCGCCGAGGCCGGCGGCCCGAGAGAGCGGGCCGGCCAGGGCGAGCGCACAGGGGCAGGCGGCGACGAGCGCGGCCACAGCGGGCTCGATGGAGCCGTGCAGGGCCAGCGCCAGCGTCGCGGCTCCCAGCGTGCCGGCCGTGAACCAGCCGGCGAGCTTCTCGGTCTTCTCGCGCAGGGGCGCGTCCGCGGCCTCGGCCAGCGTGCGTGCGGTCTGCCCGAGCAGCGTGTCGTCGCCCACGCGGAGCGCTTCGACGGTGACTCCGCCTCGGACCAGGACCGCGCCCGCGGGCAGCGTCGAGCCGGTGACCAGCGCCTGGGGCTCGGACTCGCCGGTCACGAGCGACAGGTCGGCGGAGCCGTGTCCGGACCGGACGACGCCGTCGGCGACCAGCCGCTCCCCCGTGCCGAGCTCCACCACATCACCCACCTCGACCGCTCCCGCAGCCAGGGTGAGGAGACCGCCGTCGCGCAAGACGCGGGCTTCGCCCGGAGCCTCCGCGGCAAGCGAGACGGCGGCCTCGGCGACCCTGCGACGGCCGTGGCGCTCGACCACACGTCCTGCGAGCAGGAGTGCGACCAGCATCACGAGCGAGTCGAGGTAGGTGTCGGAGCCCTGGACGGTGCTCACGACGCCATGGAGGAACATCACGATGATCGCGATGGACACGGGAAGATCGAGGTGCAGGACCCCGCGGCGCAGGCCGGCGACGCCGGCCTTGTGGAAGGGCTCGGCGGCCCAGATGGCGATGGGCGCGGCGAGCGCCAGGCTGGCCCAGCGGAACAGCGTCTCGTATTCGGGGGCGATGGGCTCGACCCAGCCGATGTAGAGCGTGACCGAGAGCAGCATCACGTTGATGGCCGCGAAGGCCGCCACCCCGAGCCGGAGCAGGAGCCCGTCGTCGCGTGTCGGGGCGCTGCCGAGCGGCGCGGGCCGGTAGCCCAGGTCCTGGACCGGAGCGAGCACGTCGGAGAGCCGCGCGCCGGGGTTCAGCGTCAGGGTCGCGTTCCCGGTCGCGAAGCTCACGCGGGCCTCGCGCACCCCCTCGTCGGCCTGGAGCACGTGCTCGACCAGCCAGACGCACGAGGCGCAGCGCAGGCCGTCCATGCGGAGGCGGACCTCGGCCACCCCGTCGTCGTCGGGCTCGACCAGCGCGTCCAGGCCCCGGATGCGGGGCTGGTCGGGGCGCGGACCGGCCTCGTCGCGGATGGCGTACCACCGCTCGAGACCCATGCCTTCGATCAACGCAGCCGCCGCCTCGCAGCCCGAGCAGCAGTAGGGGCTGGCCCCACTGATCGGTGTCGCGCAGTGGCGGCAGGCCGTCACCGGGCTTCGGTCTCGTACGACGGCACGATGGGATCGGGCTCGTCCAGCGCGAAGACGACCAGGACGACGTTGGCGACGACCACCATCAGGAATCCGAGTGCGAGCCCGATGGCCCAGCGGTTCTCCACGAGCGTGTGCTTCATGACTCGGCTCCTGTCTTGAAGGTGGTCTTGATCTCGAGGTCGTCGACGTAGAGGCGCAGGTCCTGGGTCCTGCTCTCGACGTCGTCGGTCCGCACGACGACCGGCACCATGCGGGACTCGCCGGCGGGGATCGAGATGGGGGGCACGATGAGCTCGTAGGAGCCGTCGACCGTGATGGTTGGTGTCACGCTGGCCGAGCCGTTGTTCGTGACCATCAACAGGAAGGTGTTCCGGACCGCGCCGTCGGCGTCGACGGTGAACAGGGTGCCCGGGGCGCGTGCCACGCTCGCGTCGACGGGCTGCCGCTGCGCGAGCAGGACGACCAGCGTGACGGACAGCACGACCAGGAGCGCCGAGTAGACGATGGTCCTGGGCCGGGGCCCCTTCTGGTCGGCGCGGGTGTCCGGGCTCGTGTACGTGATGAGCGAGCCCTGTCCCAGCTTGGCGAGCACGCCCTCGCAGGCGTCCGCGCAGCTGCCGCAGTTGATGCAGTTGAGCTGGTACCCGTCTCGGATGTCGACACCCTGGGGGCAGACGGCGACGCACTTCTTGCAGTCGATGCAGGCACCTTCGGTGGCCGCTCGCGGCTTCTCCCTGCGCGGCTCTCCGATCTGCACCTCGTACTCGACGACCTGGGACCGCTCGTCGGTGAGCGCGCCCTGGAAGCGGGCGTACGGGCACAGGAAGTTGCAGAACTGCTCGCGGAAGTACGCCAGGTCGAAGAAGACTCCGCCGGCCAGCGCAAACATCACGCCGTAGGCACCGGCGGGGCCGTCGCCGCTCCAGAGCTCGAGCGCGGGGACGAAGTAGCTCGTGAGCGTCAAAGACAGGCCGATGGACAGGAGCGCGAACAGCGTCCATTTCAGGCCCTTCCGCCAGGCCTTGTCGAGCGTCCAGCCGCGGTTGTCGCGGCGGATGCGGACGCCGCGGCTGCCCTCGATCCACTCCTCGAGCGGCCGGATCCAGGACTCGAGGAAGACGGTCTGGGGGCAGGCGTACCCGCACCAGATGCGACCCCACAGCGCGGTCACGAGGAAGAGCGAGAACGCCATGATCAGGAAGATCACGACCAGCAGCGCCGAGTCCCTCGGGGTGAAGGTCTCACCGAAGGCGTACAGCCGTCGGGTGCCGAGATCCATCAGGACCGCGGGCTTCCCGCCGATCGGGATCCACGGCAGCGCGGCCAGGAACGCGATCAAACCGTTCCCGAGGGTCTGACGAATCCGGGTGTACCTGCCAGATGACTTGAGCGGGTAGACCCACTCTCGCTGGAACCCTGGCAGGTCCGACCAGGCCATCAGAGGCCGCCGCCTCCAGCGTGCACGTACGCCGACACCTTGGCGACCTTGTCGGGACCGAGGATCGCGCCCCAGGCGAGCATTCCC
This sequence comes from Pseudomonadota bacterium, assembly GCA_024228935.1. Taxonomy (GTDB): domain Bacteria; phylum Myxococcota_A; class UBA796; order UBA796; family CAJQPC01; genus JAAESX01. The sequence goes on from JAAESX010000116.1 coordinate 5,049, forward strand.
TTCTCGGGGACGCCGTCGGTCACCGTCGCGCGGATCTCCTCGATCGTGCCCCCGTGGACCCACTCGGCGTCGGTCAGGTCCGGGCCGATTCCGCCCGTCATGTCCGCGCCGTGGCAGGCCACGCAGTTCTGGTCGTAGACGGCCTTTCCGGCGTCGACCGACGCGGCGTCCGTCGCGATCGGGGCGTTGGCGTCAGGTGTCGGCCACTGCTGCTCAGCAGCGGCGACCTCCGCCTCATAGATGGCGGTCTGGCTCTGGTCGGTACCGAACCAGTGGATGGCGTAGGCCACCCCGAGGACGATCGTGATGGCGAACAGGCCCAGCCACCAGCCGGGCAAGGCGTTGTCGTATTCCTCGATCCCGTCGGCTTCGTCGGCGTGTCCGAGGATCTCGTCAGTGGGCATCGTCGTCTCCGTCGTCGAGCGGGAGGCGGCCGTGGCGCTCCATCGCATCGCGGTTGGAAGGGGAGTAGGCCCACCACGTCCAGCCGATGAAGGCCAGGAGGAAGAGGCAGGTCATGACACCGAGGAGCTCGCCGCCGGCGACCATCTCAGCGATCTGGTGTCGAACGGTCACTTGCCCTCCTTCACCGCTTCGCGGCCCTGGACGCCGAGCTTCTGCAGGTACGCGATGAGCGCGATCATCTCGGTGTCGGGAGCGGACTGGATGCCCGCCCCGGCCAGGCTCTCGACGATCTCGGCGGACTGGCTGGCCAGCTCGGCCGGGACGTCCAGGTCCTCAGGGTAGGGCACCCCGAGAGTGCGCATGGCGTCGACGCTCGCCTGCACGTCGTCCGGGTCGACCTGCTTGTCGAGCAGCCAGTCGTAGACCGGCATGATGCTCTCGGACGACGTCGTGCGCGGGTCCCGCATGTGCTCGTAGTGCCAGGCGTCCGGGTATTTGCCGCCGACGCGGGCCAGGTCGGGTCCGATGCGGCGACTGCCCAGCTGGAAGGGACGGTCGTACGCGTACTCGCCGGCTCGGCTCCACGTGCCGTAGCGCATGGTCTCGGCCCGGAAGGGACGGATCATCTGGCTGTGGCAGTTGTAGCAGCCCTCGGACACGTAGATGTCGCGCCCTGCGAGCTCGAGCGGGGTGTACGGAGTCACGCCCTCGAGCGCCTGCGGTCCCAGCTCGGCGGAGTACATCGGCAGGATCTCCACGAGTCCGCCGATCGAGATGCCGATGGTGGTGAGGACCGCGAACAGCGCGGCCCGGTGCTCCAGGACGCGGCGATGGAAGTGTTCGGCCATCTCAGGCCCCCTTCGGTTCGGGCGCGGTGGCCGTCTTGTAGAGGTTCCAGGCCATCACGAGGAGGCCGGACAGGTAGAGGAGGCCGCCGGCGAGGCGGATCCAGTAGAACGGGATCATCGTCGTGACCGTGTCCATGAAGTTCGGCCAGGCCAGCTGCCCGCCCTCGTCCACGGCGCGCCACATCAGGCCCTGCGTGATGCCGGAGACCCACATCGCCACGACGTACAGGACGATGCCGATGGTGGCCATCCAGAAGTGCGTGGTCGCCAGCTCGACGCTGTGGAGCCGGCGGTTCCAGACCTTGGGCACCAGCCAGTAGAGGCAGGCGAAGGCCGACATCCCGACCCAGCCGAGCGCGCCGCTGTGCACGTGACCGATGGTCCAGTCGGTGTAGTGGGACAGCGCGTTGACGGACCGGATGGACATCATCGGTCCCTCGAAGGTCGACATGCCGTAGAAGCTGATGGCGACGACCCAGAACTTCAGGAGCGGGTCGGTCCGGAGCTTGTCCCAGGCTCCCCTCAGGGTCAGCAGGCCGTTCAGCATGCCGCCCCAGCTGGGCGCGATGAGCATGACGCTGAACACCATGCCGAGCGTCTGGGCCCAGTCCGGCAGCGCCGAGTAGAGCAGGTGGTGGGGGCCGGCCCAGATGTACAGGAAGACCAGCGCCCAGAAGTGCACGATCGACAGCCGGTAGCTGTAGACCGGACGGTTCGCGGTCTTCGGCACGAAGTAGTACATCAGGCCGAGGATGGGCGTGGTGAGCAGGAAGCCGACCGCGTTGTGGCCGTACCACCACTGCACCAGCGCGTCCGTCATGCCCGCGAACATCGGGTAGCTGCGCGTCAGGGTCGCGGGCAGCGCCAGGCTGTTCACGACGTGGAGCACCGTGATGGTGATGACCATCGACATGTAGAACCAGATCGCGACGTACAGGTGCTTCACCTTCCGCGTGGCGATGGTCCCGAAGAAGTTCACCGCGAACGCGACCCAGACGAGCGCGATGGCGATGTCGATGGGCCAGATGAGCTCGGCGTACTCCTTGCCCTGGCTCAACCCGAGCGGCAGGGTGATGGCCGCCGCGACGATGATGAGCTGCCAGCCCCAGAAGTGGATGTTCGACAGCACGTCGTGGAACATCCGCACCTTGAGTAGGCGCTGGAGCGAGTAGTACACGCCGGCAAAGATGAAGTTGCCCGTGAACGCGAAGATGACCGCGTTGGTGTGCAGCGGCCGGAGCCGACCGAAGGTGGTGTACTCGAGGCCGAGGTTCGCTGGCCACCACGCGAGCTGAAGCGCGAGGATGACGCCGACGAGCATTCCGACTGCTCCCCAGACCACCGTCGCGATGATGAACTTTCGAACGACTGCGTCGTCGTAGTTCGGTGAATCCGTCGCCATTCTGGACTGTCCTCCAGAGTGGACGCCTGCGAAGGGCGTGCCAGATCGCACCGACGGTCACCCCTGTGTTTTCAGGGGGGGCTGCCGGCAGTCTGTGTCAGGCGGCACACTCAATTGTGTTCAGTGGCACTCCTCGCCCGGGCCATCGGCCGCAGAGGTCGCGAGCGCCGCGGGCAGTCGCCAGGCGACCGTCCCCAGCCCCAGGACCAGCACCAGCGCAGCCAACCCGATGCGCCCACCGGGGAGGCGCGTCGCGAGCTTCTTGAACGCCACCATCGCCGCGGCCAGGGCGGGCACCGTGCCGAGCCAGAACGCGGCCATCGTCGCCGCCCCCCACATCGGATCCGAGGTCGAGAGCGCCATGGACAGCGCGGCGTACACGAGTCCGCAGGGCAGGAGACCGGTCGCCAGGCCGAGCACCAGAGGCGAGCGAGGCGCCAGCTTGCCGATCGCCAGGAACAGCCGACTCCCGCTGCCGGGCAGCTTCAGCCCGGCGAGCTGGGCCGCCATCAGCAGCAGCAGCGCCGCAGCGACCGCGTGGGGGATCCACGGCGGACCGGGTAGCACCCAGCCGACGCTCGCCGCGACCGCGCCGAGACCCGTGTACGTGGCCAGTCGCCCCAGGTGCCACTGGGGACCCGGTGCGGCGGCCGCGAAGCCACCGCACATGCCGAGGCAGTGCGGACTCCCGACGAGGCCCGCGAGCAGCGCGGTCCCGACGACGGCCCACATCAGGCCAGGCCGTGCTTCTCGATGCGGTACCGAAGGGCATAGCGCGAGATGCCGAGCAGGCGAGCGGCGGCGGACTGGTTGCCACCGGTCCGGTCGAGCGCCTGCTGCAGGAGGCTCTTCTCGACCTCTTCGAGATCGACGCCCTCCTCGGGCAGGACGAACGGCGTCGAGCCGGTGGTGCTGCTGCGGCTGTAGCGGACCTCGGCCGGCAGGTGGTCGGCCTCGATGATCTCGTGCGGGTCGAGGATGACCATGCGCTCGATCAGGTTCCGCAGCTCGCGGACGTTGCCGGGCCATCCGTAGCCACGGAGTCGCTCCAGGGCCTCGCCCGAGATGCCACGCACATCGCGACGGAACTCGCGGGCGAAGCGCTCGATGAAGTGCTCGCACAGCGGCCCGACGTCCTCGCGGCGCTCGCGCAGGCTGGGGATCTGGACGCGGATGACGTTCAGTCGGAAGTACAGGTCCTCGCGGAAGTTGCCCTTCGCGACCTCGTCGCCCAGATCGCGGTTGGTCGCGGCGATGACGCCGGCGTCCAGGCGGATCGAGCTGACGCCACCGACCCGCTTGAAGCAGCGGGACTCGAGCGCGCGCAGGAGCTTGGCCTGCGTGCCCTGGCTCATCTCCCCGATCTCGTCGAGGAAGATGGTGCCGCCGCGGGCGACCTCGAAGAGGCCTCGCTTGGTCTGCTTCGCGTCCGTGAACGAGCCACGCTCGTGTCCGAAGAGCTCGGACTCGATGAGCTGCTCGGGCAGTGCCGCGCAGTCGACCTCCATCATCGGGCCGGACTTGCGGGGTCCCGACTCGTGGATGGCGTGGGCGATGAGGTCCTTTCCGGTCCCGGACTCGCCGGTGAGGAGCACGGTCGGCGCTTCGACGTCTTCGAGGCGGCGCAGCACGTCGAACAGCTTCTGCATCGCCGGCGACTCGCCGATGATCGAGCCGTAGTGGGCGGTCTGGCGACCCCGCAGGTAGTGGACCTCACGGGCCAGGCGGTGGTTGTCGAGGGCCTTCTCGACGGCGAGCGCGACCTCGCGCAGGTCGAACGGCTTGGCCAGGTACCCGGTGGCGCCCAGCTGGGTCGCCTCGACGGCGGAGTCGACGCCGCCATGCGCGGTGAGCACGACGACGGGGGTGTCCCGGCCGGACTCGCGCAGGGCGCGCAGGAACTGCAGGCCGCCCATCTTGGGCATGTTGAGGTCGGTCAGGATGACGTCGGGAGCGTGCTCCTCGACCAGCTTGAGCGCCTGGACGCCGTCTTCGGCCTCCACCACGCGGAAGCCCTTGGCTCGCATGTGCTCGTTGACCGACCAGCGGATGAGCTCTTCATCATCGACGACGAGCAGGGTGGCCTGGACTGGCATGCGTTTCCTCGAGGTTTTTGCTTCGGGGTCTACCCGGTCTCACCGAACCATTGGACTAGCTGAGGAGCCCGGAAGCGACGAGGAAGACCGAGGTCACCAGCCAGCCCACGACGAACACCGGTCCCACGAGCGCGTGAGCGAGCTGGGTGCTGACCTTGTTGTCCATGTACATGTATGCGGCGGGGCTGTTGGGTTCGTTCGACTTGGTCATTTCGGACTCCTAGACGGTCTGTGAGAAGCGAGCGGCGGTCGCTGCGGGGTCGAAGGCTCGGGCCACGAGCCGGGTGAGAAGCCGACCGCGTTCCGTTACGCGAATCGTTTGGAGGTCGACCTCGACGAGGTCTTGCTGGACGAGCGAGTGGAGCTCGTCCAGGGCGTCGGCGAAGTGGGTGCCGAACTCGACGCCGAAGACGGCCTCGACGGCCTCGATGTCGACGACCAGGTCGCACATGAGGCTGCCGATGACGGCCTCGCGGAGGTGGTCCTCGGAGGTACGGATCCAGCCGCGCTGATCCAGGCGCTCGCCCTGGTCGAGCTTGCGCATCCAGGCGCCGAGCTTGGGCTCGTCCTGCCACATGACGCCGGCGACGTCGGAGATGGCCGAGGGACCGAGGCCGACCATGTCGCCGCCGCGTGTCGAGTAGCCCATGAAGCCGCGGCTGCGGGGCTCGGTGACCAGCGGGTCGTCCGGCAGTGCGAAGTGGTCGAAGCCGATGGGCACGTAGCCGGCGGCCGTCAGTTGCTCCTGGGCCAGCAGCGCACAGGCGGCGCGCTCCTCGACGCCGAGCAGCGCGCTCTCGTCGATCTTCTGCTGGTGCCGGCGAATCCAGGGCACGTGGGCGTAGCCGAAGATGGCCAGGCGCTCGGGGCGCAGGCCGACGACCTGCTCGAGGGTCTCGCTGAAGCTGTCCGGCGTCTGGTGCGGCAGGCCGTACATGAGGTCGAGGTTCGTGGTCCAGCCACGCTCCTTCACGAAGCCCACGAGCTCGCCCACGCGGTGGGTGAGCTGGGGCCGGTCGACCGCGGTGAGCACGCGCTCGTCGAACGATTGCACCCCCAGCGACAGGCGCCGGAAGCCCATCGACGTGAGCATGCGGAGCTGGTCCAGCGTCGTGATCTCGGGGTCGGCCTCGACCGACAGCTCGCAGTCCGGCATCGGGCGGGCGCGGCGGGTGATGATGCGGGCCAGGCGACGGAGCTGGGTGGTGTCCAGCCAGGTCGGGGTCCCGCCGCCCAGATGGATGCGGTGGACCGCGAAGTGCGGCATGCGCTCGACCTGGGCGTCCAGGCGGTCGAGGTAGGTGTCGCCAGCGGACTGGCGGCCGGCCACGACCTGTGTGCAGCCGCAGAACCGGCACTGCTGCTCGCAGAACGGGACGTGCACGTACAACTGGGCTGGGTGGTCCATGCGGGACAGCGCGTCCTCGACCGTGCCCGGAGGTAGCTCGGTCCAGTTCGGCACGGTCGGGTAGCTGGTGTAGCGGGGACCGGGACGGTCGAAACGGGCCAGCTCGGCGGGGGTCAGGCGAGGCACGACGGGGGACACAGCACGATGCGTGCCAAGACCCGTCGGCCTGATCTCCTGGGTTTTTGCGCACTCCGGGGGTGCGGTGGCACAGCGATATGGGCGATATCCCACAGGTCGAGTCTCAGTGCACGACGAGCACGGGTACCGAGGCCTTGGCGCAGACCTGGGTCGTCACGGAGCCGAGCCACGCGCGGCCCAGGGCGTTGCGCCCGTGCGTGCCCATCACGATCATGTCGTGGTCTTCGGCCAGCTTGAGGATGAGGCTGGCGGGCTCTCCGACGCGAACGATGCACGCCCGCTCGACCGGATCCGGGAGGACCTCCTGCGCCAGATCGTCCAGCCGACGGTGCTGCTCGGCCTCCATTCCCTCGAAGAGGCCCGCCGTGCTGTCGCGGTAGATGGCGGTCCAGCCGACCTCGGCTGCGGCGTAGTACGGCAGGGCGCCGACGTGGACGAGCGTGATGCTGCCGCCGCTGTCCTGGACGAAGTCGAGGGCGTGCTCCAGGGCTCGCTTGCTGTGGTCGGAGAAGTCGACGGGGACGAGGATGCGCTTGGTCTTCACAAGGACTCCCTTGGGCGAGGTGTGCTTTCCGTAGCTGCAACCGTCGTGCCATCCTCGCGGCATGATCTGGATCCTCCTCGCGTGCGGCACCGAGCCTGCGCCGGCACCCGCCCCCACCGAGAACCCTTCGGCGATGCGCGATGCCCTGCGGGGGATCCAGTCCGGAGAGACCCCGGACGCGACGCCGACCGATCGGGAGCCGCCGGTCGTCCCCGACGAGGCGCGTCGCGAGGCCCCCGTGGCGGCCGAGGCCGTCGCCGAGGACCCCGCCGAGTGTGCGGCGGCCAAGGCCGAGCGCGAGTCCGTCGAGGCCCGGATCTACCAGGCGCGCGCCAGCTCGATCGATCAGGACGAGGACCGCATCGCTCGTGTCCAGGCCGAGATGCAGGCGTGCATCCACGACCCGGAGTGCGCCAGCGACGGGGACCGCGTGGCCAAGCTCAGCAACGCCCTGACCGCCAGCGAGACCAGCTATGCGTCGGGCTTCGAGCGGGTCGCGGCGCTCGAGGCCGAGCTCTTCCAGATCGACAAGAAGATCGCTGGGGCCTGCGGTCTCCCCGGTCGCTGAGCGATCGCTTCCGTCGAATTGCACAGGTCCTGCACACACGCCTATGAGACTCCGCGGCATGGGACGGACTTCCTGCATGTCGACGACGCCGTGACGCCCACGCGAGCCGCGCTCTCGACCGCCGCGCTCGGCGCAGCGATCGGTGGGCTCGGCATGGCCGCTGTGTTGCCCTGGTTGGTGCTGCCGGGCGTGCTCGTCGGCATGCTCGGCGGCGTGGCCATCGGGCTCCTGCCCTCGTTCGTCCCGGTCGGTCCGGCCTCGCGCTCCATCGTCGCGTCGTTCGCGGCGATGCTGCTGTCCTGGGGTGGAACGCTGCACGCGAGCGCCTTGCTCGTGCAGATCGACGGCACGGTCTGGGCGCATGGCCCCGGCCTGGCCTGGGCGGGAGCCGCCATCGTCCTGCTCGGTCCGCTGTCCGCCCTCATCGTCTGTCGGCGCCCCGAGGACCGCACGGGGTTCCGCCTCCTGGGCGCGCTGCTCAGCATGCCGTTCGTCGGCGTCGGGGCCTGGTTCGGGAACGGCCTGTGTGTTGGCCTGGACCCCTCACTGATGCTGGCGGCGTCGAGCCTCGGCTGAGTACCTCGGCCGGGCCGACCAGCCTCGGTTGGCCACGAACTCGGTCACGCGGCGCGCCATGAGCTGCGGCTGCTCGGTCTCGATGTTGTGGCCGCAGTCCTCGACCAGCACGAGCTCGGCCGCCGGGATGCGATCGGCCAGGAAGACGTTGTTTCTCCAGGGCACCAGTCGGTCGTCGCGACCCGCCATCACGAGCGTCGGCACGTCGACGGCCGGCAGGAACGGGACGCTGTCGTGGCTCCGGATGGCGGCCAGGTGCGCCAGCAGTGCTCGGATCGAGAACGGCTCGTCGGCTGCGATCTCGTCCCATCGGTCCATCGTCGCCTCGGCCTGGTCCACGAAGGCGTCCGACAGCGTCACGTGGGCCTGGATCCGGCGGGCTGGAAGCGCCGCGCGAGCAGGGGCACAATGGGCTCGAAGTACCGGTGGCTCCGGGCCGGCCCGCGGATCAGCACGAGAGAGGGCCCGGACCCGATGGTGGTCCAGTAGAGGTTGCAGTCGTTCGAGCGGGCGTAGGGCATCTGCGGGAGCTCCATCACAGGTCGATTCGATGGCCGTCTTCGGCGAGCAGGACCGTGCCGTCGTAGGCACGGGGGGCGTCCCTCAGGAAGCGCCAGCGGAGGGTGGGGCCACCAGGGGCGGGGAGATGTGGGTGGGCGCGAGCTGGTCGGCGCCGGCGAGCTGGGCGACCCGGGCCGCGTCCGCCGCCGAGCTGTGGTTGACGAGCGCGTCGCGGATGAGCGCTCCGGTCCGCTCGTCGGCTCGACGGGCGACCTGCTCGGCCAGGGCCTTGTCCATGGCCTCGTGGATCAGCAGGTCGGCGCCCTCGGCGTTCTCGACCACCGCATCGCTGGTGCGGGTGTCGCCGCTGATCACCACGACCTTGCCGGCGTCCTCGACGCGGTAGCCCCAGGCGTCCTCGACCGGCTCGTGGCCGACGCGGAACGCGCGGACGACCAGGCCGTCCTCGTTGAAGACCACGCCGTCATCGACCTGGCGCACGGTCGTCGAAGGGGCCTCCAGGTGCCCGGGGTGCTGGGCGGCCCGGTGGTCGTGGTCGATCCGGTAGGCCTGCTCGAAGCCGGCGACGACGTCCTCGACCCCGTCGGGCCCGACAACGGTGAGCGCGTGGTCGCGGCCCAGGACCTCGCTGGCGATGGTCAGCTGGCCCAGGTCCCCGTAGTGGTCGCTGTGGAAGTGCGTGAGGAAGACGGTGTCCACGTGCTGGAGCGGGACGCCGCTCTGGCCGAGCACGCGCGTCGACCCGGGGCCGGTGTCGAACAGCAGCACGCGGTCGGCGGCCAGGATCGCGACGCTGGAGCCGGCTCGGTCGTCGGTCGAGAGCGTGCCGGTCCCGCCGAACACGACGTGCAGATCGCCGTCGCTCAAGAGCGAGGTGTCGTTCATCGCGGCGAGCTCTCGATCGATGAGAGCGTCCGTCGGAGAGCTGCAGGCCAGGAGGAAGAGAAGCATGGCCCCCTCGTTTGCAGGCCACGTGCCACCCGCGCGATCCATCGAGGAGTACGTGCTGGACTGGATCTCCACTTCACTGGGGTGCTCGCTCTGTCGTCGAGCCGTGACGCGTTAGTCGCCGGTCGTGGTCACCATCAAGAAGTACAGCAACCGCCGCCTCTACGACACGTCGAAGAGCCGGTACCTGAACCTCGAGGAGCTCGCGGCGCTGGTCCGCTCGGGCGAGACCGTGCGGGTCGTGGACGCCAAGTCCGGAGAAGACCTGACGCGCGAGGTCCTGATGGAGGTCGTGCTGAAGACGCTCAAGGGCGCCGAGCTGCTGCCGGTCGGGATGCTGCACCGGATGATCCGCTCGACCGGGACCGACCCCGTCCAGCGGATGCTGCACGACCAGCTGTCCACAGGCATGCAGCTCGTGTCAGCCCAGATGGACCAGGTCGAGGCGATGCTCGGTCGTGGTCCGAAGCCGTCCGAGGCCCAGGCTCCCCAGAGCGCCCCGCACCAGGCCGGCGATGAGCCCCCTGTCGACGAGGCGCCCGAAGGCGATCCGGAGCTGGAGGCCCTGCGGGCGAAGCTCGCCGCGCTCGAGGCGCGGCTGAAGGGCTAGACCGGCGACCAGTCCTCGGGCGAGGCCGGGACCTGCTCCCCGCTGCGGATGTCCTTCACGGTGTGGCCGTTGTCGCCTCGGGCGGGCATCCAGACATACGGGATGCCGGCCTTGTCGGCCCACCCGATCTGCTTTCCGTACCCCTTGGACGTGTGGCACACGACCGTGGAGACGCCGCGAGCGCGGAGCTGCCGGGCGACGGCCTCGCTGTCTGTGCGCGAGTCCTCGCCGTGGACCGCCACCATCACGTCGGCGGTGCTGGCCCGGCCGTAGCCGGGGAGCGCGTCGAAGAGCCCCAGGTTCAGGCAGTACCCCATGATCCGGGTGACGCCGATCGAGGCGCCGACGCCCGGGAGCCGCGCCTTTCCGCCGCCCGCCAGGTTGTCGTACCGGCCGCCGCTGCAGACCGTGGACAGATCGTGCCCGACGAAGACGCCCTCGACGACGGTGCCCGTGTAGTAGTCGAGCCCGCGCGCGATCCGCAGGTCGGCGACGACATCCGCCGAGGAGACGTCTGCGCACTGGTCCAGGACCGAGGACAGCTCGCCGAGTCCGACGTCGAGGAGCTCGTGCTCGATGCCCAGCGCCCGCACCTGGGACTCCAGCTCCCCGCCCACCGTCGAGGAGATCTCGGCGATGGCCAGACAGCGGTCGGCCACCTCGGCACTCCGGCCAGCCTCGACCAGCAGGGTCGCGACCTTCTCGGGCCCGATCTTGTCGAGCTTGTCGACGATCCGCAGCGTGCCGGTGATGTCCTCGATCCCGAGGCCTCGGTACAGCCCCTCGAGCACCTTGCGGTTGTTGATCATCAGCTTGGTGCGCGGGACGGGGAGCGCGCCCATCGTGTGCGCCAGGAGTCGCACGATCTCGCCGTCGTAGCGGACATCCAGCTTCTCGCTGCCGATGATGTCGATGTCGGCCTGCAGGAACTCCCGGTACCGACCGAGCTGCGGGCGCTCGCCGCGCCACGCGGGCTGGATCTGGTAGCGACGGAACGGGAAGGTCAGTTGGCCTCGGTTCGCCGCGACGTACCGCGCGAACGGCACGGTGAGGTCGAAGTGCAGGCCCAGCTCGGCGGCCTTCTCGGGGGCGTCCGAGAGCCGCTTCAGGACGTAGATCTCCTTGTCGGTGTCTCCACCCTTGCTCAGGAGCGCGGACAGCGGCTCGACAGCGCGGGTGTGCAGCGGGACGTAGCCGTGGAGGCTGAACTCGCGTCGGAGGATGGTCAGCAGATCCTGCTGGACGAGCTCGTCCGCAGGAAGCCACTCGGGGAAACCGGACAGGGCCTTCTTGCTCATGAGGCGCAGCTATCCACGGCAGCACGCGCGGTCACGCGCTCGTCGCTGGAACGCCCGCGATCGGTGCGCTATCGAGCCGTCATGACCGAAGAAGGTCCGATCCCGCTCGTCAGTGATGAGGCCATCCGCGTGATGGAGCCCGTCCTGCGCCGCCTGCGCCGCTACCACCGCCACACGGTCGTGGGGCTCGAGCGCGTTCCTCGTGTCGGTGGGGGCCTGATCTGCGTCAACCACTCGCTGGCGACCTACGACGGCTTCCTGGTCGGCGGCGCGGTGTGGGAGGCCACAGGTCGGCTGCCCGTCGCGCTCGGCGACGACATGATCTTCAAGACGCCGGTGCTGAAGGACTGGGCGACCTCGGCGGGCATCGTCCCCGCGAGTCCGACCGCGGGCCTGGATCTGCTCCGCGACGGACACCTCATGTTCCTGGCCCCCGGTGGCATGTGGGAGTCGCTGCGGCCCTCGCGCGAGGCCCGCACCGTGCGCTGGGACAACCGCAAGGGGTTCTGTCGGCTGGTCCTGCGCGCCCAGGTCCCGCTGATCCTGGCGGCGTGTCCTGCGGCCGACGAGATCTTCCGGATCCGTGCGAGCCGGCTCACCGAAACGATCTACAAGCGCTTCCGGGCGCCGTTCCCCATCGCGCGAGGCATCGGCCCGACGATGATCCCACGGCCCGTCCAGCTCACGCACTACGTCGCCGAGCCCATCGTCCCCCCACCCCACGACCCGGCATGCGAACGTGAGCAGGTCGAGGAGCTGCACCGCACGGCCCGCAGGGTCATGGGGGAGCTGCTCTCCCGCTGACCTGGAGCGATAGACGACCGCATGCTCGCGTTCCTTCTCGCATGCACGCTGCTGTCGCCCGAAGACCAGGTGGCCCGTTGGGACCTGGACGACGATGGGCTCGCTCGCCCGGCGGACTGCGACGACGCGGACCCGGACGTCCAGCGGCGGAGCTGGTACCTGGACGGCGACGGCGACGGCTATGGGGCTGGCTCGGCCGTGGACGCGTGCAGCTCGCCGGGCGACGAGTACGTCGAGAACGCAGACGACTGCGACGACGACCGAGGGGACGCGTTCCCGGGTGCGGTCGAGATCTGCAACCAGGCCGACGACGACTGCGATGACGTCATCGACAACGACCCCGAGCCGGTCGCCTGGTACCAGGACGACGACCGAGACGGCTTCGGTCGAGACGACGCGGTGGTGATGTCCTGTCCCGAGGTCGAGGGTCACGTCCGAACGCCTGGCGACTGCGACGACACCGACGACGCGGTGAATCCGGACGCCATCGAGGTGTGCAACACCATCGACGACGACTGCGACGAGCTGATCGACGACGAGGACGACAGCATCGACGGCCAGTCCGCCTGGTACGTGGACGGGGACGCCGATGGCTGGGGCGACGACGCGGACACCGTGGTCCAGTGCTTCAAGCCCGACGGCTACAGCGGCGCTGCGGGCGACTGCGACGACGCCGACGACGCCTACAACCCCGGCGCGGCCGAGGACGACTGCACCGAGCCCAGCGACTACAACTGCGACGGGAGCACCGGGTACGAGGACAGCGACGAGGACGGCTACCCGGCGTGCGAGGACTGCGACGACGCTGTCCCGTCCGTGAATGAGCCGTCCGACTGGTACGCCGACTCCGACTCCGATGGCTACGGCGATCCCGACGACACGCTGGCCGAGTGCACCGCGCCGAGCGGGTACGTCGCGGACGACCAGGACTGCGACGACGCGGACGCGGACCTGAACCCGACCACGGTCTGGTACGCGGATGGCGATGGCGACGGCTACGGCGATCCGGACTCGACGCTGTCTCAGTGCGAGCAGCCGTCCAGCTACGTCGCGGACGACCAGGACTGCGACGACACGAAGTCGAGCAAGAACCCGGACACGAACTGGTACGCCGACTCGGACGGGGACAGCTACGGCGACCCCGGCGACAAGCTGACGCAGTGCGAGGAGCCCAGCGGCTACGAGCGCGACAACGACGACTGCGACGACACCGACGCGGACATCAACCCCGACGCGGACGAGGTCTGCCTGGACGGGCTCGACAACGACTGCGACGGAACGGTCGACACCTGCGACGCTATTCCCGCCACGGACGCGGACGTCGAGCTGCTGCCCGACTCGACCGACGCCGGCTACGCCAAGCTCGCGGGCATCGCGCGGGCCGGCGACATCGACGGCGACGGCCAGACCGACATCCTGCTGGGCGACGTGAAGTACGGCGAGGACAGCCTCAGCAACAGCGGCGGGGTCTGGATCTTCTACGGTCCGGTCAGCTCGCAGGACACCTCGACCGCGGACGTCCAGATCGTCGGCGACGCCCGCAACCAGTCCTGCGGGCGGTTCTTCGCGGTCCTGGACGACTGGGGCAGCGACGGCGTCGATGACCTGGCGCTCGGCTGCTACCAGGACGCGCTCGCCACCAGCCAGGGTGGAGCGGTCTACGTCTGGACCTCGACGCCCACCTCGGGCGACATCAACGACGCGGGCATGGCGTTCGTCGGCCACGAGGGGGCAAGCAACGGCAGCTGGGCCGGGCACTACCTGGACGCTGGCGGAGACATCGACGGCGACGGCACGGGCGACCTGCTCGTCGGCGCCCGGTACGGCGGCGAGAGCAGCGGCGAGGGCCGGGCCTACGTCGTGTACGGACCGAAGACGAACGACGTCTGGCTGCTCGAGGACGAGGCGGACGGGGTGCTCGAGGGCGAGGCCGCGAACGACCAGTTCGGCATCTCGGTGCGCGGTGGCGGAGACATTGACGGCGACGGCTTCGACGACCTGCTCGTGGGGGCGAGCGGGAACGACGACGCCGACACCTCGGCCGGCGCGGCGTACCTGTACCTGGGGCCTGTGACCGGCTCACCAGCCGCGGACGTCGAGGTCGACGGCGTCCTCACGGGCGACAACCTGGGCATCCTGGTCGGCCCCGCGGGAGACCTGGACAGCGACGGCTACGACGACAGCTACGCCTGCGCTCCGGACGAGGACACGAACGGCTCGCGCGCGGGTGTCTGCTACGTCTTCGGGGGTGCGGCGAGCCCCAGCTGGTCGACCCCCACCGCCTCGATCTACGGCGACGACGCCAACGACCGGGTCGGAAACCTGCGCACGGTGACGGGCTTCGACGTCGACGTCGACGGCAACAGCGACCTGTGGATCAGCTCGACGGCCCACTCGGACGGGGCCAGCAGCAACGGCGCCGCCTGGCTCTTTCTGGGGCCGGTCACCGGCACGATGGACGCGGACGACGGCGACCTGAAGCTGGTCGGCGAAGGCGACGACGCCCTGTTCGGTGGCTCGATCGAGTCGGCCGGAGACCAGGACGGCGACGGCCTGCCCGACATCCTCGTCGGCTCAGAGGGGGCCGAAGGCTCCGAGGGCACGGATGCCGGCGCGGCCTACATATTCTACACGGGCGCCTGGCTGTGATGCTCCTCGTCGGGGCGGCCCTCGCCGGCAAGGTGACGGTGCCGGTCGACGTGGGCGTGGGTCCCTCGGCCGTGGTCCTCAACGGCGACGCCTTCGCGCAGCAGCCCGTCTACGGGGCGGTCCGTTTCTCGCTCCAGGCGGTCATCGACAAGAAGACGCTCAAGGCGAACAAGAAGAAGATCCCCAAGAAGTACCGCGCCATGGTCAACGACATGGACGAGGTCCGGATCACCCCGAAGATCTGGATCCCGGACAACGTGTACCTGTCGCCGCCGGTCCAGGGCGCGGGCCTGTATGGCCTGGGCTGGCGCTTCGTGAGCGTCGGGGTGCCGCTGGGCCCGATCGACCTGGACGCTGGCGTGATCGCGACCGCGTTCTACCTGCACGGACCGGCCGTTCCGTCGACGCTGTTCGTGCGACCCGGGCTGAACGCCTCGGCCGAGATCGAGCTGCCCCTGAACAAGGACAAGACCTGGCTGGTCTCGGGCGGCTGGGACTCGCGGGTCCACATCCCCCAGGAGCTGGGCGGCTTCGGGATCTCGGACGACCCCGTCGGCGACCTATGGCACGTCGGTCACGGGTACCTCAAGCTCCACCACCGCTTCCCGTACACCGTCCGGATCTGACGCGGGGAGCACGGCGTGACCGCCGGAGGGGCTCTGGGCGAAGCGCGCGCGGGTGGCCTTTCGACGAGCCACGCGCCAGTCCGCCACGGTGCACTCCATGGGTCGCACGCTCTCGACACGGCCCGAGGCATCCACGTCGGCGATGACGGAGCAGTCCGTGGGCAGGTCCGGGACGCGCTGCGCGAGGTGGGACACGTCGGGGCCCTCGCGCAAGGTCCCGCCGATCAGCACGCCGCGGCTCGCCGGGGCGACGAAGGCGGCGCCGTCGGTGAGCGAGACGGGGAGCTCGATGAGCGTGTACTCGGGGAGGTCCAGCGGCTGGTCCTGGCCGAGGCTGTTCTTCAGCGCGATGTAGGTGTTCGGGGGGCAGGTGCCGCGATCGACGAGCGACAGCTGGCCGTCGGCGTCGACCGACGCGACGAGCCGACACTCCCCTGCCAGCGCAGCGGCGATCCAGACGAACAGCATGTGGCCTCCGCCCCCAACGTCGCCCGGCCGCAGTGGGTTGTCGCCATCAGGGCGCGTTCATCCCGGTAGGATCCGCCGATGCTGCTGTGGATCGCGTGTGTCTCGGGCCTTGCTCCCGCCGAGGAAGCCGAGCAGGCCGGGCTGACCGGGCTGGGCTTGATGCAGAAGGGCCGGACCGAGGACGCGATCCCGCACCTGGAGCGCGCGGTCGAGCTGGCCCCCGAGGACGTGCGAAACCGCCAGGCGCTGGTCGTGGCCCACTCCACGCTCGGGGACACGGTCGCGGTCTCGGCGATCTGCGCCGAGCTGGATCCCGACGCTTCGGCGGCTCGCACCCAGCACGTGTGTGGCAATGCGCTGCTGGACCAGGGCGACGCCGCGGCGCTCGCTTGGCTGGACCGGGTGGTGGCCGGCTCGCCCGCGCTGCTGCCTCCGCGCGAGAGGCGCGCCGAGGCTCGGGTGCTGGCCGGAGAGCTGGACGTCGCGGTCGACGAGCTGCGTCGCCTGGCGATGACGCATCCCAACGGGCCCGATCGCGAGCGACTGTTGGCCCGCTCGGCCGAGCTGGGCGCCGCCATCCCGCGCGCCGAGGCCGCGATCACCGCCCCGAACGTCGTCCTGTTCGTCCTCGACACGGTCCGCGCCGACCGGCTGGGTGCCTACGGTCACCGCACCGCCAAGACCCCGAACATCGACCGCCTCGCCCGCACCGGCGTCCTGTTCGAGGACGCGACGAGCCAGGCGCCCTGGACGGCGGCGAGCATCGCCAGCCTGATGAGCGGGCTGTACCCGTCGGTCCACGGGCTGGACTCGGGGGCGAGCTGGGGCCCGGGTGAGAAGACGGGGGACCTGCCCTTCCTCGTGCAGAAGTCGCTGGCCCCGAGCCACGTCACGCTGGCCGAGCGGCTGCGCGCCGAGGGCTACGCGACCGCCGGGTTCATCTCGAACACGTACGTGAACACGGTCTTCGGCCTGGCCCAGGGCTTCGACGAGTACGCCGACGATCACAGCGACTACTCGGTGGTGAGCAAGCGTCGTGGGGAGAAGACCACCGCCGAGGTCGAGGCCTGGCTCGAGACGGCCCCCGAGCCGTTCTTCCTGTTCGTGCACTACAACGACGCGCACTGGCCCTACGACCCGCTGCCGCCTTTCGACGAGGGGACGCGTGGCTACACGGGCGACCTGACGCCCGAGGACACCCACGCCGTCGTCGAGCGCCACGGCGAAGCGGTGACCGACCTCAGCACGGACGACCTGGACTACCTGCTGGCGCTGTACGACGGGGAGATCAGCTACGCGGATCACCAGGTGGGGCTGGTGCTCGAGGCGGTGGCCGCCAAGAGCGAGCGACCGGTGTTGACCGTGCTCACCTCGGACCACGGCGAGGAGTTCCTCGACCACGGAGGCACCAGCCACGGCTACACGCTGTACCAGGAGCAGGTGCATGTGCCGCTGTTGTTCAACGGCGCGGGGCTGCCCACCGATCGACGCGTGTCGGGGCCGGTCCGGAGCCTGGACGTCCCCTCGACCGTGCTGGATGTCCTTGGAGAAGGGGCGCTCGGCCAGGGCCAGTCGTTGCTGCCGATGCTCGAGGGCGGGCCGGGTCCGGAGACCGTGTTCTCGGAGGCGACCTACAAGGTCCCCCAGCGGGCGGTCCGTCGCGGCGACAGCAAGCGCATCGAGGACGTCGAAGCCGGGACGGCCCGGGTGTTCGATCTGGCGGCGGATCCGGACGAGCTCCAGGCGGGCGAGGACGTGCCCGAGCTGCGCGCGGTGACCGAGTCCTGGGCGACGGACAACGCGGCCCTGCGCGCGACGCTCGGCCACGCCGAGGACGCGGTGGTGCTGGACGCTGAGACGTCCGAGGCGTTGCGGGCGCTGGGGTACGTGGACTAGGGACGGCGAGGAACGCGCACAGTCTTCGGGTCACCCTCGACGACCTCGACGACCTTGCGGACAGACAGTGTGGGCTCCGCCTCCTCGCCGGGCATGGGCAGCGTCGCTCCCCACTCGCCCTCGAGCCAGACGCGGCAGGGACCCTCGGCCCCGCAGGTGTGGCGCAGCTGATCCGCCAGGCTGATGCCCATGCGGCCGTCGTCGAGCTTCAGCGCCAGGTCGGCGCCCAGGACGGTCGCCCCGGTGATGCCCAGGACGCTGCGCTGCACGTCGACGGGCAGCTGGATCGCGCCCTTGGAGGTCTCGAGCCAGGCCAGGAGCTCGGCGTCCAGGGCGGGCCCGTCGGTGGTGGTGCTCATGGCTTCCTCGGCCAGGGACTCGACCGGCTCGGTCGGGTCGGTCGGCTCCTCGTCTTCGGCTTGGACGGGGGCGGCCAGGAGCAGGAGGAGGAGCATGTCCCAGTGTATGCGCGGTAGAAGGGGAGCGTTCACCCGGAGACGCCGTGCTGCTCGCCCTGCTCGCCACCGCCGACGGTGTGTCCCCGCGGTTCCAGTACGAGGAGGCCTACGACAACGTCGCCGACGGCGACTGGTACCGGGACTCCGACAACTCGGACGCCTACCTGGCGTGGGGCGAGTCCTACGTGTTGATGTCGCTGGCGGCGATGTTCCGGGCGACCGGGGACCCGATCTACCTGGAGCGACTCGACCACCACCTGAACGGCGTGCTCGCGTCGCGTGACGACGTGCGCGGGGTGACCGACTACCGCGGCGTGTCCGATGCCTGCTGGCAGAACACGGCCTACCAGCCGGGCGAGCAGCCGTACTGCTACGTCGTCCACACGGGCATGATCATCTACCCGATGGCCGAGTTCGCGCGGCTGGTGGACGACGCGGGGCTGGCGACCTGGACAGCGTCCGACGGCGAGACGTTCGGGGGCAAGGCGGCGCGGTGGACCCAAGCGGCCGAAGAGGGAGTCGCGGCCCACGACGACCAGTGGCGGGCCGACGGGACGTACGTCTTCCGGTCCGATGCGTCGTTCCTCACGTACGCGGGCGTCGACATCCCCTTCAACCAGTCCAACGCGATGGGCCGAGCGCTTCTGTCGCTCTACGACGTCACGGGCGACGCCGCCTATCTGGACAAGGCGACCGGCCTGGCCTCCCGATTCCGCGGGGACATCCTGTTCTCGGACGACGCGGCGTACTGGAACTACTGGGGCGGGACCTACTCGGGCAACGGCGAGGACATCAGCCACGCCGCCATCAACGCCGACTTCGTGGCGATGGCCGCCCAGCGAGGGGTCGTGTTCTCGGACGCGGACGCCGAGGCGGTCGCCGAGACGTTCGTGGGCACGGTCGCCGTCAGCGACACCGAGTTCACCGATTTCATGGGGGGCAGTGCGACCAACGGCAGCAGCTATCGTCCCCAGATCGGCCGCTGGCTGGCCCTGACGCCTTGGCGGCCCGGCGTCTACACCCTGATCTACGACGCCTTCCGCGACGACTACCCGGGCTCGTCCTCGGGCGCGACGAGCCTGTTGGCGTGGGGCCTGTTGAGCGAGCACGAGCTCCCCCGCTGCGCCCACTTCTTCTACTCGGTGGACTGGGACGACCAGGGCGACTGGCGCGAGGCGACCGCGTACAGCGCGAACGTCCTGACGAAGCTCCCCTCGGATGCGTGCATGGTGCCGCTGCAGGTCGAGCGGAACAGCACCACGGCGGTCCAGCAGTGGGACGGCAGCGCCTACCACCACCTCGTGACATGGGGCCCGGACGCCACCGAGCGCACCCGCCACATCCCGTACGACACGCGCTGGCCGTACGTCTATTGGGAGGGGGGCGTGCTCTTCCAGTTCGCCGACGACCCCATCACGAGCTTCGGGATCCGGGTGCGCGAGCCGGTCGAGTGGGCCGCTCCGACCGTGCTCAGCACCGCACCGACAGTGGGAGAGTTGGAGGTCCCACTGGTCTACGCGCCCGAGGCGAGTGGGGACGAGCCGCTGTGGTGGTCCCTGGCCGACGGGCCCACGGACGCGCGCGTGGACTTCGCGACCGGCGAGCTGTCGTGGAAGCCGACCGACGCCGGGACGCACGAGTTCGTGCTCCAGGTGGAGAACGACGTGGGCCTGGCCGAGCAGGCGTTCAGCGTGCTGGTCGAGGGCGACGCGCCGGACTCGCCCGTCGACTCGCCGGTCGACTCCGAGTCCCCGGACAACGAGTCAGGAGGTCATGACAGTGAGTCTGGAGGCGGCGAGGAGCCGTCCTGCGGGTGCATGGCTCCCGCACCTTCAGGAGCCGCTCTCGCGCTGCTCGCCCTGCTGGCGCTGGTCCGACGTTCGCGTCCGTGACGTGTATGGGCCGTGCCGGGCGCCAAGTGGCTGAGATCACGTTCGTGTGGTGACTTGATGTCATTGCTGTTGACAGCATGGCTGGCATGGTCGGAAATCGGGTCGCGATAGGCTGGAGCATGTCCTGGCTCGCGCTGGTCGTCTTCGCTGCTGCCACCGAACCCGTCGCGCTCGAGCGGGACGGGACGAGCGACGTGCTCGAGTCCGGGACGGGCTGGGTGGTCCGCGGACCCGACGGCGGGGCGGTCCCCGCCGACGAGCTGGCCAGGGTGCTCTCCGACGACGAGGCCTCCGCGCGCATCCAGCAGGAGCTCGCGGTCGTGCGGAAGCGCAGCCGCCGGCAGATGTGGGTCGGGGTCGGCATCACCGGTGCGGGCGCCGGGATCGCTGCCCTCGGGCTGCCCATCGGCGAGAGGGAGCCGGCGGTCGTCGTGCTCGTCGCCGGCGGCGCCGTCCTGGCGGTGGGCCCGGCGTGGGCGCTGTCCGGCGTGCTGTCGAGGAGGCCCTCCGAGCAGCTCGTGCTCGCGCCTGGACGCTACTGGACCGCGGCCCAGATGGACGCGCTGATCCTCGAGCACAACGCGGGCCTCTGAACGGGCTCGACACCCTCAGGCTATCGTCGCGCGTGGCCCCCGAGACGAGCGCGAGTCCCCCGAGCCTGCCGGTCGCGTTCATGGGCGTCGTCGCGCTCACGTTCG
Organism: Pseudomonadota bacterium; assembly: GCA_024228935.1. GTDB lineage: Bacteria > Myxococcota_A > UBA796 > UBA796 > CAJQPC01 > JAAESX01. The sequence goes on from JAAESX010000116.1 coordinate 25,903, forward strand.
TGCTGTTCCTGCCGGCTCTCTCGGCCGACTGGGTGTCCTGGGACGACCCCGGGAACTTCCTCGACCACACGGCCTGGCGAGGGCTGGGCGGAGCCGAGCTGTCCTGGATGTGGACCCAGGCGCACATGGGTCACTACACGCCGCTCACGTGGATGACCCTGGCTGTCGATCACGCGATCTGGGGGATGGACCCGCGCGGCTACCACCTCACCAACGTCGTGCTCCACGCGCTCTCGGCCGGGGTCTTCTTCCTGGTCCTGGAGAGGGTGCTCCGGCGTGCGTCGAACGACCTGCGGCTGCTGACGGGTGCGGCGGCCATCGCGGCGCTCCTGTACGGGATCCATCCGCTGCGGGTCGAGTCCGTGGCGTGGATCACCGAGCGGCGTGACGTGCTGTCGATGGTGCTGTTCCAGGGCTGTCTGTACGCCTGGGTCCGGTACGTCGAGGCTGAGGACCGTCGGTGGTTCGTCGCCGCGCTCGCGCTCCATGCGCTGAGCCTGTCGGCCAAGGCCCACGCGATGACGCTCCCCGTGGTGCTGCTGGTGCTCGACTTCTGGCCGTTCCGCCGGCAGGGCTGGGTGAAGCTGGTGGCCGAGAAGGTGCCGTTCGCGGGGCTGGCGGCGCTGTTCGCCGGGCTCGCCATCTGGGCGCAGTCCGAGGGCGGGGCGCTGGTCGGCGGTGACACCATCTCGTGGGGACACCGGCTCGAGATGGCGATCTACGGGGCCGCCTTCTACCCGGCCAAGGTGCTGTGGCCGGCCGACCTGTCGCCCCTGTACGAATGGGACGGCGCCGAGCTGCACACCGGGCGGAACCTGGTCGTCCTGCTGGGCGTGACCGCGCTCGGGGCTGCGCTGTGGAAGAAGACGCCGGCGCCGCTGGTGGCGTGGGTGCTGTACCTGGTCATCCTGTCGCCGGTCTCCGGCATCGCCCAGTCGGGGCCGCAGCTCGCGGCGGATCGGTACAGCTACTTCTCGTGTCTGCCCTTCGCGGCGCTCGCCGGGCTCGGCCTGCTGCAGGTCCGGCGACGGTCGGCGCTCCTGGCCGGCATCCCGCTCCTGATCTTCCTCGGCCAGGCCACGTGGGCGCAGACCAAGGTCTGGACGGACTCGTTCACGCTCTGGGGCACGGCGCTGCGGCTGGACCCGGACAACGAGATCCTCATGAGCCAGCTGGCCGGGGCCTACATCAGCTCGGGCAACAACCTGGCCGCGATCCCACTGCTCGAGGACGCCCTGGCGGCCGGCCCCCCGCGTCCACCGACCCTGATGCTGTACGCCGGCGCGCTCGCAAACCTGCAGCGGTTCCCGCTGGCGATCGAGGTCTGGTCGAGCGTCCCGGCGGACGCGCCCGAGTACGCCCAGGCCCAGGAGTTCATCGGCATCGCCCGCCAGAGGATGGCCCAGTGAGGATGGCTCCGTGACCCTTTTCGTCTTCGTCTCTGTAGCCCTCGCCTCCGAGGGCGCCGTCGTCTGCGACGCTCGCCTGGACACCCCGGACGGCGCGGTCTCCGTCCAGGCCTTCGGGGCCGACTTCGAGCACGCGATGGCCCGCACCGTCGAGCACGCCTGGCTGGTGGCCGAGTACCACCAGCACACGCAGCTCTGGGCGGTGTTCGGGGGGGACTCGGCGGCGAAGTCCAGCCTGGTGAGCCGGTACCGCGAGCTCGACGCCTCAGCGCCCCCCCGGGTGCCCGGGTACGCCGTCGTCGAGGGCTCGTGCTCGTCGCTGGCGGTCGCGCGCAGCGATGGCGACTGGGACGCCAGCTGGTCTGGGACCTCGGCCTCGGCCGGCGAGCCCTGGGTCGCGCTCGAGCTGGCCCGCCGTCGTGCCTGCTTCGGACCCTACGAGCCCGGTGGCATCGCCGAACTGACGAGCTGTCTCGGCGAGTCCGCGGCCGTTCCGACTGTTCGGCGCACATCGCTCTCGGCGCCCTCGAAGACGGCCCCCTGGTACGTCTGCAACGCGGCCGGCTGGGACGGTGGCGGTGCATCGCACGACGCCGCTCGCCTGGACGCGCTCGAGGCCCAGCTGCTCGGCGCCTCCCGGATGGCCACCGGGCTGGCGCTCGGCGATCTGGACCAGCTCGGTGCGCTCAGCGCGGTCCCCTCTCTCCAGGCGGTCGGCGGCGCGTCGCTGTCGGCGGAGCTCGATGCGGTCCGCTGTGCGCCTCCGGGTCGACCTCTCTCCACCGAGAGCGGGGCCCAGTGCAGCGGAGCGGCCGCCGCCGTGCGGCTCTCGCCTCAGGGCGACCTGGCCGAGGTCAATCAGGTCTGTCACGGCGCCGCCGTCGCGCCGACCTACGCCCTGCTGCCCGGCGCGGACCCGGCCATCGTGCTGGGGGCGGTCGGTCTCGCGGCCCGCTGCGATGCGGTGTGCCGGCGTGGGTTCGACGCGGGCGCCTACCCCATCGAGGCTGGCGACTGACGAGCGACTCAGTGGGGCAGCGACCGCCGTCGCTCCTTCATCGCCTGGCTGAACTCCCCGATGGACTCGTCGAACGTCGCCTCGAGCACCTCGAGCTGCTCCATGCGGTCGGGCCGGAAGCTGCGGAAGTCCTCGCGCAGCTCGCACCAGCTCGCCAGGCTCCAGGTGCGACCCCAGAAGTAGAGTCCCAGGGGTCGGACGATCCGATCGGTCAGCTCGCCCTCGCGGGTCTCGTAGTGGAACGACAGCTTGCGCTTGCCCCGGATGGCCTTCCGGAGCGTGACCATGTTCGCTGGGGGACGCGCGAACATGTCGGGCGCGTACAGCGGCGTGTCGAGCATGGCCTGGGAGAGAGGCGTGGGGAGCTGGGCGGTGATCTTGCTGAGGGCGGTGCGGGCCGCCCCCTGGAGCTCGGGGTCCGACCAGGTCTGGACGATGCGGAGGCCCAGGGCCAGCGCGGACAGCTCGCTGTCGTCGAAGTGGACCGGGGGCAGCTCGAAGCCCTTCTCCATCGCGTAGCCGACGCCGGCCTCGCCCTGGATCGGCACGCCTGCGTCCCGCAGCGCCTGGATGTCCCGGTACAGCGTGCGCTGGGACGTGCCGAGCTCGCGGGCCAGCTCGGCGCCGGTGACGACGCGACGCGACCGCAGGAGTTCGACCAGGCGGAACAGCCGCTCGCTCTTCTTCATCGGACCTACTTCTTCTTGTTCTTGTCGCCCTCGAGGGCGTGGAGCGAAGACTCGAGCTTCATGAACCAGGGGCCGTCTTCGTCGAGCTTGTAGAAGTAGAAGATGATCTCCTGCGTCCTCTGTTTCTCTTTCAACAGGTCCTTCACCTGGACGCGGCACTTCACCCGGGCGCGCATCCCCGAGCTGTCGATGTCCACGAAGACGACCTCGTAGCTCAGGATGTCGAGGAACTCGGGCTTGAGCATGAACAGCCGCTCGAGCAGGTAGGGGATGTCGACGTCGTCCTGCAGGTGCTCCTCGTGGTACTCGGCGGCGCTGTCGAAGTCCTTGAACTGCACGTCCTCCCAGAACGACAGCGAGTCCCGCCGCAGCTGGGCGGTGTCGCCTCCGAGCTCGAGGCCGAAGTCGTAGTACTGGCCCCCCGAGAGATGGGCGGCGCCCAGGTAGCCGAGGAAGCCGGCGACCAGGACGCCGAACAGGATGAAGTACTTCTTCACGTCTCCCTCCGGGGGATGAGTGCGGCTGTCGCGAGTGTGCCCAGGATGCCGGCGTAGAGGAACAGCACGAAGAACGAGCCGAGCACGGTCCCATAGGCCGGTTCGGTCTTCGCGAGCTCCTGGAAGATGTCGAACGCCCAGTACGCGGGCATGAAGTTCTCGATCGTGTCCATCGTGTCGGGGAACCACTCGCGTCGGAGGGCGACCTCGGAGAACAGGATCTGCGGGAGGATCAGGAGCGGGATCACGCCGACTGCGCGCTCCTGGGTCTTCGAGAGCGCCGAGACGAGCAGGCCGAGTCCCATCCCGCAGATCGAGGCGCCCCACATCGCGAGCGTCTGGACGAGGAACGGACCGCGCAGGCTCATGGACCACTCGATGGCCATCTGCATCGTGAAGACCTGGGCCAGTCCGATGCCGGCGAGCACGGCGAACTTGCTCCCGACGTACGCGGGCAGCGACAGGCCGAAGAACCGCTCGCGCTCCAGGATGGCGCGCTCCTTCACGATCTCGCGGCAGGCGTTGATGCAGCCGAACCAGATGCTCGAGAGCGCCATCACGAAGTAGAGCGAGGGGGTCTCGCGTCCGGCGTCTCCCCACACGAGCGTGCAGAGGAAGCCGATGAACGGCGCCTGGGCGACCAGGACGAGCACGGTGAGCGGGTCGCCGAGCGTGCAGGCCAGGTATCGCCGCGTCAGGACGCCGAACTGCGAGCGCTTCGCGTGTTCGGCCTGGGGTCTCTCCGACTCAGCCGTCGTCTCGGTCGCGCTGGCCTCGGTGCTGGCCTCGGTGCTGGCCTCGGCCTTCTTCTGGCGGGTGGCCTCGACCTCGCTCACTTCTTCCCCATACGCGCCTTGAGCGCGGCGAGCTGTTCTTCGGCGGTCAGCGGCTTTGGGGCCTCGGGCGGGGCCTCGGTGATCTTCGGGAGCTCGCGAGCGGGAGCCCGAGCAGAGGCGCTGGTGGTGGCGCTCCGGGTGCTGCTCGAGCGGGGCTCGGGAGCGGGGCGGCCCAGGAACGCCGGTCGCTGGGGCTGCCCGTTCCAGGCCTTGCCCCAGTGCACAGCGTCGTGCGCGTTCAGCTTCTCGAAGATGCCCGCGAACGTGCCGGCGCCGAAGTGGGCGGGCGCGTCCTGGGGCTCGGCGAAGTAGGCGACCCGGCCCTTCACCAGCACGCAGAGCGCCTGGCAGCGCAGCAGGCTCTGCATGGCGTGGGTCGCGACCAGCACGATGCGCCCGCTCTGGGCCAGGCCCTCGAACAGCTCCATCATCTTGGCCTCGAGCCCGGGGTCCAGGCCGCTGGTGGGCTCGTCGAGGATGAGGATGGGGGGCTGGGTCAAGAGCTCGAGCGCGACGCTCACGCGCTTTCGCTGGCCGCCCGAGAGCTTCTTGATCTTCACGCCCAGCCGCTCGGAGAGATCGACCTGCTCGATCACCTGCTCGATCCGCTCCTTTCGTTGGGCGCGGGACAGTTCGGGCAGGCGGAGCTCGGCCGAGAACCCCAGCGACTCGGCGACGGTCAGGCTGCGATGCAGCGCGTCGTCCTGCGGGACGTACCCGATGGCCACCGCGTCGACGGGGCCGCCTCCGAGCGAGGCCTTCCCTTGCGAGGGCTTGCGGAGGCCGAGCAGGACCTTGATGAGCGTGCTCTTTCCGGCGCCGGATGGCCCGATGAGGCCGCAGAGCTCGCCCGGGTGCAGCTTCACGGTCACGTCGTGCAGGATCGTGAAGTCGCCAGCGCGAACCTGGACGGTCGAGAGGACCAGCGGGCCGATCGGGGTCACCACGAGAGTTTAGACGGGGTGGCCCCGCGCGGTATTGCGAGGAACCCCGTGGCCTCGGGGCTGTCCGAGCCCGCATGTGGTTCGTCGCAGCGCCCTGGCGCAGGACATCGACCTCGGCGAGAAGCCCGAGGGCGAGCTGCCCACGCTGGACGTGGCGCCCGTGACCAGCTGTTGTCTGTCGAGCGACACGCTGCGCGGGGGCCTCCAGGTCGAGCCGATCCGGGCCTGCTACGAGGACGCGCTCGAGCGAGACGTCGAGCTCGCCGGCAAGACCAGCCTGCGGTTCACGGTGGCGCACCTGGACGGGTCGGTCAGCGACGTCGAGCTTCGGCCTTCGCTGGGCGACCCCGAGTTCGATGCGTGCGTCGTGGCCGAGGTCGAGACGTGGGTGTTCTACGACGGCGAGCCGGTCTGCTCGGGCGAGGGGTTCGCGATCGTCGGCTACCCGCTCTTGTTCGGGGCCGAGTAGGCCAGGCGTACTGCCGGGGTTTCGTCGCCCGTCGAGAGGTGTGATGGCACCTCTCCGCGGTGACGAGCTGACGTCTCCGCGGTGACGAGCGGAGTTGAGACGGTCCAGGCGGTCTCAAGTCGCGTTGTGGCGGCGACAAGGTCGCGTTGTGGCGAGAAGCGGAGTTGAGCCGGTCCAGGCCGTCTCAAGTCGCATTGTGGCCAAGCTGAGCTGCGTCGCCGAGCCCCAATCCGCCTGCCTACAGCTCGCCCGACAACGTCAGCGCCCACCCCTCGAGCGCGCGCAGCTGGTCCCGGACCGCCGCCGCCTGCTCGAACTCCAGCTTCTGGCTGTGGCCCTTCATCTCGGCGCGCAGCTTCTTCAGCTTCTTCGGGATGTCCTCGAGCTCCATGTCCTCGAAGCCTTCCGGGGCCTCGGACGCCTGCTCCTCGCGGTTCTTCGGCGCCGTGACGCCCTCGCCCATCAGCAGCTGGCCCAGCGGGCTCTCGATGGCCTTGATGATGCTCTCGGGCGTGATGCCGTGCTCGAGGTTGTAGGCCTCCTGGATCTCTCGCCGACGCTCGGTCTCGTCGATGCTGGCCTGCATCGAGGCCGTGATCCTGTCGGCGTACAGGATCGCTCGCCCGTCGATGTTGCGAGCCGCTCGGCCGATGGTCTGGATGAGCGAGCGCTCGCTGCGCAGGTAGCCCTCCTTGTCGGCGTCCAGGATGGCGACGAGCGCGACCTCGGGCAGGTCCAGCCCTTCGCGCAGCAGGTTGATGCCGACCAGGACGTCGAACTCGCCACTTCGCAGGTCCCGCAGGATGTCCATGCGCTCGAGCGTGTCGATGTCGGAGTGCAGGTACCGGATGCGGACGCCGAGCTCGCGGTAGTAGTCGGTCAGCTCCTGGGCCATCCGCTTGGTCAGCGTCGTCACCAGCACTCGGTGGCCCTGGGCGACGACCTCGCGCAGCTCGTCGAGCAGGTCGTCGACCTGACCCTGGGCCGGGCGGACCTCGACGGGGGGATCCAGCAGGCCGGTCGGTCGGATGAGCTGCTCGACGACCAGGCCCTGGGTCTTCTCCAGCTCGTACGGTCCGGGCGTGGCCGAGACGTAGATGGCCTGGCCGACCCGCCCCTCGAACTCGTCGAAGCGCAGCGGCCTGTTGTCGAGCGCCGATGGCAGGCGGAAGCCGTGGCGGACCAGGGTCTCCTTCCGGGCCCGATCGCCGCGGTACATGCCGCCGACCTGGGGCACGGCCACGTGGCTCTCGTCGATGACCATCAGCCAGTCGTCCGGGAAGTACTCCAGCAGGTTGGGCGGCGGGACGCCGGGCTCGAGTCCGGTCAGGTGGCGGCTGTAGTTCTCGATGCCCGAGCAGTACCCGAGCTCCTCGATCATCTCGAGGTCGAACAGGCAGCGCTGCTCCAGGCGCTGGGCCTCGAGGAGCTTGTCCTCGTCGCGCAGCACGGCCAGCCGGTCGCCCAGCTCCTGCCGGATGGTCTCGGCCGCCTTCCGCGTGCGCTCCTTGGGCGTCACGTAGTGGCTCGCCGGGAAGATGGTCGTGTACTCGAGCGACTCGACGCGGACGCCGCGAAGGGGATCGGTGATGCTGATGGCCTCGACCTCATCTCCCCAGAGCTCGACGCGGATGGCGCGGTCCTGCTCGTCGGCGGGGAAGATCTCGATGACGTCGCCGCGAGCGCGGAACGTTCCGCGTCGGAAGTCCATCTCGTTGCGCGTGTACTGGATGTCGACCAGCTTGCGCAGGAGCGCGTCCCGGTCCGCCTCCATCCCGACCTCGAGCCGCAGCATCATGCCGTCGTAGGCCTCGGGCGAGCCCAGGCCGTAGATGCACGAGACGGACGCCACGATGATGACGTCCCGGCGGGTCAACAGCGACTTCGTCGCGCGGTGGCGCAGCTTGTCGATGTGGTCGTTGATGAGGCTGTCCTTCTCGATGTACGTGTCGGACGCGGGGACGTAGGCCTCGGGCTGGTAGTAGTCGAAGTAGCTGACGAAGAACTCGACCGCGTTGTCGGGGAAGAGCTTGGTGAACTCGCCGTAGAGCTGGGCGGCGAGCGTCTTGTTGTGCGCGAGGATCAGCGTGGGCCGCTTGGTCTGGTGGATGACGTTGGCGATGGTCAGCGTCTTGCCCGAGCCGGTGATGCCGAGCAGCACCTGGTGCTCCCGGCCACTGTCCAGGCCCTCGACCAGGTCACGGATGGCGGTCGGCTGGTCGCCGGCCGGTTCGAACGGGGACTCGAGTCGCATCTCAGGCATGCCGGATCCGTATCCGCCTGGGCCGTCGAGGAAACCGCGCCACTGACGGAAGGTGGCATGTGAGCTACACCTGGATCGTGCTGCTGACCCTGCTCCTGGCCTGCAACCCGAGCGACGACCCCAGCTGGGTCGCGCACCAGGCCTGCATCGCGCTGCCTGGACTCCACATGGATGGGGCGAGCCAGGCGCTGGCCGTCGAGGCCATCCACCCGGACGAGCTCCAGATCTGGCACGACGACGCGAGCTACGGCACCGAAGGGTACGGGCCGGTCTACGACGAGATCGGGCTCGAGGGCGCCGGGGTCATCCGGGCGAACAGCTACTGCACGCTGACCTCGCTCACCGACGGCGTGGCGGTCCTGAATCGCCGCGAGCCCGACCTGCAGTCCCTCGAGAAGTGGGACACCGAGGCCGTCTGGGAGCTGCCGCGCATCGAGCACGACCTGACGCTCCAGATCGTGTCGACGCCGGATGGCTACCGGGCGCTGACCGGGCTGGCGGATGCCCGGGCGCGAGCTCTCGGGGCCGAGCGGCTGGTGGCGGACGACCGCGAGGATGCCCTCGCTGTATACCGCGCGTTGCACCTGGACTTCCCCGATCCACGGATCCTATGGCGGATCGTGCAGATCGAGCAGCTACCGGTCCGTGCCGTCCCGGACGGCCTCGATGAGGGCGGGGAAGGCGCGCTCGAGGTCGGCGCGACGCCGGGTCCGGATCCGGGTGAACAGGAAGCTGGCCAGCCCGAGTGAGAACAGCAGCACGCTGACCACCCAGACGGCCACGGCGACCCGCCCCAGGTGATGCCGATGAGGGCCGCCAGCCCGCCGCCCAGTCCTCCGCCGAGACCGCCGCCCAAGCCGCCGAACAGCGTCCCAGCCAGCGCGCGGTGGTGCTCGGTGAGGCGGATCTCGGTCCGGCCGTCGTGTGGTTCGACCCGCAGCTCGACGGCGCGGTTCATCTGGGTCCGCCAGCGCAGCGAGCTGCCGACCACGGTGCGTGGCCGCTGATGCCCAGCTCGCGCTCGATCACCGAGGTGATCCGGCCATAGGTCTGTGGGTCCGGCTCGCCGTCGATCTCGACCGACAGCATGTTGCCGCGACGCGCCGGCGTTGGGGGCACCTCGTTCCGTCGGACGAGCTGGGTCGGTCGGGCGGTGCGCGCCTGGGACACCCGGTCGGCCAGGTCGCGGGCCGCGGGCCGCTCGGCGGGCTCCTCGGCCAGCATCGCGTCGATGAGCGAGGCGGTTCCTGGTCGGACGGAGGCGTGCGGCTGCCAGTGGAGATGTCGATCGAGCCCCAGCAGCGACTGCGGGTCGCGGCGGGTGAGCAGCGCCACGGCCAGCGCGCCCAGCGCGTAGACGTCCGAGGCGGGGGTCGCGTCGCCGGCGAACTGCTCGGGCGCCATGTACCCGAACGTCCCGGCCACCGTGCTGCCGCCCAGGTCCTTGAGCACGTCTCGCACCGAGCCGAAGTCGATCAGGACCAGCCCATTGGGCCTCGGATGACGTTCTGCGGCTTCAGGTCGCGGTGCACGACGGCGGGCGACAGGGCGTGCAGGTAGGACAGCACCTCGGCGAGCTCGACCACCATGGCCAGCACCTCGTCCTCGCAGTAGCGCCGGGACTCGGCTTCGCTCGCCAGCGTCGGCCCCTCGACCAGCTCTTGGACCAGGTACAGCGCCCGGCCGGCCCCCGCGCCGTCGCTGAAGGACTCGATGAGCGCGGGGATGCGTGGATGCCTCAGCTCGCCGAGGACCCGGGCCTCGCGCTCGAACAGCTCGAGCGTCTTGGGATCCAGCAGGCGCCCGACCGGGAGCTCCTTGATCGCGACCGTGTGCCCTCGGCCGGTGGCCCGGAACGTCACGCCGCTGGCCCCCTGACCCAGCACGCCTTCGAGCTGCCAGGTGTCGGCCAGGATGGGGTCCGCGCCACACGCCGAACACGGTCGGTCCGAGGTCGTCTCACCACAGCGCGCACAGAGCACGCCGTCAGCCTACTCGCCGGCTATGTTCGTGGCCCTGCGGAGACCCCCATGACCCTGCTTCTTCTCCTGGCCTGCACGGGCACCAGCGACGACGGCCCGACCTACACCAACGAGGACAGCGATCCCTATGTGCCGTGGCCGGACTCCGGCATCGACGGCACGGACGAGGACGGCGATGGCTGGTCCGTCGAGGACGGCGACTGCGACGACGACGACATCTACGTCCATCCCGGGTGGGAGGAGTCCGACCAGGAGGGCAACCACGAGGACGGCAAGGACAACGACTGCGACGGCACGATCGACGAGACGTTCCGCGGGCTCGTCGTGCTCCAGGCCGGTCGGATGGACCAGGGCATCGCCTCGCGCATCGTGCTGGTCGACAACTTCGGCGAGACCGAGGACGAGGTCCTGTTCGACGACATGTCGATCCAGACCATCCAGCTCCAGGACATGTCCGGCGCCTGGTACGACTTCACCTACGAGCTCGCCCCCGGCGCGTTCGACGGCTGGGCGGTCGTCGGCCAGGACCGCGAGACGCGCGCTCGCCTGTTGTGCGAGATCTCGCCCGAAGGCGGCGTGACCGAGCTCGTCGACTTCAGTGACCCCGAGGTCTACCCGGGCAGCGCCTGGGGCATCGACGTGCACCCCGACGGCTACTACGTCGTCGCCAGCCTGGGGCAGCTGTACAAGGTCGATCCGTCGGGCGAGGTGACCACCATCGCGGAGTTCCTCGATGACGAGGAGAACTACCTGATGCTGGCCTTCGATGTCACCGTGGACCCGAAGACCGGGGAGATCGCGGTCTTCGGCTACTACGGCGGCGCCGCCATCGTGACCCCGGACTCGTGGGAGGTCGAGTGGGTCATCCAGCCGGACTTCGACAACATCGAGCACAACATGTGGTCGGCCACGTCCTGGGACACGCGCGGCGGGTTCTACGCTGGCGGCCAGGACGCCGAGGGCTGGGCTGTGTTCCGGCTGAACGAGACCAACGGCGAGTGGGTCCGCAAGGCGAGCTTCGATTCGAGCTGGACCCCGCACGACCTGACCATCGATACGGTCTACGGCGAGTACTACATGTCGGCGTACGGCGGTCAGTACCCGGTGGTCTGGGAGTTGGACGCGGAGACGGGCGAGAACCCGTCCCAGTTCTTCGCTTCACCCCACTCGGGTACCTACTTTTTGGATCTCTGGGACCTCTACACGCGGTATTGACGTCGAAGGGCTTTGATCTCTTGGGTTCCTGTGGCCTATTGGCCTGGGACAGGACTTCCCGTCTGAAGCCAGGAAAGCAATGCTTCCCGATCTCGATGACCTTCGGTGCTTCGAAGCGGCCGCCGTGCGGCTGAACTTCCGAGCGGCCGCGAACGCCGTCTCCCTCTCTCCGGCCGCGTTCAGCGAACGCATCAAGCGCCTCGAAGGGAGGGTCGGAACTCGACTCTTCGACCGCACCACGCGTCGCGTGCGCATGACGCCCTCGGGCGAGCGGCTGCTGCCGCAGGCCCGGAAGACACTCGCCGAGGCCGCCGCGTGCATGGCGCTCTCGGGCGGTCCGGCGCCGTTCGAGCTGACGCTCGGCACGCGCTTCGAGCTGGGGCTGTCGTGGATTGCCCCGTGTCTGGCCGATCTGCGTGGTGCCCGCCCCGAGCGGACGCTGCATCTGGCCTTCGCCTCGGCATCGCACCTGCTGGACGCGCTCGAGGCCGGTCGCATCGACGCGGCCATCGGCAGCATGCGCCTGGCCCGCCCCGGGCTCGCGTACGCGCTGCTGCACGAGGAGGAGTACCGCTTCGTCCGGTCGCCCGAGAGCCAGCCGCTGTCGGGCTGCTCGGATGCCTCCAACCACGTGCTCATCGACGTCAACCGCGAGCTGCCGCTGTTCCGCTACTGGCAGGACGGGCTCCCGGCCGACGAGCGCTGGCAGTTCGCCCAGCACGAGTACATGGGGACCATCGCGGCCATCAAGCTGCGGGTGCTCGCCGGCGCCGGCGTCGCCGTGATGCCCGAGTACTACGTGCGCGAGGAGCTCGAGAGCGGCGCGCTCATCGAGTGCATGCCGAACCACTTCGCGAAGAAGGACTGGTTCCGGCTGGTCTGGCGCGATGGGCACCCCCGCGGGGCCGACCTCCAGGACCTGGCGGATGAGCTCCGGACGATGCCGCTCCGGTAGACCACGAGCTCCTAGTCGCCCACCCGCACCACCGGGGGATGGGCGAACAGGTCCCGCACGTCGGGGTCGATGTCCTCGCCGACCAGCAGCCGGTAGGTGACCTCCTGGCCGGCCCAGTCGGGTGCGGCCGGGTGGAACTGCGAGCCGACGACCGGCACGACCATGTCGCCGATGCCGTGGCCGCCGGTGGTGCGCGCGTCGTGCCAGGGGCCGTCGCCCCAGAGCGTGCCCAGCGGGGTCACTGTGGCCACGTCGTCCTCGACCCGCATGGGCGCGAACGCGATGCTGGACCGGTCGGTCGTGCGGTGGGTGATCGAGAACGTCGCGTCGCTGCAGACCAGCTCGATCCAGCCGTCGGCGGCCTGGCCGTTCCAGGTCTCGACGGGTGAGCGGATGGGGCGCGTCCAGGTGCTGCCGCCGAAGCTCCGCCAGGTGACGGTCTCGGGGGACCGGCAGGTGAACGGGGTCAGGGCGACCGACTCCAGATCGTCCATCGGCGAGCTGCCCCCGAGCTGGCCTTCGACGTCGACGACGACGCCGGGCAGCCCGTCGTGACGAAAGAGCGTGCGCGTGAGGACGCCCATCGAGTCACACGTCGCGACCTCCCAGGGATCCACGAGCGTGTTGCGCGGGGGCCACTCGATGCGGGAGTCCAGGCCCGCCTGGGCCTTGTCGAAGTCGCCGGCGCACTCGGTGAACGGCGCGTCGAGCAGCGGGAGGTCGGGCACGCCGGGCACCTCGCCCTCGGCGGTCGGCGTGCCTTCCAGCCAGGCCAGGACCAGGGTGTCCTCGGCGGGCATGTCGACCACGAACTCGATGGTCTGGAAGGCCACGCGGACCCAGGGGATCTCGGTGCCGCCGTCGCGCAGGACGATGTCCTCGTTGGTCGGCAGCTCGACCTGGATCAGCGCTGGTCCCGTGCTGGGGCGCGGGTTGATCAGCTGGATGGTGCCGGACTCGGGCGGAGCGACGCTGGCCATCGCATCGTCGGCGTCGGCCAGGGCTCCGGCCGCCTGTTCGGTCGCCGAGGCCACACGGTCCGCGTGCAGCGTGGGGGCGGCCAGCCCGTAGTTCGTCGTCGACAGCGCCATCAGTCGGTTGGTGAGGTCACAGGGCTCGGCACCCAGCAGCTCGGCGGCTGCGCAGACATCCCGGCTCTGCTGGACCTGGGTGTACAGCCGGTGGTTCCAGTCCTTCTCGGCCCACGACTGGTACCCGTCGCCCGTGCCGTCCGCGACGTCGCCCTCGAAGGGGTAGGTGCCGGTCGGCTCGTGGTCGGCCAGGTAGTCCGCGATGGTGGTGAACTCGACGTAGTCGAGCGACTCGATTGCGCCGAGCTCGGCGTCGAAGTTCTCCCAGGTCTCCCCGTCGGCGTCGAAGTGGATGACCAGGAGCGTGTCCTGTTCGTACGCGCAGTGGAGCTGCTGCACCCAGCCCAACAGCCCGCCGTGGTCGAGCATGTCAGCGTGGTGGTAGACCGGTACCGCCATCATCTGGGCGCCACCGGCGTCGAGCGTGACCGGGTTGAACGCGTCGAGCCCGGCGATGCCGACGTCCTCGCGCAAGGCGGTGAAGCCGTTCGCGGCGTTGAAGAGCGTGACCCACTCGATGCCCTGCTCCGGGTACCACGCGACGTGGTCCGGGCTGAACATGCACTCCTGGGGCTGCACCCCCGCGACCTGCTCGCCGAAGGTCGCGACGTTGCTCTCCTTGGCTCGCGCGAGCGCCTCGTCGAACTCGGGCCGGGTCATCGCGGACATCGCGCCGTTGTTCCAGCTCATGGCCCGTACGTCGTCCTGGCCCGAGGCGACCCTCGCCGAGATGTCCTCGAGGATGTCGGGGGCGTCCTGCGCAAGCCAGAGGTCCGTCGACCAGGCGTTGTCCCAGTCCCAGTCGGCGTGCACGTCCGGGTGCTCGTCGAGCCAGTCGAGCGAGTTGCGGACCACATCGATGTCCAGCCCGTAGCCGTCGTCGGTCGGCGAGTCGCCTCGGTAGGAGTGGTACAGGTTGCCGTGGAAGCTGAGCGCCACGTGGACCTTGGATCCGGCGGGCTCGGGCGGGACCGCTCCCAGGCCCTCGACGACCTGGTACACGACGCCGTCGACGGTCACGGCCTGACTCTCGCCGACCCCCAGGACGGCGCCCTGCCCGGCCTGGCTCCAGCCGGTACCGTCCCACAGCCAGGCTCCAGTGGAGAGCGTGCCGACCACCAGGACCTGGCCGTCCCAGGCCAGGTCCGCGACGTCGGGCGGCGAGCCAGGGATGCGGGTGAAGTCCCCCTCGCCGACGCGGTGTTGGACCCCGTGGTCCAGGGTGCCGACGAACGTGTCCTCGAGGTCCAGGGCGACGCTGGTGGCGTGGTCGCTCCCGAGGTCGAGCGTCTCCCAGGTGTCGCCGCCGTCGCGGGACTCGAACAGGCTGCCGCTCAGCAGCCCGGCGTACTCGCTCGGCACGATGCTGGTCGGCAGGATGGCGCCGGCGACGACCCGGTCCTCGTAGGTGTCGACCGACGTGAACAGCACGTTGAGTGACCCGCTGGAGCTCAGATCGGCCAGCTCCCAGCTGGATGCGGTGGTGCGCTTGAACAGGCCGCCGGCGGTGGCCAGCCAGGTGTCCTCGCCGACCGTGACGTCCAGCGCGATGGGCACCGCGTCGGGGTTGAGCAGGTTCAGCGTGGGGTTCTCCAAGCCTTCGTCGATGGGATCCCCATCCAAGGTGAAGAGCCCCTTGCCCCAGACGTGCGCCAGCCCCTCGTCGAGGAACGTCACGTCGCCGTCGGGCAGCCCGTCGTCCCAGGCCTCGCCGTCCAGCAGGATGGCGTCACGCGTGGCGATCCAGCTCCCCGAGGCCGCCGTCGGATGGTCGACTCGGTCGACCTCGACCAGGTGGAAGCGTGAGGCGTCCTCGCCCCTGTCGCAGGCGAGGAGCGTGCAGGCGAGGAGCATCCAGATCATGCGGCTCTCTCCAGTCGCTTCAGCGCGGCACAACCGGCGAACGCGCGCTTGTAGTCGGCGAACCGTCCACCGGCTCGGACGGCTGCCAGCAGCGCTTCGCCTTCGGCGGCACCACCCTGGGCGAGGACGGCCTCGACCCAGGCCCACCGGGCCGAGGTGGCTCGGACCTCGACCTTTCCCTGGAGCCCGCGCTGGAGCCTCTTGAGGCGGCGCTCGACGGTCTTGATGCCGGCGAACCCCGCGTCGATCAGCGGGGTGTTGAACTTCGGCACGAGGGGGGCGATGCCGAGCGCGACCGGGTGGATGGCGCCGAGCTCGCGGCTGAACGTGATCAGCTCGTCGATGTCGTCGTCCGTCTCGCCAGGGACACCGAGCATCATGTAGACCTTGAGCACCCGGTAGCGGTGCTCGCGAGCCAGCTCGGCGCAGCGGAACAGGTGCCGCTCGACCGTGCCCTTGGCGATCTCGCGTCGAAGCCGGGCGCTGGCCGCGTCGCTGGCCACCGTGAGCGTCTTGTACCCGCCCTCGCGCAGCAGCCGGGCGATGTCGGGCTTCAGCGCGACACGGTCGGCTCGAAGCGAGCTGATCCCCAGGCCCAGACCCGCATCGCGGAGTGACTGCAGGAGCGGCACCAGCTTCGGGTGGTCCGAGATCGCGGCGCCGACCAGCCCGACTCGCTTCGCGTACGAGGGGACCAGCGAGGTGACCCGCTCGGGGGTGACGAGCCGCATGCCCCCGTTGGTGCTCCGTCGCATCACGCAGAAGGTGCACTGGCGGTGACACCCCCTCTCGCCCTCGATCAGGAACATGTCCGAGAGCTCGGCGTGCGGCGTCACGATGCGGGACCGGGCCGGCAGCATGGTGTCGCTGGCCTTGGCGACCGCGGGCAGGGCCTCGCGTCCGAACAGGGGGCCGGCTCGGCCAGGCACGAAGCCGCCGTCCAGCGACTCGATGGTGGTGAGCCAGTCGTCCTCGCTCAGCGCCGCGTCCATGGCGGGGGCCACGACGTCATCGGCCTCGCCCAGCAGCATCGCGTCGACGAACGGGGACAGGGGCAGCGGGTTGCTGAAGGTCAGCGGCCCGCCGGCGACGATGCGCGGGTGATGGCGCGGGTCCCGGTCCTTCGCCAGGGCTGGGATGCCGCAGAGCTCCAGGCACTTCACCAGGCCCGCGAGTTCGAGCTCATACGCGACGCTGACGCCGATCACGGGGAAGTGGGAGACGGGCGTCTCGGTCTCGTAGGTGACGAGCGGACCGCGCCAGGCCTTCGGGTCGTCCGGCAGGAACGCCCGCTCGACGGCGAACCCGGCGTCGGCCAGGATCTGGTGGATCCACTGGAAGCCCAGGCTGCTCATGCCCGCGCGGTACGGCGACGGGTACAGGAGCGCGACCCGGCGAGGTCCCTGCTGGAACGGCGGTCCTCGCTCGTCGGCGAGCCGCTGGCGCAGCGTGAGGAGCTCGCTCACGCGGCTACTCGCCCAGGCCCCAGAATCCCTCGATCAGCGCGCAGTCCAGGCTGTCTTCGTTCGCTCCGGTCTCGCGGATCTTGGCGACCAGCACGTCCATCGCGGGCTCTTGCAGGCCCTCGCCCTTCACCAGCTCGGCCGCCGTCGTGCGACCCCAGTCGGTCCCGACGGCTGCCGCGGAGATGGCGGCGTCGGTCTCGGCGTCGGTCTCCCCCGACTCGGTCAGAGCGAGGCAGAGCGCGATGGCGTCGGACTTCTCGGTTGCTTCGACGGGCGCGACGTCCTCGGACCCGCCCCCACACGCGAGGATGAACGAGCCGAAAGCGATAGCAAGGAAGAGTCTCGGAGCCATGCTCGCCCCTAATGCCTCCCGCAGAGCCCGGCATGAGCGACCGCACCACGCCTCGGGCATGGCGCGTGCCCGTCCTGATCGGGCTGGCGTTGTTCGTCGGGTACCTGCTGCTGTGCGTCAGCCACACGCTCGGGCGCAAGGAGCCGACAGGGCTTCTGGCTGAGCAGCCCGGCATCCTGTGGTTCGGCACCTGGGAGATGTTCACGCTCCGGGACGGCGGGAACAAGGCGGTCACGGCTCGCGCCCACATCGACGGGTCGTTCCAGGACGTCGACCTCGAGGCCCTCTTCCCGACGCGCTGGGAGTCCGGTCCCAGGTACCAGCGGACCGCCTGGCGCGTGCCCTACCTTGGCCAGATGCTGGCCTACAGCACCTGTCAGCGGCTGCCCGAGGCTCGGGCCGTCGAGATCTCCAAGGTCACCTGGTGGAAGGAGATCGGTCGCGCCGACCTCGAGCCGCCGCCGGACGCCAAGACCGAGGTCCTGCTGGTCTGGCCCTGCCACGAGACCCCCGAGCTGCCTTTGGGGAGGCGCCTGTGAGTCGTCTCGACGCGCTCTTCAAGCCGGTCTACGCGGGCGGCTGGGTCCTCACCCGCGTCCTGTGGGCATTCGTGGCGGTGGTCGCGCACGCTCCTCGGGCCCGAGGCATCGGGGACGCGTACGCCGCGCCCGACTTCGTGGTCGAGGACTTCCTGATCCACCTGAACCGGTACGTCATCCTGTCCGAGGAGGCCGCTTGGGGCCTGTGGGGCGTCGCGCTCCTGGCCGCGCTCGCGGTGGGGGTCGGTGGGCGCTGGATGCGTCCGGGCCTGCTCGTGTGGCTTCCGACCTACTGGATCTTCCTGTGCAGCGAGGCCCTCAACATGAAGGCCTACGACCGGCTGCTGACCTGGATCGCCCTCGCCATCTTCATCTCGCCGGCGGCTGAGAAAGGCCTGACGGTGGCTCGCCGAAGTCCGGTCGCGCGGTGGTTCCTGATCCTCGTCTTCTGCGCGCTGTACGGCTCGACAGGCTGGCTCAAGGCTCTCGAGGAGCCTCTCTGGTTCACCAGCGGTGACGTGCTGGCCCAGCACCTGCTCCACAACCAGTTTGGGCGAGGCGCCTGGTCCGCCTGGTGGAGCGCGCAGACCTGGTTCGTGTGGCCGGCCGCCATCTTCACGGTGCTGGCCGAGGCGAGCTTCCCGTTCCTCATCTGGTGGCGTCGGACGAACGCGTGGGCCCTGGCGGCGCTGGCGCTGATGCACCTGGGCATCGTCTCGCTGATGGACGTCGGGCCGTTCAGCTGGGTCGCGCTGGCGGCGTACCCGGTGCTGCTCCACCCTGAGCTCGCTCAGCGGTGGGCGGCGGGGATCGGCTCAGCCCATGAGGCCAGAAAGCAGCGTCCGTAGCGTCGTCTGCGTGGGTCGCGGTCGGCCCTTCAGCAGCTCTTTCGCGCGGTAGGCGGTCATGGGCAGGCTCGTTTCGAGGAGCTGCATGACGACGTTCCTCAGCGGGCTCGTCGACGTGGTGACGCCGCGGCCTCCGGCCAGCATGGCGCCCAGCGTCCAGCCGATGGCCGCGAGGTCGACCCGGGCGTCGATGCGGTCCGCTATCGGGGCGGGGCTGACGAGGTGGCCGATGCCGCCGCACGGGCCCATCGACACGTGAACGGTGTCGAGCGAGATGGCGCCGTGCCCGTGTCCCGCCTCGTGCAGGGTCACCAGCGCGCCCAGCAGGCTGTTGGCCACGCCGACGACGATGTCCTCGGACAGGGGGCCATCGCTCGATGGTGGCCGGTGCGCACACCGGACACGCCGACAGTGCGTACGGGATGTTGCATCTGGGACAGCGAGGGAGTCGCGTCATCGGTGCCTACCCAAGTCCCGATCAACATGACAGGCCTGGGTCCCGAGACCGCTTTCGGATCGTTTTCCTCGTTGTTCCTCAGAGACCGAGGACGTCCGCGACGTCGTCCGCGACCCGAGCCAGCGTGTCGCCCTCGAAGGGATCCTCGAGACCGACCTCCTTCAGGATGCTGCGGAAGGGCAGGTGCCCGCCGAGCTCGCAGAGCCGTCGGTAGAGCGCCATCGTGCCCTTGGGATCCTGGCGGTGGCGGCGCCAGAGCTGGAAGGCACAGGTCTGCGCCAGGCAGTAGTCGATGTAGTAGAAGGGCACGCCGTAGAGGTGTCCCTGGCGCTGCCAGAACCGGCCGGACTCGAAGTTCGGCATGTCGTCGTAGACCCACTCGGGGAGGAAGGTCTTCTCGAGATCGGACCAGGCGCTGGCGCGCCGGTCGGGGGTCCAGTCGGGGTTCGCGTAGACCTCGTGCTGGAACGCGTCGACGGTCGCGCCGTACGGCAGGAACAGCAGGCTCGACTCGATGTGGCCGGTCCGGAAGCGCTCGGCGTCGTCGCCGAAGAACAGCTCCATCTCGGGGTACGTCAGCATCTCGAGGCCCATCGAGTGGATCTCGCAGGCCTCGTACGTCGGCCAGACGTAGTCGCGGAGCCGCGGCTTGCTCTGCATCGTCGTGAAGCACTGGAAGGCGTGGCCGCACTCGTGGGTGAAGACGTTGACGTCGTCCTGGGTGCCGTTGAAGTTCGCGAAGATGAACGGCATGCCGTAGGCGTTCAGCGACTCGCAGTAGCCGCCCCCCGTCTTGCCCTCGCGGACCTTCAGGTCGAGCAGCTCGCCAGCCAGCATCCGCTCGAAGAAGTCGGCGAAGTCCGGCCCCATCCGGTCGAACATCGTCCGAGCGCGTCCGATCATCCAGTCGTGGTCGCCGTCGGGCTTCGGGACGCCCTTGAGGTCCCGGACCGTCGTGTCGTGGAAGGCGTAGTCGCTGACGCCCAGCGCCTGGGCGTGACGGGCACGGATCGCGCTCGCCAGCGGGACGATGCGATCCTGGATCGCCTGGCGGAAGCGGGCGACCTCGTCTGGGCCGTAGTCCGTGCGAGCGAGCCGTCGGTACGCCAGCGGGGTGAACGTCTCCTCGCCCAGATCGCGGGCCATCTTGTGGCGGACGGCGACCTGCTCGTCGAACAGGGAGTCCAGCGTGTCGGCGTGGGCTCCGAGCAAGGCGTCCTGGGCCTGGCGGGACTCGAGGCGGGTGGTGCGGTCGGCGTCGCCGTAGAAGGCCCGCAGCGCCATGAGCGTCAGCTTCTCGCCGCGGAAGTCGGCCTTCATGGCGGCCCGGACCTCGTCGTACTTCGTCTCGAACTCCGACTCCTTGCGCATGCCGTCGGCCAGCTTCGGATCGAAGCTCTCCAGGTTGCAGGCCCAGACCGACAGCGCGTGGTCGCCGAGCTCGGCGGCCAGATCGTCGCGGTGGTCCATCGCCTTCTTCAGGAGCGCCACGTCCAGCTCACGGACGTCCGGCCCGATGGTGTCGAAGTGCGTCTTGTCGGCCTTGCGATCGGCGTCCCGCGTGTCCTGCGAGAAGCGGATCCCGGCCAGGTTCCGGTGGGTGTCGAAGACCGTGCGCGAGGCGTCCCAGGCCTCGATCACCTGGGCCCGGCCCGCCGTGTCGTCGGCGGCGTCGAACCGCGCGAGCAGATCGGTGGCCTCGGTCTTGAGGTCGATGAGTTCGGGGCGATCGACGGAGAGCTCGGACAGGCGCATGGGCGTGCCCTATCGCACTCTTCCCAGATCAGCCGTCGCTGCGGCCGTACTGAGCTGTGAGTGTCACCGTCTCGATCTCCGCATGGTCGCCTTCGGGCTGCACATGTGCGAGCTGGACCATGCCGTCCCCGACGGCGACGACGATCACGCCGACGTCCGCGAGGATCGAGCCGGGGGCCACGACGACCTCGTCCCCGTTGGGGAGCCCCAGCGCGGCGCGGGGGGGCGAAGCGGTGTGCAGCGTCTGCATCAGGCGGATGCCCCAGGCGGGCTCGGACGGCATGCCGACGGCGGGCGGCGCGTCGACGGGCTCGGGCTCGATCTCCTGCACTCCGGTCCATGCGGGCTCGATGACCTCGACCACCGCCTCGACCACGTCGACGACCGGCGCATCCTCGACGATCGGCTCGTCGTCGGCATCCTCGCAGTTCAGCGGGTCGTCGATGCAGGCCTGATCGCGGCGCTCGGATGCGAAGCCACTGGCGACGGTGTCGCTGCCGTCCTCGGTGACCTCGGCCACCGTCTCGACGACCTTGGGTGCGGACAGCATCGTGGAGAAGTCGCCGGGACTCTGGGCGCAGGCGAAGAGCAGGAACACGGCGTTCTCCGGGGGGACCTTCCGATCCTAACGCCTCCGCGCGGTTTCTAGCGGCGGGCCGTCTCGAGCGCGGGGCCTCGACCGTGGGGCGCCATCCAGTCGTTGGCGGGCCCCATCGAGACGATGCGGTGGGGGTTCACCGTCTCGTGCGAGCCGAAGTAGTGCTGTCGGATGGTCGCCATCTGGACGGTGTCCCAGACGCCGGGGACCTGGGCGAGCTGGCGGGCGTACGCCCACAGGTTCGGGAGGTCGACGATGCGCTTGTGGTCGCACTTGAAGTGCGTGACGTACACCGCGTCGAACCGGACCAGGGTCGTCCACAGGCGCCAGTCGGCCTCGGTGACGCGGTCCCCGCCCAGGAACGGCTGCTCGGCGAGCAGGCCCTCGATCCACTCCAGCGAGTCGAAGAGCGCCACCACCGCCGCGTCGTACGCGGCCTGCGTGGTGGCGAATCCACAGCGGTACACTCCGTTGTTCACGGTCCGGTAGATGCGGTCGTTGATCGGTGCGATCCGCTCGCGCAGCTCGGGCGGGTTGAAGTCGTACGGGTTGCCGGTCAGGTCGTCGAACACGTCGTTGAACGCTCGGATGAGCTCGCTCGACTCGTTGTTCACGATGGTCTCGGTCTTCGTGTCCCACAGGATCGGGACCGTGACGCGGCCGGTGTACGAGGGGTCGGCGCGGGTGTAGACCTCGTGCACGCAGCGGTGCCGACCCCACAGCGGCTGGGCGAAGGTCCACCCCTTCTCCAGCATGAGCGCGTCGACGAAGTGGACGTCGATGTGCTCGGTCAGGCCCTTCAGCGCGCGGAAGACCAGCGTTCGATGGGCCCAGGGACACGCCGCGGAGACGATCAGCTCGTAGCGACCCGACTCCGCGGGGAGCTCCGGGCTTCCCAGCGCGCGACGGAAGCTGCTCGCCTTTCGGACGAATCGACCCCCGCTCTCCTTGGTGCTGTACCAGCTGTCCTGCCAGACGCCATCGACGAGAAGTCCCATGTGTGGATCGTATGCCCGACTGCGGGATCATTTCTCGGAACAGAGCTTCGGGGAAGATCTGACAATGACGCCCTGGTTGGCCCGATTGTTCGTCCACGCGAACCGGTTGATCTGCTACCCGCTCGGATGGTTCGTGTGGCGGTGGCGTACGCGTGGAGATCTGGAGCTCCCCGACGACGGCCCTCTGCTGCTGCTGTCGAACCACACGAGCTTCTTCGACCCGGTGTGGGCCGCATTCCACGTCAGTGGGCGCCGTCGCGTGGCGTTCATGGCCTCGAGCAACCTGTTCCGGAACAAGCTCATCGGCTGGTATCTGGGCGCGCTCGGGGCGTTCCCGAAGCTGCGGAACGTCAAGGACAAGGGCTCGATGATCGAGATGCAGCGTCGGTACGAGGACGACCAGGTGGTGGTCATCTTCCCCGAGGGGCTGCGGACCTGGGATGGCCGGAACGCGCCCGTGCTGCCGGGGATCGGACGGCTGATCAAGCGGCTCGACGCCAGGGTGGTCTTCGTGAAGATCCACACCGGGCACCTCTACCACCCGCGCTGGGCGAAGTTCCCTCGGTGGGTGCCGCTCGAGATCGAGCTCTCGGGCCCGCACGGGTTCGAGGGGCAGGACCAGGACGAGATCCTGGCGGCGGTCAACGAGGGCATCCGCATCGACCACACCCGCGTGCCCCAGGGGCTGAAGTTCGGGTACAAGATGGCCGAGGGGCTCCCGACCTGGCTGTGGGCTTGCCCGAGCTGCTTCTCGCTGGATGCACTCATGGCGGACGGGCACCACGTCAGCTGCTGGAGCTGCAAGGCGTCGTGGGAGGTCACCGTCGGCCAGGAGATGCTCCCGGATCTGACCGTGCCGCGCGCGCATGCCCGGCTGGTCGAGCACTTCGGCCCCCAGTGGGATCCGGGGCTGTTGTCCGGCGACGGGCGGATCCTGGGCGACCACGGTCGCAAGCTCGTGGCCGAGGGCGAGGTGAGCTTCGACGAGGAAGGGCTGCGCGTCGGCGAGTGGTCGATCCGGTGGCCCGAGGCGGTCCAGCTCTCGATGGAGGTGGCTGACCGGCTGCAGCTGCGGGTCGACGACGAGGTCCTGGTGCTCCAGGTCGACGGCCAGAGCCCGGTGAAGTGGGAGTCCTTCATGAAGCCGCACTGGGCGAAGGCGACAGGCCGAGGGTAGCTGAGTCATACAGGATTGTGTATATACGTGATTGTGGATTATATCCTCCAGGCGCTGGCCGACCCGAGACGCCGCATGATCGTCGAGATCCTGCGGACGGGTGAGCAGCCCGTCGGCGCGCTCGTGGCTCGGCTCCCCATCGCCCAGTCCGGGGTCTCGCGGCACCTGCGCATCCTTCGCGAGGCCGGGCTGGTCCGGGTCCGACGCGAGGGGCAGCGCCGTGTGTACGCACTCCAGCCCGAGGCTCTTCGCGAGCTGACCACGTGGTTGCTCGCGGACCGGGCGGTGTGGGACGTCCGCCTGGACGACCTCGATGCCGAGCTGGCTCGGCGCCTCAACACTCGAGAAGGAGCAGACGAATGAGCGGAAAGCAGGTGATCGAGCGGGTGTTCAACGCCCCCATCGAGCTGGTGTGGGGGCTGTGGACGTCGCCTGCGGGCCGGTCCTCGTGGTGGGGTGCCTCGCGGCTTCGACGTCGAGGTCGAGAAGCTCGACCTGCGCGTCGGCGGCGAGTTCGTCTACCGCATGACCGCGAGCGACCCGGCCAAGGTCGCGATGATGGAGAAGATGGGCCGCCCGGCGTCGTTCGAGGTGACCTCGGTCATCACCGCCGCCGACCCCTACCGGTTCGGGTACGACTCGCCGATGGGTCCCGAGACGCTCAGCGTGTCGGTGGAGTTCACGGCCGTCGACGACGGCGTGAAGATGGTGCTCGTCATCGACGCGACGAAGCCTGAGATGACCGGTGGGGCCGCGATGGGCTGGCGGAGCTCGCTCGAGAAGTTCGAGGAGCGGCTCGCGCGCTGACGTTACTGGGCGAGATGGCCCGACGACCTCTGCCGATGACCCCCGAGGAGACTCGGGGACAGCTCGACGTCATCCTGGTGACGGGCGATGCCTACGTCGACCACCCGTCGTGGGGCATCGCGGCCGTGGGTCGCTGGCTCGAGGCGCACGGCTACTCGGTCGGTATCATCGCCCAGCCGGACTGGAACTCCCCCGACGCCTTCCGGGCGCTGGGCAAGCCGCGCCTGTTCTTCGGCATCACGGCCGGCAACATGGACTCGATGGTCAACCGGTACACGGCCAGCCGTCGGCTCCGGTCCACCGATGCGTACGCTCCGGGCGGCCTCGCGGGTCAGCGTCCGGACCGCGCGACCATCGCCTACACCGGCCGCGCTCGACAGGCCTACCCGGGAGTCCCCGTCGTCGTCGGCGGCATCGAGGCGAGCCTTCGTCGGCTCGTCCACTACGACTTCTGGCAGGACAAGATCCGCGGCTCGATCCTGCTGGACGCCAAGGCCGATCTGCTCGTGTACGGCATGGGCGAGCGCCAGATCGTCGAGATCGCCCACCGGCTCGACGCCGGCCACACCATCAAGGAGTGCCGCGACATCCCCGGCACCGCTCATGCGCTCGGGGCCAAGGACGCCCCCCCGGACGGTGCGGTCGAGATCCCCTCGCTCGAGGACTGCCGCAAGAACGCCAGCGACTTCAACCGCGTCACGCTGATGATGTACCGGGAGTCGAACCCGCACTGTGGGCTGACGCTCATGCAGCGGCACGGCACGCGGGTCGTCGTCCAGAACCGGGCGGTCGAGCCGATCACCAGCGAGATGATGGATCGGCTCCACGAGCTGCCGTACACGTACAAGGCCCACAACTGCTACCGCCAGCCCATCCCGGCGCTGAAGAGCATCGCCGGCTCGGTGACGGTCAATCGCGGCTGCAGCGGGGGCTGCTCGTTCTGCGCGCTGACCATCCACCAGGGCAAGGACGTCACGTCCCGCTCGGCGGACTCGGTCCTGCGCGAGCTGAAGTCGATGACCACGAACAAGAAGTTCAACGGCATCGTCTCGGACCTGGGCGGGCCGACCGCGAACATGTTCCACATGAAGTGCACGAGCGAGGCTGCCAACCAGCTGTGTCGCCGGGTCAGCTGCCTGCACCCCGTCCGCTGCAAGCACTACGGCACCGACCACAAGCCGTACCTGGAGCTGCTGCGCAAGGCGCGGAACCTGCCCGGAATCCGGCGCGTCTTCGTGAACAGCGGGATCCGCTACGACCTGGCCGATCTCGACGGTGAGTTCGTCGAGGAGCTGGCCGAGCACCACGTCCAGGGGCAGCTCTCGGTCGCTCCCGAGCACGCCGGAGCCTCGGCGCTCCACCACATGCGCAAGCCGGACATCCAGTACTTCACGAGCTTCATGGAGCGGTTCCAGAAGGCGAACGAGAAGCTGGGGAAGAAGCAGTACCTGGTGCCGTACTTCCAGTGCGCCCATCCCGGCGTCGGCCCCAAAGAGACCATCGAGCTGGCGCTCTACATGAAGAAGCACGGCCTGCGCCCACGCCAGGTCCAGATGTTCATGCCGACGCCGGCGACCATCTCGACGGCCATCTACGTCTCGGGGGTCGACCCGTACACGAAGAAGCCCGTCACGGTCGCCAAGGGGCGCAAGGAGCGAGCACGCCAGCGGGCGCTGCTCTTCTACTGGAAGAAGGAGGAGTGGCCGCACGTGCGCGAGGCGCTCCAGGCCTGGCGCCGCACCGAGCTCATCGGCAAGCACAAGGGCGCGCTCGTACCGCCCGGTCCGGCGTATGGCGGCTGGGACAAGCGCAACCGCAGCAAGGGCAAGGTCCGCTACGACACCCACATGGGGATGAAGGTCGAGCGCGCCGGCAAGCACGAGGAGTCCGAGGAGAACTGGGAGCCGGTGGCGTGCGGCTGAACCTGGGCGGGCGTCCGCCGGGGTTCCTGCTGAGCACGGAGCGCCTGGTCTTGCGGGACTTCCGGCCGGGTGAGGCGTTGCCCTGGCACGCGGATCCCCGGTACCTGCAGCACTACGCCGACGCGCCGGACTCGGACGCCATCCTGGCGATGTGTTCGACATAGGCTCGCGAGCGGCCCCGGCGTCGCTACCAGCTGGGTGTCGAGCTGGATGGACAGCTGATCGGCTGTGTCGGGGTCCGGGTCGAGGACCAGGTCGGCGAGCTCGGGGGCGAGATCGATCCGGACTTCTGGCGTCGGGGCTACTGCCGCGAGGCGCTCGTCGCGCTGATGGAACACGCCCGTTCGCTGGGGGTGACGCGGTTCTCGATGGAGACCCGCAACCCGAGCATGGTCGCGCTGGGCCAGGGGCTCGGGCTCGTGGTGCTGTCGGTCGAGGACGGCGAGACGACGCTGGCGACTCAGGGAATCGAGTAGGCCAGGATCCGCGACAGCTCCGTGTACGAGCGACCCGACTGCTCGTGCCACGCGTCGAAGGTCTCCTGGGCCTGCTTCGCCGCTCGCTTCCCCGACGGCGCCTTGGCGAACCCGCCGTGCGCGACCAGGCCGTCGCCGACGCTGCCCGTCAGGATGTAGGTGTCGAACCCCAGCGAACGCAGGGCGCGAGGCCCGGTCGCACCGCCCAGACGCGAGCCCTCCTTCTTGAGCCACGCGTACATGCCGACGAGGTCGGTCTTCGGCCAGGCCGCCAGCTTGGGGACGAGGCCGCCCTCGACGCCCTGCATGAACACGGCGTTCTCGTGGATGTTCACGATGCGGTTCCGGTTCCGGATGACGCGCGTGTCCTGGGCGAGCGCCTCGATGTCCTCGAGCTCGAAGCCCGCGACGTGGTCGACGTCGAAGCCGCCGAACGCCTCGTTGATCGTGCCCCGCTTGGCCTGGACCACCCGCCAGCGGAAGCCCGCGGCGAAGAGCCCCAGCGCGAAGGCCTCCAGCAACTGGGCCTCGCTGCTCGACGCGAAGTCGCCGCTGTTGGCGCCCTCGATCAGCGCCTCGAGCTCGGCCTGGCCGCCCTTTCTCTCGGCCGCGATGGCTTCGATGTCCGCCCAGCTCTTCATGGTCACTCCTCGGCGCTCTCAGTATCCGACCAGCCACGCCGCCATGAGATGGTCCGTGTAGCTCGAGCTGTAGCTGCTCGGGAGCGTCGAGCCGTAGCTGAGGTGCTGGTAGTGGGTCGTGGAGGTGCTGCTGGTGTCCTCGGTCATGTAGTACGACTCCGAGCAGACCTTCATCAGCCAGTAGTCCCCGGCGGTGAGCGCGACGTCGCTCCCAGACAGGGACACCTCGGTGTCTCCCGTGCTGAACGTGTCGCCGCCGGATTGCGCGACCAGGGTCGCCGGGCCGCTGGAGTCCGTGTAGAGCGCGACCTGGCAGGTTGCGGACGACGTGTAGGTCCGCATGCCGAAGCCGGTGAGCGTGATGGCGCTCGACAGCGTCAGCTTCTGGCCCAGCAGGTAGTTGGCCCCGTGGATGCCGTAGTTTCCTGAGGCGTCGTAGCCGTCCCCGTACTCGGTCGTCTCGACCGGACAGCTGTCGTCGTCCGACCCTGGCGTGCCGCAGTCTCCGTCGCCGAACGTGCTGGTCGCCTCGCACCAGTTCTCGCCGTCGTCGTTGTCCGAGTCGTCGTAGGTCGACGGGTCCAGGCTCGTCGAGGCGCCGGTGGGATCGGGGAACGTCGCCCCACTGTCCCACTCGACGCTGTCGATGACTGTGGCCATCGAGCTGCTCTCGGCCAGGTAGAGCTCGTCGTCGCTGTTGCCCAGCGACATCGAGCCGGCGCTGTAGTCGTAGTCCACATCGACGTCGCCGTTGGCCGACGTGTCGTCGTCGTTCCCGAAGACCACGAACTCGCCGTCCTCGACCAGGAGCTCGCCCGACACGGTGAAGTCGTTGGAGCCCAGGTCATAGACGTAGAGGCCGTCCAGATCCACGGTCCCGCCCGCGTTGTTGAAGAGCTCGAACCACTCCCCGTACTGGTCATCGACCTGCGACGGGTTCTGCATGATCTCGGTGATGATCAGGTCGCCCTCGACCAGGTCGGTCACCGCGAACGGCGGGTCGTCGCCATCACAGTCCTGGTCGATGCCGTCCTGGGGAATCTCGGTCTCGCCGGGGTTGATGTCGCCGTCCGTGTCGTCGCCGTCCGTGTCGTCGCCGACGTACCCGCTGGGCTGGTCGCAGGCGGTCGTGCTGGTCGCCGCGTCGCCGTAGCCGTCGGTGTCGGCATCCGCGTACCAGGTCGGCGCGTCCGGGGCGTCGTCCTCGTCGGTGTCGCCGTCTCAGTCGTTGTCGATGCCGTCACAGACCTCGGTCGCGTCGGGGTGGACCGAGTCGTCCAGGTCGTCGCAGTCGTCGGCCTCGACGAAGCCATCGGCGTCGATCTCTTCGGCGACGCCGCTGTCGCTGGGATCTTTGTCGCCGCAGGCGATCAGGAAGGTCAAGGCGAGCGTGATGGACGACATGGTTTCCCTCGAAAGTGGGGCAGCCCTATCCCGGACGAAGGCCGGTGAGCTGGGAGGCCAGTTCGCGCCCTAGCACCGTGGCAACCGCCATCGTCGAGATCTGCGGGTTCACGCCCAGCGAGCTGGGGAACACCGATGCGTCCGCGACGCTCAGCCCCTCGACGCCGATCGCGTGGCCCCGTCCGTCGAGGGTGCGACCCAGCCGCATCGTGCACATCGGGTGTGACGAATACAGCGTGAAGTCCCGGATGCTGGTCGCCATCATCGCGGCGCTGAACTCGGCCAGGTCGCTCGTCGCCGGCACGCCGTGCGCGATGGGGAACAGCTTCGTCGCGCCCATCTCCATCAGGACCTCGGCGCACAGGACCATGCCCTGCTGGATGCGCGTGATGTCCTCGTCGGTGAACGAATACCCGATCTTCGCGCGGCCGTCCGAGAACGCCGACACCGAGCCGTGGCCGTGGTCGCTGACCAGCGCCAGGATGCCGCCGATCCGCCGCAGGTGCGGAGTGACCTCCTTGAACCCGCCGAAGTGCCGCGCCAGCAGCATGGTCAGGACCTCGGGGGGCGAGCACCACGCGTGCGGCAACACACCCGGCAGGTCTGGGGACTCGAACCAGGCGCCCTGGGTCGCGCCCTGGGCGACGTCCATGTCTTCGTCGAAGCTGGCGAGGACAGCGCTTCCGGGGTGCACGAGCAGCCCCTCGCCGACGTCGATCATCCGCTCGGCCAGTCCGCAGTGGTGCAGCAGCCGCGGGGTCCCGATCGAACCCGCCGACAGCACGACGTGTCGGGCCCGGACGGTCACCGCGCCCCCGTCGCTCCCATCCCGCCGCGTCACACCCGAGACGCCGACCGCTCGGCCCCCCTCGATCAGGACGTCGAGCACCTTGGTGTCCGCCTGGATGCGTGTCCCCGCCTGGCCGGCCCGTGCCATCAGGTTGAGGTTCACGGTCGCCTTGCCGTTGACCGGGCACCCGTAGTTGCAGGCGCCGCACCCGACACAGCCGGGCGTGTTCCGGCGAGCCAGGCCGCCCTCGTAGCCCAGCCGTGCTGCGGCCTCGGCGATGGCCACGTTGTGTCGACCGGCCGCATACGCCGAGGTCGGCAGGCCCACGCCGGTCCAGGCCTCGACCTCGTTGAAGACCGGGGCCATGTTGCTCGGCGACCAGCGGTTGTCGCCCAGGACCTCGACCCACTCCTCGAGCACGTGGTCCGGGGTCCGGAAGCACAGGGCCGAGTTGATCAGCGAGCCGCCGCCGATCCCCCGACCCGCAGCGATGAGGAAGGGCGTCGGGCCCTGGGCGAGCATCGTGCCCGCCTCCTGCATGTGGATGCGCGCGGTGTGCGCCTGGTTGAGCCGGAAGTCGCTCTTCGGGGGCCCCTCCTCGAGCACGATGACCGACAGGCCAGCCTCGGACAGCTGCATGGCCATCGCCGATCCGCCCGGACCCGCACCCACGATGCAGACGTCGCACTCGCGCTCGATCCCCTCGGGCGGGACGTCGTCGAAGCCCCAGGCTTCGGGCGCGGTCTGGATGGGGCTCATCGCCCGTACCCACAGCGCGTGAGGTCCGAGAACACAGCGACCGCGGACGGGTGCGTCGTGTACCCCATGCCGATCAGCAGCACGAGGCTCTGGACGCCGCTGCGGATCTCGGCCAGCGGGTGGGCGAGCCACTCGAGGACCAGCGCCGAGCGCTCGGCCAGCGGCTTCTCGGTGAACCCCCCGCCCAGGGCGTCGATCGCGTGGCACAGGAGCTTCAGGCCCTGCTGCTGGAACCCGGGCATGCCAGCGAGCGCGGCGTCGATGAAGTGCTCGATGCCGATCTCGGCTCCGCTGACGGGCGGCGAGCCTCCCGGGGGGTAGATCGCCTCGCTCAAGGCGATCACGAAGGCAGCTTCCTCGTCCGACAACAGCGTCAGTCCCTGGCCCGCGGGCTGGTCGTACCAGGCGAGCCCGACGGTGCCGGCGCCGACCAGCGAGGCCGCCGCGATGGCCGCGGTACCGGCCAGCATCTGTCGGCGCGTGATGACCAGGAGAGTCCCCCGACGGCGGCCCGAGAAACAGGCGATGAAAGAAAGGTCGCTAACCCTCGTACGTCCCTGGGGTTAGGTCTCACCAGTGTTCTTCGTCTACGGCGGTCTTGGCATCCTGGCCATCGCGGGAGTCGCGGTGGCGACGTGGGCGTACATCGACGGTCAGTTCGGTGTGCAGCGCCTCGATGACAGCAAGGGCAACAAGGACCCGCGCAGCGATCGCGAGTGGCGGCGCGGCGAGGACCTGAAGCGCTACCCGCGCCGACTCAAGGAGCTCGAGGATCAGCTCCTGGGCAGCCATCGCGAGGCCCAGCGTCAGCTCCAGCACCTGGGCCACAAGGCCGCGGAGATGGAGACCAAGGGCCGGACCGATCTGGCCGAGCGGTACCTGTCGGACCAGGACGTGCTCGAGAAGCGTGCCGCCGCCACCCGCCGTGTCGCCGCGAGCGTCTGGAAGACCCGGGCGATCCTGCATCTGCGGGTCCACCTGGCGGTCGCCGCTCGACAGCGCCCGGACCTGGCGCACCTGCCCGAGCCGCTCGACGTGCCGGCCGGTGAGCTGCTCCACGCCTCGGAGAACTACGCGCTCTCCCGGGACGAGGTCCGCCAGTTCGTCGCCGCCCTGGACGCCGTGTGCGGGTCCGTCAGCGAGGTCGTCCCGCCCAAGCCGCTCTCGGCCGACATCGCGCCCGAGGACGAGCTCGCGGTCCAGACCGAGGTCCAGGAGATCGAGACGACGCTCTCGGCCCTGCGCGATCGGATGGACAACCTGGGCGACACGCTCGACTACCTGTCGGACCGGTTCCGCACGCAGAAGGTCGTCGAGGGCACCGACCTGTCCGTCGACTATGGACCCCAGGCCGCCGCGCTCCTGGCCGAGGTCAGCAGCGCCGTCGCCCAGCTGGAGAGCCTGTCCGCGGTCGGCGACAAGGGCCTGGCCGATGCCGCGGTCGACTCGCTGTCCGAGGACATCGGCCACCTGGAGCAGGCCGGCATGGAGGCCGCCGCCGAGGCCGAAGCCCGCGCCGAGGTCCAGCGCTTGCTCGAGCAGTTCGCGCGGTGATCCTGGCCTGGCTGGCGCTCGCGTCCGCGGAGATGCCGGACGACGCGTTCGAGGAGGCCACCCCCGAGCTCGTCGAGGCCCAGAAGGCCTGGCTCGACTACACGACGGCCGCCAGCTCGAAGGTCTGGGACGTCCTGCTCGCGGACCTGCGCGGCGTTGAGCTGAAGAACGACCAGACCTACGCGCTGTCTGCCGCGATGGTCGTCGATCCGACCGGCAAGCTGATCGAGGTGAGGCTGGACCCCCCGTCGGGGAACGCCGACCTCGACGCCCGGTTCATCAAGGCCTTCAAGGCCGTCGGCGAGTTCGGCGTGCCGCCCGCGGCGTACATGCAGTCGACC
Source organism: Pseudomonadota bacterium (assembly GCA_024228935.1). Lineage (GTDB taxonomy): Bacteria > Myxococcota_A > UBA796 > UBA796 > CAJQPC01 > JAAESX01. The sequence goes on from JAAESX010000116.1 coordinate 58,018, forward strand.
GGCGAGGGGGTGTTCCGGATCGGCTTCACCCTCGACCAGCGGCTGCCGCCCGAGGCCGTCGTCCGGATCCCGCCGAAGGACGAGCCCTAGCCCAGCAGGTGCCCGAACATCAGGGCGCAAACGATGGCCGCCGCCAGGAACCCGGCGAAGTCCGCCGAGAGACCCGCCAGGACCGCGTGCCGCGTCTTCGAGACACCGACGGCTCCGAAGTAGACGGCGAGCACGTAGAACGTCGTGTCCGTCGAGCCGTTCAGCGTGCTGGCGAGGTACCCGATGTAGCTGTCGGGGCCGTGCACGCTGAGGAGCTCGATCATGATGCCGTAGGCGCCCGAGCCCGAGAGCGGGCGCACGAGCGCCATCGGCAGGACCTCGGGCGGGACCCCGAGCGGCTCGGTGATGAAGCCCAGGCCGTTCGAGAGCCACTCCATGCCCCCGGAGCCTCGGAACATGCCCACGGCCACGAGCACGGCCACCAGGTACGGGATGATCATCACGCCGGTGTTGAAGCCTTCCTTGGCGCCGCGGATGAACGCCTCGTAGACCTTGACCTTCCGGGCGACACCGAAGAGCAGCAGCGACAGGATCAGGACGGGGATGACCCAGTTGCCGATCCGTTCACTCTTGTGCCGGAGCTCGAACGCGAGCGAGCTCGTCGTCGTGGCGATGTGCTGCCGGCACGGGCCCGCGGCGCAGACCTCCTCGAGCACGAAGGTCCCGATGGCGTCGGGCTCGAACGGCCCCTCGAACGGGCCGGCCTCGAGCTCGCTGTCCTCGGGGACGGAGACCATCGTCATCGGCTCTTCGAAGGTGACCTTCTCCCACTGGAACAGGGCCAGATCGACGCCCTCGGTCACGGCCGGGCGGTCGTCCTCGCCGACGGCGGCGGCCAGGAGCGGAGGCCCCGCGAGCACGCCGATGCTCAGGAACAGGAACAGACGCAGCACCCAGACTCCCCAGGTCGTCTCGGTCTCGCGCTCGGTCTTGAGCATCTCGGCGACGACCTCGGGCTCGTCCTCGGGCTCGTCCGGTGCCGCCTCGTCCAATTCCTCTTCGGTGGGCTCCTCGGGCTCGGGCTCCGGCATCGGGAAGAAGCGCTGGAACAGCTTCGCGGCGCTGATGCCGACGATGGTCGCGCAGGCCGTGGCCGCCAGCGTCGACGCCATGATTCCCCAGGGATCCGCTGAGCCGTATGCCGCGCGCACGCTGACCACGCCGCTGGGCAGCAGGGCCAGGCCCGAGGTGTTGATGGCCAGGAACAGGACCATCGCGTTGGTCGCCACGCCGGGCGTCTTGTTGAGCTTGTTCAGCTCCTGCATCGCCTTGATGCCGAGCGGCGTCGCGGCGTTCGTCAGGCCGATCATGTTGGCGGCGATGTTCATGATCATCGCGCCCATCGCCGGGTGGTCCGGGGGGACGTCGGGGAACAGGCGGACCATGATGGGTCGGATGGCGCGGGCGAGGATCTTCAGCAGCCCGCCTTCCTCGGCGACCCGCATCAGGCCGAGGAACAGCGCCATGTACCCGATGAGCGAGATCGCGAGCGTGACGCTCTTGCTGGCCCCGTCGAAGGCGCCGGCGCTGACCGACTGCATGTCGCCCGTCACCGCGCCGAAGAGGAATGCGGCGGCGACGATGAGGACGAAGACGACGTTCACGAAGGACCCCGGACCAGACCATCTGGCCTGTTGGCCGTTGACCTGTCAAGGAAGAGACGCCTTTCGATGCCTTACCGTTCCGTTTCAACCGCCCTGGCTCGCTTGCGTTTGTCCCAGGGCCAGCGCTCAAATGGCGGCCACCCCAATGGACTGGGGCTCATCCACGCACCCTGCCGCGAAAGACACCGGGACTCGCGCTCACGCCGAGACGCTCGACGCGACCAGGACGTGTTGGAGACTCCCGGATGCCTCTGCATCGCCCCAGCGCCTCCCGTTCGACCTGTCGGCATCCCGCCACGGCACCGAGCCCCGCGTCGCTCCGCGCCGTCGCCGCCGCCTGGGCCGACGCCCGCAACGGCTACCTGCGTTTCGGTCGCGACCGCATCTATCTGATCCACGGCGAGCCCGCCGACAGCGCGCAGCTCCAGGAGCTGGTCTTCGCTCTGTACGAGGACGAGAAGCCGCGCTTCATCGACGCCGCCGTGCCCGGCAAGCCGGTGCCTCCCGCGCTTCCGAACGAGCTCTGGGCGGCGGCGAAGTGTCTGGCCGATCGCTCCTCGCTTCGCGGCAAGGGCCGTGGCGTGCTGGCGCCGGGCCCGCTGTTCTCGCGTCTGGCTGCGTTCCCCATGACCTCACAGACCCGCCGTCTGCTGACCCGCGCCGACCGCAAGTCCATCCGGCTGGGCGACACCGTCCGGCTCGACCGCGAGCTACGCATGCTCGTCCTGGACGAGGTCTGCACGCTCATCGCGCTCGATGTGATTCGCCTCCACGTGCCGGCGCAGCGACCGGCCGAGCAGCCATCCGAGGTCACGCGCCGGCCCGCGACCGTCGCGCGCGTGAAGGTCGACGCCAGCACCGAACGCCGTCTGCTGAGAGAGGTTCGACTGCTCGAGAACGCGGACGACTGGACGGTTCTGGGCCTCGGCCCCGCACAGGACCGCGAGCGCGTGGAGCAGGCCTGCTCGCGCATGGAGAGTCGGTACGCGGCGTTTGCCGACCACCCCCGGCTGAGCTCGAAGGCCCGCGACGCGGCCAGTCGGATCCTGGCGCGAGTCCATGTCGCCTCGAGGAATGTCCTGGCGGGCAAGGGAAAGAGCCAGGGCCCCTCGGTGGCCCCGGCGCTGGCGTTCCCCGAGGGCAAGGCGCAGGTCGCGCAGGGGGACTTCACCCAGGCCGCGGCGTGCTTCTCCGTCGCGCGGCAGGCTCAGCCCATGTCCGGCCAGGTCCTGGCCTGGCTGGGCTTCGCCATCTACTTCGACAGCAGCCGCCCGATCACCACGCGACAGGGCAAGGGCCGCCGGTTCATCGACAAGGCGCTCTCGATGGGCACCGCGCCGGGTGAGGCCAACTACCTGCTGGCTCGCATCCTGCACGACGAGGGCGGGCTCGTTCGCGCCTGGAACCACGTGGACGCCGCGCTGCGGGCCGAGCCGACGCATGTCGAGGCCAACGAGCTGCACACCTCGGTCCAGCGGGAGATCCGCCGGGTCTGACGGAGTCTCGGGGGCTGCAAGAGCACGGCAAGCACCCCCCCGAACACCCCAGACGTACTCCAGCTGTCTCCAAGACGGGAGACATCACGCCTCCGCCCGCGGCAGAAAGCCGCCCACGGTTCGGACGCGAAGGAGCTCGTTGTGGTGTGGGCCCTGTCCAGTCCGATGCTGCAGCCGACGACCATTCCTCAGCCGGTCGGCCGGCCCTATGCGCTGTCGGTTCGCGCCGTCGCCATGCTGTGGTCCGAGGCCCGAACCGGAACCCTCATCGTCGGGTCCGATCGGTTCGTCCTCGTGGACGGCGAGGCCGCTGACCTGACGACCCTCGAAGGCGTCGTCGCGGCCATGTACACGGACCAGCCCATGTGGTTCGTCGATGAGCCTCATGCCCACGAGGGCCGCCTCCACCGGCTGGCCCCTGCGCTTTGGCGGGCAGCGACGCGCCTCGGCGACCGCAGCCGCCTTGCCGGCCGCGGTTGCGATCTGGTCCGGGCGGGCGCCGCCTACGACCGCCTCGCCGAGCTCCCCGTCTCGGACGACGCTCGCGACCAGTTCAGCTTCGTGGACTCGTCCGACGTCGAGGTCGGCGACACCGGTCACCTCACCCACGGACGATCCATCGTCGTCCTGTCCGAGCTCACCGCGCTGTGCGAGCTGGGGATCCTGCGGCTCGAGCACGTGCCGGCACAGGAGACCGAGTTCGAGACCGGCGGGACGTCGGCGTTCGGGGCCGGGGTTCGCGCCTGCGAGGCCGGAGATCACGAGCGCGCGATCGCCTGTCTGCGCGAGGCTGCGGCCGGGGACAACTCGGCCCGCGTCAGCGCCTGGCTCGGGTTCGCCTTCTTCCAGGCCCCGGACCTCCGCCCCCGCGTCCGTCGGGCGCTCGCCGAAGCCCACCTCGAGCGGGCCAGCGCGTCCGAGCCGGACTGCCCGGACATCGCCTACCTGCGGGCCCGCCTCCTCGTCCAGGACGAGGAGTTCCTTCGTGCCTGGAGTCTCCTGGATGGACTCCTGCGAACCCACCCCTGGTTTCCTGGCGCCGAGGGCCTGCTGAACGAGGCGCGCCGCGGCCTCACCATGCCCGCCTGATCAGCCGTCGCGGAAGCAGGGGCAGGCGCCCCAGGAGTCTGGCCGCGAGAACGGGCACTCTCCCGGGATGAGTGCCTGGAACGTGGGGCGCCCGAACTGGATCGCGCCGCGCTCCAAGGCGCCGCCGCCAGCCAGCAGCTTGCAGCCGACGATGGCCTTGTCCTCGCCCCGGTCGACTCGCCACGGACCGTCCTGGTCCAAGCCGTGCGTACACGGCGGACCGGTCTCATTGCTCCAGCTGGGGTCGTCTTCGGGCGTGCTCACCCGTTCATCGTCTGATCCGCCTGCACGGGAAGCGATTTCAGGCCGGTTCCGTCACCGCTTCAGGCGGCTCCAGTCCACGAAGCCCCGACCCGTCCCATCGGGCTGGCAGGAAGGGCAGAAGAAGTCGTCGTGGCCGTGCACTCCGGCTGCGCGGATCTTGGTCTGGCAGGTCGGACACGGCTCGCCCTTCCGGTTCCGGACCCGCAGGAAGTCGCGCACCTTCACGTCGATCGGCTCGGCGCGCTCGCGCGCGATGTCGCGCGCCTCGGTCAGCACGGAGACGATGGCGCCGTGGAGCTTCTCGACCTGCTCGGTCGTCAGCTTGTTGCAGCGGGTCTTCGGGTGGATGCCAGCCGCCCACAGGACCTCGTCGGCGTAGGCGTTCCCCAGAGCGTCCAGCGCCTTCTTGTCCTTCAGGAAGACCTTCACCTGGTCACGCCGCTTCTTCGTCAGCTTCGTGAGCGCCGCCACGGTGAACGCCTTGGACAGCACATCGACGCCGATGGGCGAGAAGCCGGGGATGACCTTGTCCGCCTTGGCGCGCGGCACCAGGTACACCTTCCCCATCTGGACGTCGTCGCGGTACCGGAGCTGGGTCCCGTCGTCCAGGTCCAGCACGACGGCCGTGTCCTTCGTCAGGCGCTTCTTCGGCTGGCACAGCACGAAGCGGCCCGCCAGCATCGGGGACGACCACCAGGTCGTCGGGGCCCGACAGCGTGAACACGACGAAGTGCGCACGGCGGGTGACCTCCTGGATGGTCCGGCCCGGCATCAGCTCGTCGAAGCGGCCCTCGACGGCGACGCGCATGACGACGGGGTTCCGCACGGTTGCGGCGACCACGTTGCGATCGATACAGGCAGACCGCACCATGGGTACGAAGTACTCGAGGTCGGGACGCTCCGGCACCGAGGCATCGTACTGGAGGATCCATGTTCGTCCTGCTCGCCCTGGGTTGTGGAGGCGCCGGCTCTGTCGCGCTCGACATCGAGTCCGCCGAAGACATCGCGCAGCTCTGCGCCGAGAACGAGCCTGAGGACGTGCTCGTGACCGTCGCGTTCGACGAACAGCCCGGCCCCTGTACGTTCGGCGCCTTCGGGAACCAGGACGAAGAGAACGGCGTGTTCACCGCGCGGATCGAGTCCCAGGCCTCGCTGGACCTCCCCGAGGGCGCGGTCATCTGCGACCTGCAGTTCGACTTCGACGGCATCGACGGCGGCCAGGCCCAGGACATGGAGTACGACGACAACTTCCTCCTCGTCTTCGGCGGGGCCGTGCTGGCGACCAGCTACGCGCCGCTCATCGCTAGCTTCGACGAGGTCGACGACCTGCCCATCTACGACTGGGAGGACATCGTCGGCCACGAGATGCAGTTCAGCGACATCGACACGTGGTGCCTGGGCGAGGAAGAAGGCGACAGCACCTGTGAGATTCCCCCGCCCGAGACCGACGGCACCCTGTCGTTGGACTTCGGCGGCGACCTGGTCGACTCGCTGGCCTACCAGTCGCTCCAGAGCGACAACACGGACTTCCTGTTCGTCGCGACCGGCGACAACGACAGCACCGACTGCAGCCACAAGGACTTCGAGTTCATGGTCAACGTGCCGGTGGTCCAGCAGTAGGGCTCAGTCGCCGCAGTTCCGGGCGATGCGGACGATGACCTCGTCCCAGCCGCCGAACCCGGTCGGCTTGGACAGGAACCCGTTCGCGCCGCGAGCGCGTGCTCTGCGCATGTCCGCGTTCTCGTCCGAGCTCGTCAGGATCATCACGTTCAGGCCGGCCAGCCGCTCGTCGGCGCGGATCTTCTTGAGCACCGCGAACCCGTCCAGCCGAGGCATGTGCAGGTCGAGCAGCACCAGCGCGGGCAGCGGGTCCTTCGCCAGGATCTCCAGGGCCTCGACGCCGTCCCTGGCCTCGACGAGGTCCACCTCGACGCCGTGACGCGACAGGACCATCCGGAACAGCGCCCGGTCGTCCTCGTTGTCCTCAACCAGCAGGATTCGCGCCATCTTGGCTCTCTGGGTTCAGTCGGAAGGCGAAGGTTGCACCTCGACCAGGGGCTCCGCTCGCTTCGATGTGGCCACCGTGCCGCCGAACGATGCGCAGGACGATGGCCAGGCCGATCCCCAGACCGTCGAAGGTGTCGTCACTGTGCAGGCGAGCGAAGGGCTTCCACAGCTGCTCGGCGTACTCGGGATCGAACCCGACGCCGTTGTCCTTGATGCGCACCAGCCCGTCCTTCAGCGTGACGTTGATTCGCGCGCGGGGCGTCCCACGAGTGAACTTCCAGGCGTTCCGGAGGAGGTTCGTCACCACGATGCGGGACAGCTCGGGATCGGCCTCGACGCGGATCGACTCGGGCAGATCCACCCGGACGGTCCGCTCGGGCTCCTGTTCCTCGAGCGCGGCGATGAGCTCGCGCATCTGGGCCGCCAGGTCGACGCTGCGCCGTGCCATCTCGTGCCGCTGGATGCGGGACAGCCGCAGGAGCGCGTCGATGAGCGCGTTCATGCGCGTGGCGCCGCCCTGGATGCGGGTCATCAGGTAGCGGCCCTCGTCGTCCAGGCCGTGCTGGGTCTCGGCCAGGTACTGGGAGAACCCGCTCAGGGCGCGAAGAGGGGCCCGCAGGTCGTGGCTGACCGAGCTCGCGAAGGCCTCGAGCTCGGCGTTCGTGCGCCGCAGCTCCTCGGTGGCCTGCGTCACGCGCGCCTGCATGTGCTCCTCGGTCGAGCGACTCGCGGTGATGTCCCGGATCAAGCCCGCGACCCACGACCCCTCGAGCGGCACGGCCGTCACCAGGAAGACGCGACCCTGGTAGTGCAGCTCGGGCAGCTCGATCCGTTCTTGGTTCTGGACGCACGCCAGGTACGCATAGGGGACGGTCGTCTCCGCCAGGTCGGGCAGCACCTCGACCAGCCGCCTTCCGATCAGCGAGGGCACGTCGACGCCGCTGGGACTCACCTCACGGTTGGCCCACATCACGCGCAAGGACAGCGCGTCCTCGGGGTCGTCGAACCGGTACACGATGACGTGCTCGTGGACCTCGTCGAGCAGTCGAAGAGCGGTGTTCGGGGGAAGGGTACCGATCGCTGGCATCGCCACTGTGAGTCTACGCCGGATGGTCCGTTGACAGCGGACTCTCCGATGGGCCAGCGTGCGGCATGGCTCGCGCGCTTCGCCTTCTGATGATCGAGGACAACCCCGACGACGCCTCGCTGATCGTCATGCAGTTCCGTCGGGGCGACTTCCAGGTCGAGTCGGAGCAGGTCTACACGCAGGCCACGCTCGACCGGGCGCTCGATCAGGACTGGGATCTGGCCCTGCTCGACTGCCATCTGCCCGGGTTCACACCCGAGCGGGCGCTCGAGACCATGCGCAAGCGCGCCCCGACGCTGCCAATCATCGCGCTCACAGGCGTGGTCGGGGAGGAGCGTGCGGCTCACCTGATGCGTCTGGGGTGCCGCGACCTGGTGCTCAAGGGCCGGATGGACCGGCTCGTGCCGGCGGCGGAGCGGGAGCTGTCCCGCACCGAGGAGGTCGACGCGCTGCGGGCCTCGGCGATGGAGGCCAGCGAACACCTGGCTCGTGCGGTCGCGACGGACCTGCAGAACCTGCTGGCCATGGCCGGAACGAACGTCGAGCTGCTGGGTCGCCGTGCGCTGGATCCCGCCGCTCTGCAGGAGCTCGAGGCGCTGCGCGAGGCCATCAGCCGGGGGCACGCCCTGACGGCGGATCTGGCCCGGTTCGGACGCGCGCGCGAAGAGGCGTCGGTCTGCTGCGCCCTGGACGAGGTCGCGGGACGCATCGAGCGGCTGCTGGCCCCGGCGTTCCGACGCTCCGGAGTCCGGCTCGTGGCGCGGGTACCCGAGGCCGCGGTCTGGGCCGCCATCACGCCGACCGAGTGCTTCGGGCTGATGCGCAGCCTGTTGCTCGCGGCGATGGACCTGTCCGAGGGGAAGGGCACCGTCAACCTGGTCGTGCGCGAGGACGCCATGGTGCTGGTCACCCATCCGGGCGAGCCAGCCTCGGGCGGCATGCGCGCGCTCCTGGGCGGCAAGACCGAGTCCAAGGGCATCGACCTGACCGAGACCCGCCGCACGCTGAAGGCGCGGGGTGGCCGCATCGGCATCGGCGCCAAGGACGGCAACACGGTCCTCCAGATCCAGCTGAAGCCCGCTGCCGCCAAGGGCATGGGGCCGGCGGTGTTGCTCGTCCAGGCCGAGAAGGGGCTGCGCCGCGTCGTGGGTCGCTTCCTGATCCAGGAGGGCTACGAGCTGCTCGAGGCCTCGACCCTGGCCGAGGCGCGAGAGACCTCGCCGCTCCCGGACATCCTCATCGTGGACGCCGATCTGCGCGGCGAGGACGGGGTGCAGCTGGCGCTCGAGCTCGGAAACCGGCTGCCGGGACTTCGGGTCTGCCTGCTGGCGTCCCGGCCCGCCGAGCTGCGCGGGCGCATCGACGGACGCGGTTGGGCCGTCCTCGAGAAGCCCATCTCGCCCGAGCAGCTGACGCGCATCCTGCGGGTCCTGCGCGAGGGCGAACTGCGCGTCGGCTGAGGACGGTTAGACAGGCGCCCAATGAACGACGCCACCATCGTCACGCTCCTGTCCGCCGTCCCCAAGAACCTGGGCAGCCAGCTCCAGGGCTTCGTCGGACGACTCGGGCTGTCCCGCCACCTGATCCGCTGGTACGCGGGCAAGTACGGCGTGAACACCGAGGAGATGGAGGGCTCGCTCGACGACTACCCGACGCTCCAGCAGTTCTTCGTCCGGGCGCTGAAGCCGGGCCGCAGGCCGATCTGCCCGGACGCCGATGCGCTGGTGTGTCCGGCCGACAGCAAGGTGTACTGCTTCGGGACCGTCAAGGACGACGGGCACCTGCCGGACGACGCTGGGCTCGACTTCGACGTGGTGAAGCTCGTCGGCGGGGACACGCGCTACCGAGGCGGCCAGTTCGCGGTGCTGTACCTGTCGCCGAAGGACTACCACCGGGTCCACCACCCGGCGGACGGCAGCGTCTCCGAGCTCGCCTACCTGCCGGGCGCCCTGTGGCCGGTCTTCCCGGCGGCGACCCGGCAGATCGAGGGGCTGTTCGCGAAGAACGAGCGGCTGACCGTCTTCGTCGAGACCCAGAACGCCGGACGCATCGCCGTCGTCATGGTGGGCGCCTATGGCGTCGGCCGGATGACCACCGAGCACAGCGCCGTGGTGACCAACACGGGCAAGCCGCGGTCCGACGAGAAGCTGTCCTCGGCCCAGCCGGTCCAGCGCGGCGACGAGCTCGGTCGCTTCAACCTGGGCAGCACCGTGATCCTCGTGATGGAGCCCGGCACGGTGGCCTGGGAGCTCGAGCGGGGCACCGACGTGAAGGTCGGCGAGCGCATCGGCCGCATCGCGGGTTAGGTGGGGGCTTCTGGAGGGATTCCCCGATGCTGTTCGCGCTCCTGTTCGCATGCTCCGGCGAGCCCGTCGAAGACGAGCCCAAGACCTGTTGCACGCTCGACGAGGTCATCGAGATGTGCTCGGCCGAGCTGTCCAACGAGCTGATCATCTCGACCGTCGAGACGGCCACCGAGCCCCTCGAGCTGTCGGCCCAGGACGTCATCAAGCTGTCGGAGGCGGGCTGCAGCGATGCGGTCATCAACTCCCTCCGCGGGACGCCCGTCGACGAGGTCGAGGAGGAGATCGCGGAAGAAGCCGCTCCGGCAGCGGGCAAGACCGAGAAGAAGGACCAGCCCCCGACGGTCGCCATGTCGGTCGTCCAGGGCGCGCTGATGATGGACGTCACGAACAATACGGCGGGCACGCTGACGAACGTTCGGATGACCGTCAACGGGTCCTACTTCTACACGCTGTCCAAGATCACGGCCCACGACACGGACTCGGTCCGCAAGGGCAGCTTCAAGTCGAAGGACGGCGTGAAGTTCAACGGGACGGCCGACAAGATCTACATCTCGACCGACCAGGGCGTGTACTACCAGGCGCTGTAGCGCTCGGGCTCACCCCAGCATGTAGACGTTGGCGACGAACGCCATCGCGATGCCGGTGAGGAAGATGTACGCCAGGTGGGAATCGGAGCTGCGGGACATCGAGACCTCCTGTCTCACCCCGGGAGTGTGTCGGGGCTGATCTGAATGTCGCCCGTTCTGGAAAAGCGCACCATTTCAGCGAATTTCCGACGATTACAGGTCGCTCAGAGCTCCACCCGCGTGAACGCGTCGCCCCCCTCGTCCACGTTCGCCGGGCGAGCCGACTGCACCAGATCTGCCGTCTTCAGCCACCGTCGGAGAGCCGTCTTCAGAGCCCCGGTGCCGTGGCCGTGCAGCACCCAGCACACCGACTCGTTCTGCATGACGAGTCGGTCGAGCGTGACGCCGAGCGCGTCGATCGCCTCCTCGACCCGCTTGCCTCGGACGTCACAGGTGTTCCGCTCGGTCCGCAGCGAACCGACCTTCTCGTCGGCGCGCACAGGAGGGGGTGGCTTCGGCTTCTTCGCCGCGACCGGCGTTCCGTCCAACAGGCGGAGATCGTTCAGCTTCACCCGGGTCTTCAGCCCCTTGATGCTCACCTCGACCTTGCCCTTCTTCGGCTTCGAGGTGACCAGGGCGGCCTTGCCCAGGCTGACGATGCGAACACGGTCGCCGACGTCGAGCTCGCGCGGCGGCGGCTCGAACGTGGGCGCCACCGGCTTCACCGGCGCGACGTCCTGCATGACTCCCCGGACGCGGGCCAGGTCCTTGCCCGCCCCCTGGAGCGTCGGGTTCCGCTGCAGCGTGGCGATGATGGTCCGGACCTCGTCCTCGGCCGCCTTGAGCCGGGCCAGGGCGTCGCCGGCCTCGCGCTCGGCCAGGACCTTGCTCTTGCCTCGGATCTGCTCCCACCGGGCCTCGAGCTCGCGCTCCTTCTGACGGGTCCGGCGAGCGCTCTCCTCGAGCTCGTCGCGCAGCTTCAGTGCGGCGACCCGCTGGAGCTCCAGCTCCTCGAGCAGGCTGCCGACCTCACGCTGACTGGCGTCCAGGTGGCCCTCGGCCCGGTCGACGACGGCGGGCTCGAGCCCCAGCCGACGAGCGGTCGTGAAGGCGTGCGACAGGCCCACGGCGTCCGCACGGACCTGGTAGCTGGGCTTCCCGTCCTCGAGGTGGACGGCCGCGTTCCGGAACCGGTCGTCCGCCGCGGCGAACGCCTTGAGGTCGGTGTAGTGCGTGGTGACGGCGACCCGAGCGCCCCGATCGACGAGCGTCTCGAGGACGGATCGAGCGAGCGCTCCGCCCTGGGCGGGGTCGGTGCCGACCGCGATCTCGTCCAGCAGGATGAGGGAGCCGGAGCAGGCGCGCGCGAGCAGCTCGCGCAGGACGAGCACGTGCCCCGAGAAGGTCGACAGGTCGCCCTCGACGCTCTGCAGGTCGCCGATGTCCGCCAGCACGGTCCCGAAGCAGTCGACGCGTCCGGACCTGGCGGGCACCGGGATGCCGGCGCGGACCAACAAGGCGAACGATCCAAGGGTCTTGAGCGCGACGGTCTTTCCGCCGGTGTTCGGCCCCGACAGGATCAGTCCGCGACAGACCTCGTCCAGGCACAGGTCATTCGGGACGACGTCCAGCTCGCGGAGGACCAGCACCGGATGGCGCGCCTCCTGCACGTCGATGACGCCGCCGCGGCCGATTTCAGGAACGATACCACCCCATTGGCGGCCAAGGCGCTCCCTGGCCTGGGCGTGGTCCAGGCGGACCGCGGCGTTCAGGCTCCGCTGGATGGGTCCCGAGTAGCGCGCCAGCAGGCGGGACAGGGCCGCCAGGATGCGGGCCACAGCCCGACGCTCCTCTCCCTCGGCCAGCCGGAGCTTGTTGTTGAGCTCGACGACCTCGGCCGGCTCGACGAACACGGTCTCGCCCGACCCCGACGTATCGTGAACGATTCCAAGACCTTTGCGGCGGGCCTCGGCTCGGATCGGCAGCACGTACCGGTCCGCGCGCTGGGTCACGTAGCGGTCCTGCAGGATGCCCTCGAGCTCGCGCCCCTTGACCAGCCGGTCGAGCGTCTCGCGGATGCGTCCGTGGAGTCCCTGGATGGTCCGACGCAGCTCGGCGATCTCCGGGTAGCGGTGCTCGTTCAGCTGGCCGGTGTCCGTGAACGAGTCGCCGAAGTGGTCGAGCAGCTCGGCGTCGATGTCGATCGGGATGGCCAGATCGGAGAGGGTCGGCGCCTGTTCCGCCCGGTCGACGAGCCACACCCGGACGTGCTCGAGGGCGACCAGGGTCGAGGCGCACTTGTGCAGGTCCAGGAGCTCCAGGGTCGAGCCCTGCCCGACGCGCGCCAGGTCCGCAGACAGGTCGGAGATGGCGCCCAGCGGCATGACCTCTTCCAGGTCCGCCAGCTCGGCGATCTCCTGGACGGCGCGGAACGCGGTCAGCACGTCGTCGCGCTCCGAGGCCAGCGGGAGAGGGGTCCGCGCGCCCTTCAGCGTGCGACACAGCGGCGCCACGGCGGCGGCGATGGCCGGCCAGTCCAGGGTGTCGAGGGTGCGCGCGTCGAGGTCCATGGCGCGCTCATATCGTCACCGCGGCATGGGGCGGCTACCCTCCCTGCGATGAGGAAGGCGATCGCTGCCATCGGAGTGCTGGTCGCCGCGGCGATCGCGCTCATCCTGTTCACGGGTCAGGTGGACGACGAAGAGCAGATTCGTCGTCTGATCGAGGACGTCGCGACCGCGGCGGAAGAGGGCGACATCGCCGGCGTGATGGACCCCGTCGCCGAGGACTACGAGGACAGCTCGGGGCTCGAACAGAGGACTCTTCGCGGGCTGCTGATGCGTGAGTTCCTGCGAGGCCGCACGCTGGCGGCGGTCGTTGGGCCCATCAACGTCGAGCTCATCGATGATGAGCATGCGCACGCCCACTTCGAGACGTGGCTGGCCGAGGATGCGACCGGGTCGATCTGGCCCGAGCGGACGGACTCGATCCACTTCGAGGTGGACCTCGAGAAGCGCGATGGGGACTGGATGATCGTGTACACCGAGCACGAGAGCATCTTTTGATCGCGCTCTTGCTTCCGTTGTCGCTGGCTCACGCTGAAGAGCCCCTGCACCACCTGCATGCGGGCGCCGCGGCGACGCTGTTGGTGCCGACCGACCGGCTGCCCGTGGACCCGGACCTGGGCCAGGCGTCCTGGTCTCCGTCGCGCGTCCAGCCGACGCTCACGTTCGGGAACGTGACGCTCTGGGGGCACGCCGAGCTGTGGATGCGCTTCACGCCCTGGTCCGGGGTGCCGCTGAACGGCTGGAGCGGGAACAACAAGGACACCGACACCACGGTCCGCATGGAGGCCGGCGGGCGGATCTACCTGAGGAAGCTCCGAGAGGGCGGCACTGCGCCGTTCCTGACGGTCGGCGTCGCGCCGGTCAGCTACCGCAGCCAGGGCGGACCGACGTTCAGCCAGCCGCGGCTCGAGCACGGGATCGGGATGGCCGTGCGCCGCGACGACTGGCTCGTGACCGGGAGCATCGGGTGGATCCCGTTCGCGAGCACCCGCTACCCGATCGGCCGGGAGAACTTCAGTCAGAGCTTCTTCGGCAGCAGCGGGACGATCTACGGGCCGAGCCCCGTGGCGGTCCACATCGGCCTGTCCCGGTTCTTCGGTACCACCGAGCCGTCACTGCGGTCCCCCAAGGAGCTCCAGCCCTACGTGCTCGTCGGGGTGGGTGGCGCCCGGACCATCGGCACCATCACCGACCGGTCGAGCGACCCGCGCAGCTTCGTGGGCAGCGCGGCCCCTCCCGGCCTGTACCCGGAGCTCGCCGTCGGCCTGCAGGTCGGGCGCGCGGTCGCCGTGCAGGCCACCTACCGGCACATCGAACAGACGCAGGAGGCGTTCGGACTCGTCCAGCACTGGCAGAAGGACAGTGGGCTGGCCCAGGTGCTGTTCGAGGTGCCGTATGGCGTCGGCCACGTGCATCCGTACGTCGGCATCGGCGCCGCGTTCGACAAGCTGCACTTCACCGACGAGGACTTCGGGCTGGTCGACACCGCCGAGGGCATCCGCATCGGCCCGGTCGGCGAGCTCGGGCTGGGCTACCGCCCGACGGACCTCGAGTGGCTTCGGCTGCGGACGAGCCTGCGCTTCACCGCGCTGTCGTTCGCGTTCTCGGACGACCGACAGGTGAGCTTCCAGCACCTCGAGTACACGATGCTCGCGGCGGAGGTCAGTCCACGTCGATGGCGCTGATCTTCGCTCTGTCCGTGGCGCTCGCGAGCGAGGGCATGGACGCTGTCTCCGCGGGGGACCGCGCGCGCTGGGAGGGCGACCGCCGAGAGGCGCGCCTCCACTACCGGCTGGCGCTGGACTCGGACGACGAGGCCGCCAAGGTGATGGCCCACATGCGCCTGTCGCGGATGAGCGGGAACTTCGGTCTGGCGGTCCACGGCGCCAAGGCCGAGACGCTGCTGTTCACGTCTCCGCCCAGCGCCTGGCTGACGGTCGCGTGGGCCGACTACCACCTGCTGGCGCCGCCCCAGGTCGGGGCCTCGCCCGAGGAGGCGGCTCGCCTGGCCCAGGTCGCCGGCCGCGCGCTGCCGGGACCGGCCCTGGCCCGCGAGTACATGGCGACGGGGGATCCGCAGCTGCTCGCCGAGCTCGAGGCCGCCACCGATCGTGACGGGCTGGGGGATGCGTTGGTCGAGAGCCAGGGGCGGCTCGCGGACGACCCCGGCACGTGGTTCCTGAGCCTGGGCGTCGCAGGAGCGCCGGGTGCGGGATTCGGTGGAGGCGTGTCGTGGATCCACCCCGACTGGCTCTTGAAGCGGCACCGCCTGACTGTCGCCCTCGCCGGGACCACGCGCGGGACGTGGGGCACGACGCTCGCCCACCGCTCGCCGGGCACGTGGTTCGTCCCCAGCCGGTTCAACACCTCGAACACCGTCCAGGACCTGTACGACCAGGACGGGGCTCGCACGACGTTCTCGCTCCTGCACCTGTCGACCGCGACGGGGCTCGGCTGGGCGAAGGACGAGGTCAGCGTCTCGGGCGGTCCGGTGGTGTCCTACGAGCTCAGCGGCGACGTCGACTGGCAGGGGGTCGGTCCCTGGGCCTCGGTCCGCTGGAACCACGCCGACGGCTGGGGCCGTGACCGGCAGGGCGTGGTGCTGGGCGCGTCGTCGTCCTCGACGCTGTGGCCGGACCTGCACGCCACCTACATGCTCGACGCTCGCGGCTATCAGCCGTTCCTGCGCGGCGTCGTCGCCGCCCGCGGCACCTGGTCCCACACCCCGACCGACTCCCCCGTCTGGTTGCTGCCCAGCGCCGGTGGGTCCGAGCTGCATCGGGGGGCCTGGACCAACCGGTACCGGGCACCGATGATCGCGACCGCCGACCTGGAACAGCGGTGGATGATCATCGGGCCACTCGAGGCCTGCATCTTCGGTGACGCCGCGTGGGTCGTGGACGACGGCTGGCACCCCGGAGTGGGCGCTGGCATCCGGCTCATCCTGCCGCCCGAGGCCTTCAACGTGGTGCGCTTCGACGTCGCGGTCTCCGACACCGACTGGGGCATCTACACAGGCTGGGGCGAGACGTTCTAGGATCGGGCATGCGCGGTTCACGGTGGGCTTCGACGAGGGGCTCGCGCCGTTCGTGAAGAACCCGGATGGCACCCGACGAAAGGCGCTCCCGAAGCTCAGCTCCAAGGACGACCCGGCCAAGGCGGCCGCGGCGCTGGCCAGCTGGAAGGGGCTCCGCGCCGACGCGAAGTCCCAGGCGAAGAGCGTCCTGTACCGGCTCGATCGGGCGATGGGCGGTGGGCGCCGCTGGGCGCTGGCCGACTGGCGGCGGGACCTGGCCGACCACCGGCTGGTGGGGCACCTCGTGCGGCGTCTGGTCTGGCTGGCCGACAACGGCGCCTTCTGTTTGGCCGAGGACGGCACGCTGGCCGATGTCGATGACGAGCGGTTCACCCCCCAGAGTCCGACCCGGCTGGCCCACCCCATCGACCTGGACCTGTCGGGCTGGCGCGAGGTCTTCGACGACTACGAGATCATCCAGCCCATCGCGCAGCTGGAGCGCCCGGTCTTCACGCCGACCGCCGACGAGCTCGGCGCCACCGAGCTCGCGCGCGTGGCCTGTGCCCCCCGCCCGGAAGATCCTGGCGCTCCAGGAGCGGGGCTGGGCGCGGGACGGCGGCGTGGCCGAGGAGGGCTGGGTCGTCTGGATGGAGAAGCGGGTCGGGGGATCACGGCCTACCTCAACCTGGCGGAAGAGGTGGGTCTCGGCTGGGTGAACGAGTACCCGTCGGTCGCCTGCACGCTCACGCTGGGCCGCCCGACGGCTCGAAAGCCCGGCCTGCCGCAGACGTTCGGCGAGCTCTCGGCGCGCGACTTCAGCGAGCTGGTGCTCGATGTCACGAGCCTGACCTGACCGCCCCCTTCGAACCTCGATAGGCTGAGATCGTGTGGATCCTGTTCATGAACTGCACCGACTGTGGGTCGGGGCCCGACGACAGCGGTGACACCGCCGAGTCCAACGACTCGACGGTCGCGCCGTGGGTCGACGACTGCGGCTCGTTCTGGCCGCACGACGACGTCGGGCTCCTTCGCGACTACGACTACACGACCTCGGACGGCTGGACGACCGGCTCGAAGACCATCGAGGTCCTGCGCGAGGACACCTGGAACGGCGAGCGCGCCTGGGTCCACTGGGAGACCGGCAAGAAGAGCACCGGCAGCGCCCGGCACCGCTGGGAGAGCGAGCGCTGGTACGTGTGCGACATCGAAGGCGTCTGGCTGGTCGGCGGGCACACCAAGTACACGACCGTCCGGGACCTGGAGAAGGACCAGTACCAGTACGAGGACCTGCTCGAGGCGCCCGCGTTCGTCGCGCCGCGCCAGGTCCAGGCGGACTCCTACTGGTATTCCACGGGGGTGGTCATCCACATCGACGACGAGGACGGCCACGAGATCAGCCGGACCGTGCTCGAGGCCGAGCACCAGGCCGTCGGTCGGTCCAGCCATCGCGTCCGGGCGGGGACCTTCGACGCCGTCGAGGTCCAGTCGGGCACCCCCGGCACGACAGACCCGGACACCCGCTGGCTGTCTTCCGGGCTCGGCGAGATCGAGAACGAGAACTGGGAGCTGGTCTGGTTGCGATGAAGTGGGTCTGGAGGAGCTTCGAGGAGCTCAGCAACGCCGAGCTCTACGCCGTGATGCGCCTGCGTCAGGAGGTCTTCGTCGTCGAGCAGGAGTGCGCGTACCTGGACGCCGATGGACTGGACGCGCAGTGCGACCACCTGCTGGGGCTGGATGACGAGGGCCTCGCCGCCTACGTCCGCGCGGTCCCGCCAGGCGTGAGCTACCCCGAGTACCCGGCGATCGGGCGGGTCATCACCGCCCCGCGGTGTCGTGGCACCGGGCTCGGTCGACCGCTGATGAACGAGGCCATCCGCGGCGTGAACGAGCGCTGGCCAGGGCCCATCAAGATCGGCGCCCAGGCCCACCTGAGCCGGTACTACGGCTCGCTCGGCTTCGAGGTCTGCGGGCCCGAGTACGACGAGGACGGGATCCCGCACCTGCCGATGCTCTGGGCGTGACCCCAGGCGTCTACCACTCCATGACGCAGTACTTCAGGAACGTGTTCACGGCGGCGCTGGCGGACCCGCGCCCGTTGTGCTCCGCGTAGGACTCCCCGCCCCAGAACACGGCGATCCAGGTGTCCTCGCTGGCGTCCTCGGGGATGCTGAGGTCGAAGCTGTAGGCGTACAGGCCGCTCGAGAGACTCTCGACCAGCTCGTCCTCGTATTCGGCATCCAGGTCTGCGGGGGCGACTGCTGCGAAGTCCGACCGCGATGTCGTGCCGCTGAGCGACACCGTCGAGTACAGGTCGAACTCGGTCTCGGCCGCGTCGAGCAGGTGGGGCTTCGCGACGTTGTAGGCGACGTTGCAGGTGATGGTCACGCTCTCCTCGGCCAGGACCTTGGCCCGGGTGCCGGCGCGCATCCTTCCGAGGTCCAGCGTCACCAGGACGCCGCCGGTGTCGCTCGCGGTCGGGGACACGTTGGCTCGGGCGTTGCTGTCGCTGTAGCCGTCACCGGTCCACACGGTGGAGCCGCTGTTGAGCTGGTAGCGGCCGGCGTCGGCGGTGTTCATCGAGAGAAGGAGCAGGACCATGGGGGCCTCGGGTCTGGGGTGCTCCCTTGTTGTCGTCGGTTCGCCCGTGCGGCTCCAGCGACAGGATGTGACAGCCGCTCTGGGAAGGCGCTGCATCGCTGACCGCCGAGCCCGCGGTCTGACTACGGACAGCCCGCGGTCTGACTACGGACAGCCCGAGGTCGGCAGATCCCCAGGTTCCCCCTGGTCGATCCACCAGGTCTCGGGCTGGCTGTACTCCCCCGCGTACGGATCGAGCGGCGTGCCTTCGAGCTCCACCTGGAAGTGCAGGTGCGGGGTCGAGCTGTTCCCACTGCTGCCGACGATGCCCAGCGTGTCGCCACAGGCCACGGTGTCCCCGACCTGGACGGCGACCGAGTCGGTCATCAGGTGCCAGTACTTGGAGCGGACCCCGCCGTCGTGCTCGACGATGACGAAGTTGGCGCGCTCGGGGTGCCCGTCGCAGTCCACCTCTCCGGTCGCGGCGTCCCCGTGGCAGTGGTCGTAGTTGCCGTCCTCGGTGTCGACGACCACGCCGTCCGCCGCGGCGATCACGGGCGAGCTGCCCGCGTCCATCGCCTCGAACGCCCCGAGCAGCAGGTAGTCGCTGCCGTTGTGCTCGTCGTAGCAGGCGGGGAACGGGCGACCGTCGTAGGCCAGGCAGATCAGCCGCTCGATGCCCTCGTACACGTCGGGGTCGTGGTCGACGCCGATGGTGTCGCCGAAGGCCTCGGGGTCGGCCAGCGGCAGGGCGAACTGCAGGGGACTGCGCGGCACGGATGAGTCCCCGGCCGAGTCGAGGGTGGGCGTCGATGTGCATGCGACAAGCCAGATCACGCCGGCACGATAGCCAGTCCCATGCTGCTCTGGCTCGGCTGCCTCGCGCTCACGCCCTTCCCTCCGCCGAAGGTCGCCACGACCCAGGTCGTCGAGCTGCCCCTCGTCGAGAACGCCGAGGACCGCCGTCGGCCGTACGTCCAGATCGACAACGCCTGGGGGACCACCATGTGGTTCCTGGACACGGGCTACGGCGCGACGACCTGTGACGATGACTTCGTCGCCGAGCTGGGGGTCACCACCCGCCGCTCGCTGACCTGGAGCCGCGGGGTCGGTGGCCGGGTGCGCCTGGGCAAGAGTCACCTCGAGACCTTCCAGCTCGGCACCTCGACCATCCAGGGCTTCGACTGTGCGACGCGCGATCTGGAGACGACCAGCTCGGTCCCGGGAGACGTCGCGGGGGTCCTCGGCTCGGACATCCTGCGCGGGTACGTCACCGAGCTCGACTGGGCCGATGGCGTCCTGCGGCTGCATCCCCCGGCGACGGCGCTGCCCGAGGACACGTTCCCGCTCCGACGCGAGGCGTTCTCTCCGCGGGTGAAGGCGCCTCTGCAGCTCGGCGAGGAGACCCACTGGATCCTGATCGACACGGGCGCGAGCTCGACCTGGCTGAGGCGGCCGCCTCGGAGCTGGGAGCCGGACGCGGTGGAGGAGGTGCCGATCACCGGGACGGGCGGCGTCGCGGTCATCGAGGTCCGGTACTTCCACGACCCGGTCGTCGGGCTCGCGGGCGTCGTGGTGCCCGTCGACAGCCTGCGCGCGCAGGAGAAGCGGCGCGGCGTGCTCGGGATGGACGTGCTCCGCGAGTACGAGTCGGTGTGGCTCGACTACGCCGAGCGCGAAGGCGCCGTCAGCCCCGCTCGATAGGGCAGGTCAGGCAGCGGGGGCCGCCGCGTCCGCGGACCAGCTCGCTCCCCGGGATGCCGATGACGAAGCGCTGGCCCGAGTCGACGAGCGCGTCGAAGTCGCCGCCGAACTCACGCCGAAGCACGCCGATGAAGTCGTCCGGGTGCACCGTGCGGAAGTTCGCCGAGGCCAGCGCCGCGCCGGTGCGTGTGTTGCGCGCGTACCCGATGATGACGCCGGGAGCGAGCGCGACGAAGTTCGCCCCGTCGGTCCACTGTTCGCGCCGGGCGGCCAGCGGGTCGCCGTTGCCACAGAGGATGACGTCCATGCGGTGACCCTCGTCGGCCAGGCACTCGACCAGGTTGCCGGACAGCGTCTCCACGACGAGCTCGGCGCCCGACTTCCGCAGGCGGATGACGGTGCACTCCTCGGGACCGCCGGGCTCGAGGATGGGCCCGTAGACCACGCAGGCGTCGTGGTCGACCAGCGTGAACACGGTGTCCAGGTGCATCGAGCTGCGCTGCTTGGGCATCTCGGCGACGAGCACTCGCTCGAAGCCGTGCTGGACCAGCTCCTGGGCCAACGCGATGGTCATCGACCATGTGGTCCGCTCGCTCGCGCCGACGACGGCCAGCTTGTCGCTGATCACCAGCACGTCGCCGCCCTCGATGGTCAGCGGGTAGCTGCCGCCGGCCTCGCGCACCCGCCGTGAGAGCGCCGACAGCGTCGCCCCCTCGAAGAAGTCGTGGTGCTGGACCATCGCCCAC
The DNA here is from genome assembly GCA_024228935.1 of Pseudomonadota bacterium. GTDB lineage: Bacteria > Myxococcota_A > UBA796 > UBA796 > CAJQPC01 > JAAESX01. Next base: position 79,098 of record JAAESX010000116.1, read on the forward strand.
ATCAGCAGGCTCTCGCGCCGTCGCGCCTTCTTGCTGGCGTTGCCCACCACCAGCACGTCGCCGACCATCGCGGCCAGGTCCCGGGCGAACAGCAGGTTCGGCAGGGGGTTCATCGCGTCGCGCTCGTCCACGCGTCCCGTGGTCAGCGCCAGCGCCAGGTCCGCAGGGTCCATCCCGGCCAGCGTGCGTTCCGTGTCCGGCGCCAGGAGCTCAAGCCGCGCCACCTCGCCGACCACCCAGTCGCGCGCTTCGGGGACGTGGAGCGTCTCGACCAGCAGGTCGTCGACGTACCCGACCTCGGCGGACAGCGACAGCATGCGCACCAGCTGGTCGTGCTCCGAGCGGGCGGACGGGACGTCCACCAGGTCGTCGAAGAGCAGGTAGTCGGCGCTGCCCTCGTGAAGGTGTCCGGGCCGCATGGCGGCGTGGGCGGGACCGGGTCGCTGGACCAGGACCTTTCGAAGTCGGGCGACCTCGCTGGCGACGTGGGGCATGTCGGCATCGTAGACTTCCAGGCGATGTACGCGCACGCCGCCTGGCTCCACGACCTCGACGGTGCCTCGGTCTGCGAGGGGCCGCTCGTCGCGCTCCTCAACCCGGGCGCGGACCTGGCCGTCGTGCATGCCTCGGCGAACGACGGCGACCACGGACGGCTGGCTGCGGTGGTCGAGCACATGCGGAACCGCGGCCTGGCAGCGCGCGCCGTGTTGTCGGCCGAGCCCGTCGAGGCCTGGTGTTCCGCCTGGTCCCCCACGGACGGGGTGCTGGCGCTCGGTCGAGGCAGTCAGACCGCCCGCGTCTTGCGCGAGTCCGGCTGCCCGGTGCTCGTGTGCGGCGACAGCACCAGCTGGGGCACGACCCTCAGCCGCGTGCTCGTCCCGTTCGATCCCGGCATTCGCGTCGGGGTGGTGCCCGAGGCGCTGCGGCTGGGCATCGCGACTGGTGCGACGCTCACGTTCCTGCACGTGCACGACGTGAACGAGACGTGCGAGCCCGACGAGACCCTCGCCGTCATGCGCGCCGCGGTGCGCGAGCAGGTCGAGCCCCACCAGGAGGGCCGCCTGAAGGTGCGCTTCGAGGTGGGCATCGGCGACGGCGCCGGCCCGGCCATCAACGCCGCCGCCCAGAGCCATGACCTGGTCGTGCTCGGCAGCCGCGGGCGCCGCGGGTTGTCGCGCTTCTTCCTGGGCAGCGTGGCCGAGGTCGTCGCCCGGGACGCGCCCGTTCCCGTCCTCGTGGTGCGACCGCGGTGAAGCAGCGCCTGGTCGTCGGGCTGATCGCGCTGGTCGTCCTGGCGCTGGCCGGCGTCGAAGGAGCCTGGCAGCTGGCGTTCTCTCGCGCCGAGGACGCCGGTGTGCGCTGGGTCGACTTCGACTGGGGCCTGCTCTCGCGCACGCTGCACGGTGTGGACCGCGGGCCGGTCTCGGCCGAGCGCGTCGTGATCGGCCGCCAGGAGATCGTCGTCCACGGAGCCCGCGTCGAGCTCGGCGGGGCTGCAGGTGGCTCCGGCGGCGGCTCCGGCGACACGGACGCGCTGGCCGAGGTCCCGGTGCCGATCCGCATCGACAGCCTGGACGTCGTGTACGACGACCAGGTGCTGGTCTCGCTCTCGGGCTCGATGATTCGAGGGGAGGGGTCGCTCGATGGGGACGGCGCTAGCGTCCAGATTCCCGGTCCGCTGGGCCAGAAGGCCGTCGCCGAGCTCGATGTGCCGGTCGAGCACGAGCACCTCAGCGGAACGCTCCGGGTCGCGGCGACATGGGCCGAGCCGCCGGAGCTGGCGCTGTCGAGCGACGATCTGGTGGTCGAGCACCCGCTGCTGTCCACGCGGGCGGTGGCGCTGCCGCGGTTCGAAGCCGCCCTGGCCGGAGACCCGGGGCAGCTCGAGGGCACCTTCCTGCTCGGCGAGCTCGAGGGCCTTCTGACGATCGAGCGGGGTGACGAGCTTCGCGTCGCGGTCGAGCTCCAGCAGCAGTCGGCGGACGCGGCCTTCCGTGTCTTCGAGGACATCGTGCCGGAGCTGCGATGGGCCCACGTGGCCGGCATCGTCGAGGGCACCGCCAGCTACAGCCATCCGAGCGGGGAGTGGACGCTCGACCCGTACGTCCGGGACCTGGCGGTGAGTGGCGCCGTGAACAACCTGGGCGAGCTGCGCGGCGGGGTCTTCACCTACGCCGTGCGCGACGCCGACGGGGATCCGGTGCCCCGGCAGACCGGCGAGGGCACGCGGGACTGGGTCGCCCAGCACCAGGTCAGCCCGCACATGTTCGCCGCCATCGTCGCGGCCGAGGACAGCGCGTTCTTCGACCACGCCGGGTACTCCGAGGAGTCGATCCGCGAGGCGCTGGTCGCGAACATCGAGGCGGGGGGCGTGGCCCGCGGTGGCAGCACGCTGACCCAGCAGCTCGCCAAGAACCTGTACCTGGACGGCGAGCGCACGCTCGAGAGGAAGCTCCGCGAGCTGCTCATCGCGGTCGAGCTCGATCGGGCGCTGGGCAAGTCGCGCATCCTCACGCTCTACGTGAACGTCGTCGAGTGGGGGCCGGAGATGTGGGGGCTCTCGCAGGCCAGTGACCGGTACTTCCTGCGCAAGCCCGAGACCATCCCGCCGAACGAGGCGGCGTTCCTGGCGGCGATCCTCCCGAACCCGCGGGAGATGTACACCGACTGGTACCTGCGCGACCGGGCCAGCGGCGTCCGCATCGACTGGATCCTGCAGAACATGGCGGACGGGGGGCACTTCTCCGACGGAGACGCCCGCATGTGGGCCGAGAAGCCCCTGATCTTCGTGCCGCCACCGCGCTGACGGCGAGATCCAGGAAGGATGGCGAAGCGGGGGCGCCCCGTAGGTTGACCTCGAACCTCGGAGGTCCCCATGCTCGCTCTCACCCTCGTCCTCGCTTGTGGCGACAAGGCCCCCGCCGACAGCGGCTCGCCGGACAGCGGCTCGCCCGCCACCGACAGCGGCCCCTCGGACAGCGGCTCCTCGGACAGCGGCTCCTCGGATGGTGGGAGCTACGCCCACTTCGACGGCACCAGCGCGGTCTTCTCGACAAACATGTACGTCGCGTTCCCGCAGAACACTCCGGGCACGGTGGAGTTCCGGCTCCGCAACATGGGGCTCGAGACCCAGTGGGCAGCGGTCGTCCACCACGACTGGCCCGAGGGCGGCGCCCCGTACAGCCGACTCCTCGTCGAGGACGACGACACGGTCCTGCTCCAGGCGTACAGCGAGGAGCACGACGTCATCAACGCCGACGCCGAGATCGTTCCCTACTAGAAGTAGAAGTTCAGGCCACCCGTCGCCTGCAGCGCGCTCGGGACGTTCGGGTCCTCGGTCACGTTCAGGTAGTGCACGTACTGGCCGCGCAGGTCGATGGCCGCGTGCTCGCCCAGGGCGAACTCGACACCGAGACCGGCGTGGGGGCCGTACGCGGTGCTCGCGACATCGGCGCCGCCAGCGCTCTCCTCGTAGGACCGGCGGGACATCGTCCCTCCGACGTTGAGGTAGGGCGAGACGCGCTTCCAGGGCACGGCGTACAGGTTCACGGAAGGCTGGAGCGTCGCGGTCTGACGCGCCGAGTCGTCCTCGAAGTTCTGGTCGTAGTAGGTGTACGCCAGCTCGAGGCCCACGCTCTCGACGGGGCGGTAGCTGCCGTCGACGCCGAAGCCGGCGTCACCGAAGCTGTACCCGTTCTCGAAGCCGCTCACGTACGAGCCGGCCTGGAACCCGACGCTGAAGGTGTCGTTCCGGTCCACCTTGCGGGTGGGCAGGTCGGGGCGCTCGGAGACCGCCGTGCCCTTCTTCTCCACGCGGCCGGTGTTGTCGTAGTGCGTGTAGTGGTGGTGGTGCGACGGGCTCGGTCCGTAGACCCAGACGCCGTGGTACCAGCGCACGTTGTGGTGCACGTTGACGTGGTACACGGGCCGCGCCGAGCCGTAGTACACGCTGTGGACGGGCGTGTAGGGGCGGCTGTGGTGGCGCGTGTAGCCGCTGCTCGGGCGGCTGTGGCTGCTGTGCGAGCTGTGCGCGGCGTTGTCGCGCCCGTTGCTCGAGCTGCTGGGACGGCTCTGGTGCCGGTTCGTGCTCTCGGTGCGACCGGTGCTGGTCGACGAGGGCCGCGAGCTGCTGCCGCTGCCGCTCGGGCGGGTGGCGCTGCTGCTGCTGGGGCGCGTGCTGTTGCCACTCGACGAGCCGCTCGACGAGCCAGGCCGCGTCGCGCTGCTCGAGCCGCTGGGGCGCGAGGAGCTGGACGAGCTGGAACTGGACGAGCCGGAGCTGGAGCCCGGACGCGTGCTGGACGACGAGTCGCTCGAGGAGCCCGAGGAGCCCGAGGAGCCCGAGGAGCCCGAGGAGCCCGAGGAGCCCGAGGGACGGCTGGACGAGCCGGCCAGGGTCGAGTCCGACGAGGGGCGGTTGCCCGTGTAGCTGTCCGTGCCACCCGAGGAGCCGGGGCGGGTGCTGGAGCCGTTGCTGCTCGAGCTGCTGGAGCCGCCGTTGCCGAGCTGGCCAGCGTCGGGGCGAGTGCCGCTGTAGCTGGAGTCGGTGCCGGGGCGGGTGCTGCTGCCGTTGCTGCTCGAGCTGCTGGAGCCGCCGTTGCCGAGCTGGCCAGCGTCGGGGCGGGTGCCGCTGTAGCTGGAGTCGGTGCCGGGGCGGGTGCTGGAGCTTCCGGAGCTGCTGGAGCCGCCGTTGCCGAGCTGACCGGCGCCCGGACGGGTGCCGCTGTAGCTGTCGCTCGAGCCCATGTTCGGCGGGCTCTTCACGCCGCGATCGATCGAGGGGCGGGTCGCTTCGGCGTCGCCGTGGTTGCCCGGGCTGTGGCTGGGCTTGCTGGCGCCGCCGCCCTTGCTGGGCTGGCTGCCGCCGCTGTTGCTGCTCGGGCGGCCTGACTTGGTGGGGCCACTGTTGGCGCCGTTCGTCGCCTTGGGGCCGTCGTCGTTGCTGCTGGAGCTGCCCTTCTTGTCGCCCTTCTTGTGGGCGCCGCCGACCTGGACGGTGGCGCGCTCGGGAGTGGCGGCGTCGAAGCCTGGCTCGGCGGCGTGGGCGGAGAGCGAGAGAAGCAGGGAGATGGGGAGCATGGTGTTCCTCCGGAGGGCAACGCCTGGTCAGCTTGCCTGGACACCCGCCAATGACGCAGGCAATCCCTATCTATTCACAAGAAGATCGCCCCCGATCGTCTCACGCTCACCGGCCGCGACCGAAGCCCTTCCGGAGATGGGAGACCGAGCTGTCCCGATAGGCGAAGACCTCGCTCCGACCGGGGACGCGCGTGGGGTAGAAGGTCCGGCCCTGGGCGTCCTGGTACGGCACGCCGAACTCGACCGACTGGGTCTCGCCGTCGAGCGTCGTGAACGTGATGCGGGTCGTGATCCGCGAGAAGTCGCCCTCGTCGAGGCGGTCGTGGCCGCGCAGGGTGGCCAGCGAGTTCACGGACAGGAAGATCTGCTTCACGTCGGCGTCGACGTTGGGCGGGTCGGCGACCTCCCACAGGCCCTCGGGGGTCTGGACGATGGTCACCGGGGTGCCGTCGTCCTCGAGCCGGGCGCTCGCCAGCGTGCCGCGGGGGTAGTCGAAGACGGTCAGGTCCTGCAGGCTGGTCCAGCTCCGCCGGGCGCGCTGCCGATCCATGGACGCGACCTGGAAGACCTCGTCGCGACCGGGCGTCTTCACGTAGGCGGCGCCGTCGAACACCTCGCCGCCGAACAGGAGCTCGTGCTCGATGCCGTCCGCGTCGACCATCACGACTCGGACGGCGTCCTCGGTCCAGTCGGCGTCGTAGTCGGCGGACAGCAGGCGGCCCGCGCGCAGGACCGACAGCGTGGAGACCAGGGCGTCCAGGGCCTTGTCGTCGAGCTCGAGACCCGGCGGACCACCGATGGCGATCCAGGGGCCCGGCTCCAGGCCGGAGACGTCGCGCTCGACGCGGATGCGCCCCTCGAGCGACTCGATGGACAGCGAGACCATCCGGTCCGGGTCCCAGTCGGCGACCATCCGGTCCCGCCAGTGGCTGGGGTCGTGCTCGTAGCGGGCGCGGCCACCGACCTTGGCCCGGTAGACGACGTCGCTGTCCTTCAGGCGGACGAACGACGAGCCGCCGGGCACGTCGTACCCGATGACCAGGGACAGCGCGGGGCTGTCGCCGCTGGTGAACAGCTCGACCAGGATGCCCTTCTGGTCGTCGACGCCGTAGTCCTCGAGGGACCCCTCATCGACCGCCAGGTCCATCGGCGTGTCGTCGACGAAGGCGTTCAGCAGAGGCCGCAGAGACATGAAGTCCGCGGGCCCCTCGTACGGCTGGCGGACGTCGTAGCCGTCGTCCCAGGCCCCCTCGATGACCACCTTCTGCACCTGGCCGGCCGTGATCTCCAGCCGGGTGACCTCCTCGCGGGCCACGCCCTCGACCACGGGCAGGTCGCCGCCGGACAGCGACGACGGCTCGATCAGGGTGCCCAGGCCGAGCAGGACGGCCAGCACCAGGAGCGCGAGGGTCTTCGGCGTCAGCTTCACGACCGCGACCTCACGAAGGCCCGCAGGCCACCCAGGCCGAGCAGGAAGAAGATGGGTCCCAGCAGCAGGCCCAGCTTGATGCCCAGCAGCTTGCCCGGCTCGACCGGCTCGAGCGCCGGGACCTGAACGGTCTTGCTGCGGATCGAGATGAGGTCCTCGTCCTGGACCATCCAGTCCGCCAGGTTCGACATGAACGCCAGGTTGTTCGCGATGAAGTCCGCCGAGCCGGCGACGACGAGACGCGTCGGGGCGCTCTCCTCGATGAACGGCACCAGCTCGCCCGAGCTCGGCGAGTCCGGGATCTCCCGACCGGCGAAGAAGCTGGGGTAGGTGCCGTGCGCCGTGACGAGCACCGGCCAGGCGCCGACCTCCTCGCTGGGGTCCTGCTGGACGTAGGCCTGGGGGGCGATGACCCGCGGGGCCTTGATGCGTCCCGCGCCCTTGTCGCTCGTCGCCAGCACCTCGACCTCGACCCCATTCGGCAGCGCCTCGGGCACGTCGATGCTGGACACGAACGGGAAGGTCATCGCGTCGAGGTCCTTCACGATCACGCTGTCTTCGGCCAGGTCCATCACCATCGGGATGAGCGGGTAGTTGATGGGCAGCCGCCGGATGTAGTTCCCCTGCTGCACCGGGAAGTTCATCTTGCCGTTGTTCACGCGGTCGACGACCACGTCCTGGTTCACCTCGACCCCGAAGTGTCCGACCAGCGCGTCCAGCCCGTGAGGCACCTTCAGCGCCCGCATGGTGCGCATGTCGGGCTTGAAGTTCGACAGGAAGAACGCGACCGGCTTGCCGGTCATCATGAACTGGTCGATCTGGTACTGGTCTCGCAGCGGGACGGTCGTCTGCGGGCCGATGATCCACAGCGCATCGACCTCGTCGGGCACCCCGGTCTCGCCGCCGAGCTGGACGAGCTGCAGCCGGTAGCTCTGCCCCAGGTTGTCCCGCAGCTGCTTGAGCGGGCCCTTGCCGCTCAGCACGTCGGGCTCGCCGTGGCCGGTCAGGAGTCCGATGGTCTTGATGTCGTCGGCGTCGACGAGCGTCTTGATCGTGCGCGCCAGGTCGTACTCGATGGTCGCGACCTGGGTGATGGCGGGCAGCGTCTTCTGGCGGTCGCCGTAGACGATGCTCGCGCCCATGTAGACCTGACGCAGCTCGGACCGCGACTGGCTGCGGAAGCTGTACGGGATGGGCGTGATGCCAAGCCGCCTGGCCTCGTCCTGGAGCTCCTCGGACCCCGACGGGTCGACGACGGTCAGCTCCATCCGGCCGCGGCTCCAGGCGCGGAACTCCTCGAGCTTGTCGACCAGGACCTGCTCGTGGTTGTTGTAGGGCGCCTCGAGCCCCTGGGTGAAGTAGACCTTCACGATGAGCGGCTTGTCGAGGCGCTCGGCCAGCACTCGGCTCGCGTGGCTGAGCGAGTGGATCCGGTCGGTCGTCAGGTCGAGCCGCGAGAAGAAGCGGCTGCCGAGCACGTTGGCGAAGACCACGATGGCCAGCACCAGCCCGAGCTGCATCCAGCTGTTGATCGAGAGCACCCGGCGCAGCTGCATCAGCTGAGCCTCCGCTGCTCGAGCGCGAACACTGCGACGTGGAGGAACAGCGCGACGATCGACAGCGTGAACACCAGGTTCCGGGTGTCGATGACGCCGCGGCTCATCCCGGAGAAGTGGTAGTCGAACGACATGTACTGGACGATCGGCAGGATGCTGGGCGGCACGGCCTGCAGGAAGAACCCGACGACGTACGGGACGATGCAGAGCGAGACGGCGACCAGGAACGCGACGATCTGGTTGCTCGTCAGGCTGGACGCGGCCGTCCCGATGGCGGTGTAGGCGGCGGCCAGCAGGCCGAGCCCGATGTAGCCGCCGATGACCGGGCCCCAGTCCAGGTCCCCGAGCTGGGCGAGGACGATGGGGTACGGGATGGTGAGGCCCACCGCGACGAGGATGAGCGTCAGCGCGGCGCCGAACTTGCCCGCGACGACCTGGCCCTCGGTGACAGGCAGGGTGACGAGCAGCTCGAGGCTCCCGGTCCGCTTCTCCTCGGCGAACAGCCGCATGGTCACGGCCGGGACCAGCAGGAGCAGGAACATCGCGCACCAGAAGAAGACGACCCGCAGCGTGGCGAGCCCGCTGGCGAAGATGTCGTTCAGGAACAGCGCAAAGAGCCCGACGAGCCCCAGGTACACGGGGACCACGATGTAGGCGAGCGGCGAGTTGAAGCTGCTCGCGAGCTCCCGGCGATAGATGGCCAGGACCGTCTGCATGGCCTCGGGGCTAACCCTCGCCCGGAGCCCTCGCCAAGGGCACGACGACGGTGAAGCAGGCGCCACCGAGCTCGGAGCGGCCCACGGAGATCTCCCCGCCGTGATCGACGACGACGCGACGGGCGATCGACAGGCCCAGTCCCGTGCCGTGTCCGGCATCTCGGGTGGTGAAGAACGGGGCGAAGATCCGGTCCTCGACGTCGGGGTCGATGCCGTCGCCAGAGTCCTCGACCAGGAAGACGTGGTCGCCGTCTTCGTCGCGCGCAGTGACCCGGACGCGGCCTCCTTTCGCCACGGCCTTCACGGCGTTCTCGATGAGCGCGACCTGGACCTGCGCGAAGTCGGCGGCTCGACCCAGGACGGCGCCCGTCGAGGTGATGTCGGCCTCGATGGACACGTTGTGGGGGAGCTGGGCGTCGAAGAGACGCAGCGCGGCCTCGAGCGGCTCGACGGGAGAGAACGGCGCGTGCTCGCCCTTGTGCACGCCCGACAGGCCGAGCAGGTCCTCGGTCAGACCCTGGATGCGGCGGCTGGCTTCGTCCATGACGCCCAGCAGGCGCTGTGCCCTCTCCGGCTGCTCGAGGCGCTTGGGCAGGAGCTGGATGGCGGACAGGAGGGCGTTCAGCGGGTTGCGCAGCTGGTGGGCGAGCTGGGCGGCGACCCGGCCGGTGCTGGCGAGACGCTCGGCGTGGGTCAGCTCCCGGAACAGCTGGCGGGCCCTCAGGTGGGCCTGGACGCGGGCGGCGAGCTCGCGCACGTGGAACGGCTTGTTGAGGTAGTCGCTGGCCCCCGCCCGGTACGCGTCCAGCACACTCGTCTGGCCGGTGTGCGCGGTGAGGAGCAGGATCGGGGTGGTGGAGAGCGACGGGTCCGCCCGCAGCGCTCGGGTCAGCGCGAGCCCGTTCATCTCGGGCATGGCCAGGTCGGTGACGACGATGTCCGGGCGCAGTCGCTGGGCCATCGCCAGGGCCTCTCGGCCGTTCTCGGCGAGCTCCACGCGGCAGTACGGAGCCAGCGCGCCGCTCACGAACTCGCGGATCTCGGCGTCGTCGTCCACCACCAGGGCCAGGGGCGCGTCCACGGCCGTCGAGCTGTGCCCCAGGGTCGTCAGGGCCTCGAGCGGCATGGCGATCTGCGTCGGCTCGTGCAGCTCGGACGACTCGGTCGTGTCCTCGGCTGCATTCGCGGGGATGGACAGGGTGAACGTCGTGCCCTCGCCCTCGGCCGAGTCCACGCGGACGACCCCCTCGTGCAGGGCCGCGACCTCGCTGACGATCGACAGGCCGAGCCCGGCGGCGCCCTTCTCGCTGCCCTGGGCGAACCGCTCGAAGATGCTCGAGCGCTCCAGGGGCCCGAGCCCGGGTCCGTCGTCCCGGACGGCCAGGTACAGGGTCTCGCCGTCGAGCCACACGGTGACCTCGACCTCGCTCTCGGAGACCCGCAGGGCGTTGTCGATGAGGTTGGCGAGCGCAGACTCGATCCAGCGCCGGTCGAGCGCGACCATCGGGACGGGGGTCTCGGGCGAGCGGAAGCGGACCTCGACCCCGCGTTTGTCCGAGGCGTCCAGGAACGTCGACAGCGTCGCGCGGGCCAGGGAGACGGTGTCTGTGCGTCGGCGGGTCAGGAGCACGGCGCCGGCGTCCATGCGGGCGAGCAGCAGGATCTGGTCGATGAGCGCCATGAGCCGCATGCCGTTGCGGCGCATGGTGACGAGGCTCCGCTCGACGCCGCCAGCGGGCTTGCGGCCCTCGAGCAGGTCCTCGAGCGGGCCGAGGATGAGCTGCAGCGGGGTGCGCAGGTCGTGGCTCAGGTTGGCGAAGAAGCGCCGTCGAGCCTGACTGAGCTCCTGGACCTGGGCCAGCGACTCGGCCAGCTCGTCCCGGGTGGCCTCGAGCTCGGCCGTGCGCTGGGCGACCTGTCGATCGACGTCAGCCTTGGCCTGTTGGAGCTCTTCGAAGCGGCGCTCGGTGTTCTCGGCGCTTCGCTGGAGCGCCTGGTTCTGTTCGACCACAGCGCGGGAACGCGTCGCCAGGGTCGCCCGGAGCTCCAGGTTGGTGCCCGTCAGGTAGCCGACGATGCCCCACAGTCCTGTGCTGGCGAGGATGACACCCGCGTCCGCTCCGGAGACCCCGGCGGCCAGGCTGCCGATGCCGACGCCGACAAGCGCCAGCGTGAGCGCCATCGCCCGACCCGAGGGCACCTGGTAGTGGATGTCGTAGACGCACCGGTCGCTGTCTGCGAAGGACTCGAGCACGTCGACCGTCGCGGGAGGCAGATCGAACAGGGTCGGGAACGCGGCCATCTGACCGACGCGCGCCTTGTGGATCCACACGTTCCGCTCGGGGACGCTGGTGGTGTAGGCCAGCTGCACGTGGCCGGGCTCGTCGACCAGCACCTCGAACGCGCCGACCTTGTTGAACCGCGGGAGTGTCTTCGGGAGCGCGCGGTAGGCGAACCCTGGCCCGGCGAGCGCCCGCAGGATCGGCCGGAGGGGGCCGGTGTAGCGGCGCTGGAGTGCGAGCCCCCCCTTCTCCTCGAACAGGAACGGGTCGTCGTGGAGCTCGACCAGGACGGCGCAGGCCTCCTCGCACTGGGCCAGGGTGACCCAGGTCGACTTGTCGCGGAGCTCGGACTCGGCGATGCCGATGCGCTCGAGCAGCGCGGCCTTGCCTTCCGGTCCGAGCGTCTCCTCGGTGTAGTCGAGGAAGGGGACGAGGAAGAAGGCTCCGACCTCGGAGCTCATGACCGCCGTCCGGCGCAGAAGCCGAGTCGGAACGTGCCGGGGCCGCCCTCGAGCAGCCAGCGGTCCATGTCCTGGGCGACGATCTCGCCATCCAGCGAGGCCATCGGGGCGAGCGCCTCGGACAGGGGGAGCGCCAGGAAGCGCATCGCCGCCCGGTCGCTTCGGGAGGTGCTGGTCCAGGTGAAGACCGCCTCGTCGACCACCTCGAGTCCGGCCGCACGGAGAAGACCGGTGGCGTCCGGGACAGCCAGACGGGTCATCATCGCGAGGGCCTGGGCCAGCTGGCCGGTGGCGCCCTCCATCGTGTTGGGGAGCGCGGTGACGAGCACGACGAGAGGGGCTGCCGCGGCCATGTGACCGACCACCGCCGGCGCCTGGGGGCCCACGTGCCGCAGGAGCAGCCGGGCCATCGCGACGTCGGCCTCGAGCCCGTCCCAGGTCTCGGGCTCGCGCACGTCACCCTCGACGAACCGATCGACGCGGCGACGGGCGGCCTCGCGGTTGTGCCCCAGGTCGAGGCCCGTCAGGTGGAAGTCGAGCTCCCGCAGTCGCCGCGCGTGGTCGCCGGTCGAGCAGCCGACGTCGAGGATCCGCTGGGGGGGCTGGACCCCGAGCTTCTCGAGCCGATCGAGCTCCCACTGGAAGCTGATGGCCGCCTGGAACTCCTGTCGTGCGGACTCGAGGAACTCGCGGGCGGCTCCGGTCGCGACGCCGTCGGTCATGCGTGACGGCTGACGCGCCCACCGCCGCAGTAGAGCGTCCACGATGCGAACGCGCCCGGGTGACGCCTCCACGCCGCGATCTCCGAGGTCACGCGTCGCAGCTCGCCGTCGCCCAGGGCGTTGCGCCCGGCGTCCAGGAACGGCGACAGGAGCTGCAGGAAGACGTCCTTGCCGATGTCCTCGCTGCTGAGGACCACCGGGACGACGCGGACATCCGTCAGGCGAGCCTGGATCATCAGGTCGCGGAGGCGCAGGCCGACGAAGGGGTCGACCTCGGAGTGGTTCGCGTGCACGGCCTTCAGTGTACGCGTCAGTCCCGGAAGCTCGGGGAATGTGCGCAACGCTCCGTCGTCTGTCTCGATCGCTGCGACAATCCCGCCGGGCATGCAGGCGTCGCGCATCTCGGCGACCAGGCCCTCGGGCGTCGGCACGTGCCGCAGGAAGAAGCGGGTGTAGACCGCGTCGAACGCGTCCTTGGGCAGGCTCGCGACGCGCGCATAGCTGTCGAGGTGCCGCCCGGTGAGCTCGTCGAGGTCGGCGTACGTCCGGTCGCTGTCGAAGTTCACTCCGTGCACCTGGATGTGCGGGTAGCGCTGCTTGAGCAGGCTCCCGAAGTGACCTGCGGCGCATCCGACGTCCAGGGCGCGCCCTTCGCGAGGGAACCCGATGGCCGCCAGCGCCTGGGCCTCGCGGTCGAAGCACGCGCGGGCCTGCAGGGCGAGTCGGTCCAGGTCGCGCTTGCTGCGAGGGATCGCCGGCATCAGCCTGTCCTCGGGAGACGCACCTCGAACGTGGTCCCTTCGTCGGTCTCCAGGAGCTGGATGGAGCCGTCGTTGGCCTGCGTCCGAGCCCGGCAGATGGACAGGCCGAGGCCTGTGCCGCCGCTCTTCTGGCGCGTCGTCGAGAACGGCTGGAAGAGACGATGCCGAATCTGGGCGGGGAGACCGGGTCCGTCGTCGGACACGGTGAGGATGGCGTACTCGCTGTTCGCGGTGACGTCGACGCGCACCCGGCCGGGGCGCTCGGTCGGCTCGATGGCCTGGATCGCGTTCTTCACCAGGTTCATCACGATGCGGCTGACGTCCAGGCTGTCGGCGTGGATGGTCAGCCCCTCGGGGCAGTGGTGCTCGAGCGAGATGCCGCTGCCGTGCTGGCCGCGGAACATGCCCATGACCACGTTCAGCAGGTGGTCGAGGCGGACGTCCGAGCGCGAGGACTGCAGCCGCAGGGTCAGGCGCTTGGTCCGGTCGTGGAGCTTGGCCAGGTGCTCCACGGCCTCGTCCAGGTAGACGAGCTCCTCGGCCAGTCGGGCCTGGCCCATCGGGTCGCTGATCTCGGCGAGCACATCGTGGATGCCGGCGGTCCCCATCCGCACCGCCGAGGCGCCGTTCGCCAGGTCGTGGAGCAGGGCGGCACGCGCCATCGCCAGGGCCTCGGCGCGTTCCCGATCCAGCAGGACACCGCGGAGCGCATGGACGCGGCGCTCGAGATGGATGGTCTCGGCCACGTTCCGGAGCGTCACGCGCATGACGTCGATCGACCACGGCTTGGACAGGAAGTAGCTGACGCCGGCGCGGTTGATGGCCTCGACGGCGGCCTCCTGCGAGCCGAACGCGGTGACGAGCACGCGCTTCACGCCGGGGTGCTCGCGGCGGGCGAGCTCACACAGCTCGATGCCGGTCATACCGGGCATTCGCTGGTCGGTCACCAGGATGGCGACCTCGTGCCGACGCATGAACTCGAGCGCCTCCAGGGCACCGCTGACCAGGTGGACGGGGAACAGATCCTCGACCGCTTCCTCGAACACGACCCGGTTGCCGTGCTCGTCGTCCACGTAGAGGATCGGAAATGAGCGGGTGTCGAGTTGGTCGAACGGCCCGTCGTACACCTGCTTCCTCGTGCTTGCCGGGGGATTTTCCGCCATCGTTCAATCCAGGGTCAACCACCTTGCCCGTCGGGTAAGTGGCGTGACACCTTGAGGAAGTCCGACCCGGGAGATCAGCGGATGGAGCGGCCCACGCGGTCGGTGTTCGTGTCCGTCGACGCGCACGAGCTGCTCGAGCAGCCGTGGGAGACGGTGGCCTCGATCCGCTCGGCGCGGGAGTCCGTGCACGCTCGCGCCTGGGGGAGCCCGCGTCGGGGGCTCGACCTGATGACCCTCGGATCGACCGATCTCGTCGTCGTGGATGCGTTGCCCGATCTGTCGTACGTCGCGGCCGGATCGTCCCCGGCTCCAGGGCTGCTGCAGAGGTCCACCGCCGGCCTGCTCCCGAGCGCGGCCGAGGCGTCCTGGGACGGCCTGATGGAGCCGGAGGCCAGCCGTCCGTTCCACGCTGTCGCGCGCCTGCGCCTGGAGCCGGCGCTGGTGTTCGCGCTGGGGGACCTGCTGCCGGACCTGTTGGTCACCGGCCTGTCCGGGCTGGTCGACGATCGGCTCGAGGACGCCGCGCGGATCGACCCGGACTGGTGTGCGTCGCGCGTCGACCTGGGGGTCGTCTGGGGCCTGGACACCGCCGAGCTATTGCTGCTGGCCAAGGCGCCGGACCTCGCTGTGCTCGCCCGGCTGGTGCACGTGCTGAGGGCGCTTCGAGCGGGAGAGACCCCGGGCCTCGACCTGGGCCTGGCCGCTCGCCGTGTGCGGTCGCTCCCGTTCTCGGTGCCGGAGCCGGAGAGGGCGCTCCGCGACACCCCGCTGTTCGGGAGCGTCGGGGTGGATATCGGCATGGCCGTGGATCTGGTCGCCGCGGCGCGAGAGCGGGGTGACTGGGTCGAAGGCATCGCCTGTCGCCAGGGCCGCGTGATGCGCCTGCCCAAGGCTCACGATGGCGGAGGGCTGGTCGTCGCGGACGCCGATCCGGCCGAGACGGACTGGCGGGGATGGTCGAGCGGCGAGATCGCGACCCTGCTGGACGCCAGCCGCCGACGCTCGCACCTGGTCGTGCGTCCGTGGAGCCGCGGCCATGCGGCCGATCCCGCGCTGGATCGGGGCCTGGCGACAGCGCTGGACGCGACGCTGGTCGAGGCGCGACTGAAGTGGCTTCCCTCGCCGGACCGGACGGCGACGGCCTACAGCGCGCTGAAGGACGCGGCGGCGCGCGGCCACTGGGCGTACGGGCGGACGAACGCGGCGCTCTCGCTCACCGCCGAGCTGTCCGGCCTGCTGTCGGACCGCCTGCGAATCCAGGGGCATCTGGACCTGGCCGAGCCGCTGTCGACGTGGATCCGCGAGGTCATCGCCGCGCCGACCGCGGGCCCCGACACCCGTCGGGCCTACCGGCACCTCGACCGGATGATGCAGGCGCGGTCGGGTCGAGCGTCCGATCGAACCACCACCGGGTACGAGGCGCGCGCGGGGTACGTGCTGCTCCGAGACGGCTTCCAGGCCTACCTGGCCGAGCTGCTCGTCGAGCGGGGCTGCGGCCACATCACCCCGGTCCTCGTCGATGGCGCCGACACGAGCCTGCGGCTGAAGTTCGGGGGCGCGCTCGCGTACTTCGAGGTCTCGGCGCAGCGCCTGCTCAACCCCGTGTTGTGGCCGGCCATCGCGCACGAGGTCGAACACCTCAGGCTGTCGCGCCAGAAGGAGGGGGTCTGGGGACCGGCGCTCGGCGCCTACCTGAAGCGGCTCCCGGGCGTCGTGCACGGCCTGGATCCGCGCGTGGACGACGGCCCCGAGGGTCTGTTCGAGCGACTGAGACGCGCGCACGCGGCCATCTCGCTGGAGCCGGGGTGGCAGGGCTGGGTCGGTCTGGGCGGGACCCTGCTCGAGATCGCCGCGGACCTGGCGCTGTTCGACAGCACGGTGCTCGGCACCGGCAAGGGCCCGGAGCGCTGGACCCGCTTGCTCGGCACGCTGTGGCCGAACCTCGCCATGGATCTGCGCGAGCGTCAGGGCGGGCGTCGCTGGACCGACGACGAGCTGTTGGCGCTGTGTCGGCGGCTCCTGTTCCGGTTCGCCTCCACCTGGGTGCTGGCCTTCTTCCCGGTGGGCCTCCCCGTCTTCCTGCAGGCGCTGGACGATGACGAGGGCCGACGCGCGACGACCCGAGCCGACGTCCTCGACCTGCTCCGCACAGCGCTGGTCGCGGGCGCAGTTCGCCCCGAGCTCCTGGCGCTGGTGGTCGAGGTCACGCGGCCGGCGGGCGGTTCACTCGATGCGCTGGTCTCGCGAGCCAGCAAGGCGCTGTCGGAGTCGGTCCTGCCGCTCGTCCGGCTGGCGTCGGCCGGGCAGCCGATCGAGCCGTCCGAGCGCCAGCTCGCCTCGATCCATGCCCGCACCCTGGCGCATGCGGACGCCCGTCGCACGAACGGCGTCGAGGCCCATGGCTGGCCCGAGATGCTGGCGCTCGTCCACGCGCTGCGCCATCGGACCCGCAAGGGCGGTCAGGCGGGTCGGGCGGTCGCGGCCTTCGTGCATCGGGTTGAGGCCGAGTGCGACGACGCCACGCGCATCGTCCCGGGCGCGCCGCACCTGCCGCTCGCACCACGTGGCGGGTTCACCGCTGGCGACGCCGCCGCTCAGGCCCAGGCAAACCAGCTGCCCGAGCTGGTCGCGGGCCTGCGGGACCCCATTCGTCGTCAGCGTGGGCGAGCGCTGGGGGCGTTCCTGGGGTGTGCGGTCCACGGCCGGGTCCTGCTGCTGGTGCTGCGCCCGGAGGCCCCGCGTCACTGGCGGTACCTCCAGCACGCGCTGCGTGAAGGGGGCTTGCAGTGCGGTGCGTCCCTGGGCGAGGTCGTGGCGGACGGAAGCCTGGCCGACGAGCTGCACGGGGCCGTGGGCAGCGGCGGCCGCGACGGTCCGCTCGCGCTGCTGGTCGATCTCGAGACCGACCGGGTGGCGTCATGCGTCCTGCACCCGGGCCTCGGTGACCCGGAGACCTACGGGCAGGCCGCCCGTGTCGTGCAGTACCTGGTCGATCGGCTGGCGCACCCGGAGTCCCAGGCGCGGCCAGGGAGCTGGTGTCACCGGGCCCAGGTCCACGAGGGTGCCCTGGCGCGACGCCTGCGGGCGCTGGGGCTGCTGGGCGCTACTCGAGACCATCCAGCGCAGCCTGACGGCCTGGTGCTGGATCCGACCAGACCGACCGCCTGACGGGGGGCTCGGCAGCGGGCGCGCGGACGCGATGGGCGTGTCGCTGGCGGTCCTGCTCGTTGCGCAGCGCGACGTCCTCGAACGCGTCACGAAGGGCCTCGGCCAGGAGCTTGGCGCCCTCGCCGACGGCGCCCTTGGTCGCCAGGCGTCCGACGCCCTCGCCGAGCTCGACGAGGGTCCAGCTGGTCGTGTCCGGAGCCCGGAGAGCCCGGCGGAGCTCGCGCTGCTCGGGGCGGCTCGCGGCGGCCGCCAGCACACCGTTGCGCGCGTCCAGCACGATGACCGCGCCGCCGGCCAGCTCGCTCAACGGGCCCACAGCCGCGCGGGCCAGCTCCGTCGGCGAGTGGGCCTCAGCCAGGGCTGCTCGGAGGCTCCTGAGCGACGGATGCGAGGGGATGGTGCTGATGGGGGCGATGGACGGCATCCGGGTACTCCTTGGCGGGCTTTGGCGGCTCCCCGGTGGCATGGGGAGTGCTCTCCCAGATGCGCTCGAGGAAGGCGGGCAGCGCGTCGCCGGGGATGACCCAGACGAAGCCGTGCCCGAGGGGGTCGGCGGTGAAGCGCTCGAGGTAGTCGGGCAGCCCGATCCGGCCGCGCTCCTCGAAGTTCACGACGAAGTAGTCGCGGGGCGTGTCCTCGATGAGGACGTCGCGGACGCCGCGGAAGAAGTCGTGGGCACGCAGGGTCAGTGCGTGCCAGGCCGACTCGAGGTCCCGGGCGGACAGGGGTCGGGCCGGGACGAAGCGGATGCAGTCGAACAGCCGGAAGGCGTTGAGCCCGCGGGTCGCGATCTCGATGATCCCGTACATCATCGGGCCCCGGTCGTCGGTCGCCACGAAGGTGCGGCGGTGCAGCTCCAGGCCGCATGGGGCCAGGCGCTCGCGGGCCTGGACGAGGTCGTAGTGCTCGGGGTCCAGGTCCAGCGCGCTCAGGTACGCAGCGGGCCGTCGCTCGGCGAGGAGGGCGTGGACGGGCGTGAGGTCGTGCACGGGGAAGACCTCGACATCGGTCGTCCGGGCCTCGGGCTGAAGCGGATCCATGCAGTTCACGTCGACCGGCTGGATCGAGACGTTCACGCCGACGTCGCTCCTGGCGAAGTCCCAGTGCCGTGAGAGCCACGGCGCGGTCCGGCAGGTGGCGACCATCCACCATTCGGACACCCCTTCCTGCGCCATTCGTCCTTGCATGAGCTCGGCGCAGTGCATGTAGAGGTCGCGCTTGACCTGTTCGCTGTGCCCGCGGTTCCGGAGCGCATGGATGCGCTTGAGCACCCCGAGCTGGTGGCCGACCCAGCTCCGGCTGTACAGGTTCAGGAACGCCAGCGTCCCCCAGCCGCCCTCGTGCAGCACGACATGGCCCTGGGTCTCGCCGTCCACGACCGCCGTGTGCGCGTCCTGCCAGGCCTCCTTGATCTCGGCGAAGCCCTGGGCGCCGGGCCCCCGGATCAGGAAGAACCAGTCCTGGAGGGCCTCCCACACCGCCTGCGACGCTGGAGCCGTGTGGGTGGTGTTGGGGTGGAGCTGCTCGGACAGGGCGATCATCCACTCGCTCCACTCGCCGTCGGTCGGCCGGAGCTCGAGCCCGATCCGGTTCGAGCCGCGGTGCGCGACTCGGGCGTTGGCCGCGAGCGCGAACCCGCCCCAGTCCTCGGTCAGGTGGATGATCACGGCGCCGTCTTCGAGGGCACCCTCGGGGCGAACCCCCAGGCCCGTCCAGCTCGCGTCCACCGGAGTCAGGTCCTGACCGTTGAGCTCGACGCGCTCGATGATCCCGTCCAGCTGGTCGACGCGGCGGTCGCTCCGTCGGACAAGGGGATCCAGGCGGCGAGGAATCCGGAACGAGCCGTCGCCTCGTCCGACGAGCTCGATCTCGTACAGCGCGTTCCAGCCGCGAACGCGGATCCGGTCGGCGGGGGTCGAGGAGGCCAGCCGGATGCCCCCATCGCGGACCCTCAGGATGCTCGAGCCCACCACCTGGCCATCTCGCAGCAGCGTGGCGATGCGCTCCGAGCTCTGCATGCTGGTGAGCACGTCTCGGATCCGGGCAGGGCTGATGATCGGCACTGCCGGGATCGTATCCCCCTGGTCCACGTGCCAGACTTACAGCAGATGCACACGATCATACTGATGACAGCAGCTTGGGCGGCGCCTCCTCCGGGGGTCGTCCTGGCCGGCGCCGCGGACGGCACGCGCGGCGAGATCACCCTGATGGCGACGGCGTTCTCGGTCGAGGATCGGTTCGACGGGAGCGGGCTGCAAGGCGGGATGCTGCGGGCCGAGGTCGGCCTGGACGACCGGATCGGGGTGACGCTCGGGGTGGCTCATGACCGCTACGACAACGGGTGGCTGCCGCACGCCGCGATCCACGGGCTGGTCGTGGATCAGGAGCACTTCCGGCTGGGCCTGCACGCCCAGGGTGGTTCCTGGCTGCACCTCAACCCGAGCGACGAGGGCCAGGACGTGAGCACCGTCGGCGCGGGCTGGTCGATGCAGGCCGGCGGCGACCGGGTCGTCTTCGACATCGCTCGGACGCCGGTGAAGATCGACGTCGTCCAGACCGAGTGGGGCGTCTACTGGGAGCCGTGGCGAGGCGACGTCCAGGAGACCGGCCTCACGGTGCACCTGAACGACCACCACGCGCTGCGGGCCGGGGTGCTCACCTACGTGCCGATCCTGACCTACGGCTACACGCGCGGCCCGCTCGTCGTCCGCGCGACGGCCGGTGCCAGCCGGTTCCTCGACATGGACTACAACGCGTTCGGGCTGCAGGTCGGCTGGACGGGTCAGGCGTGGGGCGCCTGAGCGCTCACTCCGAGGTCTCTTCCCACTCGCGGTCGCCGTAGTCCAGGTACTCGCAGGTGATGTACGCGCCCGGGGGCGGCAGATCCTCGCCGTGGAAGACGATGGCGTTCTGCGCCGGCGAGTAGCTCCAGCCGTCGTCCTCGAGGCCTTCGACGTGCTCGAGGATGACCTCGCCCTCGATCTTCACCGTGATCGAGTCGACGGCTGGCACGGCGGCCAGCTTGAAGGTGTCGGTCAGGCCGACGGCGTCGAGACCCATGGCGCGGAGGACGGGCTCGTAGTCGCGCTCGCAGATCGAGCGGAAGCCGCCGCCGGTCGCTTCCACGGCCTCGAGCAGGCGCTCAGCGGCCTCGGCGGTCCCGGCCGAGCTGTTGCAGCCCTCGGGCAGTCCGCCGGCCAGCGCCTGGATCGCGAAGTCGCGCTGGAGCGTGTCCAGGTGGTTCAGGTAGGAGCCGATGTCCTCGCGGCTGTGGTCGTCCTCGTCCGTGACGACGACGATGGCGAAGAACGTGTCGTCGCGGAGCAGATCGGCGTTGTCGTCGCTCGCGAACGGGGTGCGCGTCGCCATGCGGATGGCCTCGAGCGGCTGCTCGTCGCGGCTTCCGAGTGTGCCCACGTCGACCTGCTCGGCGAAGTGCTCGATGACGTCGGGATCCGAGCTGGGGATCACGGGGCCCCGCAGCGCGCCGGCCTGGGCGTCGATGTCGGTCGTCGTCACCCCGATCTGGAAGGCGACGTCGGCCTCGAGCAGCACCTCGACGAAGGACTGCGCGTGCTCGGCGATCGCCGCCTGCTCCTCGCTCATCGTCGCGGAGTCGTCGAGGACCCACAGCACGTCGACGGGCGAGTTGGGCTCGCCCTGGGTCCAACTGTCGACCGAGTACAGCTGTTGCACGCCGTGCTCGATACAGCCACTGAGAAGGAGGAGCGTCACCATCGGATGCTCCACTATGATGCCGCACCATGCAAGTCCTCCCCATCTGGCTGCTTCTCGCCTGCAACTCCGGTCCGGAGAGCTCGCCGTACGGTGCCGTCGTCGCCCTGAGCATCGAGCCCGAGTCCGTCGAGCTCACCACGGGCCCCGACGCGCCAGAGCAGCAGCAGTTCATCGTCATCGCCGAGTTCGAGACGGGGCACATCGAGGAGGGCCTCGAGCCGGTGGAGTGGACCCTGTCGAACGAGTCCGTCGGCACCATGCGCGCGGACGGGGGCTTCACCACGAGCACGGATGCAGGGGGCCGGACGCTCGTCCAGGCCGCGGCCGGAGGCATGTCGGCGACGGCCGAGGTCAGCGTGACGTACCGCGACTCGGTGACGGGAGACGGCGTCCCGAGCGGTGTCGAGGACATGGCCGACACCGGCACGCCCAGCGACGCGATCTCGTGGGCGTACCCGGAAGACGGGGCGGCGCTGCCCCTGAACGTGCCCTCGATGACCTTCATGTGGTGGGACACCGAGCCGGCCGACGCGTACCGACTCCGCCTGACGAGCGCGAACACGCTGGTCGACATCTACAGCTCGGAGCCCGAGGTCGAGATCGAAGAGTCGCTCTGGCGCGTGATCTCGGCGACGAACGCGGGCAGCGAGGTCACGGTCGAGCTCGACGCGGTGACCCTGACCGGGGGCGAGATCAGCGAGCAGCGCTCGGCCACGCCGCAGTCCTTCCTGGTGAACCGCTTCGACGCCCAGGGGACCATCCTGTACTTCTCGACGTCCGAGGGCGGGGTCATCGCGTCGCCCGTCGACGAGATCGCGCCCGAGCCGTTCATGACCCGATGGACGGAGAACAGCGACGAGAACTGCGTCGGCTGCCACGTGGTGAGCGCGGACGGCGAGCGGATGGCCTACGCCTGGCAGCCCGACGCCACGATCGAGCCGCGGATGGGGCTGGCGGACGTGAGCTCGGGCGAGCCCGATGCGCTGATCGAGCACGCGAACAGCACGGACTGGGGCAAGTACTCGACCTTCTCGCCCGACGGGGACTTCGTCGTCTTCTCCGACGACGACGAGCTGCACTTCTACGACGGTCGGACCGGCGAGTACCTGGAGACGCTGGACACAGACCTGAAGCTCACGATGCCGGACTGGGCGCGGGACGACTCGATGCTGGTGGCGGTGAGCGGGGTCGCGAACGGCGACTACGCCTACGGTCGGAGTGAGATCGTCGGCTTCCCGCATCTGGGTGGCGGCGTCTTCGGCGAGGCCCAGGTACTGGTGGCTCAGGAGAACAGCGGCAACGTCTACTACCCGATGATCTCGCCGGACTCGAAGTGGGTGGCCTACAACCACTCGAGCACGGGCCAGACGCGCTTCACCGAAGACGCGAGCCTGCGCCTGGTCTCGATCGAGGGCGGTGACTCCATCGTGCTCGAGAACGCGAACAAGTCGGCCGACCTGACCAACTCGTGGCCGCGCTGGGGTCCGGTGCCGGACGACGACATCCTGTGGCTGTCGTTCGCATCGAGCCGCGACTACGGCTTCTACCCGGCCGAGGACAGCCAGATCTGGATCGCCGGCATCGACACGTACGTCGCCGAGACGGGTGCGGACCCCAGCTACCCGGCGTACCGGCTCCCGCAGCAGGACCTGGAGTCGAGCAACCACGCGAGTTGGTGGGCGGTGTTCTAACCGAGCTGCGGCGCTGGCTGCGGCTGGTATGGCTGGGCTGGAGCATCTAGAAGCCCTGGTTCGACGAAGGCCGGTTGGTCGGTTGGGCCGACGGGAACCTGCTGCTGCTCAGCGACGTCTTCGACGAGCAGCGCGCCCTCGTGGAGGTCGACCCAGAAGACCCCTGGTTCGACGCGCTGGTTCAGCGCACCGAGCATCGGCCTGGCATGGAGCTGATCGGCGCCGCCCGGGGAGTGAAGAACTCCTCGGCGGTCGGTAGCCGACGACGACCCAACGAGTGCTGACAGTGGGTGAGGTCTGGGGTCCTGCTTGTTGAGCCACATCCGAGTCCGACGTGGGTGGATGGTCCTGGCCGCGGAGAATCCAGCCCGGAAGCTCCCGCCATCGAGGCAGAACATTCACGTGTTCAGGTGCTTGCAGCGGGCCACAGCGGCCGGCTGCCGGGGTCGACGGAGGGGGCTCAACCCTTACGCCGCGCCCCCACCATCACGCCTGCACCGAGCATCGCGGCCAGACCCAACACAACCGCCAGCCCCGTCTTGTTCTCGAGCAGATCTTCGGCGCTGACCGACGCCGAAATCTCCTCGCGCTCGAGCTTCATGCCCTCGCGGACCGGTCCACCGCCGCCTTCACGCGCGGCATCCAAGGCAGCCTCATAGGGCTCGCGCAGCGCAGGATCCGCCCGGCTCGCGATGTACTCGCGCAGCTTGGGGTTGTCGCAGACGAAGCCCGAGCAGCCGGCTCCATGTTCGGTCACCAGCTCGACGTGAAGGTCGACCAGCTCGGCGAGTTGCTGCTCGTCGGCCTCCCACATGCCCTTGCGGGCCGTCTCGAGCATCACCGCGCTGACCTCCTGCAGCGCAGCGGGGTTGGTCTCCTCGAAGTGCTCGCGCACGCCCAGCCCGTGGCGGTCGCGCACGTAGACCTGGTGGTGCTCGTCCCACAGCTCGTCGTCGATCTCGGCGGGCTTCATGGCGTTCCAGCCGTAGATGTCGCGGGTGACCTCGGCGATGTCCTCCAGCGCGGTAGCGCCCTCCTCCATCTGCTCGGCGAGCCAGGTGGGGTGGTGCACGGTCGTACGCGCCTCGACCCAGATGGCCTGCTTGGCGGGCTGGACGCGCAACCGGGAGCGACGGCGCATGTCGTTGAACCAGGCCTCGGGATCCTCGCCGTTGACCTCGCGGCTGGCCGCCGAGATGCCGCCCATGAACTCGTAGACATGGTCCAGGTTCAGGGGGCCGTACAGGTTCGACGTGCGGGGCTGGAGCACGAGCTGCGTCCCGGTCAGCGCACCCTCGAACGCCCCGGGGACGGGCTCTTCCCAGTGGTCCTCGTCGTACATCGTACCCATCGTGCGCAGGTACGTCTGGGCGATCACGCGGTCGTCGTCCCAGCGGTCGCCGGACTCCACCAGGCCCATGATGCTGGCGCCGTAGCTCCCGTTGATCCCGCCGAACACACGCACGGTCGACAGGTCACGGGCCTCAACGGGAGAGACGCCCGCCTCCTTCATCGAGGCCTCCATCGCGACGCTCCCCGCGCGGACGGGGTTGTCGTCTTCCTCGGACATCGAGGCCAGCGCCACGGCGTCGTTGAGCAGATAGATGCGGCTGGCCGCCAGGTCACGGAACTGGCCCGAGGTCTGCACGACGATGTCGACCCGAGGCCGACCGAGCTCCTCGCGAGGGATGAGCCGCAACTCGCGCACCTTGCCATAGCGGTTGCGCACCGGCTCCACGCCCAGCAGCGCCAGGGCCTGGGCGACCTGGACGCCCTCGGCGCGCAGGAGCTCGCTGGACCAGAAGGTCAAGGCGACCTTGGTCGGGGGCTCGCCGTGCTCGGCCGCCCAGGTCTCGATGACCTCGTCTGCCATGCGCTGTCCCAGGCTCCAGGCCTCCTCGCCGGGCAGGCTGTCCACGTCCAGGCCGACCAGGTTGCGCCCAGTCGGGACGCCCGAGGGGTTGCCGATGGGGTCACCGCCGGGGCCGGCGGCGATGTAGCCGCCGTCCAGGCCGTTAATCAGGCTGTCGAGCTCGGCCTGGGTGCTCTCGCGCAGCGCGGCCTGCATCGGCAGGACCCCCTCAAGCGCCTCGAGCAGGTCGCGGGTGGCGTCAACGCAGCGTTGCTGGGCCTGCTTCCGCACCGAGACGGCGGTCTGTACCCGGGCGCGCGCCTCGGCCACCTGCTCCATGGCGCTCTCGCTGCCCAGGATGGCGGCCATGGCCTGGCCGTCAGCGCCGGCATCCCCGACGGACTCGGCGACGTAGCTGTGCTGCAGGTAGAAGCCCAGGTGGTCGTCCAGGGTCTCGAGGTCCTGGAGCCCAGCGCCGGCCAAGTCCTTGGCCAGACCGGGCTTCATCACCCGAAACAAGCTGGCTGCGTGGTCTTCGGACAGCGCCCTGGCGACCTTGTCCTCCGGGGTTCCGCTGGCGACGTCACGCGCGCCCTGGTGGCGGGCAGCGCTCAGTACGGCTTGCGCCTCCTGCCAGGCGGTGAGGGTGGCCAGGTGCTCGGGGGGAACGAGCTCTTCGGGCCGGGCGGTGCCCGCCAGCAGCCTGTCGATGTCCTTGAGCGCCGCCTCGCGGTAGCGCTCCAGCACGATGTGGTCGGTGCGGTCCTGGATGTCCAACTGGCCGTCGTACAGGGCCAGGTCGGCGCGGGCGTCGCCCACTCGGTCGATCATCGTGAGCTGGACGGTCTCGGTGATCTCGTCCTCGCTCCAGGCGCGGCCGAGCACGTAGCGACCGCGTGGCACCTTGGCCTGCTCGAGCTCGTGCAGATGGGCGCTGAGCTCGTGAGCCCATGCCTCGAGATCCTCGGGGTCCTCGTCGAGGTCGATGTCCAGGTGCAACGCCTCGACCTCACGGGTCACGGAGCTCACCAGCTCGTCCTTCAGGGCCTCGCTGACGCCGCCGCTGTACAGAAGCTTGTGGACCTTGGCGTCCACGCTGGACAGCCCGTCATACAGGTCCGCCTCCATGTACGGCGCGGTCAGGTGGTTGTTCATGACGGCCAGGCTGCGCCGCTTGGCGATCATCGCCTCGCCCGGGTTGGACACGTCGTACAGGTAAAGGTGCGGCACGTCGCCCATGAGCGCCTCGGTCCAGTCCAGATGCGACTGGGCCAGCTGCTTGCCGGGCAGGAACTCCACGCTGCCGTGGGTGCCGACGTGGACCAGCGCGTCGGCCTCGAAGCCCAGTCGGGCCCAGAGGTAGGCCGCCACATACGGGTGCGCGGGGCTTCCGTCTTGACCGTGCACGGCCTCGCCGTACTGGCCTTCGCCGGTGGCCGGGACCGGCATGAAGACCACGTTGCCGAACTGGCTGCGCGAGATGGCGAGCCCCAGGCCGCGGTCGTCGTCGATGGCCATATGCTGACCGGGTGCCAGGCCGTGGTCCCGCTCGACCTCGGCCCACCGCTCGCCGGCGATCTCCTGGCCGGCCCACTGCAGGTAGGTCTCGACCGGCACGAACTCGGGATCCGCAGCCGCGACGAACTCCTCGAAGGAGCCCTGGGCGTAGGTGCCGAGCACCATCCCCTCTTCAGCGAGCCGGTCCTCGAACGCCTGGCGATCCGGCAGCTCGCCGACGCTGTAGCCCTCGGCGTGCAGGCGCTCGAGCATCCCGTACAGGCTGGGCGCGACCTCGAGACTGCTGGCCACCATCGCGTTGTCGCCGGCCCCCTTGTAGTAGAGGACGACGACCTTCTTGTCGGCGTTCGGCGTCGTCTGCAGGTCGAGCCAGCCCTCGGCCTTGTCGCCCAGCGCGGCCACCCGCTCGGGGATGGCGTAGACGGCGTCGAAGCCCCGCTCGTCCGATTGGTACGCGCCGACCACGAATGGCACGATGCCCCCGTCGAACTCGGGCACGACGACGCTCTGGCCCAGCATGCCGCCGTCCAGGCCCTGCCGGTCTGCGAGCCACTCCTCTTCCTTTTCGAAGACGACCAGCGGGGTCAGCATCGGAGCGTTCAGCTCCTCAGCGTAGGCCAGGAACGCCTCGGTCCCACGGAAGACGAACCGACCGTGGGCGAAGTGCAGCACCAGGTCCGGCTCGATGGCGTGGAGGAAGTCCAGGCGCTGCGTGAACCCGAAGACGGGGTAGACGTTCACCCCCCGGGCCTCCAGGTCGGAGATGACGGCGTCGAACTGGGCGCGGGTCGACGGGTCGTACGGCGAGAGGAAGCCTGTGTACAGAGCCACCTTGGGCCCGCCCGGGGTGTGGTGCGAGCTGGCCTCGTAGAATGCCCGGTAGTCCTCGAAGCTGGCGAAGGTGTTCTGCTCCCCTATGTGGAACATGCCGTCGCTGGCGTGCTCCTCGATCGGGGCCTCGTCCCCGGCGTTGAACGTCTTGCCGTCCAGACGGCGCAGCGCGGAAAGGAGCGTGCGGCGGTTCCGCTCGCCGCCGTGCTTCCAGGCGCTGGACAGGAGCTCCAGGTCGCCGCCCTGGATGCTGGTGATCTCCGAGGCGGGGTCGGTCGCGCCGAAGCTGACCACGGGCAGACCGGCGGCCGCGGCGCTCTGGATGTGCTCCTTCTCGTCTTCCTCGAGCCGCACAGCGTGCATCTGCATCAGCACCGCGTCGTACCCATCGAGGTCCGCGTCGAGCAGATCCTCGCGCTCGATGGCCAGGAGCTCGATGGCGATGCCGTCAGAAGAGCCAGCCAGGTCGGCGAGCGCGCTCGGCTCGACGTTGAACAGCGCGACGCG
The DNA here is from genome assembly GCA_024228935.1 of Pseudomonadota bacterium. Lineage (GTDB taxonomy): Bacteria > Myxococcota_A > UBA796 > UBA796 > CAJQPC01 > JAAESX01. The sequence continues at coordinate 106,572 of JAAESX010000116.1, forward strand.
CGTGGGGGAGCCGAGTTCCTGCCAAGCGAACCAACCCGCGACGCCGAGGGCGAGCACTCCAGCGCTCGCGAGGAGCCTATTCCGGGACATAGATGACCTCTCCATTGTCGAGTTCGTAGGCGACGCCAATGCGCCGCCCCTGGCCCTCGCCCCCGCCCTCCTCGGGCGTGAAGCGGGTGATGCTTTGACCGTCCTTGACGACGATCTCCATGTCCTCGCGACCGGCGTTCTTCACCATCGTGAAGCTCTCTTGCGTCCAGAGTTCGGGGACGTTCATGTAGGAGACGACCGCGACCATGAGCGCCACGGCGAAGACCATGGCCAGGTCGAACAGGTTGACGAGGCCCGCCATCGGGTCCTCGTCGAGTTCAGGGTCGATGCGGTCGCGCAGCCGCCTCACCCGGACTCCCGGGTGTTCAGCCGGACCAGGTATTCCAGGCGCTGCAGGTCGTGCAGCAGCCAGCGACGCTCGAAGCTGTAAATCACGAACCCGAGCGCGCCGATGGCGACGCCGATGACCGTTGTCGCGAAGGCGACCTGGATGTTCACGGCCATGGTCGCGATGTCCCCGGCCGCCAGCCCGGTGAGCGCTGGACCCAGCGGGATGAGCGTTCCCATCAGCCCCATCATCGGGCCCAGCCGTACGGGCAGGCGGCGGCGAGCCAACAGCTGCTCGACCTCCTCGAGGCCTTCGCCCAGCAGGAAGTCGGCGTGGATGGGATCCCAGCGCACGTCCTCGAAACCGACCAGGGTGCGCGCGAACAGCCCCCGCCCTTCCCGCAGGGGCCCCAGGTCCGTGTCCTGGCTCTTCCGCAGCGCCGCGAACACGTCGTCTGAGACGCGCCGCCGGCGAAGCCGCTGCAGGAACTCTCCCCAGAAGCCACCGAGCCGCACCAGGGTGGCGACGAAGAAGTAGAGCAACAGCACGATGACGGGCAGCATCAAGGCGTTACTGATCAGCGAGAGCGCGTTCGTGAGCGTGTTCATCTGCGACCTCGGACGAGGCTCACGCCGAACCCGGCGAGAGCCAGGAGCGCCATCGCGCCCAGGCTCGTCAGCGTGGTGGTGACGTCCACCCGAAACTGACTGTCGTGCAGGCTCACCCCTTGGACGACCAGGGGGGCGAAGGCCGCCAGCAGGAGCTGGAGCGCGGCCAGCTGGACGCGGAGCTCAAGCACGCGGTCCCAGGCGGGGAGAAGCCGTCGGAGCGCCAGCACCAGGCCGCCCAGCCCAAGCCCCAGCCCCAGCCCGAGGCCCGCACCGATCGCCCCAAAGGGCAGGCCGTGCAGTCGGTTCATCACCTGCACCTCAGCCACCAACGCGCCCGCCAAGAGCAGGCCGCCGGGGAGCGGGATCGAGGCCCCGATGCCCGGCGAGAGCCCCGAGTGGTGGCGCCGGATCAAGCCAATGGCCAACAGGACCGCCAGCATCGACTCGGCGATCTGGAAGGCACACGCCGACTGGAAGAAGCCCAGGTCCGAGAGCAGCGCCTCGAGCCGTTGCAGGCTGAACGCCGCCGCCTCGGGGGCGACGGCCCACAGGCCGCCGACCAGCAGTCCGAACGCCGCGAACAGCGCCCCGCGGCGACGCCACAACGCGAGGTTCAGTGCGGTCTGCAGGGCGGACAGCGCGACGAGGAGGATTAGGAACGGCCACACAGGATCTTCTTGCAAGTGAAATTCATTTGCATTAACTATGAGGACGTGGCGCTTATTGCAAATGATTATCGTTTTCAATTTGGATGGCTCGGCCTCCTCCTGGCTCTTCCTGCGAGCGCCCAAGACCCGGCGGACGATGCACGCGGCGAGCTGGAAATGGCCGTCGTCGTCACCGGGACCCGAACCAGCCGCCCGCTGGGTGAGAGCCCAGTGAACGTCGAGCTCATCGACCGCGAGGAGATCGAGTCTTCGGGTGCGGAGAGCCTCGACGAGCTGCTGGAGCACGAAGCGGGGCTCGACATCGAGCGCACGTTCCGCGGCTCCCACCTGCAGCTGCAGGGGTTGGAGCCGGATCACACGCTCATCCTGGTCGATGGTCAGCGCGTTGTCGGGCGGGAAGGCGGCGCCATCGACCTGTCCCGCTACCCGCTCGAGTCCGTCGAGCGCATCGAGATTGTCAAGGGCGCTGGCTCGGTGCTGTACGGCAGCGACGCGATGGGCGGCGTGGTCAACATCATCACGCGTCGCCCAGACGAGGACCTGGCCGCCGACGCCAGGTTGGCCGCCGGGACGCAGCGCACGGCCGACCTGAGCGCCGGCCTGTCCGCTGGACGCGGGCGCGTCGGCAACCGGCTCGACGTCGGCGTGCACACGAGCGACGGGTACGACCTCGATCCGTCGGACATCGCGACGAACGGGAGCGCGTTCCGAGTCCTGGACGTCTCCGACCAGATCCAGGTTCAGCTCAGCCCCGACTGGGTCGTTCGGGCCCGCGGCGGCTACATGATTCGAGACGCCCAAGGCGTGAACCTGAGCAACACCGGGGCGGAGTTTGACCAGCGCGACCTGACCGAGGAGGTCCAGACACGCCTCGCCGCCGAGGGCTGGTTGACGCCGCAGACCATGCTGTCCCTCAGCGCCTACGCGACGTGGTTCCGCAACCAGTACGTGAGCGACCAGCGAGGCTCCTACGAGCTGGACAGCTACCAGGACACCCGCGAGCGCCTGGTCCAGGCCAGCACCCAGCTCGACCAGGGGCTGGCCTCGCACACGGCGTCGCTCGGAGTCGACGCGCTGAGCGAGTGGATGGATTCGGACCGTCTCGGCAAAGCGCAGGGCGAGCGCGCCCGAGTGGCATTCTTCGCCCAGGACGAGTGGGCGGGTGAGCTCGTCGTCCCTCTCGGCTTCGTCGCTGGCGCCCGGGTGGACATGGACAACCAGTTCGGCACGCACCCGACCGCGCGCCTGGCCGTACGGGTGCAGCCCGTCGAGCCGCTGGTCCTGAAGGCGAACGGCGGCCTGGGCTACCGCGCCCCCTCGTTCAAGGAGATGCTGCTCTACTTCGAGAACCCCGGCGCCGGCTACCGCGTCGAGGGCAACCCGGACCTGCGGCCCGAGACGTCCAGCAGCCTGGGCGTGACAGTGGAGCTCAGCCCCGTCGAGCCGGTGTTCTTCAGCCTGCACGCCTTTCGAAACGACCTGGACGACCTCATCACGGTCGGAACGGCCCAGGAGGCCGAGGCCGGGTCGCCCACCGTGTTCAGCTACGTGAACGTCGCCGAGGCCGTGACCCAGGGCGTCGAGGCCCAGGCGCGCTTCGAACTCGACGCCGGGGTCAGGGTGGGCGCGAGCTACACCTTCACCGACGCGCAGGACTTGGAGCAGAGCCGCCTGCTCGAGGGACGCGCGCGGCATCGGGGCAGCGCCCAGCTGGGCTGGAGCTTCGAGCCCTGGGCCACCGACCTCCAGGTTCGAGCCGGCCGCGTCGGCCCGCGGGCCTTCTACCCGGACGGCGAGCTCGAGCTCGGCCTGCCCTACACCAGCCTGGACGCGCGCCTGGCACGCGAGTTCTTCGGCCAGGTCAGCGTGTTCGTCGAAGGCGACAACCTGCTGGGCGCGGGCGACACCACCTGGAACCCCATCCCCCCGCGTGGCCTCTCTTTGGGCCTCAGCGGTCACTTCGTTCGGGCCCGCGCGGCCCAGGGAGAAGCACCATGAGCTTGCTCTGGACCCTGTTGGCATGCGCACCGGACATCGCCCCGGAGTCCTCGGACTCAGGGCTCGAGGACACTGGACTCGAGAAAACCGAGGACTCCGCGGGCGTCGTCTCCATCGTCTCGACACCACGGACTACGAAGCGTGGCTCTACCTGGATCTCGAGTCTCGCGAGCTCGTGGACATCACCGGCCCGCTGACCAGCGACGGCTGGGACCTGGCGTTCCAGCGCTACACCGTCAAGCTCAACGGTGGGGTGTCCGGCGGCGGTGAAGTGGAAGCCGCCGAGCTCCTCGGCCAGACCCTCGAAGACCTGGTTCAGGCGCCCGTCGATGGCTGGGTGACGGACGCGGCCGACGCCGACGAGGACGGCGTGCCCGAGTACGCGCTCGCGACCTGGTACGACTACGACTCGGCCACCCACCTCCTGAGCGCCGCAGACAAGAGCTACGCGCTGCGTTCGGTCGAGGGTGGGTACTTCGCGCTGCAGTTCGACAGCTACTACGACGACGCAGGCAGTCCGGGGCACGTGAGCTTCCGGGTCTCCTCCGTCGCCTCCCCCTGACACGAAGGAGCCTCTGATGAGTGCCTTGATCTTGAGCCTGACCCTTACCGCGTGCGGCGACAAGGACCCGACCACCGACTCCGGTGTCGAGGAGACCGACGCCGACACCGACGCCGACTCGGACAGCGACACCGACGCCGACAGCGATGCGGACACCGACGCCGACAGCGATGCGGACACCGACGCCGACACCGACGCCGACGTCGTAACCACAGAGGTGGACGCCTCGGGCGGTGAGAACTGGGTCTACTACGACCTCGAGACCCAGAGCGTCGTGACCCCGGGCGAACCGGACACCGACACCGCCTGGGACCTGGCGTTCCAGCGCTATGCCGTCCACCTAAACGGCGGCATCAGCGGCCCCGGCGCGGTCCAGGTCGCGCCGTACGAGGGCTACTACGACGCGTTCGACGAGAACACGCAGGCGCCGCCCCACGGCTGGATCACCGACCGCGAAGACGAGGATGGTGACGGCGAAGACGAGTACGCGATGGGCGGCTGGTACGACTACGACAGCGCGACGCACCAGCTGGCACCAGCCGACGTCCTGTACTTCGTCGACACCGGCGACGACTTCTACCGACTCCGGTTCTTGAGCTACTACGACGAGAGCGGCAATTCGGGGATCCTCTCCTTCGAGTCGGGCGCGGTCGAGTCCTACTGACGAACAGATCCCGCCTGCCCCGTATCCCTCCGGCGAACCCACCCACGCAGGGTCAGGCGCGCTGGGATAGCCGCCGTGCCCGCCATGCTGCGGGCTCCAACTCCAGGACTCGGTTGGCGGGCCAGGCGTTCAGCTGGGGCAGGACATCTCTCAGATACAGCCAGGGGTCGATGGCGTTGACCATGCAGCTTCCGATCAGCGAGAACCAGGTCGCTGCGGTCTGTGCACCGCCCTCGGAGCCTGCAAACAGCCAGTTCTTTTGGCCGACGACGGGTTGTCGAAGCAGCAGCTCACTGATGTTGTTGTGCGCGGGGATGTTCCCGTCGTCGATGAAGACGACCAAGGTGTCCCACTGGCGAAGGACGTAGTTGGCGGCCTTGGCCAGGGGCGTTTTCGGGGGTTCGCTCAGACTCAGCGCCTGGCACCAGGCGCGGAATGCCTGAAGAATCGGCCAGGTCGTGGCCCGTCGCTGTCGCGCCCTGTCGTCGGGGGACAGCTCGCGGAAGACCCGCTCCATCTGGAAGACCTCTCGGATGGTCTCCAGGGCGTGGTGGACGTGGCGGGGGTCGGTGTCGCGTGCCTCCCAGAACTTGCGGCGGGCGTGGGCCCAGCAGCCGGCTCGAACCACACCTTCCTTGGAGGCCGCGCGGTTGAACGAACTGCCGCCATCGGCGACCAAGGTGCCCTGGAAGTCGGCCAGGATCTGTGCGGGATGGTCTCCGGTGCCCTCGCGGGCGTAGGTGTAGACGACGCGGTCGGTGCAGGCCCAGGTGTACAGGTGGCCGCGGTGGGGCTTGTTGCGGCGGCCCTCGAGGACCTTGAAGCCCGTGGCGTCCGACTGCAACCAGCTGCCCGCCGTCAGCTCCGCCAGCATGGCGCGGACCAGCACGGACGCCGGCTGGGCAGCCTGCTGGACCCAGTCGCAGACCGTGCTCAGGGGCAGGTCGACGCCCTCCCGTCGAAAGCGGCGGACCTGCCGGTCCAGCGGCATGTGGTCGGCGTACTTGTCGACGACGATCTTGGCGACCAGGCCGTTGCCAGGCAGGCCCCGCTCGATGACGAAGTCCGGGCCCTCGGCGGTGACCACGCCCGCGCCGGGGTGCTCGGGACACGCACACTTCTCGCGCAGGATGCGCAGCCGCCGAAAGTAGCCGGGGATGTACTCGATGCGCTCGGCTTCGTCCTCGCCGAAGGTCTTCAGCGCGTCTCCGCACTCCGAACAGGCGGTGTCGTCGGGGACCGTGCAGGCGACGACCTCTTCGGGCAGCTCCGGCGGCGGCTTGCGGCGTCCATGAGGCTTCGCTCGGCGCGTGCGCTTCGGCTCGGGCTCGGCGGCGACCTCAGGACGCTCGGCTCCCCACAGGGCCAGCTGCGCGGGGGTGGGCTCGAAGCGCTCTCGGGGCGTGCCCAGGACCTGCTGCTTCAGCTGGGCGATCTCGCGCTGGAGCCGCGAGATCGCCGACTCGACCGCGGCCAGCTCGGCGTCGCGCTTGGCCAGCTGCGCTCGAAGGGAAGCAATCTCCTGGTCCTTGTCCACACCTGGCTCCTAGTGCGTGAGGGAGGACTTGTCTAGGCTTTTCTGGACGGCTCCCAGCGTGCCCCTGGCTGGAGACGGACCAACTGCAGGGCCTCGAGCTCCGCGCGCGACAGAACGACGCCCACAGCCTCCTCGTGGAACTGTGGCAGCCGGAAACGGCCCTTCTCCAGGCGCTTGTACAGCAGGCAGAAGCCGCCTCGGTCCCACCACAACAGCTTCAGCGCCGTTCGGCGACGGTTGTGGAACACGAAGACGTGGCCGCTGGTCGGGGCGCCGTCCAGGACACGACGGACCTCGCCCGACAGCCCGTCGAGGACCCGCTGTGGAGCAGTTGCGGAAGTCCGC
>JAAESX010000117.1 GCA_024228935.1 Pseudomonadota bacterium
AGACGTCCAACGCGCGTCTACCCCTTGAAATGCCTCGGCTAGATCACCCGGCACTACCAGATCCATCGAACCGAGGTCAGGTCGGCTCCCCGGAGCCGACCACCGGCCAACCTCCTCCCACGAACCCGGTCGATCTGGAGCCGCAAGACGGAGCCCGGCAGCCCGCAAGCGCCGAACCAGGTCCCGCCCACGGACCGCCTCGGCGCCCAAGGCAAGGGCCCGCTCACGCACGTCGGTGGGGATGTCGTAATGGTCGCCTTGGAAAGCCATACGCCGCAGGCCCAGACGACGGGCGAACGCGTGTAGCTCGGCGACGCTCTCGTCGCTCACCAGGTGCGCCCATCGGGCGCCCCGCCAAGGCCACACGGCCTCATCGACCAGCACGGTCATACCGACGATGTTGCCCGACCTGCAGCCCTCGCCGCCACCTTCGCCGTCGATCAGACCGACACCGCGCCCGCGCCAATGAGATGGGAGACTCGCCCTATGGCGCGCAGTTCTCAGCGGGACGATCTCGAGACAGTGACCCT
>JAAESX010000118.1 GCA_024228935.1 Pseudomonadota bacterium
GGCGACACCGTCCGCGTCGTCGACCCCGACCCCGGGCTGCTGGAGGTGGACTTCCTCGAGTTCGGCGAGTTCACAGAGATCGGCACGGGCAAGACGCGCAAGATGTACGCGCTGCTGTGCACCGCCGGGTACAGCCGGCACCAGTTCGTGTGGCCCTGCCTGGGGGTGACCCGGGAAGACCTCATCGAGGGGCTGGAGGCGGCCTGGGCCTTCTTCGGCGGCGTGTTCCCGTTCATCGTCCCGGACAACTGCAGTCCGATCGTGAAGCGGGCAGACCCCATCGCCCCGCTGTTCACCGAGGGCTTCCTGGAGTACGCCCAGGCCCGAGGCTTCGAGACCGACCCTGCGCGGGTTCGGAAGGCGAAGGACAAGGCGCGGGTGGAGCGCCAGGTGCGCTTCGTCCGGGACGACTTCTTCCGCGGCGAGCGCTTCCGGTCGGTCGACGAGGCGCGCATCGCGGCTCGCGACTGGTCGCTGCGGCTCGCTGGCGAGCGGACGCACGGACGCACGAGGCGTCGGCCCGTCGCGGTCTTCGAGGCCGAGGAGAAGTCGGTGCTGCTTCCCGCCCCGACCGAGCCCTACGACCGGCCGATCTGGGCGAAACACCACGTGGGCCGCGACCACGCGGTGGTGGTGGACTACGCGCTGTACTCGGTGCCCTACGCGCTGGGCGAGTGCGACCTGCGGGTGCGCCGCGACCGCACGACGGTGAAGTTCTACCGAGGCGCGAAGCTGGTGAAGGTCCATCCCCGGAAGCCCCAGGGGGGCACCAGCATCGACGCCGCCGACCTGCCGCCGGGCAAGGCCGCCCTGGCGACCCGGGACGCGACGACACTCTGCGAGCAGGGCGACGGGTTCGGGCCCCACGTCGGCGAGTACGCGCGGAGGCTGGCCGAGGGGCCGCTGCCCTGGAGCCGCATCCGGCACGTCTACCGGCTGCTGGGCCTGGCGCGGCGCTTCGGCGGAGCGGCGACCGACGAGGCCTGCGCACGCGCCCTGGAGCTGGACGTGGTGGACGTGATGCGCATCCAGCGGATGCTGGAGAAGGGGCTGGTGCGGCGGAACCTGTTGTCGTCCTGCACACCGCCGGCCCCGCCGGAGGCAGGGAAGGTCCTCCGTTTCGCCCGGGACGCGAGCGAGTTCCGGCTGGGAGGTCCAGATGCCTCCGCGTGAGCTGTCCAAGGACCTCGTCCGCGTCCTGAAGAGCCTGAAGCTGGGCAAGCTGTTGCCGACCCTGCCGGAGCGTCTCCGCCAGGCGCGCGAGCGCGGCATGGACCCCGAGGACGTGCTGCTGCTGATCCTGTCCGACGAGGTGCAGCGGCGCGACCGCAACCGGCTGGTCGCCCGGGCGCACCGAGCCCACCTGGACCCCTCGATGGTCTTCGACGAGTGGGACCTCGGGGCCAACATCACCTACGACCGCCGGCTCCTGGACGAGCTGCGGCTTCTGGGCTTCCTCGAGCGTCGCCACCACGTGCTGGTCATGGGCCCGGTGGGCGTCGGCAAGACGATGCTGGCGCACGCGCTGGGCCACCTGGCGATTCACCGAGGGCACTCGGTGCACTGCGAGCCGGCGGAGAAGCTGTTCCGGCGGTTGAAGGGCGCTCGCCTGGACGAGACCCACACCGCGGAGCTGCGGCGCCTGACCCGGGTCGACCTCCTCATCATCGACGACTTCGGCCTGCGCGCGATGGACGAGCTGGAGACGGCCGACATCTACGAGTTGATCACAGCCCGTCACCAGGCCGGATCGATGGTGATGACCTCGAACCGGGACCCGTCGGAGTGGTTGACGATCCTGGCCGACCCGCTGCTGGCCCAGGCGCTGGTCGACCGCTTCACCAACAACGCCTACGACCTGGTGATCGAGGGCGAGTCGTACCGGAAGCGGCAGAAGCCGAGGCTGAATCCAGCCAGCTGAGGCGGTCAGAAGGGCAGCTCTGGCACCGCCGAGGCCTCGCGCCCGAGGTAGTCCCTGAGGGGATCGGCCCGGTGGGCGGTGAGGATGCGCGCTGCGGTGGTGGCACGCTGCCGGAGGTCGCTCCTTGGCACGCGGCGCAGCCAGGAAGGGGGGATGGCGACCAGGTCTGCGAAGTCGAGCACCTGGTCGGCGACGAGCTCTGTGTGCCGCGTGCCGACCAGGCCTACGACGAGCGGGTGACCGAGCGGTCCGAGCACCTCGGTGAGGTCGCTGGGGTCGACGAGTACCGAGCAGCGGCGCAGCCGGTCACGCGGCCAGCGCACGAACAGATGAAAGCCAAGCGGGCTGGGCAAGAGGATGGCGAGCGTGGTCATCTGGACCCTCCACGAGACCGCCGCCGGTGGGAAGCGCGGGGTCTGTGAAAGGCCTACACGAAGCCTGTCAACGTCGAGGGGCACACCTTCAGAGGGGTGGTCCCTAGTTGGTGGCGCGGGGGTGGTCCCATGACGGTGGCGCTTGACAA
>JAAESX010000119.1 GCA_024228935.1 Pseudomonadota bacterium
CGGCGGCGAGGGTCTTCTTCATCGGGGTACTCCGGGTCGTCCCGCAGAAGAGCAAGGCCCGTGCCAGGCTCGACGTCGACGTCTCCACGCGTGCTCGCCGGCCGAACCACGACATGCACGCCGCTGCCGACGGGTCTCAGCAGCCGTTCTTGTTGAACGTCTTCAGCAGCACGACGAGCCCCATCGCCTGGTCCGGGTCGGCGGGATCCGCGCAGGCGTACGCGTTCACTTCCTGCTGGATCCCGAGCAGGGCGGTCTGGAAGGGCCACTGCTCCAGCAGGGGAACCTTCAGCTCCTCCCGCGAAGCCTCGAGCGCGGCGTAGGTCGCCTCCGGCATCACGTCGACGAGGGACTCGATCGCGTCGATGGTCGCCTGGGTCTCCGCCACGGGGTCGGCCGAGGCCGCGAGCTGGGCGCGGTTCCTGGTGTGGGCGGCATCGCCGTGTTGGGCGAGGAAGCTGTCGACCGTCAGCGGGGGCAGGTCGGTCACGCCGAGCTGGATCATCACCCGCTGGTGGGCGTCGATGACAGCGCGGGCGTCGGCCAGGTCGGGCGTGTCGGGCAGGGCGAGGTCGAGGGTCACGAAGAGCTGCAGGGCTGCGCGGTTGAAGGGACAGTCGTCGAGCACGTGCCGGACGTGGCCCTGGAGCCGGGCGCGCTCCTCGGCGGGCATGGCGGCGACGTGGGCCGCGATCTGGTCGAGCTTGTGGGCGGCGTTCCCGGCGTCGTGCTCGAGCCACTCCCAGGGGGCGTCGCCGTCCATGGAGGCGAGCTCGGGGGTGGCGGTGCTGGCGTCGACGGTGCTGCAGCCGAGCAGGGTCAGGGCGAGGAGCAGGGTCACGAGTTCTCCAAGTGCTTGTGCTAGAAAAGCAGCACGTGCTGGAAAAGTAGCAGGGCGGTCGGACTCTGTCCAGTCGGCTTCGTCCGGGGTCACGCCGTGGCCACGTCGGCCGGGCGCCCTCACGGCGCCGCGAACACCACCTGGCCTTCGCTCAGGCCCTGCACCTCGGCACGGATCCCGTCGGACAGGCCCAGCTCGACGGGCACGACCTCGCCGTCGTCGAGCTCCACCTCGACGCTCCCGTCGTCCCGGAACAGCAACGCGGCTTCGTCGACCACGAGCAC
>JAAESX010000120.1 GCA_024228935.1 Pseudomonadota bacterium
CCGGCCGCGACCGCCGCTCGGATCGAGGAGCTCGCCGGGGGCCTCGACAAGAAGGTCACCTACGTCATCGTCGGGGCGGCCGAGGGCTCGCGCGAGGGCGTCGCGCTGGCCATCGCGCGCAAGGTGAACCGGCCGCTGGTGCGGATCGACCTCGAGCGCTGCGTCGAGTACCTGGAACAGCCGTGGGACCTCATCCGCGAATGCCGACTCGCTCGGGCCATCCCGTACCTGGTCAACCTCATCGAGGCCCAGGACGACCCGGGCCAGCGCATGAAGGTCATCATGCTCGGCTCGGCCATCGCCTCGATCGAAGGCCCGGTCCTGGTCGGCGCCGCGGACCGACGCAGCGTGAAGACGCTGCTGGGCTCGGACCGGCCGAGCGTGACCATCCTGTGCGGCAAGTCGACGTACGACGAGCGCGTGCGCGCCTGGACCCAGGCCTTTGAGCAGCAGGGCTGGGACACGACGCCGGCCCCCGAGATCGCCGAGCGCTTCTACAGCATCGGTGGCACCACGGTCGAGTCGGTCATCCGCCGCGCCGAGGCCGAGAGCGGCGGTCGGGAGCCCAAGGAGGAGGTGCTCTGGTCGGCCGCGCGCGAGGGCTCACGCCCCGAGTTCCGCGGCCTCGCCCAGCACGTCGTGCCCCGGTACAAGTGGGACGACCTCATCCTCGACGGCAAGATCCGCAAGCAGCTGCAGGGGCTCGTCGACTACATCGAGAACCAGGAGACGGTCTTCCACCGCTGGGGTGCTCGCGACGTCCGAGCCCGCGGCTACGGCATCAAGGCGCTGTTCTCGGGTGGCCCCGGAACCGGAAAGACGATGGCCGCCGAGGTCATCGCCGGCACGCTGGGCCTCGACATGTTCAAGGTCGACATCTCCCAGGTCATCAGCCGGTGGGTGGGTGAGACCGAGAAGAACCTGAAGGAGATCTTCGACGCGGCCGAGGGCGGCACCGCCGTCATCCTGTTCGACGAGGCCGACTCGCTGTTCGGCTCGCGCGGCGAGGTGAAGCAGGCCCAGGACCGGTTCGCGAACCAGGAGGTCAGCTTCCTGCTCCAGCGGCTCGAGGTCTTCGAGGGCTGCGCCATCCTGACGACGAACCTCCAGGAGAACATCGACGAGGCCTTCCTTCGTCGCTTCGGAGCGGTCGTCGAGTTCCCGATGCCCAACGCGGTCCAGCGCCTGGAGCTGTGGCAGCGCGCCATCCCGAAGGGAGCGCCGCGAGGGGACGACCTGGAGCTCGAGTACGTCGCTGACCAGTTCATCCTGTCCGGCGGTCCCATCGTCAACTCGGCCATCAACGCCTGCATCCTGGCCGCGACCGAAGGCAGCGTCGTCTGCCAGCGTCACGTCGTCCGGGCGGTCGGCATGGAGATGGTCAAGATGGGCAAGCAGGTCAACCGGGTGCACTTCGGCGACTTCTGGGACCAGGTCGAGGACCTGATCTGATTCTGATTGTCATTTGCGGGTCTGTTTGGGTTGAGGTACGGTCTGTATGAGTTGGGGAACTCAAGGGGGGGCGGATGCCTGTGTTCTTTCTTCTGGTCTCGTGCATGTTGTACGGGCTCGACGAGTTCAGCGAGCCACCGAGCGGGGCGACGCTGAAACTGTGTGCACCCGAGGTTGGCAGCGAGACGGGCAGCGTCGTTTCGCCTTGGTCCAACCCTCCGCGGTTGGGGGCGAGCGCCCTGATCATGTCCGTCGGGAGCTCGATCTCGGAGACGTCGACGATCCGGCTCGCTGTGCTCGGTGCGCCGGGCGACGCCGACGACGACGCGAACGGGTTCGTGCAAGTGACCGACGCCGATCCGTCGTTGCACGAGCTGTCCGCGACAAGCCCGCGCAACATCCAGCTCACCGCGCCGGCCGGCGGCACCGACTACCAGTTCGGCTACGCCCTGGGCAGCGGGAACTTCAACCGCTGCCGGATCGTCTCCGGCTATGACTACGCCTGCGGCGAGGAGCTGCTGGTCGGCGCTCCGGACACGTTCACCCACAGCCAGGGCGGCGAGGTGTACGTTTACGAGCCGAACAACGACCTGAGCATCGACACCATCCTGACGTACATCGAGACCATCCCGGATCCGGTCGGTTCGCTCTCGGGCGAGTTCGGGAGCGCCATCGCCGTCGCGGCGTCGCGCGCGCCCAACCGACTGGAGCCCTGGGAGACCGGCGACATCGCGCCGGACTGGGTGGCCATCGGGGCTCCCGGCGACGAACGGGTGGAGCTGTACACGGTGAACACGGCGGCGGTGGCCACCGGCAGCCCAGCGTTCACCTGGGTGGGCACGGTGCACAATCCGATCCCAACGCTGGCGAGCGGCTTTGGTGCGGTGCTGGCGACGGCGAACCTGGACCACGACGCCAACGGCTGGCCGGAGCTGGTGGTCAGCGCGCCGGACGATATCGGCGGAGGCAGCGTGCTGGTGTACAAGGGCGTCGACCCATCGACCGGCGCACTCTTCGAGCCCATCCCGTTGGTGTTGACGCGCGGAGGGGCGGGCATGTACCCGCTCTCCACCCAGGACGACGGCTTCGGGCTCGCCCTGGGGGCGGGCCATGTCCTGATGGATGATGCCATGACGCTGGGGATCACCGAAGCCGACGCGCTGCTCGTGGGCGCGCCGTTGACGCTCGGCGACCCGGGCGGCGGGACGACCTACCCGGACGCGGGTGCTGTGTGCCAGTTCACCTTCCAGGAGTCGGGCGCGCCTTCGAAGCTCGTGGTCGACGTCGCAGACTGTCGGCACGCGGTGGTGCTGGCGGCGGGCGACCGGTACGGCGCGGCCATCGCCATCGGTGACTTTGGCGCCGTGGACGGCAACGGTCAGATCTACACCGACGCCGCGTACCTGCGGGACATCGCGATCTCGTCCCCGGGGGCGCTGGGCGGCAAGGGGCTCGTCGAGGTGTACGCGTCTCAGGAGGACGGCTTCGACGTCGCGGAGGGGATCACCTTCCTGAACGACTCCCTGGGAGCGGCCGGAGACGAGTACGGCGCGACGCTGGCGTCCGGGTACGTCGGCGAGACGACCTGGGCCGACCTGTTGATCGGGGCTCCCGGAGACGATCGCGGGCACTTGACCCTGGCGGTCGACTCCGGGTCGGGGACGTGCGCAGACCTCGATGGGGCCTGGCTGATCGATGGTCAGAAGTTCCAGCAGAACACCGGGAACTTCACCCAGGTGGAGACCGAACTGCTCGTCTGGGACGAGGGCGGCGTGCCGGTCCTCTACTTTCAGGACGACTACAGCTTCAACATCGTGGATGGGACCGGGAATGTCTGCGAGGTGGTGCTCGACGGCAGCAGCAAGGAGGGGACCGGGTTCTGTGACGCGCTTGAGCTCAGCGCGGTGGCTGGGGGCGCTCCGACGGTGACACCGTCCGTCGAGACGATCGGATCTGGGACGCGGCTCGAACTCAACACCGACTGCGCGACAGCCTTCGATGGGGTGGACACATTCACCTGGACGGGCGTTCCTGTTGGGGCTGTGATCCAGGCGAATATCGATCCGCGGCTATGGGGCCTGATGACAACCGCCGACCAAGCCGCGCTTCAGAACGTGAAGGCCGAGGTGATTCTTGAGCTCTCGTCTGCCCCCGCGGTCGCCGGAACGACCGGTACAGCCGAGATTGTCGTCGACTGGGGCGTGGCTGTTTGGCCCAAGGTGAATGTCCTAGGTTGCAACTTCGGGTTTGCCGCTGACTGTGTCCAGCCGGCGGTGAACACATTCACTGGTGGAGACGAGCTGCCTGCCCCAGTCCGCCATGACCGGGAGAACGTGTGCGAGGGCTAGTGCTCCTGCTTGTTGGATGCGAACCCGAATCAGACTCCGTACCTCTCAACGATACGGCCCCATCGAGCTGCGATCAGCCGGGGGACATCCACGTGATGTTCAGTCGCCTCGTCGCGGCGGACTGTGCCTGGGCCGTGGCGTGTGTTGATGAAGTGCAGGACGACCCGTACGGGCAATACCACTGCGTCGACAACAGCCACATCGGGCCTGTGATCCGGGACGACACCCCGTTCTGCCTCGATTGGTGCGCGGCTCGGGAGTACCTTGAGCACTGGGAGGGTGGAGAGTTCAGCTGCGACAGCACCAAACCTGGGCTGTGGGGCGTGTTCTACGTCTGCGAGGAGCGCAACTACTGATGCTCTTGCTCCTGCTGACCGCCCTTACCTGCCGCAACCACCCCGAGCCTGTCGACACCGGCTGCGCCGACGCCGGCGACATCGACCAGGTGCGCTACAACATGGCGCGCGAGGCCTGCGCGTGGACCATCGAGTGCGGCCTGTTGACCATGGACGACTGGGAGAACTGCTACACGACAAGCATTCGCACGCTCGACGCGCCGGTGATGGCCGGCGAGTGC
>JAAESX010000121.1 GCA_024228935.1 Pseudomonadota bacterium
GGGCGGCGACGATGAGGCCCAGCTCGACCATGCGCGGCCAGAGCTCCTGCATCACCGGGTGCACCGTGACGCGACCGTCGGCGAGCTCGGGGGGGGCGAGGTCCATCGCCCGGTAGGCCGGGTAGAGCTGGTCCTGGGCGAGCCGACGACAGGCGTCGATGTACAGCGAGAAGGTCTCGGCGTCGTGGTCCGAGAAGGCTGGCAGCGCGCAGAGCGGCTCGGCCGGGTGCACGGCGTCGAGCAGGAACCGCACCAGGCGGTCGTCGATGAGCGGGTTCACGGAGCGCTCCGGGCCAGGGGTCGTCGATGTCGTCGGCTCCAGATACCATGGGTGGCACACGTCCGACATCGCCGACTCGGGAGCAGCCCCTTGCGTCCTGCTATCTCCGTCCTCCTCGCCCTCAGCCTGGTCCTCGTCTGCGCGACGACCCAGGCCAAGACCTACCCCCACGACCCGGCGAAGGTGAAGGTCGACATCCCCGGCAGCTGGAAGGTGGAGACCGGCGAGGAC